>JBBQWO010000014.1:0-95483 GCA_038210535.1 Fimbriimonadales bacterium | reverse complement strand
TGCGAAGTGGATGGTCAAGTGGCAAAACCTCTGAAAGAGGCTTCGTTCCGAACAGCTGAGTCTGAAGCTTCTCACGTCCCTGCATAAAGAAAAGACGTTACAGCCTCAGCCAGAGACGCGGGTTGATCAACAGCTTCCTAGGCTTCACCCTCCGCAATGCGACACCAAGCCTCCCGCCCGGAACACCCGCCTTCGTAACTCAATCAACTCAAGGGGGCGTTTTGCGCGCCTTTAAAGGAGCAAACAAAACATGAGTTCGATGAAAGAGGCTTTTGAAGACCTGATCAAAGACATTTACAACGCTGAGAAGCAAATCGAGAAGGCGCTGCCGAAGGTGATCAAAAAGGTTACCGACGCAGAACTGAAGCAGGCGCTTACAATGCATTTGGAGGAGACAAAGAGTCAGACCAAACGCGTCGAAGAAATCGCCAAGATCCGCGGCTTCAAGCCGAGCGGCAAGGTGTGCATGGGCATGAAGGGCATCCTGGAAGAGGGTGAGGAGCATATGGAAGAGCCGGAGGGCGCCGTGCTCGACGCGAACTTCATCGCGGCCTCCCAGAAGATCGAACACTACGAGATCTGCAACTATGGCACCGCTCGTGCCTGGGCCCAGCAGCTCGGCTACACCGACGTCATTCCTCTGATCGAGGAGATCCTCGCGGAAGAAGAAAATGCGGACAAGAAGCTCACGGCAATTGCCGAGGGCCGCGTCAACAAGGAAGCGGCGCAGGAGTCTGAGGAGGACAGCAAGTCCAAGAAGAAGAGCGCATCCTCCAAGAGTGCGGCAAGCAAGAGCGCTTCGCCGCGCAATAAAGTCAGCGTCCGCTGACCAAGTTAAAAGCCCCTGACCCCCAAACGTCAGGGGCTTTTTGCGTATTAGCCTTTTGGTAGTCCCAGGCCGAAGTTCTTGCCCTTCTCGGTGGCGGGAAGGCCCTTTGCCATCCATTCCGGCATGGGTGCGCCCTTCAGATAGTGATCGAAGAACTGGTGCTTGCGGATGCTGAGGTCCTTTCGGTTACGCCGCTGGACCAGGTTGTGGTCTTCATTGTTGTAGACCAGCAGCCAGGACGGCTTTTGTAGCCGTCGCAGCCCGGTAAAGAGCTCAATGCCCTGATACCAAGGGACCGCTCCATCCTTGTCGTTGGCCATGATCAGGAGAGGGGTCTTAACCTTGTCCAAGAAGAATTGCGGAGAGTTTTCCAGGTAGCGCAGGGGGCTGTCCCACATGGTTGCGCCGATACGACTCTGAGTCTTCTCATACTGGAATTGCCGTACAAGACCACTTCCCCACCGGATGCCGCCATAGGCCGAGAACATGTTGGTGACAGGCGCACCGGCAAATCCACAGGCGAACATATTAGTTTCGGTGACCATGTAAGCGATCTGGTAGCCGCCCCAACTCTGACCGTCCAACCCGATCTTCTTGGGATCGACGTAGCCTCGCCTCATCACTTCCTGCACAGCTGGCATGATCGAATGCATCGCACTCTCACCTGGGTAGCCCGGTTTGTACACGATGTCGGGAATCAAGACCAGATAGCCCTGACTCGCTGCCAAGGTTGGATTGATCACGGACGCTGATGGAGCGGGAGCTCGGTAGCCGTGCAATCCATCTGAGCTTCTCTCGTAGAAGTACACAATCATCGGATACTTCTTCGCGTAATCGAAGTTCTCGGGTCGGATGAGCATGCCTTGCAGGGGAATCCCGTCGTTGCTCGTGTAGCTGATGAGCTCTGATTTGCCCCAGTTATATTCCTTCTGCTGAGGATTCGCATCGCTGACCTTGCGTGAGTTCTGAAAGTTCAGGTTGTCAGCGAGCCACACGTCGGGAAATTCGGCGAAGTCCGAGCGCGTATAGGTGATGACATCCGAGTTCTTTGCTTTTGTCGGATTAGAGAAGCTCTTGTCCTCCATCACGATCTTCGTCGGGACGACATTCGGAGCCATGCTGTCCCAGAAGAAACCGTCCGCCTTTGTGAAATCATGCATGCCACTCAGCAACATGGGCTTGCCCGAATCGATGGCTACTTCTTCGGGATCGGTGCGTACATATCTGAAGCGGGTGTTCAATGATCTGCCGAAGCCATTCGTGATATTCAGGGGCTTCGTCTTCGCCATTGGGTCGACAGACCAAATGTCGAAATTGTCGTAGAGCAAAATGCGCTCATCGCCCTTCAGCCAGCCCGCGGAGCCGTAGGCGCGAGGATTGGTGAAGTCGTCGTTTAGCTCGTCGTAGACCGGAAACGGAATATCCCTAGTGATGTCCGTCTGCACACCAGTTTGCGGATTGATGACGAGGCCACGCTGGGCCGCCTGATCGTAGGCATAGATGTACTTGCCACCGGGTGAAATGCTGGCGGAGCCATCGAACTTGCTCAGCACCTTGTTGACACCGCCGGTATTCAGATCGACCACAAAGTAGTCGTTAAATCCCAGGTTCCAGCTTGCTTCAAGGCGATAGTCCAAACCGCTAGAGCCTAGTCCGAAAGGAGCATCGCTCTTTGAGCCGAGCTGAACACTTGGCATGGCGGGAGTAGCGAGTTGGACGACCTTGTTCGTGTCCAAGTTGACGATAGCGGTGTACGACCTTCCACGCTCGGCCGCTGCTTGCAACAGCTGCTGGGGCTGCAGCGTCGGGTCCTGCCAGTGCCACACGTCGAGCGCGGCCTTTTCGTCGTCCGGAGTATCGTCCTTCTTCTCTTCGACAGGCTTGGGCTGGGTCGAGAAGATGAGGCGCCTGCCACTGTCTGAGAAACTGAGTTGCGTGCTCTCTCCAATCCACCAGCCTGCGGGAATACCGGACGATCCCTCCTTCGCCACGACTTGGCTCTTGCCCGCCGAGTAAAGGTAGATCGCTTGGCTCGGCGCCTTGGCCGCGTAGTCGTCCTTGTCAGTCAGGAAAGCTAGTTTGGTGGCGTTTTCGTCCATCGCAAGGCGAGGATAGCGGCCCATTTGCTTCGCCACTACCGTCTTGCTCCCGCTAGGAAGGTCGTACCAGATGACTCCGTCGCCTGCCCCGTCCTTGGTTGAGAGCGTGTACACGAGCACCTTGCCATTCTTGCTAAATCGATAGGTAACCACGTCCTCGATTCGTTCTTCTTTGCCGGTGGCGAGGTTTCGGAGAATGATCGCTTCTCCAGCTTTATGATCCGCCTTCTTCTTGAGGGTGCCTTGCTGCGCCTCCGCAGGCTTTGCGGCGGGAGTGGCGGGTGCCGGAGTTGCCGCTGGCTTTGCAGGCTCCGGCTTATACACGATCCAACCCGAGTCGTCCTCGGCGATCATATACGAGGCGACCCTTTCCAAAGTCGTTGGAGTGCCCGTCGCGAGATCGACGATCACCAGTGAGTTCTTCGGAAGATCCTCAGCTTTCACTTTCGCTCGGCGGGCGTCGCGGGCCTCGATGAAGCCAGGAACAACCGTCGCGATGACATACTTGGCGTCTTGCGAAAACTGGACGTTCCCGGCTCGCGGGATCAGGTGCTTCTTGTCGCCGGAAGTAGATCTTATCTCCGCCACGGCATCGCCTTCCTGGGGAGCGATTCGAAAGAGAATCCACTTTCCGTCGTCGGATAGTTGCGTGCCTTGAACAGATTTCCAAGAGTCGTAGACCGAATGGTCGAGCGGCTTCTTTTGGGCCGCGCTAAGAACGGCAAGCGTCGCATATGCGGCCGCCGCGAAGGTGCGTAAGGTGATGATTTCCATGAGCAGAGTTGAACAGAAAGGCTCTTACAAGCTTATACGGAAATCACGAAGTGCGACGCGCCGCAAAGGTCGGATCCTCTAGCCATGCCTTCAACGGGCTCCCGGCATGCTCCTTGATCAGCTCGTAAACAAAGTCTTCCCCATGCAGGAAGCGGAGGATTTGGTAAGGCACCGCTCGCTTCTGGGCCTCATTGAGAGCCGGTGGCCAGTCCATCTCGAAGTATCCGTCGACTGGCAGAGGCTCAGCTTGGAGGTTCAATAAGTGAGCGTCGTCGGGAATCAGACCGACTAGCTCTTGGAGTGCCCTCGACGTGGGATCGGGCTGGTCTCTGCGTACGCCGAGCATCTTTCGTGCGCAATTTTCTCCGATATGGAGCACCACGAGGTGAGCGCCTTCCAAAGCCTCTGCGGGATCGTAAGTCGAGCGCAGCGCATGCGTCGCATGAGTGGTTGAGAAAGCCAAACGCGCGAAGCGATCTACCAAATCCAACCGTTCTTCGTCCGCGTCAAAAAACGCGATCTCGAGATCCTGCTCGCCAAAGTGAGTGGCGAGAGAGGCGACGACGGGCAACATGTGGCGCACACTGCCTACTCCGAGAATTGCCACTCTGAGAGCTGCCACGATGATAGTCTACGTCGCTAGAGACACGAGAGTCGCTCGCTCCAAAAATGTATCAGGCTGCCGTCTCGGGCAGCTTGTACATTTCGAATACTCGTTTCTCGGGAACGAAGCGACGCTCGCCCATTCGATTCTTTAGAATGAGGATCCAGGTCTGCGTTGGTTTCCCCATGGGCCCGTTGTCGATATCTTCGCCTCTGGTTCGGCGATCGACTCGCCATTCGAGATTCGTTTCAATGTCGATGAGCTTGGTGGTGTTCTTGATCATAAGCTGATTCGGCGCTGAGCGCTGTGACCGTATTTTTCAAGCCGGTAACTATTTGGGCCTCAGACAAGGCCACGCTAACCAGCGGATTGGAGGTTCGATTGAACTGCCTCCTCTATTATAGCTTGTTAGGCTCAAAAGTGGAACCCCCGCACAAATCGCATACATCCGTGAAGTGCGGAGTAGAATGATGAAGTTACGTTTTCAAAGTCGCGGACTTCGCTTTCGGAATGCAGCCTCAGGGCCTCGTTTTCCAATCCCGAATTTTTGCCCCCGAGGATTCGGACATTCGAAAGGAGACATTCTAATGGCAACAAAAACACTTTACATCGGCAACCTGCCGTATTCCGCGACCGAGAGCCAGATCTCGTCCCACTTCGGCAGCTACGGCGCCAGCAACCCCCGCATCATCGAGGGCCGCGGCTTCGGATTTGTCGACATTGATGGCGATAAGCTTGACAGCGCGATCCAAGATACGCATAATTCTCAACTTGACGGACGAACCCTCACGGTTAGCGAAGCCAAGCCAAGAGAAAATCGCCGCTAAAAAGCACTTCGACAACACGATCACGGGAACGGACAAGGGTCCGTTTCCGCCCAAGCAATTTATGGCCGACACTCTCCAGCCGGAAATCCCTCGTTACAGACAGATTCTGCGAAAGGAACTCCCGGACCACTATTTCAAATCAGACAATAGACACCTTCTCTGGTTTCTTCCCCATACCGCAATTATCGCCTCCGGCTTGTGGCTTCTCACAAACCACTTTTCCTGGTGGCTGGCACCTATCCTCAGCCTTGTCATCGGACACAGCTTTGCGGGCCTGGGCTTCTTAGCTCACGAAACCTGTCACGGCGGCTCTGTGCGACACAAGAAGCTGCGCCTGTTCCTCACTAGCCTCGCCTTCTCTCCGTTCGCTATCGGCGGACGCCTGTGGACGCGTTGGCACAACAATGAGCATCACGGCAACACGCAGCATCGTGAGCTCGATCCAGACCGACTATTCCTCCTCGACGAGTACAAGAACAATCCCGTGCTCAAGTGGCTCTACACGATGTCGCCGCTTGCCCGAAATCTGGTGATCTTTGGGTTCTTCTCCCTGATGATGACTCAGCACAACTTTACGGTTTTGCTGATGTATCTAAAGGATCCTAAAACGCCTAAGAAAGAGAAGGCCGAGTTGCTCTTCGACTTCATCGTGCCCAAGGTGCTTTGGATCGGAGTGACCCTTTTCCTTGGCTGGCAGGTTTTTGTCTTTGGATATCTGCTGCCGCTGATGGTCGGTAATGCGATCGTCATCTCGTACATTGCCACCAACCACTTCCTGAACCCGCTTGCCGACCACGATGACGTGTTGGCGAGTTCGCTTTCGGTGACGCTTCCCCGCTGGTTAAGTTGGCTCGATTTTTCGCACTGCTACTTCGGTGCCCATGTCTCACACCACTTGTTCCCACAGGCTCCGACGAGGCACGCCCGAACGCTTGAGAAGCACATTGCCCGTCTCTGGCCCGACCGGTTCCACTCGATGCCCTTTCATAAGGCATTGAAGCTCTTGTGGGACACCCCGTGGGTTTATACGAACGATGGCAAGGGCCTCATCAATCCCACAACCACCGAAACGTCCCCTACCCTGGGGTTTGGATTGGACGGCACCCAAAATCCAACGGATCCGCAGGATAATTCGAGAGATTTACCCTTGCTCGAGGAGAAGGTCGGGGTCTGAAAAGGTCCCGTCCGTTTCCCCGCCGTCGTCTTTCAAATTCGGGCCAACGCTGTAGAGACTGAATTGCGACGCATCGTGATGGTAAAGAAAGCCTTTGCCTGAATAGGGGTCCTTATCCAACTCTGAGCTGAAGCCCTTCAAAGAGTCGGGAAAGCCGTCTGTTTTTTGGGCAAGCAGCCTGGCGGTCAAGATGAGTAGGCGTGTACGTGCCGTAGTGGATGCTTCATGGCTCAATAGCGGCTCGAGCGTCCCCAGAAAGTGCCTAGCCAAGCCACGCCACGGCCGGTTTTTGGAGAATTTGGTTAGCGGATGATGCTGCCTCTCTTCAACCGATAGCTTCGCATGGGCGGCGTATTCTTTTGCGATTTGCTCCGCTTCCTGCGCAAAGCCTTCAAAATATTTTGCTCGACCGCTCTCGTCCTTCTTTCCGGCGGCCTGAAGCTTCTCGACTCCTTCCCGTCCGCTGGGACCGAGCTCATTCTCAAGTTTCTTGAAATCACCTGATCGGTAATCGTCTTGAATGGTTTGAATCGCCAACAGAAAGTTCTGGCGCTCGTTTTCCACGATGGCCTCGGTAGGAGTCTTCCGCTTCAGAGCAGAGTCCATTCCTGCAGAAAGTGTCGCGAGTTGCTTCGGCTCGAACTTCGAGAGGTGTGGCGCCAGCGTTCGTCTGATTTCGTCGACGATGCTCATCCCGAGCCCGGCGTCCATGGCACCGCCTCCGGTGAGGTCAAAACCGAACTTCGAACCCGCGACAGCCTGTGTAACGGCGCTGCCGTAATCTTCAGCCTTGCAGGCCGCTTCGATCTTCCAGACAAAGACTCGGCCCAACAGCCTCCATCCACGATGATAGGGCCGTTGCTCGAATGGTTCTTGAGGGGTGAAGCTGAAGTGCGATGTTTGTGCCGTTGCTTGGAAGACTCGCGATGATGCCGACTTGATCAGGTCCGTGGCAGTCTTCTTGTGCCCTGGAAAAAACGACACCCGCGTGATATATTTTTCACCTTGGGTTTCTGCTTCTAGGGCAGCTTGGCGGTAGGCATCGAAAGCATTCGTTGAATTGGCGTCAACCGGCTGAGGCTGAGGAGCACTCGCCCAAGTCGGATAAGTCGGCGGGGCGGATTTGCCACAGCCGAAAAGCACCATCCCTAGTGCAACACATGCTATCGAATCCCGGAACATCCTGTTCACGGTCATTGTGCGGCAAAGGCTACCTCTTCACGTGTATCATTTCTGCGGCACAGGGAGCAATTTCACCCAGGCCGCAAAAAACATCATGAAAGGCGTCATTCTTGCTGCCGGAAAAGGCACCCGACTCTATCCGATTACCCACCTCCTGCCCAAGCCCCTGCTACCGCTCGCAAACCGGCCCACCCTGTACTATGCGTTCGATCGCCTCAAAGAAATGGGCGTGACTGATATCTGCATCGTGGTCGGAGAGAACGAGTCACAGATGCGCGGGGCGCTTGGAAACGGCAGTGAGCAGGGCGTCCGTCTTACCTTCGTCAAACAACAGGAGCCCAAAGGCTTGGCCCATGCAGTGGGCTTTGCGAAAGACTTTGTGGGTTCGGATTCCTTCGTTCTCTATCTTGGGGATGCGATCTATGGAGAGGGTTTTAAGGAGCAGGCTCGACGTTTCCTCGATTCGGGAGCCGCTAACCTGAACATAGTGAAGCCCGTAGAAGACCCACGGAGGTTCGGCGTTGCCAACGTAGAGGGCGAGAGGATCGTGAAACTCGTAGAGAAACCCCAAGAGCCGGAGAGCAATCTGGCAATGGCAGGCATGTACTTCTTTGGGCCCGCGCTCTGGGATGTTATTCCCGATCTAAAGCCAAGCGCTCGCGGCGAGTATGAGATCACGGATGCTATCCAGATGCTGATCGACAAGGGCGAGACGGTCCTTGCGGGCGTCTATGACGGAATCTGGTTCGACACGGGCACCCTTGATTCCTTCCTGGAGACGAGCGCGTTCTTAACCGCCAACGGCACTCTGATTGCTGAAGGGGCGGAAGTAAACGCCTCCGTTAGCGACCGCGTGGTGATTGGCGAGGGGGCGAACGTTCAGGCGCACTCGATTGAAAATTCGGTTGTCCTGCCCGGTGCTCAGGTGCAGATTAAGGGAGCGATCCGAAACTCGATCCTCGCCGGACCCGTAAATTCTGACGGCGATCTCGATGGGGTCATCGTCCACGGGGACTGGAAGGGCTAGACGCTCGCCATTGCAAGCTGAATAAGATCGCGAGGGGGCTTGAAGCTGACATTCTCCCTTACGGTCTCCAAAATCTCCACAGGAACTCCCGCTTGGCCTTCTAGCAGAGCGCCGATAACTTCTTCAACGAGCGACTCCGGAGTCGAAGCGCCAGAAGAAATTCCCACCGTGCTGTACTCCGTGCGCCAGAGCTGTTGGACGCCTCGCTTGTCAGCAATGAGATGCGCTTCGGCCCCAAGTGTCTCGGCCACTTCTCGCAGGCGATTTGAATTCGAAGAAGTCTGCGACCCTACAATGAGGACCAGGTCGCACTTCGACGCGAGCTCTCGGATGGCAGTTTGCCGATTGGTGGTCGCGTAGCAAATATCCTCTTTCGCAGGAGTGTGAATGTGAGGAAATCGTCGATTGAGCACGGCCATGGTCGCCCGAACTTCCTCTACACTGAGAGTCGTCTGGGTGAGAACCGCAAGCTGCTCGTAATGGGGAATCTCTAGTGCCTCAGCATCTTCAGGGGTCTCGACAAGCACCATGCGTTCCGGTGCCTCTCCCATCGTCCCTTCGGCCTCCACGTGGCCCTTATGGCCGATGTAAATCATGAAGTAGCCCTTTCTGGCGAAGTACTTTGCCTCGTTATGAACCTTGGTTACGAGCGGACAGGTGGCGTCGATAACGTGCAGGTTTCTCGCCGCACACTGCAGGCGAATCTGAGGAGAAACGCCGTGGGCGGAGTAGACGACCGGCGAGCCGCACGGAATCTCTGAGATGTCTTCGACAAATATGACACCGCGCTCTTCAAAGCTGCGGACCACCCACTCGTTGTGCACGATCGCATGTCGGACGTACAGCGGGGCGCCATGAATCTTGAGTGCCAGGTCCACGACCTCAATAGCATAGGAGACGCCGGCGCAGAAACCGCGCGGAGCGGCTAAAAGGATTCGCTGCACAATTCATTGTACTCCGGGAAGGCTCATTCCACCTCAAATCTTCCTTTCTGCAGGGAACAACTTGGGCGCATTTACCCCTTCTAAACAAGTTGGACACTCTCACTGAAAAGAAGGTAAATCTCGCGCAGAAGCTAGGGCTTGATGTCGCCCTGGTGCACGACTGGCTTACCGTACCTGCGGGATCCGAAGACGTCTTCAAAGAGGTGTGCAATTTGTATCCCGGGGATGTCTTCACTTCGCAATGGGATCAAGAGCGAGTGAAATTCGTGGAGCACCTTCCGGTACACACCAGCTACATCCAAGACTTACCGCTGGCACTGACCAAGCATTACCTTTATGCCCCCCTGCTACCCGCCGTGTATCGGAGTTTTGCAACCGACGAATTTGATCTCGTTTTGAGTGACAGCCACTCATTCGCGCACGCGGTCCCCAAGCGGCCGGGAGCGCTGCACATCAATTACTACCACACGCCGGCCCGCTCCCTTTGGATGCCCGAAATCGATGATCGCGCAAGTTCCGGCAAGCTGGCATTTCTGAAAAAAGCCGTCGCCAACCGCCTCCGAAAACTGGACCTGGAAGCCTCCCGGAATCCGGACGTAATCTTCGCTAACTCTCGAACGACCGCCGACCGAATAGAGCGATTCTACGGAAGGAAGGTAGACGGCGTGATCTATCCCCCTGTTGACACAGGCAAGTGGTCCGACGTTGAAAGGCAGAGTGAAGATCTAGGCTTCCTCGTTTTCGGCCGGCTCATCGGCTACAAGCGAGTTGACCTTGCGATTGAGGCCTGTAAGCAGAGCGGAGACTGGCTTCAGATCGCGGGCTCGGGGCCGCTGGAAGCAGAACTGAAGGCCCGAGCGGAGGGATACGACAACATCGTGTTTCACGGAAGACTCTCTGATGCCGAGCTGAAAAAGGTGATGTCCCGCTGCAGGGCCCTCCTATTCCCGGGCTATGAGGATTTCGGAATCGTCCCCGTCGAAGCGATGGCGGCAGGGCTGCCCGTCATTGCGTTTGCTGCCGGCGGAGCCTCGGAAACCGTGAAACCGGAATGCGGAATGCTCTTCAATGAGCAAAGTGTGGACTCGCTGCTGGAAGCCATGAACTCGCTTGATACCAACCAGTGCGATCCCCGGTCCCTCATTGAGCACGCCGCCCAATATGACCGCAGCATCTTTCAGAAACGCTATCAACATCTTGTGGACGAAGCTATCGAAAAGCACTTCAGTGTTGTCAGAAGCGGATTTCACGCTTATGCCCTGTGAATTACCAGGGGAACAGACAGTATAGAGGCTGGTTCTAAAAGCTATGAGCGACTATAGGGCGAGCATAGCTGTCGGTAGGCCCGCAGATGATGTGTTCGACTTTGTCAGCTGCCCTCAGAACATGCACCGCTACCTGGATTCCGTTGTATCTGTACGTAGCGAATCGGACGGCATCCTTCAGATTGTCGGCGAAATCGATGGGCGCGAATTTCAAACGGATGGCTGGTTTGAAGTCGATGCGCACCACCTGATGATGAGGTGGGGAGCGCTTGGCGGCGCTTCATACGTCGGCCACATGACCGTGACCCCTATGGATGAGGGGAGATGTAAGCTTGAGGTGCATCTCCTCTTCGCGCACGGTGGAGGGAACGCTTCGGAGCAGCAGGAAGACCGCGTGTGGAACGTCTTGGACGCTTCCCTCGATTCCATAAAGTCCATTAGCGAGCAAACTCCTCAGATGCTTTCCGCCTTTCGCAACAGCTACATGGCATAAAAGTCGCAATAATCTGCGAGCGAACTGGACCGTGAAATAACCTATAATCTGCCCGGTGCCTAAGGTCTCGGTGCTATTCACCTGTTACAACCATCTGCGCTTCCTGCCGGAAGCGCTAGAAAGTGTGCGTCGCCAGACCTTCACGGACTACGAAATCATCGCGCTCGACGATGGCTCGACCGACGGCACGCGCGAATGGCTCGCCGGTCAGCCAGACCTGAAGATCGTCCTTAACGAAAAGAATCTCGGCACCTACGCAACCCTAAACGTGGGTCTGAAGCATGCCTCAGGAGATTTCATTGCCGTTTTGAACGATGATGATGTGTGGACGCCCCGCAAGCTTGAGACTCAGCTCGCCCTATTTGCGGCCCATCCTCAAATCGGTCTGTCCCATACGGGCGGCTACTTTATCGATGAGAACAGCAAGCAAGTCCAGGGCAGCCCGCTCGGTTTTGCATTTCCAAGATTCGCCACCGGCGATGTTTTATTGGGCCTCGTATATGAGAACAAGATCATCGCGTCCGCAGCCATGGCGCGGCGAGAAGTCCTAGAGGACCTCGGAGGCTTCAATGAGAACTACTTCGGCCTCGGCGACTGGGAAATGTGGTTCCGAATTGCCGAACAGTGCCACTTCGGTTTTGCCGACGACGTGCTGACGCTCTATCGGGTTCACGGAGAGAATGCGAGCCGACAGTCGGACAAGATGTGGATTGACGGTCAGCGCCTCCGGGAGTGGATGGTGCCAAGAATCGAAGCCATGATGGGCCGCTTTGCTACCGAGGATGTGCTCCGGGCGCAAGCTCGCAACTTTGCGGCGCTCGGCGTCGTGAGGACGCTCAACGGAGACCCGAACGGAGGTCGCAAGGCGTTTATGGAAGCCATCCGCCTCGAGCCGAAACGCCTGAAGAGCTATATACGATACGGCACCACCTTTCTACCGAACTCCGTCTTCAAGCGAACGCTCCGATCCTAGAGTGGACGGTTCCGTAGCTCCGCGATCGCCGACTCGTTCGCTGGAAGTGCCGTCTCCGCAATCTGCCTCCAAAACGGCAGCAAGTCAGCCAATGCCTCTTCCACAAATTTGAAGTTCCCCGGAGGCTCCTGTAAGTCTCCAATCCGGGAAAGACCATAGAGCACCTCCGCTCGGGTGCGAAACCGATCGGTGAAGCTCAATGCCGCTTGTTCACACACATAGCCCCCGGCGTGAGGGCTCAAATAGGGATGAACCTCTGCCACGGCCGCGTCTGTGACGACGCACCGGTCAAACTGCGGCAGGAAGCCTGACAGCTCGAGCAGCTTGATCTGTGCCCAGACCAGGGCCACCTGAGGTTTTACGTGAACTTCGAGACGTGCCAGTGAGATCAGCAGAAGGTCGAAAGACTCGGGCAGAGGCTCTTCCCACGGCAAAACGGCGGCGTACAGCTCACATAGCGCGAGCGCCATGCTAAGGCGGTCGTAATCGGTTCGCAATCCACGAAAGGAGGTCTGTGGCTGCGCCTGCGTCACAAAACGGTTCTTCCTTGCGACGGCAAGTCCCATTTGAGCCACCGTCAATGGGTCCGATGATCCTGCCAGTCTCGAAGCAGCCTTGCGGGCCCCCTTCGCGGTCACTTCGATCTTGCCCAGCTCGCGCGTCAACAGAACCAGCTTCCGATCCGTTTCTCCTGAGTTGCTTCGGCGCAGAACGATCGCGCTGACCGTGGTTTCCATCAGGCCGCGTCTTTGTGCTCAGGATAGTGGGAGTAAAAGGCCCGTTCGCCTTCTACCGTCCTCGGCGGGTCTTGTTGGAGGCAAATATCCTGAACGTTCGGACAGCGACTTGCAAAACGACAGCCGGTGAATCGCGTTCGCGGATCAGGAATTTCGCCTGGGAGCTGGTCGGGGAGCTGCAGCAGCTTTTCCAGCGTTGGTGCCGAATCAAGGAGCGCCTTGGTGTACGGATGGCGAGGGTCGGAAAAAATCTGCTCTGTGGGTCCTTCTTCGACGATCCGACCCAAGTACATGACCGCCACTCGATCCGCAAGAAATCGCACCGTTGTCAGATCATGCGAAATATACAAGAACGCGCAGTGATTCACCCGCTGGATATCCTTTAAAAGATTCAGTATCTGGGCTCGAATGCTGAGGTCGAGCGCGGCCGTTGGCTCGTCGCAAATCACCAAGGGTGGCTTCAAGGACAGCGCTCGACCGATGGCGACTCGCTGCCTTTGCCCACCACTAAGCTGGTGCGGGAAACGGGTGACAAACTTAGGATCAAGCCCAACCTCTTCAAATATTTCCGTAGGCGGTCTTGCCGCTTTGCCACTGAGAGCCAAAGGCTCCAGGACGGCCTTCCCAACCCGCCAGCGTGGGTTCAGGCTTGCATAGGGGTCTTGCCACACCATGCCCACTTTCTCAGCCATTCGCTTGTTGGTGCCCTGGACTTCATCGCCGTCCAAGACGATCCGTCCATGAGCGAGCGGTTGTAGCCCGAGCACCGCCCTCGCCAGAGTGGTCTTGCCGCAGCCCGACTCTCCAACCACCGCGACCGTCTCGCCACGGTTCACGACAAGCGAAACGCCGTCTACTGCCCTCACCGTCCCCCCGGGAGTTGAAAACTCAACCCGCACGTCCTCGATGCTCAGCAGCAGTTCGCTCAAAGCGCGTCTCCGAAAAGACTTTGGCTCCAGAAGAGCCTCTTACCAAGCTTGATGAGAAAATCGTCGGGCTCCACTGCTACCAAGTTTGTCACTCTGGGCGACTTCTTTACACGGATCACATCCCCACTCAAGATATGGAGCCGCGTCTGCCCATCCGCCGAGAGCACGGCGTCTCCTTCGCTGCGAACGGTGAGTTGTATCTCAGACTCCTCCGCTAGGACAAGAGGTCGCGCAGAAAGCGTATGGGGCGCGAGGGCGGTGAGCACGAGCGCCTTAACCCGTGGATCTACGATCGGTCCGCCCACAGACAGGTTGTAGCCTGTCGATCCCGTAGGGGTCGAAACAATGATCCCGTCGGCAGGGTAGCTGGTGAGCACGTGACCGTCTATGCTTACATGAAACGTCATCATCCGAGCCGTCACGGATCGTTGGAGGATCGCTTCGTTGAGGGCGTGAATCGTGGCCACTACCTGGCCGCTTCTCAGCAGCTCTGCCTGCAGCATCATGCGCCCCTCGAGCGCGATTTCTCCGTTAAAGAAGCCCTCCAAGCATCTCATCAGGCTCTCGCCTGTGCACTGCGTCACAAAGCCAAACCGGCCGTAGTAGACCCCCATGATAGGAGTACCTTTGTCCTCGGTCAGGTGAGCCGCGCGAATGAGAGTTCCATCTCCCCCGAAGGCCACAATCAGGTTGCAGTCTGCGAAATCCCCCAGAGAGACCGTATTCAGTTGCGTGGCCCGGGCCGTCTCAGGGTCGGCGTAGACTTCGATGCTACGACCTTGAAACCACTCGGCGGCATCAAGCGCTGCCTGCAGAGCATCGGGCCTAAATGTGTTAGCCAGAAGGTGAACCCTCACGCTGCTGGCAAACCTCGAGATTGTGTCACTTCCATGCGTCCGCTAAGCAGTTTAACGCACGGAACTTGTCGCCCCGCCGACTTTAACCGCTAACTTTTATTCGCTGCAAGTTCCGCTTGACGTCCTCGTCATCCGGATCGACCTTAAGCGCTCGCTCTAAGACCTTCACGGCCTCAGCCCGCTGACCCGCCTTCTCCAGCGTGATCGCCAAATTATTGTAGGCGAGAATCAACTTCGGGTCGGCTTCAATGCTGCTTCGGAATGCGGCTTCCGCTTGAGACAGCTTGTTATCCTTGAGGTGGCAAAGGCCCAACCCATTCAGAGCTTCGGCATTGTTTGCGGACATCAGCAGCACCTGACTGTAGTGATGCCGGGCAGCTTCGACCTCTCCCGCCGCGAACAAAGCGTTCGCGAGGTCCATCCGGACGGCGACCCTGGAAGGTTCTGCGCGCACGACTTCCTTCCAAGCCGCGACGGCTTTCTTCATATCGCCCGCCTGCGCTGCGGCAGCCCCCAGATTAACTTTAGCGGTCATGGAATTCGGGTTGAGACCGGCCAGTTTGTCAAACAGGACGACCGCCTCACTGAACTTGCCGTTGCGATAAAGAATCAGCCCCAAATTACCAAGCGTGTCCAAGTCGTTCGAGTTCAGGTCGAGGGCTTTGCGGTACGCCTGCTCGGCTCCTACAATGTCCCCTTGCTTGCCTCGGAGCACTCCCAGGTTGAACCAAAATCCTGCACGCTTCCCTTCTATTTCGCGGGCATCCTCATACAGCTTCAGAGCTTCAGGGATCCGGTTTGCCTTCAAATAGGCGTCTGCTAAGGTGAGCGCTACCGTGGGATCGCTGACGCGTTCAAGATACGCGATCGCCTCAGGCTTCCCGAGGCGCGCTAGGGTGACCCCGGCATTCCTCGCAAAAATGACATTGTCTGGCCGCAGATCGGCAGCCTTCTTAAAGTGCACGGCGGCCTTGGCATCCTGCTTCATCGCCTCGTACGTAACGCCGAGATTATTCTGTACGAAGGCATCCTGTGGGTTGAGCTTAGAGGCTTGAGTGAGGGCTTCGAGAGCTTTCGGCCAATTCTTCTGCTGAATGTAGATGGTGCCGCTGTTGTAGTAAGGCTCGAACTGCTTGGGGGCGAGCTTTGAGATCGCGTTGTACTTGGTGAGCGCCTTGTCGAACTGCCGAGAGGCGAGATAGGCGTTCCCAAGGTTGTTGAGAATCTCCACATCAGTTGGGCGCTGGGTCTCCGCTTGCTCGAGCAGCTTCACGGCTTCAGGGCCGTTGCCCGCACGAAGATAGAGGTAACCGAGCCAGGCCTGAACATCCGAGCTCCGAGGGTTCTCCTTATGGAGAGCGATGAACGAAGCCGTCGCTTCCTCTGACTTCCCGCTCTTAAAAAGCGTGACGGCCTCAACGACCTTCTTCTGAAACGCCTGATCGGCCGATTGACCCATTGCGGTGCCACCCACCGCAATCGCGAACGCAGCAACAAACCACTTCCCTTTCATTCCGATTTCTCCCCTGACGCTCTAATTGTACGAGCACAAGCCATGGAAAGACTGATGAACTATTGCTAAATGGATCGCCTTGCTGCGCAAAACTCCCTAATCCCAGTCGAACAACACGCCCATGGTTTCGGACCGCCTGGTTGTGGTGAGTTCAAAAGCCTCCACGCACTGCTCAGCTGGGAAGCGATGCGTATTCAGTCCATCTAGGTTGAAATTGCCTCTCTGATGGAGGCTCATAAAGAATTCCACGATATTTCGCTCGCTCCAGTCGGGCGTCTCGTGCATGATGTGAGCCCCGTGCACCTGAATGCCTCGTCGAACGACATCCAACGTAAGCCTCTGCTGCGAGGGAGTACCCGTATCACCCAATAGCACGAGCCTGCCGAGCCAACGCGGCAGTTTGAGACACTGCTCGAATACTGAAGCATGCCCGGTTGCATCTACGACCACCCGGGGCAACTCACCGTCGCAAGCGTGCCGGAGCATCTCGCAGGCCTCTCCTGCGGTCGACTGAACCGTGGCCGTCGCACCACCTTGTAATGCCAGTTCCAACCGCTCGGGAACGGTATCGATCGATACGGCATGTTTCGCCCCCGCCGCCACCGCCCACCGAAGAGCCATCTGTCCTATCGGACCCGCCCCCACAATCGCGACAGAATCGCCTAACTTGAATTCTCCGGCCTTTGCGCCCATAAAGCCGATGGTAGCAAGCGCGAACCACGCAGCCTCGTCGTTCTCCATGCCGTCCGGCACGGCCATCACCTGCGTCTCGTTTGCCACGCTGTCCTCAGCGTGGGTCATACGAGAAACGACGCGGTCCCCGAGCTTGAAGCGGCTCCCTTCGTCCACCTCTGAAATCTCGCCCACGAGGCTATAGCCGGAGCGAAAGGGATACTTCACCCACTCGTCCCAGTGAGTGCCCTCTTCGAACATCCGGTGAAGGCAAATGCCCTCCGTGCCCGTGCTAATCAGGGAGGTTAGGGCACGAATCCGAACCGTCCCCGGCCTCAGAGGCTCGGGAGCATATTCCTGAAACGAAACGACGCCTTTATCGAGAAAGAGAATGCGGCGGGGCATAGGGAGACCTTACCCCTGGTCTTCCCTCCCACCCCTCGATGGTCCAGCGCCAGGCACTTTCTTTCCTCAAAAGTTGGCGCGGTGTTTTGCTTTGTTTGGTTGAGGGGCAGCTACGAAGCATCGTTGCCAACCGGACTCGACGGACCAAGCTATCCTTGGACGTTCAGCTTGGCCTCCATAGTCTTCTGGCCATTGGCCGGAACCATTACCTTCCACTGCAACGTCGAGGCGTTTAGCTTCTGTGGCTTGTCTCCTTCCGCCCAGCTATGAGTGCCATAGATTTCTTGAACCAACCGAACTTCGACGGCCTTTGGCTTGGCATTACGAACCACCACGCGAAGGCTTTTTCGCACAACATTCTTGCTGACGCGCTGACTCTTGAGTATCGCGGCTTCTGCGGTCACATCGAAAACGTCGCTGAGCGTCAACGAAGTTCGCGAGTTCACCGCAAGATCTGCGAGGCTGCCGGCGCCCGTATAGCGATTTGCCGTGCCATCCGATTGGTAAATGCGGACGGCTCCCGCCGGCATGGGCTGCCCCAGGCCATGCTTCTTGCTGTTCAGCAGACTGATGGCAAGCTGGGCGTTTTGCCGTCGCCCACTTTGTTCTCCCCAGCCTCCGAGGTAGGGGAGCCGAACGCTGTAATCGAGCTTGACCGGTACTGATGCAGCCTCGAACATGCGAACGCGACTAATCTGATCAACCCCGATATTGGCCCGGTCCTTCGCCTTGTACTGGTAGCCCTCTCCTGCCGCTTCAGCTCGCATATCTGGATCTGCCACAGCATTCATTGGGAGTGTCGCGTCCGCCTCCGCCTTGATTCTGTGCCTGTCTTGCGACACCGCTCTGTTCGGATTACCCGCCACGAAGGTGACGCTCGCGTCCGCAAAAGGCATCCCGGTCAGATTTTCGATGCTCGCCCAGCATTCTAGCGACAGAGTTTCTGCATCGGAGTCGAGATGAGCTACGTAATCCGCCGTCCAAGAAAGTCCGCGCGTGAGATACGAGATCCCCAGCACTTGATCTCCCGCCCCATCGCTCTCGACCCTTGCAGCCAAGCCGGGGAGGGATGAAACACTTGCGGGGCCGACCAGTGTCCCCTTGGGATTTATGTAGACCCTGTCTCCAACGCGCAGTAGGAAGCCCCCGTCCGAGGTGGGCTCTAACCTGCCGGTGATCTTGTCCCCTTCTTCGCCGTTACTCGATGTCCAAATGAACTCCACTTCTTTTCCGGCGAGTCTTTGCATGAGCCCTGCGTTTGAGCCTGAGCCGAGTTCATAGGTAGTTGAAACTACCCGGGCGCCCTTGGGACTCTCGAAAAGAACCGAGTTTGGATCCAACATGTTGCTGACACCGCCAATGTTCACCTGATTGGCACCTGGCCTCAGAGACACGGTCCTTCGTTCATGCACCATCCCAAAGTCGTTCTTGTAAACCGTGAGGCTCACCGGCCCCGCTGCCTCCAAAGGTTCAGCAGCGGCGGCCCGACTGCACCCGGTCGCGTTCAAAGCAGAGACAACAATGCCTAACGCGAGCAGAGCGCATGCAGTGCGTCTCCTGGTGGGCACGGAAATGGATCGAGGCGACGATTTGAGTTCCATGGTCGTGAGTGACCGCCAGCCTCTGAATAGTTCATTTGCCGTCGAATTCCGGAGTTCCATTCTCGCGGCTCGCTTGCGCCACGACTCCTAGCAGCCCGTGTTGATCCGGAGCCAGTACTGCAGCATGCCGGAGATCTAGTCAAATTCGATCGGCTTCAAAACATAACTGTTCGCACCCATTGCATAAGCGGTAGCGATGTCTAGGGGTGCCGTGGAGGATGTGAGCATCACCAAGGGGACCGAGCGAACTCTCGCATCGGCTCGCAAAGCGGCCTGTTTCCCGAGCTTCGCATTCGCCAGGCTGCCACTGGGGAGGCCGCTTTGCAGCTCGCGACGAATCAGATATTCGTCATCCGAGCAGTCTTCTACCAGGAAGATATTTGCGGCCCGCGCCTCTATGGCCTGTCCCTTTGACTGTTCCCAGCGGGTACGGTTCGCTACATGCTCTTGCACCGCAGCTCGACGCTCTTGTTGGTCGCCCTTTCCGCCGCCGCTCACAGCCAGCTCACTAGCCCGGAGAAATTCTTTGGCCACTCCATCGGAGCGGATTACGTTCTTCCGAACTACACAAAATTCACCGAGTATTGGAAGAAGCTGGACAGCGAGTCAGACCGGATGAAGGTGTCCAGCATTGGCAAGACCGCTGAGGGGCGAGACCAGTTGATGGCGATCGTGACCTCTCCCGCCAATCATCGAATGCTCGATCAGTACCGCCAGATCGCCAAGCAACTTTCATCTGGAAATTTGGGGGAAGGCGACGCAAGAAAGCTTGCTGCCCAGGGAAAGACGATCGTCTGGATCGACGGCGGGCTCCACGCGAACGAAGTTCTGGGGGCGCAACAGCTCATCGAGACGAGTTGGCGCCTGGTAAGCCGGAATGACGCAGAAGTGAAGCGTATTCTCGACGATGTGATTATCCTCTTCGTCCACGCAAACCCGGACGGAATGGAACTGGTCAGCGACTGGTACATGCGCAGCTCAGATCCGCTGAAACGCAGCATCGCGAATCTTCCACGGCTGTATGAAAAGTACGCGGGCCACGACAACAACCGCGACTTCTACATGGTCAACCTGCCCGAGAGCAAGAACATGAACCGGGTGATGTACACCGAATGGCTCCCGCAAATCATGTACAACCATCACCAGACGGGTCCCGCCGGGACCGTTATGTTCGCGCCCCCTTTCCGGGACCCGTTCAACCACAACATCGACCCGCTTGTCATCGAGAGCCTCGACATGGTGGGCACGAACATGCACCGCCGTATGATTGAAGAAGGCAAGCCGGGAACCACCATGCGCGGCGGAGCTCCCTACTCGACCTGGTGGAATGGCGGCCTTCGGACCACGGCTTATTTCCACAACATAGTGGGAATCCTGACCGAGACCATCGGCTCACCCACTCCCATGCGAATCCCGGTTGTCCCCTCCCGCCTCATTCCTTCAGGCAACACACCTTTCCCCATCGAGCCCCGCGAGTGGAAGTTTCGAGAGTCGGTTGAATACTCCTGGACGGCAAATATGGCGATCCTCGACCTGGCTCAAAGGTATCGAGAGCCCTTTTTATTCAACACGTACAGGATGGCCCGCAATTCCATCGAGAAAGGGCGAAAAGACACATGGACCAACTGGCCCTCCCGTGTGGACGCGCTTTCTAAGAAGGCGACTGGACAGGAACTGCTGAGGCTCCTGAAAGACCCTGATCTCCGGGATGCAAGGGCATATGTGATCCCGTCTGATCAGCCCGACTTTCCAACGGCGGTTCGTTTTGCAAACACGCTCATAGAAAATGGCGTGCAAGTGCACCGCGCGACTCAGCCCGTCAGCGCCAACGGAAAGACCTACCCCGCGGGCTCGCTCGTCGTGCGCAGCGATCAGCCTTTCCGCCCGCACATTCTCGACATGTTCGAGCCTCAAGACCACCCGAACGACTTCCCCGCTCCTGGAGCTCCTCCGACAGCGCCATACGACAATGCGGGCTATACGCTTGCTTATCAGATGGGAGTGCGATTCGATCGCAGTCTAGAGGCGCTTGTGACCTCGCTGGAATTGATCAGCGGGGTGATGTCTCCTCCGGCTACGTCTATTCCTTCTAACGGAGTGGATCTCATCTTTCACCCTTCGCAGAACAACAGCTTTGCTGCTGTTCACCGACTGCACGCGGCAGGAATTCCGGTGTCGAGAATGACGGCGCAGTCACAGGCCGGAAACTCCAGAACGCCTCCGATGGGTAGCTTTCATGTTGCCTCATCTGATCGAGCACGTGAGGTACTTGCAAAGGCAACCAAGGAGCTCGGTGTTGGTGTGAGCGCAGGAGCAGTGGCAGGCGGGGGCGGCTCTTCTGGCAGTGAATGGATGTGGTTGAAGCCAATGGTGGCCAAGCGTGTCGCGCTTTGGGACCGCTATGGCGGCTCGATGCCCTCCGGCTGGACGCGGCTCATTCTCGAGCAGTTCGAAATCCCGTACACGGTCATCTTCGCCAAAGAGCTCGATGCAGGCAATCTCAAGGACAAGTACGACGTGATCCTTTTCCCCGACGGCGCAATTCCGAGCGGCCAAGGCAGAGGTGGGCAGGAGCCGGAAGGGATTCCGGCTGAGTTCCAGCATATGCTGGGCAACGTGACTGTCGGCACCACCGTGCCCAAGCTAAGAGAGTTCATGGAGGCAGGCGGCTCAGTCGTCACCATTGGGAGTTCAACCTCACTCGGCTATCATCTCGGCCTTCCGATCGAGAATGCTCTCCTCGGCGAGAACGGACGCCCGTTGCCGAGCACCCAGTACTACGTCCCTGGTTCAGTGCTCCGCGTGAAGATCGACAACCGAGCGCCGAGCGCTTGGGGAATGGGTGAGTATGCCGATGTGATGTTCGACAACAGCCCGGTCTTCAAGTTCAAGGCTGGTGCTGAAGCGGCGGGTCTTACGAAGGTTGCCTGGTTCGATACCGACAAGCCCCTGCGAAGCGGATGGGCATGGGGTCAGGAGAAGCTGAAAGACGGGATCACGATGGCGGAGGCCAAAGTCGGTAAGGGCAAGCTCTACCTTTTCGGCCCCGAAGTCCTCTTCCGGGGCCAGCCGCACGGAACATTCAAACTCGTGTTTAATGCGATTGTGAATGGCTCGGGGTTGGGTGAAGGGGTGAAGGCCCTTTCACCCCGCATTTTCGCTATCGAAGTTCCCAAATTCCTATTCCCAAAGGGGGGGGGGGGAGGGAGCCTTCGTTCTTTGTCATCTTCTTTACGGATCGTGCCTCGGTTTTCTGAGGCTGGAACAGCGGTTGGTGCTCACACTTAGTAGAAGTCAACAACCGTTTTTGTCAACCACCTGTGCGAAAAATGTTGTTAGATTGCGATCAAATTCGATTCCAGCCCTGGCTTGAGGAAGGCGCGGGCGCCTATGTTGATCTTGAACGGGCGCCACCGCACTTTCTTCCACCCCGCTGGGGTGCGGTTAAGGTGGCAGTAGTCCCCGGGTCTGCGACCCGCGGCTAAGTTCTGTGACTCCTCCGGAGTCGGAGCTTCCGGTTCTGGTTTTGGGAGGATTCTAGTCGATGGCTGCGACGGAGTCTTTGTGGGGATATTTTTGGATGAGATCGGCGCAGAGGTTGCGGAAGGCTCTGAGTGCGAGTTGACGGGCGCGGCTTTCGTGCAGGGCTACCTTGCCGCCTGAGATGAGAGCGGGGAGCACCTCAATCGACTGAAGTGCGTCCCGATCGTAGGCGAGTCGGAAGAGAGCGGTTTCGCCGGGGAGTGGGGAGACTAGGTTTCCGGCGGAGTAGAAAATCGGCTTGCTTAGGTAGATCTCGGCACCTTGCAGCACATGCGGATGGTGGCCCCAGACGAGGTCGGCTCCCGACTCGACGGCAGTTCGTCCCAGCTTGACTTGGTAGGCGTTGGGCAGGCCCTTCCGTTCGGTTCCCCAGTGGAAGGCAACCACCACAAAGTCACTCACTCGGCGGGCTTCTGCGATCCAGTCCGACATGTCTGCTTTGGCTTCTTCTCCGATGACTCCACCATAGGAGAGTCCATTCACACCCCACGCGGTGGCGGAGGCGGGGCCCACTTTCTTTAGGGCGGACCAAGTGACAAACGCCATTCCGGAAAGGACTGCGATGCGGTAGCCGTGCCTCGTCCGAAAGACGGCGGGACGCCGGGCGATCTCTGCGTTCTCGCCTGCTCCGGTGTAGCCGATTCCGTGCTTTCGCAGGAGTGCTTGCATCTGGCGCAGGCCGCCTGATCCGTAATCCATGGCGTGGTTGTTGGCGAGCGAAACGAGGTCCCAGCCTGCGCGAGCCAAAAATGGCGCGTGACCGGGCGAAGCTTTGAGAATGAACTGGTCGCGCTTGCGAATCTCCTCTTTAGACTTGAAAGGCGTCGGTTGCCTAGAGTCCGTAAGAGGAATCTCAAGGTTCATCACCGCAAGGTCGGCGGCGCGGACAACAGGAGCGATGCCTTTCCAGATCGCATCGGATGGGGTGATCGCGTTGAGCATGGCATCGCCGCCCAGCACCAGCGTCCAAAGGGGCGCTGCTGCGAGCATTGAAGCTAGAACGGGCAGCTAGAACTCCTCCGGGTACAGGGTGCGGAAGCGGTTTTCGCGTTCGCCCGATCGCTCAAGGAGGACGGCTTCTGGCTTTATATCCTCCGGGCGCCCATCTTCGGGAACGTGGCTTGTCCAGAGCTCGGTCAGGCGCTCGAGGGCTTTGTCGGCCTTTGTGCTTGGGCTGATGTCTTTGAGGCTGTCGAGTAGGGCGGCAGAGTCCTCTTTTCCGGTGATGGCGCAAGAGAGGCGGTGCATGGTGTAGTCGCCGTCGTAGTCGATCGCGTAGTAGAGATCCTCTTGGGGCGTCTCGTTGACTTCTCCGAAGAGGGAGCGCCCAACGAAGGGAGCACTTGTGAAGTCTGAGAAGGCCCGCTTCATCGCCGCGCTCATGGCGTTAGCGACCCGCTGGATGGTGACGTCTTCTTCGCTACGATTGTAGCCTTCCTTGCTGGCAAACTCGAGGGCGGCAACTCTAAGTGCTTCAATGTCGGACTGTTGGCCGAGTCCGGCGTAGATGAGCCGGTCGTAGATTTCATAGATCTTTCCGGCTTGCTTGCGGTAGGTAAAAACCAGAATGCCTTCGTCGAGGGAGACGGCTAACACGGGGGCGCCGGCGGCAAGACGGCCCTCAATAAATTGGGCGCGGTTCCCTATTCCTTCTTGCCAGTCATATGGGGTGAGCACTGCATAAGGTTACCGCCCACCACCTGCATGCGCCCTTTTACCGGGCAGTTCGTTTGTAGCTGTCAATGGATCGAACGTTCAACCTTTTCAGCCGGGAAGACGAGTCGGGGCTTAGGATCGTCACGGGAGCGGACGTCACCGCCTCAGAACGTAAGAGCCTTCCTTACCTGGTCCTTGCGGTCCTGCCTTATAACGCCCAGCCGAACGGCTTGCCTACCGGCCATGAATTGGACCGCGTGGCAAAAATCGAGGATCGAATCGTTGAGGCTTTGGGAGCCAAGGGTGGGCTCTACCTCGGCCACATTACAGGTGGGGGCTCACTGACGGTCGCTTTACACGCACCCTCGGAAATCAGAGGTCCGATCACTGTAAAAACGGGACTTCTCTCGAAGCGGGTCATTCCTCTCGAGTGCAGTTTGGATGCTGGCTGGAGCTACTACGATCAGCATATGGCCGCCACACCTCTCGAGCAAGAGATCAGTCGGAATCGGAAGCTTCTAGCAACGCTTCGGCAGCATGGGGACGACCCTAGCTAATCCCGCACGGTTGACTTCTCGGCCTACTTTCCCTCTGCGGAGGCACGCGAAGAGTTCGTCCGAGCCGCATCTTTAGTCGGCTATTACCTGAGCCAACAGGGGCTCTTTGAGGCCGATAGCGGAGAGAGAAGGTTTGGGTGTGAGATCTGCGCCGATACTTCCCTTGAGGAGGAGGCGGTTGCTGCGAGATGCGCCTACCTCCGGGCGTTGAGCGAGTCGCACGAAGGGGACTTCGACGGTTGGGCATCTCCGGTGATTTCTTAGCTGCCCGCGGGATTGATGCGGTTCATGGCCAGCTCGATGCCATCGGCTACGGCCATTTCGATTCCGCTCACCGCCTGGTCCAAGGCTTCGTTGATATCCAACCGCTCATCCGAGGTGAATTTGCCAAGGACATGGTCGATGGTGTCGCTCTTGTCTACTGACCCAATGCCGATCTTGATGCGGGGGTATTCCTCGCTTCCGAGCGCCGCGATGAGGCTTTTATGACCGTTGTGCCCACCAGCGCTGCCCTTTGCTCTGACTCGAACTCGGCCTACCATTAAGTCAAGATCGTCCGCGATCACCAGGATCCGCTCGGGCGGGATGCCGTACTCTCTTGCAAGAGGCGCAATCGAACGGCCGCTGAGGTTCATAAACGTCAGAGGCTTTACCAGCACCACGGCTCGGTTGGAGACCATTCCGATGCCCAGCCTAGATTGCTGCTTTCCTTTGTCGAGCTTGATCTTGTGCCGTTCAGCCAGCTTGTCGACTGCCTCAAACCCCACGTTATGCCGGGTGCCCTTGTACTCCGGGCCGGGGTTTCCGAGACCGACGATCATCCACTCTGGATGCAGCACAGGCTTTGGCTTAGGTCGAAACATGCCTACAGTGTGGCTTGCTTCGCAATCCATTGTGGTTAAAAAAGTCGATTGAGCGAGGGACATCCACAAGCCCGGTCCGCTACAATAATCCGTGCCAGGAAAGCAACTTAATATCGGATTGATCGGCTACCAGTTCATGGGCAAAGCCCATTCAAACGCTTATCGCCAGGTGGGCCGTTTCTTCGACCTCCCCTACGATATCAAGATGCATACGCTGTGCGGCAGGAATCTGGCTGCGGTAACTAAGGCGTCGGAGAACTTCGGCTGGGCGAATGTGGAGACCGATTGGCGCAAGGTCGTAAACAACCCCGAAATCGACGTCATCGATATCTCAACCCCGGGCAACACCCACGCCGAAATCGCGATTGCGGCGGCCGAGGCGGGAAAGGCCGTCTTCTGCGAAAAGCCGATTGGCAACACGCTTGACGAAGCTCAGCGGATGTTTGACGCCGTTAAGAAGGCGGGCGTGGCAAATGCGGTCTTTCACAACTACAGAAAGGCACCGGCAGTTGCCCTTGCTAAGAAGCTGATCGAGGATGGCCGGCTCGGCACGCTTTATCACATTCGGGCGACGTACCTCCAGGACTGGATCGCTGACCCGGAGTTCCCGCTCGTCTGGAGGCTTCAGAAGGAAATCGCGGGCTCGGGGACTCACGGCGACATCAACGCTCACATCATCGATCTGGGGCGTTATCTGGTGGGCGAGTTCGACGAAGTTAGCGGACTTCTCCACACCTTTGTCAAGCGGCGGCCACTGGCCGGCGAGATCGATGACAAGCTTGGAGCAAAAGCGAGCGACAAGATGGGCGACGTCACCGTGGACGACGCGGCGATGTTCCTCGCACGGTTCAAAAACGGGGCGCTCGGAACGTTTGAGGCTTCTCGCTTTGCGGTTGGACGTAAGAACTACAACCGTTTCGAGATCAACGGTTCGAAGGGCTCGGTGGTCTTCAATTTGGAGAGGATGAACGAGCTGGAGTTTTATGACAACACGGCTCCGGCCGAAACGCAGGGCTTCACCCTGATTCAGGCCACCGCCTCCGAACATCCCTATGCAGGCAAGTTCTGGCCCGTCGCGCACATCCTGGGATATGAGCACACGTTTATCAATCTCCTTGCGGACGCATTCACCAACATGGGCGCAGGCAAAAGAATCGAGCCTGATTTCCTGGATGGGCTGGAGAATCAGCGGGTCCTGGACGCCGTGGAGCGCAGCAGCGAGACCCGAAGTTGGGTGAGCCTTTAAGCTCCACTTAGTGTTTGCGGAACTGTTGCCGGTACGGCTGTCGCGCGGTAGGTGAGGCAACGGGAGGCGGCTGGACGTAGCCAGGCTGGCCTGGTTGGACCTGCTGCGCCGGCGGGGCTTTCGGCTTCGTCTCGACGGAAATCAACCGCTCGAACTCGCCTGGGTCCATCGCCTTCGCCTTCGCATCCGCATGGTCTACCAGCGACTTGTCTACCAACTGCGCAAGGGACTGGTCGAGCGAATGCATCTTGGCGCGGGCACCCGTCTGAATGATTGAGGAGATTTGGTACGTCTTGTTCTCGCGAATGAGGTTGCGAACGGCGGAGGTCGCCACCATCACCTCGTGCGCGGCAATTCGGCCACGGCCGTCGCGTCGCCGAACCAGCGTCTGACTCATTACCCCCACAAGGTTCACTGAAAGCTGCATGCGGACCTGTTGCTGTTGGTGAATGGGAAACACGTCCACGATGCGATCCACGGTCTGAACCGCGTTCACGGTGTGCAGTGTGCCAAACACCAGATGGCCCGTCTCCGCCGCGGTGATCGCCAAATGGATCGTCTCCAGATCCCGCATCTCTCCCACGAGGATTACGTCAGGATCTTGTCGTAGCACGTACTTCAAGGCGTTCGCAAAGGAAAGCGTGTCCACGTCCAGCTCTCGCTGATTGATCAGCGCCTTCGCATCGTCATGGACAAATTCGATGGGATCTTCGACGGTAACGATGTGCTGGGGCTGGGTTCGGTTGATCCGGTCCAGCATCGCCGCCAAGGAAGTGGACTTCCCCGAGCCTGCGGGACCCGTTACCAGCACCAAGCCGCGCGGCCGCTCGATGAAGTCATAGCACGCCCCGGGCAGGTGCAAATCTTCCATCGTCGAAATCTCGTAGGGGATGACTCGGAAGGCCGCCTGCATGTGCCCCCTCTGCTGATAGGCGTTGCCTCGGAATCGTGAAAGTCCAGGCACCTCGAAGGAAAAGTCCAGTTCCAAGTCGCGATCGAACTTCTGGAGTTGCGCGGGTCGAAGCGTCTTCGCTAACTCTTGGCGAAACTCCGCGTCATTAAAATGGGGCGCGTCCACCTCGATTAGATCGCCGTGCACGCGAATGTATGCTTTCCCGGTGTCGGTCTTGAAGTGCAGATCCGAGCCGTCCGCTCGAACGCATTGCTCCAGGAAGAACTCAACGGGCTGCAACTGCTGGCACCTCAATCAATCCTAGATTCGCCGCCCGGCGCTGGAATTCCTGGGGGTTCGAACACTTTGCGAGCGCATGCTCGTAATCGACCCTTCCATCCTTCACGAGGTTCAATAGCGATCCGTCGAGTGTTTGCATGCCCAACTCACCGCCGGTCTGAATATCCATATAGAGCGAGTGCGTCTTTCCTTCCCTGATGAGCGTTCGAATAGAAGGCGTGGCGACCATCACCTCGAAAGCCGCCACCCGGCCGGTGCCGTCCAAAGTCGGAATCAAGGTCTGAGAAATCACCGCTTGCAAGGTCACCGAAAGCTGGGTTCGAACCTGCGCCTGCTGCTCGGGTGGAAACACGTCCACAATGCGGTCCATTGTCTGAGCTGCGTCTACGGTATGCAGAGTTGAAAACACAAGGTGACCGGTCTCGGCAGCGGTAATCGCCAGGTGGATCGTTTCCAAGTCGCGCATCTCACCCACGAGGATGACGTCCGGGTTCTGCCGCATCACGTGCCGCAAAGCCTCTACAAAGCTGTGAGTGTCCGTCGAAAGCTCTCGCTGGTTGATGATTGACGTCTTGTCTAGGTGCACATATTCGATCGGGTCCTCGATCGTCATCACGTGGGACTTCTTGTGGGCGTTGATGTGATCGATCATCGCCGCAAGAGAGGTCGATTTTCCTGATCCTGTCGGCCCCGTCACCAGCACCAATCCGCGTGGAAACAGTGCAATCCGCTTGCAGACTTGGGGCATCTGCAATTGATCGATGGTCTTGATCCGGTGTGGAATGACGCGAAAGACCGCGCCAATCTCCCCTCTCTGCCAGAACATATTGACGCGGAATCGGGAGATGCCCACCAAGCTGTAGGAGAGATCGACTTCTTTGAAGTCTTCCAGCTTCTCCCTGCGCTCCTCGTTGAGCATGCCCGTCAGCATGCTCGTGTGCTCTTCCGCAGTCATGCTGAACTCAGGCACCCGCACAAGTTCTCCACGAATGCGCATGACCGGCGGTTTGCCGGCCTTTAGGTGGAGATCACTCGCGTCTTTTTCCACGAGCGCCGCCAACAGAGCGTCAATAGTTATCGCCATCTATCTCTTCAGCAACGGCCTCAGCGGTGTATACGTCCTTCCTTGTCTCAAGTCAAGTCACGAATTGAGGCATAAAGCCCACGGTTTTCGGCACACAACAATTAGCGGCGAAGCATCTGCTTCAGTTCAGAAGCGATGCCCGCATACTTCATAGCAATATCTTCGGAAATAATGCCCGCCTTCACGTACCGCACCAGCGACTGATTCATCGTTTGCATACCCCAGAATGTTCCCTCATTCATCATATGGTACAGATCGCTAAAGTGGCCGTCTTCGATCGCTTTGCTCACGGTCGGAGTGCAAATTAGAATTTCCAGGGCGACAACTCGGCCATTGCCATCCGCCCGCGGCACGAGCTTTTGGGCCACGATGGCACGCAGCGAGCCTGCCAACCGTTGGCAAAGGTGCTGCTTCTCGTGAGGTGGGAACATGTTGACAATACGGTCCATGGTCTCATAGGCGCTGGCCGTATGGACGGTTGAGAAAACCAAGTGGCCGGTTTCGCCTGCCTGCATAGCGACCGCCATGGTCTCGGGATCGCGCATCTCACCGATCAAAATCACGTCCGGTGCTTCACGGACTACGGCGCGAAGCGCGGGTTGGAAGTCCAACGTATCGATATTAACTTCTCGTTGGCTGACATACGACTGCTTGTCTTGGTGCACGAACTCCAGGGGATCTTCGACGGTGACGATGTGACAAGCACGATCGATGTTGATGCGGTCGATGAGTGCTGCCAAGGTCGTGGTCTTGCCAGAACCCGTGGGCCCGGTAACAAGAATCAAGCCCAGACGATGCTTGGTGAGTTCGTTGAGAACCGGGGGCAAACCGAGGTCTTCCACGCTGCGAATTGTGAGCGGGACGATTCGACACACTGCAGCCCAGCCGCCGCGCTGATGATAGAAGTTAGCGCGGACTCGGCACTTGTCGCCGACAGCGAACGCAAGGTCCATCTCCATGGTGTCCTCAAACTTGCGGAGTTGCTTCTCGGTCAGCATTTCTGCCATAAGTTCGCGAACGGTTGCCTGGTCCAAAACGGGCCACTCCCCTGGCAGTGGCTTGATCACGCTCACATGTTTCATCGTCGGCTTCTGGTCGACTTTGATGAAAACGTCGGAAGCATTCATTTCGAAGCCGACTTCGATGAGTTGGCGAAGCGTGAAATCGCTGGTCATTTTGCTGGACGAGTCTCCTGAGAAAGGCTACTTGGGTCGGGCGCTTGGCCTTGGCCTAAGAAGCAGCGAGTATACCAACGCGCCTAGAGCCAAAGCAGCGAGAATGACGACGGGCCATATCCACGTATTCGAGGGTGGCGGGGGAACGGGTTTTACAGGAGCTTTCTGCTCTTCTTTGGCATCGGCACCTTCGGGAATTCGAATTTTCGCGGGATCCTGGGTGTTGAGCTTGATCTTGTACTCAATGCCGAACTGGGGACTTGCGCGTCCCTGGACGATGACACTGCCGTCAGGGGCGCGCCATTGCTGCAAAACGTTTGTCGAAGGCGCCTCCGTTTCGAACTGGATATAGAGCACATCGACCGGCGCCTTCCCGCCCGCGAAGGCTCTCGCGATCGACTGAAGGTTGAGCACCCCTTTCTCGCGATCCACCAGTCCGCGCACGCTGCACACGGCACGCAAAAACCCGCCCGCGACATTTTGAGGGTTGGGATTGAACGCCGTCACGCTGAGGCCGAGGACCTCGGAGCCGAGCGACTGAGCAAGCGCTTGGACCTGCCCCTGCAATTGCTCCTTAGGGTAAGTGTCCTCGACCGTTATGGAAAGATCGTCGGGCCCGAGCCGGGACTTCCTCACGACCATCGTGACGTCCTGCTTCTCAGTCAGGAAAAGATTCGGTGTGGCCTGACCTTGGCCAAGGCACAGCCCTGCCATCAGCACCAGCCCAATTGCCAGAGCCTTGCGCATCAATCGTTTGTTCTACCCCGCACGTATAGGCGCAACACGAAAAAGACGCATTTCGGGAACGGATTGGTTCTTCTCACTTGTCGTATCGGTGACGGATCAAAGGGTGCAATGCCGCCAATGGACCCAGAACATGCCTGTTCAGTGGGCATCGAACAGTCAGCGGCCGAATATCTGATGAATACCGGAGCAAATGCGGCTATAATGTCGCGCCCGGTCCGGGACAGGAAAGAATGAGCGAAACCGAAGTAGTACACGAATTAGGCGGGGCGATATTGCTCACCCCAGAAGGATTTAAGCGGCTCCAGGAGGAGTTGGAGTTCCTCACGGGTACCAAGCGACCCGAGATTGCCGATCGCATCCGAGAGAGCCAACAGCATGGGGAATTTAGCGAAGACAACACCGAGCTAGACGAGGTCAAGTTTGAGCAGGCCATGGTTGAAAACCGCATTGGGGAACTTAAAACGCTGTTCTCCAACGCCCAGGTGCTCGATGAAAGCTCCCTCACGGACGACCGCGTTACCATCGGCTCGTACGTCAAAGTGAACGACATGACGTTCAAAGATGAGTTCGAAGTGCGTATCGTCTCAAGCATCGAGGCCGATCCGATTAAAGATCTGATCAGTAACGAATCCCCGATGGGAACGGCGCTCTACGGCCACAAGCAGAACGACGAAGTCTCCTTCATGGCCCCCGAAGGCAAGAAGAGCTACAAGGTCCTCAAGATCAGACACTAGCCAGCCACCCATTTCGAGTGTCTCCGCTTTCTTAGGAGGCACTCGAAACCGGGAAAGGCTGCCAACTTTCACGGTATACTGAAAGCTCAAGGCGCGACATGGCACTTTCACCCGCACAAATTTTGAGTCCGGAACTCCTTCCAATCTTCGACAAGGTCGACCAAGGAATGCGGCTCAGCCGCGAGGACGGATTGCTGCTCTGCGTGACTCCCGACCTCACCGGCGTGGGCTACCTGGCGAATATAGTGCGCGAGAGAAAGCACGGGGCCAAGACCTTTTATGTGCGGAATCAGCACATCAACTACACGAACATCTGCAATAAGTTTTGCAAGTTCTGCAGCTTCTATGCAAAAAAAGGCGGTCCTGCCCCGTACCAGATGACACTGGAGCAGGTGAAGGAGCGGCTTATGTGGCATCGAGAGGTCCCGATGACCGAGATTCACATGGTCGGCGGCATCAACCCACGCCTTCCCTACCAATACTATCTCGATCTCGTCCGCTCCGTTAAGGAAGTGCGGCCGGGCGTACACGTGAAAGCATTCACGGCAGTCGAGATCGTGGAAATCGCTCGACAGGGCAAAGTCACGATCGATCAGGCGTTGGCCGACCTCATTGAGGCGGGCCTCGATTCCCTCCCTGGGGGCGGCATTGAGATTCTCAGCGACCGCGTCCATCGCGAGCTTTTCGGCAAAAAGCTGAATGGCGAAGAGTGGAAGGACGTGGCAAGAGCAGCGGCAAAGTTAGGTCTGAAGCAATACGCAACGATGCTGTACGGCCACATCGAAACCGACGAGGAACGCGTAGACCACCTCATTCAACTCAGGGACTTGCAAGACGAAACCGGCCATTTCCTGACCATGACGCCTCTTAGCTTTCACCCGGAAAACACCGAACTCGAGCAGATTCAGGCACCTACTTGCGATCAAGACTTACGAAACATCGCGGTGAGCCGCCTCATGCTCGACAACTTTGAGCACATCAAGAGCTTCTGGATCATGAACACGATTCCGGTCACTCAAATGGCGCTCTGGTACGGTGCCGACGACGCCGATGGCCTGGTTCAGGAATATGAGATCACTTACAAGGAAGGTTCATGGGGCGATAAGCGCCAATATCTGACCCATGAGACGATGATCGAAATGATTGAAGAAGCTGGCCGCATTCCCGTGGAGCGAGATAGTCTCTACAATGAAATCACTACTGAGCAGCTTGGTGCTACGGCCCATCAAAAGCTAACCCTTTTGCCGCTAGCCGTGTAGGCAGGTATAAGCGCAACATGTCTGCTCGCGCAATATTCGTATCCGGCTGTATGCTTGTCGCTGCCTTGGCCATATCCCAAGCCGTTCAACAACAAGCCGGAGACAAGCTAAACGACCTTCTTCCCAAGTCACCGACGCTTGCGGAAGTCTCAAAGCTGGTGAAGTCCCGAGTAAAAACTCCCCGCGAAGCGCTTGATCTGCTGAAAGAGGGCAACGTGAACTTCTACACGGCGGGGGGACCCACTTCGAGAGTGTCTCCTTACGAGCGGCGGCTGCTCATGCTTAGCCAAACCCCGTTTGCGACGGTGCTGAGCTGCTCGGATAGCCGGGTGCCTCCTGAGATCGTTTTCGACCAAGGTCCCGGCGATCTGTTCATCGTGCGCATCGCAGGCAATGCTGCCGACCCTGGCACCCTTGGAAGCATTGAATACGCAGTCGAGCACCTGAAGACCAAGCTCCTGGTGGTGATGGGACACGAATCGTGCGGTGCGGTTAAGACAGCGATGCTTCCTTTAGCGGATCAGCAAAAGGAGGCTGCCAACATTCAGCACGTCCTAAGCCTCGTGCGCCCTTCGCTTGTGGGCATCCCGGCTATCAGAGACGAGAAGGCACATATGAGAGAAGCGATCGTGAGCAACGTTCGCTACCAAGTCGGGGAGGTGATGAAGGACCCGGTCGTTAAGGCTGCGGTTGCAAAGGGTGCAGTCGAAGTGGTGGGCGCGATCTATGAAATTGGCAGCGGGGCGGTCGATTTCCTTGATACACCGGAAGAGCTAAGAATAGGCTCTCAAAGCGGCGCTGGAGTGCCGCACTCCGTAATTACTTACTTGAAGAGCTAAGAAATAGGCTCTCAAAGCGGCGCTGGGGTGCTGCACTCCATATTACTTGCCTAAAGCTAAGAATAGCTCACAAAGCGGCGCTGGGGTGCTGCACTCCATATTACTTGTCTAAAGCTAAGGATAGCTCACAAAGCGGCGCCGGGTCGCCGCAGTCTATATAACTTGCCTAAAGCTAAGAATAGTTCACAAAGCGGCACCGGGGCGCTGCACTCTATATTACTTGCCTAAAGCTAAGGATAGCTCACAAAGCGGCGCCGGGTCGCCGCACTCTATAAAGGGGCGTTAGTGCGCCGACTTAGCTTCCGAAATCGTGCCCGAAAGCTCTAGCACCTTCTCGCCATCACGATCTACGAACACTCCGCAGGGTTGGCCTTCGGGCGAGCGGGGGATGTCGATAGTCGACCCATCCATACGATAAACCGGGTCGTAATACTCAGAAACGCATTCCGCATCCCCTTCGATGTAATGCCCAACGATGATCGTGCGGAAGCGGTCCGACCGGTTCGGGGGAGAGCCGTGGATGAGCGAGCCGTTGAAGAAGAGCACATCACCGGGTTGAAGCGGAAGCATCTCAGTCGAGAGCCCCGGCGGAACTGGCACCGTCTCACCGGTAAAGCTCTGAGTCATGTCGCTGGGAACTGGGCAAACCATGTCCAGTTTGTGCGAACCGGGCACCACCTCTAGGCACCCATTCTCCTCGTCACACGGATCGAGCGCCATCCAGGCCGCTACGCACGTCCCAGGCTCCACTTTCAAATACCGATTGTCCTGATGCAATGCTTGCCCGCGCGCTCCCGGGGGCTTGAAATACACCATCGTTTGCACCGCCAGCGGCTCTCGGCTGAGGAGGGCGGTCAGCCACTGATTGATGCGTGCATCCACCATGTAGTCCATCGCCACCTTGTCCCCTCGATGCGGCTGAAGCAGGCGCGGGTAGCGTCTCAGCGGGTCCTCGTGGTCCCGCTGAACGCCCCCTTCAGCCCAGCCATCGCCGCCGCGCTCGACCATTTCGGTGAAGTACGTCTTGAGGAAGGAGACTTCTTCCGGATTGAAGAGCCCTCGCGCGATTGAGTATCCGCACTCCTGAAACTGCTCGATTGCCATTGGATCGACACCCATTGAACGATTTTAACCTACTATTGGGTTGGCGGTGCACTCCAAAATTTCTTACCTGAAGAGCTAGGAAATAGGCTCACAAAGCGGCGCCGGGTCGCCGCACTCCATAATTTCTTACCTGAAGTGCTAGGAAATAGGCTCACAAAGCGGCGCCGGGTCGCCGCACTCTATAATTTCTTACCTGAAGAGCTAGGAAATAGGCTCACAAAGCGGCGCTGGGTCGCCGCACTCTATAAATACTTGCCTAAAGCTAAGAATAGCTCACAAAGCGGCGCCGGGTCGCCGCACTCTATATTACTTGCCTAAAGCTAAGAATAGCTCACAAAGCGGCGCCGGGTCGCCGCACTCTATATTACTTGCCTAAAGCTAAGGAATAGGTTTTCAAAGGGGCGCCTCGTACCGTAACCCCTCGGCAACCGCAGGAGTGATGAACCGCTTGTAGCCCACCCCTCTCAGCGCCCTCTCCAGTTCTGTAGCGTCTTCAGTTAGCGCGATCACGGTGCCTCCCATGCCTGCACCCGCCAGCTTCGCCGCACGCGCCCCATGGCTCAGGCAATGCCCGATAAGCGCGTCGACAGATTCGCCCGAGCCCCCAACGCTGGCAATCAGGCGCTGGTTCTCCGCCATAAGACCTGCAAGGGTCTCGAGGTCGCCCGCAGCCAGAGCCTTCGCACCGGGTTCAGCCAGTTGGCTAATTTTCTCTATCGCATCGACTACTTCTCTTTCGCCCTTCATCCATCGCTCGGACATTGGTCCGTGAACTGCTCCACTCAGCCGCTCGACTCCAGTTGTGATCAAAATGAAAGGGAGAGGAACCTCGAGCGCTTGAAGCGTCGCGGGAGGTCCTGTATCCACGGGATGCTTTCCCGCAAAGTCCATCAAGTGAATCCCCCCATGAACGATCATGTAGGCGTCCTGGTAGCCGCACATGACGCGGGCCTCATGTCTTTCGATGTCTCTCAGCAGCTCTGTAAACACGATCTTCTTCAAAGAATCGTCGAGATCGGGCCTTTCATGGTCCAGAGCCAAAACGCAGGCCAAGGTGGCCGCCAAGAGCGCGGTCGATCCCGAGAGCCCGGATGACCGAGGCACGTCCGTCTCCCAAGTAACTTTGACCGGGTGGCGTAAAGGGAACCGAGCCAATGCCGCATCCCAGAGCCGGCGATCCTCTGGTAACTGGTCTTGATCGGAAATTTCCAAACAGCATCGAGCTCGCACTGGAACGGAGCAGGACAGGACTTTTCCGCCATAGATGTCGCTGGGATTGCCAAGAATTCCGCAGCGCCCCGGAGCGCTGGCCTGCACTCTCAGCCCCATCGCTCCCGCTGAGCCTCCAGATACTCCTCGGGAGTCCCGCAATCCACCCGCTTTTGATCGGGCTGCAGCGGCACCGCCCTTATGTCCGCTCCATTCACGATTGCCTTGGCAAGCACCGTAGGAATCGCGAGTTCCTGTCCCATGGGGATGCCCATCGTCTCGTCGCTCAGAAATGCCATGAGCGACCGGTTCAACGCGATTCTGCCCGCCACCGCCCATCGACTTGAAGTCTCGTGAGGCTGAGGCTTTTCGATGAGGCGCGTAATCGCCCCAAAGGTTTCGTCGACCTCAGCGATGCCATACCGTGAGACTTCGTGGTCCGGCACGGTTTCAACTGCAATACATCCGTCCATGCCGCGAAAGACGAGATTGGCCATGCGTGATGCGGGAGACGTCGGCACGATCAGACAATCGCCAAAGAAGATCACCGCATCGTCATCCACTTCCGCCTGTGCGACCGCGTGGGCCGCTCCCTTCTGGAAGTCTTGATATACGATCGTCAGCGGAAGGTCTGCAAACAGCGTCGTGGCCCATTCTTCGACCGCCTGGTTCATATCCTCTTTGTCGCGCGAGCTGACAACAATGATTTCGTCCGGCTCGCACTCGCGCGCTTCTTCAAGAATGCGCAGAAGCACGGGCTTTGAGCCAAGCAGCACCAGCTCCTTGGCAGTTCCCTGCGTAATCTGCTGCATCCTCGTCCCCTTTCCTGCAGCCGGAATGATGGCAACCATTTCCAATCAGTTTCGCACGATATGGGGTGCGGCGACCCGGCGTCGCTTTTCTCCGCCCCGACCCCGACCGTCAGTGCTAAGCTAAACCGCCCCCATGATCCGCATCATCGACGCTGCCACGGAAGACGTTTTCGAATTGCTGCGGCATCGCTCGGCCCAACAAGACTCCGAGACGCAAAGGATCGTCGCAGAAGTCATTCAGGACGTACGTGAACGCGGCGACCGGGCCCTTCTCGATAACGCCCGACAGTTCGATGCCCCAGACCTTCAGTCGATCCTCGTCAGCGAAAGTGAGCTTGCAGCGTGCTCTCTTCCCGAAGAACACCTCGCAGCCATTCGCTACGCCCTCGAACGGATTGCGTCCTTTCACGAAAAGCAGGCGCAAGCGTTGTTTAAAGGCTGGACGGGAGTTCAGGCGCACCAAGATCAGCGAGGCGCTGAGGTTCGACTACGCGACGGAAAGGGTGCAGGCGTTTACGTGTGGGGCTCGGGCTACCCCGGCTCCGCCCAGCTCCACGCTCCGCAGCGTTTTCGCGAAGGAACCACCGGCCAGCGCCTCATGCCGATTTCGAAGGTGGGCGTCTACGTTCCGGGCGGGAAAGCCAACTATCCGAGCTCGGTGCTTATGAACGTCGGCCCGGCGAACGTCGCGCGGGTTCCTGAAGTTTTCGTCACAACTCCCGCGAACGTAGATGGCACCCTTCCGCCGGCCGTGCTGGTCGCCATGAAGGAGGCATCCGTCACCAAAGCGTTCAAGATTGGCGGCGCGGCAGCGATCGCAGCATTGGCGATCGGCACCGAGTCGGTGCCCAAAGTCGACAAGATCGTGGGTCCGGGGAATCGCTTCGTAAACGAGGCCAAGCGGCAGCTTTGGGGACGCGTGGGGCTCGATGGATACGCCGGCCCGAGTGAAGTCTGCGTTCTCGCCGACAGCTCGGCGAACCCAGCTTGGGCAGCCGCCGATCTCCTTACCCAGATCGAGCACAGTGACGACAACGTCGGTTTCCTCATCGCCTTCAGCGAAGAAGTGCTGAATGCGATTCTGGCCCAAGTTTGGGAGCAGCTCAAACTCGCCCCAAGGCAAAACTTAATGCGCAAAGCTCTCGGCGAAAGCTTAGCCGTGATTGCTAAAGACATGGCTCATGCCTGCGAGATTATTGACGCGATCGCCCCCGAGCACCTCACGATCATGACCGCTAATCCCGATAAAGCGATGAGTCAGATCCGCAACGCCGGATGCTTCCTGCTTGGATCTCACACTCCGGAAAGTGCCGCCGACTGGGTCATCGGCCCCTCCCACACGCTACCTACGGCTGGCGGCGCGCGCTTCGGCAGCCCGGTCAACGTGATGGACTTTCTAAAATTCCAGAGCATCTCCCGGCTCACGGCCGAGCAATTGGAAGACATGATGCCTGCCATTGAAGCGTTCGGAGAAATGGAAGGCTTTCCCGGCCATGCGGCTGGAGGGAGCATCCGGAGAGTCCCCCCTCCACTCGCTGGAGGGTGTTAAGGGTTCTATTTCTCATCCCAACATCAAACTTTGTTTCGTCTTCCGGCGGACGTCAGCTCTACGGCATCACTCCGTTCGCCATTCGCCCCAAACGTTGGCTTCCTCCCACTCGTCAGCCGGCTCCTGCCCTGCTAGGCGAAGGCCCAGGAAAATAAGGCCGATGTGCCAGCCTTCGTGCCACACCATGTGCTGCAAAAAGAGAACGGGATGGTTGTAGCCGCCGATTTCGCCCGTTCCGTTGCGGAGTAGCTCCCGGACCGCCTCCCTGATGGCCGGACCGCTCTCCTTGAGGTGTGCTTTGATGGCGTCCAGGTCCCGAATCGGTGTCTTCCACCCGTCTGTGAACGCGCTACCCAGTTGGGCCGCTCGCTCCGGCGCTACCTGAGCCAGCCATGATTGCCGGACCAAATGAATATGCGCGAGCTGATGATCGAGCGGCCGGCCGTCTTCGGAGGGCTTGAAGTGTCGATTCGATTCGTCGATCCTCGAAGAAACGGCATCCACGATGCGGCATTGGCGGTCCCAAGAGTCGAGCAAGGCGTCAGTGAGGTCCATTTCCGAAGACTATACACCGGCGCTCTCGTACGTTTTAATCGAATTGTAGAGGCTCTTTGACAGCCCAGATGCGATGCCTGCTCTGTGCACAGCCATTCTGAACTCGCTGGAGCGGTAGACTCCACTCTTGGAATGAAGGTCCTCGTCATCGGCTCTGGTCCCATCGTTATCGGGCAGGCTGCCGAATTCGACTACGCCGGAACTCAGGCTTGCAAAAGCCTGAAAGAAGAGGGCCACACGGTCGTCCTGATTAACAGCAATCCCGCCACGATCATGACCGATCCTGGCGTAAGTGACGCCCTCTACATCGAACCACTTACCGTCGATTTCTGCGAAAGAGTGATCGCGCGAGAGAGGCCCGACGCACTACTCCCAACCCTTGGCGGGCAAACCGGACTCAACCTCGCCACCCAGCTGAGCGATGCCGGCATCCTCGAAAAATACAACGTCAAGGTTATTGGCACACCCCTCTCGGCCATAAAGAAGGCGGAGGATCGGGAGAGTTTCCGCTCCCTCATGCGAGAGATCAAGGAACCGGTGCCAGAGAGTTGGATTATCCAGAGCGAAGCGGACCTGACGGATATTCTCGATGTCGTTCCCTATCCGTGTATCGTTCGTCCGGCCTACACCCTCGGCGGCACCGGCGGCGGCATTGCCGAAACACGCGAAGACCTTTGGGAGATTGGGCGCAAGGGTTTGAAGCTCTCGATGCGCAGCCAACTGATGGTCGAACGATCGCTGCTCGGATGGAAAGAGGTCGAGTACGAAGTGATGCGCGACAGCGCGGGCAACTGCATCACCGTTTGCAACATGGAGAATTTCGATCCGATGGGTGTCCATACAGGGGACTCCATCGTCGTCGCACCCTCGCAAACCCTCAGCGATCTGGAGTACCACATGCTCCGCACCGCCTCCCTGAAAATCATCCAGGCGCTTGGAATCGAAGGCGGTTGTAACGTACAGCTTGCCGTCAATCCCGAAAGCTTCGACTATTACATCATCGAAGTCAACCCGCGAGTCTCGCGCTCCTCGGCCCTGGCCTCTAAAGCAACTGGCTACCCTATCGCCCGAGTCGCGGCCAAAATCGCCAGCGGCAAGACTCTCGACGAGATCGAAAACCAGGTGACCGGCAGCACCAAAGCCTGCTTCGAACCCGCCCTCGACTACTGCATCGTCAAGATCCCGCGATGGCCGTTCGACAAATTCGCCTCCGGTGACCGCAGCCTCTTCACCCAAATGAAGGCCACCGGGGAAGTCATGGCCATCGACCGCTCCTTTGAAGCCGCTTTTATGAAAGCCATCCGCGGCCTCGAGGTTAAGCAAAAAGACCTTCGACACGCGAAGTTTCAGGGCAGCGCCGCCTTCGGCATTTACGAAGACAAGCCCCAGGCGGAGAAGAAAAAGGAGAAGCCCAGCGCGTTCTTCTCGGATAACTTTGAAGCCAAATGGGACCCTAAGCGTCAGTTCTACTTCGTCACCATGCACCTTCGCGATGCCCTTCCCGACCACCTGCGAGAAGAGTGGGTGGAAGAGCACGAGCGGGTGCAGACGATGGTGTCTTCGGGCTCCCTTAGCGACGCTGATCGCGTGCAATTCGGCCGCATGCTCGAGCAGTGGCTAGACAAATTCCTGGATGCCGGCGAGGGCGCCGCGCTTTTCCTCGACGACTCCATGGCGAAGCTGGTCGACGAGTGCCTGCGGCAGTTCGACGCCGCTCGCTACCGCCTCCATGCCTGGGTCGTGATGCCGAATCACATCCACGTGGTGGTCGAGCCGGCCGAGGGCTTTCGCCTCGCTGAGCTCTTGCAGGTGTGGCGAGCCGCAACCGACAAGCGTATTGGCAACGCGCGGGAGCGGGAGGAAGCCCTTTGGGAGCCGGAGTTTTACTCCTCCCAAATCCGCTCGCAAGAGGAATACGAACGGTACGTTGCCGAGACGCTCGCCGATCCGGAGGACGCCAGCCTGGATTCCTGGCCCTGGACCGGTCCTAAGCGTTACCAGGGCCCGGTCAAGCAGGCGCTCGAGACGGAACAGGAATACGTCCCCCCCATGGAAGACGCCGATCTGAGGGTGGCGATTAGGAAGCCGACCGACGAAAGGCTCTGGGCCATCGCCGATGGTCTTCGCCGAGGCTGGAGTGTCGCGGAGATTAACAAACTCTGCAAAGTCGATAAGTGGTTCCTGCGCAAGATGAAGGGCTTGATCGACATCGAGATACGGCTTACGGAAGCTGGACTTGCGGAGTCTGAAAACATGAACGATGTGATCCAGGACGCCTTTCGCATCGGTTTCCCCTCCAAATCCATCGCTTCCATCCTGCGGCTCAGCGATGAAAAGCTAAAGCTCGCACGCACCCTGGCAAGAAACCAACGCGACCTTAGCGCCAAAGTCGAGCGAATGATGGCCGCCCGAGCCGAAATCGGCATCGAGATCGACGAAAAAGGTCCGAATCCAGGCACGATCCTGAACAACCTCCAGCAAAACATCCAAGACATGTGCGCCACCGACTGGGAGCTCACCGCCGCAATGGAGATCGAGAATCAAAAGATATTGCCGGTGTTTAAGATGGTGGACACTTGCGCAGGCGAGTTTGAGTCTCAGACGGCTTACTACTACGGCACGTATGAGCAGGAAGACGATGCGGTGGCTCTAAGGTAAGGACTGTTTACCGAGTCTCTAGTCTGTACGAACAGGGCGGTGACAAGACGCAACCTTTGCGAGTTTGGTTTTGGAGCACACCATTTTCACTTTCGAGTTACGGCAGGCTCGGCGGACAATGGATCATGCGGCTTTTATGTATTGCATGCATGACGTCAGGCTTAGTGGCTGCAGCGGAAGCGTGCAGCACTCGCGATGGTGACACGGCAGGCTCGGTTCTCCGTATCTTCTGGTTCACGGTGGCGCTGTGGCTTGGCGGTGTCCTTTTAAGTCTGCTCGGGTACCGCTTCGAGCCGGGAAGCAAGTATGTTGCACCAAAGATTGCTTTAGGTTGCGTACTGCCCCCGTTCTTCGTAATCTTAAATCCTTCCGCTGATTGCGGCAGCGGCCCTGCCCTGCTAACAATTATCCTTCTGGCCGGTCAACTCATCATGTTCTATGGAATAGTTGTCCGGTTTTTGTACGCCAAGCGGCTGGCGAGGATCGATGAAACCTAGCAGTTGGTTCGAAGCCGTTAGAACCGAACCTTTAGATCATGGGATCCGGGTGAAGCGGCAAGGCACTCTTCAAGTGCTCCGCCGCCCAACCCCTCCTTGCCACTCAGGCTTTCCGCACTGACGCCTACATGCCTTCCGTCCCTCCGCCCTCCTTACCCATTTGCCTGCGCCTTCAACGCCTCCGCATTAGCCGCAAGCCACTGCTTGAATGACTTAATCTCTGGATTCAATGCTGCCGTCGCGGCTAAGTTCCGAGGAGCTTGGAACTCGGAGGCGAAGTCGTGCTTGAACTGGAACATGTTGCCCAGATCGTCCGCCCCGGGGAAGCCAAGCCCCCGAAATACGTCAAACGGAACGGCGTTATAGACAACCTCCTCGCCAACGACTTCCGAGAGTCCTTCGGCCATTTCCTTGCCCGTCGGATGCTCTCCGGCGATGCCGATCGTCTTGCCAATGAGTTCCGGCCTCTTGAACACGCCGTAGGCTGCTCGTCCGATATCATCCGCGGCGATACCCGGCAGGCGCGCCTCGCCCATCGGGAGGTTTAGGGCGAGTTTGCCGTCGGTGCCTCTCTGAACGCCGAGGCCGAAGTGGATGAAGTTGTCCCAATAGAATGAAGTTAGCAAGAACGTGGTTGGGACGCCTGCGTCTCCAAAGAACTGATCCGCTTCGCCCTTGGCGTCGAAGTGGGGCACCTTGTACTTGCCCATCAAGGTCGGCATTCGAGGATTTTCCAGAGGCACCCACTTGCGGGTGTCTTCTAAAGTGGACCAGACAGCGTGCTGGATGCCGGCCGCCTTAGCCGCTTCGGCAAACCCCCGGGCTTGGGCGAGTTCTTTCTCTGGCGAGAAGTGGTCCCAGAAGAAGGTCACGAAATAGGCGCCATAGGCTCCGTCGAGAGCGCGGGCGACGCTTGCGGCGTCATCGACATCGGCTTCTACGACCTCCGCACCGCGGGCGGCAAGTGCCTTCGCCTTCTCAGACGCGGCGTCGCGCGTGACTGCGCGAGGCTTGAAGCCGCCGTTAGAATCCTCGAGGATCGCGCGTACCAGGCCGCCGCCTTGTGCGCCAGTTGCGCCGAATACTGTGATGATCTTGCTTTCGCTCATGGCGAAATCATACCATACGCAACAGTTGCACTCACAAGGACTCATTAGGATGTGAGGCGGTAAGGAGAGGTTTCTTGGGGGCCCCTTTTCTTCAGAGCAGGCGTTGGTGCGAATCTATTCTACGAAGCGTCCTCACCGCCCGCGACCCGGCCGCCCGGTATCCTTCAGCCATGACCATGCAGGAGCTGATCTTCAGGCTCAACGACTATTGGGCGGCTCAAGGGTGCGCGATTTTGGAGCCTTACGATGTCGAAGTGGGGGCCGGGACCATGCATCCTGCCACCACCTTGCGTTCCCTCGGACCGGAGCCGTGGAACGTCGCCTACGTTCAACCTTCCCGTAGACCGGCCGACGGACGCTACACCCGAAATCCGATGCGGAGCCAGCGCTACTTTCAATATCAGGTGCTGATGAAGCCGAGCCCCGACAACATCGTCGACCTCTACATGGGCTCGCTCGATGCTCTCGGATTCGACACGAGCAAGAACGACATCCGGCTAGTGGAGGACGATTGGGAGTCCCAAGCCGCGGGCGCTGCCGGAGTTGGGTGGGAAGTTTGGGCGAATGGGGCCGAGATCAGCCAGTTCACTTTCTTCCAACAAATGGGCGGCATCGAGTGCAACCCGGTCTCCGCGGAGATCACTTATGGACCCGAGCGCCTTTGCCTCATGCTCGATCAAAACGCTTCGTTCTGGTCCGATCTGCAATGGAATGATCAACTCTCTTACCGAGAGTCTGAATTTCAACTCGAAATGCAAAACAACGTTTACAACTTCGAGGTTGCGTCCACCGAGATGCTGTACCAGCTCTTTGAAATGTATGAGGCCGAGTCTAAGCGCGTCATCGAGACCACCGTCTACTGGCAAAACGATCTAGGAATTCTGACGACACAAAAGCAGGATTCTCCACCCGCTGCCGATGTGCCTAACCGCGGCCCGCTTGCGCTCGTCTACCCAGCCCTCGACCTCGCCCTCAAGTGCTCCCACGTTTTCAACCTGCTCGATGCCCGAGGAGCTATTGGAGTCACCGAGAGAGCTGCCTACATCAATCGCATCCGCGGCCGAGTACGAGCCTGCTGCCTCAAGCACGTCGAACAATACAAAGTCGAAGCGAAAACATGATCATCAGAACCGAGATCGATATTCAGGCTTCGCCAGAAGTCTGTTTCGATCTCGCGAGGGACATGAACGCTCATACGGCGTCGACGGTCGGGACCAACGAGTGGATTGCTTGAGCTCGGCGATGAAGTCGAATTCGAAGCAAGACACCTTGGAGTCACCCAGCGCCTCCGCTCCAAAGTAGTCGAGTACGAGCGCCCCACGCGATTCGTGGACGAAATGCAAAAAGGGGCTTTCGCACGCATGAGGCACACGCACGAGTTCCAGCCGACCGCATCGGGCACAAGAATGATCGACACCCTTGACTTCGTCGCACCTTTCGGTCCCCTCGGAGCACTTGGAGCGCTCATCTTTCTGGGTGCCTACATGAGAAGGTTTTTGAAGGGCCAAACCGGGAGCTAAAGCGGATGGCCGAGCAGCAGGTTACGAACTCGGCACGTCTTTCTTGACGTTGACGTCTTCAAGCCCTTCTCCGACCGCGAACCCGCGTCCGATCTTCTCACTTGCTGCGGGAGCGAACACGTCTTTTCCTGGCCTCCACCGCACGTCCAGACTCTTGACCGCAGCCGTCTCGTCCAGACGGCCCACGATTTGGGAGGAAGGCGCATCATGTAGCAAGTCGGGCGTCTCGATCGCTTCCTTGCAAATCGCGATCATCGCATCGCAAAAAGCATCGAGCGTTTCTTTTGCCTCCGTCTCCGTAGGCTCGATCATGAGGCACTCGGGAACGATCATCGGGAAATAGTTGGTTGGGGGATGAAAACCGTAATCGATGAGTCGCTTGCTGATGTCCAATGCCCGAACCCCGTGCTTTTTCTTGTACATCTCCGCCGTCAAGATGCACTCATGCATGCACGGGCGGTCGTGGGCGGGAGGAAGCACGTCCTTTAGGCGAGCGCGCACGTAGTTGGCATTCAGAACGGCATAGCGTGAAATGTCCGCCATATGCTCGCGGCCGAACGCACGGAGATAGGTGTACGCGCGAACCTCCATTAGGAACTGCCCGTAAAACCCGCTCACGCGGCCGATCGAATTGGGCCTGCCATATTCGGCAATGATTTGCGCCTCCCCCTCGGGAGGGGACGTTCTTCGGATGACGGGCATCGGCAAGAATGGCTCTAAATGACCTTGCAATCCGATAGCCCCGCATCCGGGCCCTCCTCCGCCGTGGGGGGTGCTGAACGTTTTATGAAGGTTCAGATGCATGCAGTCGAACCCATGATCCGCTGGCCTCGTGGTGCCCACCATCGCATTCATGTTTGCGCCGTCACAGAACACCTGCCCGCCAACTTCATGAATCATCTCGCAGATCCGTTCGATGTTCTTTTCGAACAGGCCGAGCGTGGAAGGATTGGTCAGCATGAACGCGGCAACATGCTGGCCCATATCGCCGTCGAGTGCCTTCGTGAGCGCCGCGATGTCGGTGTTCCCTTCGTCGTCCGTGGGAATCGTCTTGACGTCATAGCCGCAGCGTGCAGCCGACGCCGGATTGGTGCCGTGCGCCGAATCCGGTATGAGCACCATCTTCCGATGAGCCTCACCCCTTGATTCGTGGTACGCCTTGATGAGCATCAGACAGGTCATTTCGCCATGTGCGCCGGCCATCGGCTGTAGCGTAATGTGCTCGAATCCGGTGATCGCCATCAGCATCTCCTGCACTCCCATAAGCACTTCCAGAGCTCCGGGGATGGTCTCTACTGGCTGCATCGGATGCAAAAGCGCAAAGCCTGGATAACGAGCCGTGACCTCGTTGACCTTCGGGTTGTATTTCATCGTGCAAGAGCCCAGAGGATAGAAGCCCGTGTCGATACCGTAGTTGATGTGGCTGAGGTTCGTGAAATGCCGAATCACGTCCAGCTCACCAAGCTCGGGGAGGTTCAGCTCGCCCCGCGTCTCGCCTACAAATGAGGCGATATCGACTTCAGGAGTGTCTGCCTTGGGGACGTTGCAACCGATCCGTCCTGGTCGTGATTTGTCAAAAATGAGCTGCGGCTCAGGGACGATCTTGGTTCTCATGCGGCGACATTGAGTTTACCGATTTCACCTATGGAGTGCGGCGACCTGTTTTCGAAACAACACGCCGAGCAAAGTTAGGGCTGGGCAAAGCGGCACCGGGTCGCCGCACTCCCTATTGGGCTAACTTATGTGTCCGACGTCCGCGCCCTTCGAGACCTCGCTGACCAGCTCGGCCACCTGCTCTGGGGCACCCTTTCTCGCGACATCGGCCTGCGCGATCATTCCGATAAGCCTTCCGCTGGAATCCACCACCGGGGCCCGGCGGACTTGGTTCTCTTCCATCAGCTTCACACAGCTTTCCACCGTGGACTCTGTTTGAATCGAAACGATCGGGTGGCTCATCGTCTCAGCGACACAAGTCTTCCCCGGATCTTTTCCTGCGGCTACCGCGCGAACCGCGATGTCTCGATCGGTAATGAGCCCAACAATGCGATGGGACGCTTCGTCCACCACTGGGATGCACCCACAATCTTCCATCAGCATCATCTTTGCTGCTTCCTGAATGCTCTGCTCAGGCCTGCAGCACGTCGGATCCGTCGTCATGATTTCGTTAACCAACATAGTTTTCCGCTTTGTCCTTTCCCTTTAGACGGACTCAGTAGACGCCGGGAGGTTCCTGGGAACCTAGGACTTCGCGGCATACTCATATCCACCATGCAAGCGCAAGAAAACGAACTTTCGAAGGTTCTGACAACTAACCATCCTGCCCGCCCCTACCTTGTGCTCGGTGCACTGATTGGCGGCCTCGGTCTGCTCCGCAACAACTTCTCGAGCCTGGCCTTTCTTCTTGCCGGCGGCGCACTTGTTGCCAAGGGGCTAGAAGAAATGCGGCAGACGGAAACCCTTCACGGGGGAAATTTTCACGGGACCAACGCCCCACCGAGCATGTAGCCGCCCGTGAACCTAGGCTGTTCTTTCGTCGTCTGCGTGTTGTTCGGCAATCTTTTTGCTGATTGATTCGAAATTACAACATTCGGGAGCGTACAATGAAAATTGACAATTGGAGGAACCCTTTGAGCAGACACGATGACGACACGAACGTGCTGATTTACATGCTGGCGGGAGTCGGTCTTGGAGCCATCATTGGCGCCGCGGCTGGCTTGCTGTTCGCACCTAAAGCAGGCACAGAATTGAGAGAGGACCTGGGCGATAAGTTCAAGGAACTCAAGGGCAAGACTGAGGAATGGGTCGCTGAGCAGCGTGCGAAGCGGGCCGTCGATCAAGCCGTCGACGAAATCGGCGCTTAAAGTCCACACTTAATGCCAGGCTGGAGAATTCTGCTTTGGGCGGTCTTAGTTTTGACCGCTGTGCTCTTCCTGTACCTTGTACGGGGGATTCTCCTGCCTTTCATCCTCTCCTTTATTATCGCGGCTCTCCTTGAGCCCACGGTGCGCAAGTTGCGCCTTCGCGGTATGTCGCGGCGGTCTGCGGTTGCCCTCGTGGTCTCCAGCTTCCTTCTTTTTGGAGTTCTCCTCGGCGTGCTCATCATGCCGTCCGTGATCAAGCAGGCCGGCAATCTGCGAACCGAGATTGGCTCCGTGCTGACGAACCTCACGCAAGAGGACCCAAATCAAAACTTCTTCGTGCGATGGCGTCCCCCGGTGCTTGCAGAGGCGCCTAAAAACACCAGTAATCTCGACCGAATTCTTGAGCCTTATCAGGAGACGCTGGCGCGAGCCGGGCTGCCTACGACCCAGCAAGCCATCATCGATCAATACATCGAGCCTCAGCGTCCGAAGATTGCCAAAGGTGTCCAAGACGCCGTCCTCTCCTTCTTCGGCATCTTTTCCAATATCTTTTCGAGCCTGCTCTATCTGATCCTTATTCCGATCTTGGTGCCGCTCCTCTTAATGGAGTTCGACGAATACAAGAAGACCGGTCCGCGGTGGATTCCGCCGGCGATTCGGAAGAGCGCGATGGCGATCATGAGCGACATCGGACAAGTTTTCTTTCGCTATCTTCGCGGAATCGCGTTGGTGGTTCTGCTTTATACTGCGGCTCAAACGACGCTCATGCTCTTACTGGGGGTGCCCTATGCACTCATCTTGGGGCCGATATTTGGGGCGCTCTATCTCATTCCGTACATCGGCAACGTCATCTCGGCGATCGTCATGTTCTGCCTGATCGGCTTCAGCAACATCACGGGCAACTTCATGTTTTCGCTTTCGAATGCGTGGACCTATGCCATCGTCGTGACTGCCGCCTATTTGGTTATCGGCTGGATCTTCGACCACCTCATCTATCCGCAAATGGTCGGAAATTCGGTGGGTCTCGGTCCCGTGGTCAGCATGTTCGTGATTTTCTGCGGTGGGGCTTTGTTTGGGCTGCCGGGGATGCTGATCGCATTTCCGCTTGCCGGCTCGGTCAAAGTCATCTTGGACCGACTCATTCGTTTCACTTCGACGAGCACAGAGGGCTTGGGTTTGCCCGCGATTCCCCTGCGACACCGCGCGGCCACGTAGCTACGGAGCAAGACGCTTTGCCAAGTCCGCGGCCGAAAGGGAGAGCGGGCGCTCACCTGATTGCAGTTGCGCGTACAGCGTCATGGGTGCCACATCGAACTCAAGCCACTCTCGTTCGCCACTGAGCAAGAGTTGCAGCACGTTGCCCTTGCTCGTCGCCTGCAGAACTGAATCGCTCGGAGTCTTCCACTTCCGCAGTAAGCCTCCAAACGTGATCGTCTGCGCGTTGACCAGCAAGACGGCTTTGCTTTGATCCTCCAGCCGCAATGCTTCACCCTTCCAAGCAACTTGCCCATCGTCAAAGCCGATTTCGCCGGCTCGGTACGCCTCGCGAAGCTCGATGTCCAGATTCTTAGACACCGAGTCCTCCTGATCGACCGTCGGCAGGCCCTGCCCCAGCCGGTGCCAATCCTCTTGCGTTTTGGGCTGGCCCTGATACCGCACCAGGCTCCGGGAGTCTGCCTGAATCAAGCGTAAATACACGCCGTCGACATCAAACTCCAGGGAGCAGGTGTCACAGACCTGACCGGGGTTCGGGCTCTGCTTCCCCACCCCGAGCCAACGTGCATCTTCCAGTGTCATCTGACGCCCGAGGAAGTCTCCGCCAAATTTGTAAGGGTCGTTGTTCGCATCCAAAAGCGTAAGCAGATCTCCTTCGAGGAAATAGTCGGCACTGCACGCGTCACATTCGGCATTTCCTGCACCCGGCTCTAGGCCGGCAGCAACGCGAGCCCACTCCTCTGGATACAGCGACACAAACCTGCCTCTCGGCTTCGGATCAGACTGCTTGAGCCGTCCATCTTGTAGTTCATCGAACACCGCACGGCACTCGCGACAAGCGGCGCCTCGCATTCCTCGACCGGACCTTTCAACCCACTCCGCTCGGCTAAGCCTTTCACCAGTCGAGCGCAAGGTCACCCCGTTGGCACTTACTTCAAACTCCTCTTCGCAGGCGCTACAACGGGCAATCTGATCCTTTGACAGAACTCCTTTACGCCTATAAGCGAGGGCACCCTTTGAACAACACGGACAGATTGCGATCTGACTGGTGTTATCGAAGGGACGGAGCGCTCCGATCTTACAAACGGGGCACAAGCTCTCTTCAATGCGCCTTTTGCGTATGCTTCCCTTGCGGCATACCGGGCACGCACCCTTTCGGAGCGGCCTCGCTTCTATCAAAATTCCCTCGCAGGCTGGACAAGCTCTCTTGTCGAAACGGAATGCGTTTAATCTGACTAGCAGATGGTCTAGAGCCTGATAATTAGCCAGCTCGACCATTTCGTCTTCGGCGGCCAATAGCTGCCGAACCTCTTCAGCGGTTTGCGGCCGCTCGGCGTAGGCAAGGGCTAAGCCGTGGTCCAGCAGTCGTTCCGTCGATTCGTCGATGTCGGGCCGAAGCTGCCGGATCGGGCGAAGCGCCACCCCAGCAACTCGAGCGGCTGCGTCTTCGGGTGGCGTGCCGGCCAGCATGTGATACAGCGTCGCGCAGAGAGCATAAAGGTCCGTCGCAGGACCGCGCTTGGCCCTTTCCGATAGCTGCTCTGGAGGTGCATAGCCCGGCGTGTACATGACCGTGTGGGTGTGCCCGGAGTCTGCCAAAAACCCCCGCGCCGCTCCAAAGTCGATCAGCGTCACCTGTCCTGAAAGCGAGATGAGAATATTGGAGGGCTTGATATCCCGGTGCAGAATCCCTTTCTCATGGATGGCCTCGAGCACTTCTAGCAGCGCGAGAAAGATGTCCAGGGCACCGGCAACCTCCAAGCGCTTCTCTCTTCGCAGCACTTTATCGAGCGTCTCGGTGCCCGCCTGATATTCGGTTGCGTAATAAGCCGTCCCGTTCTCGCTAAAGGAAGCTCGGACCGGCAGGACCCCGCGCACGTTCAGTTTCGCAAGCGTCCTCGCCTCTTCCAGAAATCGTTGGCGAAGAAGCTGCGGCGATGACGTTCCCGAGCTGATCTCGAGAACCCCATGCACATCACGCCTCGAACCCTCTGGTGCAAGCTCTTTTAGTGCCACCAAATCCTCCAAGACGACATCTTTCGCAAGGTACGCGATGCCAAATCCGCCACGCCCCAGGACGTCCTGAATCGTAAATCGGTCGCTAAGGGTGTGGCCTCGCGGCAACGGCTCTGGCTGCATCTCTGCATAGTCTAGCCAGCTTAGCCAATTAAATAGACATTTGTCTACTATTTCAGTGAGTTAGGGGCTTGGCTTTCATTTCCGCCCATTTCCGCGGGTAACGCTTTGGCGTCGCCGCGACCTTCTCATAAACTGGAAAGAGACGCTCGATGTCCGTTCCCGGCAAAAGTCGCTCAACCGTTTCTCTTAGCTCCAGGCCAAGGGCCGTGTGCTTAAGCTGAGCCATAGCCTCACGGTCGGCAGGTGTTCGCATGGGAATGATCCTTCCTCCTATCGTACAGGAAGCCGCGCTCAGTTCGAGTTGGAGCGCTAAGGGTGCAAGCGCCCGTCCCGTCACCACATCATATTTCTCTACGACGCCCCAATCTTCCGCCCTTCCGTTCACTACGGTCAAGTTTGGTAACGGATGCTGCTCGAGAAACGAGATTGATTTGCCGTGCGAATCCAAAGCAGTGACTCTGATTCCGGGCCTTGCACGCGCTAAAGGCCAGGCCGGAAAGCCGGCCCCCGTGCCGATGTCGAGAACCTCGGAGAATTCCGGAATCAGATCCTGAAAAAGGAGGCTGTCCACGAAATGGCGGAGCCAAGAATCTTCTCGCGGAATACGAGTGAGGTTCATGACCTCGTTAGCTTTATAGAGCGCTTCTTCGAACGCCTCGAACCCTTCGATCTGTTCCGGTAAAAGGCTCAGCCCAAGCGAAGTTGTTGCGCTTACAAAGGCTTCCCTGTTCAAGGACTCCCCGCTCTCATTCCGGCGGCTTCCCCAGTGGGAGACGATTCGGCTCCCGACTCCGGTTGCAGGACTCCCGTTTGGAGCAGCACCATCAGAACGATCGCCAACAGAAATCGATAGCCAACAAAAACTCCGATGCCATGCTTAGCCAAGAATTTGATTAGAAATGAGATGGCCCAGTAGCCGACGACAAAAGAGACCACCGTTGCAACCATGGCCGGAACGAAGCTCGCGCCAAAAATTTCCTTACGCTCATCGTAGAGTTCATATAGGCCCGCAGCCGTGATGCTGGGCACGCTGAGAAGAAAGGAATAGCGGGCCGCAGCCGGTCGGTCAAAGCCTGCGAAGAGAGCCCCCGTAATCGTGCTGCCGCTGCGACTGGCACCAGGGATGAGGGCTACGCATTGCCAAAGGCCCACGATAATTCCGTCTATGAGCTTCGAGTCTTCAAGCTGGCGATCCTTTTTGCCACAGCGCTCGGCATACAGCATCAGGATTCCCATTCCCACCAAGGCCCCGCAAATCACGTAAAGAGATCGGAACTCGTTGGACTTGATCTGATCCTTGAACAGAAAGCCGAGAATGATAATGGGCATCGTGCCCCAAAAAACTCCCCAGCCGAGGCGCGCATCAGGCGAATCCTTGGAGACTTTGCCGACAATACTGAGCGCCCATCCGGTGATCGCCTTGCAAAGGTCTTTAAAAAAGTAGATTAGAACCGCAAAAAGGGTGCCGAGTTGGATAACAGCCGTGAAGCCCGCGCCGGGATCAGGCTGGCCGAAAACGCTCGGCAGGATTCGAAGGTGCGCGGTGCTGCTGATCGGCAGAAATTCCGTCAGGCCCTGCACGACTCCGTACAGCACGGCCATTAGGATGTCCACATCGGCACCTCCTGCGATTCGATACCAAGGTATTTGAGCACCTGGTAGCGGACACGCTCAGACGCTTTGCCATCCCCGTAAGGGCTGATCGCATTGGCCATCGCTCGATAAGCTCCGTCGTCGCTGAGGAGTCGTCGGCCCTCGAGATAGATCGCTTCCTCGTCGGTGCCAACGAGCTTGGCCGTGCCCGCGCTGACTCCCTCGGGCCGCTCGGTGGTGTCGCGGAGTACGAGCACGGGCACGCCGAACGCAGGCGCCTCTTCTTGCACGCCTCCCGAGTCGCTCAGTATCAAACTCGACCGCTGCATCAGCTTTACGAACTGCCCGTATTCGGGCGGTTCGATCAAATCGATCCGCTCGTGGCCATCGAGGAGTGGGGTGAGGGTCTGACGCACCGTCGGGTTGGGATGCATGGCAACCACGAGCTTGGTATCAGGAAACTCCTCGACCAATCGCCGAGCGGCCCGGGCAATGTTGACTTGAGGCTGACCCCAGTTCTCTCGCCTGTGCGTGGTGAGAGTTATCACTCGGCCCGGATAGTCTCCGTACCAGCTTTGAAGGGCCGTTTGCGCCGCTGTTAAGACTGCGTCGATTCCGGTATTCCCTGTAACGAAAACGGTGCTCGCTTCTTTGCCTTCTCGTAGCAGATTGTCTCGTGCCCACTCGGTCGGCGGAAAGTGGAGGTGGGCAGTCAGCCCGGTGGCTCGGCGATTAAATTCCTCGGGAAAAGGATTGTCAATCGTGTCGGTCCGCAGACCGGCCTCGACGTGCGCATAAGGAATGCGCCGATAAAACGCGGCCAAAGCGGCAACGAAGGTCGTGGTCGTATCCCCTTGCCCCAGGATCATGCTGGGCTGGTACTGGTCGATCATCCCGTCCAGTTTCTCAAGCGCGCGGCAGGTGACCTGAGCGAGCGAGGCTCCGTGCTGCATGATGTCCAAGTCTTCGTCGGGTTTGAGACCAAAGATCTCTAGCGAACGGTACAGGATTTCGCGATGCTGCCCCGTGGAGATCAGAAGCGGCTCGCAGAACTCTGTGAACTTGCGGAATTCAAGCACCACAGAAGCCATCTTGATAGCCTCCGGGCGTGTGCCAACGACGATGAAGATGATGGGCTTTGGCATGGGGCCACCACTATTTTGGCGCAACCCTTGTCAGCTTCGCTTAGAGGATCATCACGCTTGTCCGCGCACCATTAAGAGCGCAGCGGCACCAAGGAGCGCCGCCGCTAAGTACAGCACCCAAACCGTCTGCTTTTGCGACAGTCCCTTCCCGAGCAGCGTGTGGTGAAGGTGGCGTTTGTCGGCCTGGGTGATCGGATGACCGCCAAGTAGGCGACGCGTGATGACGATAAACGCGTCCACGATGGGAACTCCAAAGACAAGCAAAGGCAGGAAAAGAGAGACCGCGGCCGCCGTCTTGAGCGCGCCAACAATGCTGAGACAAGCGAGCATAAAGCCCAGAACGTACGCCCCGCCCGTTCCCATAAAAATCTTTGCAGGATTGTAGTTGTGCCGAAGGAAACCCAGGGCCGCACCACCGATGGCCGCCGCAATGATGGCCACGCGAGGCTGTCCACCGTACGCAGCGATCAGCGTCAGCGTCCCTGCCGAGATAGCGGCTATCCCGGCGGCAAGGCCATCGACTCCGTCGATCGTATCCATCGTCTTCGTGACGACGAAAATGTAAAGGGCAGTCAAGGGTACGGAAAGGTAGCTAAGGGTGATGTGCCCGGATGAGGAGAATGCACCCACCGTCTGAATCTGAACGCGCGCCTCCTGGGTAGCCGACCCATCATAAAAGAACTGCACGGCGACTCCCGCTAAGAGCAACACGAGAGCTTGGAGCTTGGCCTTGTACTGGTAGAGATCGTCGAAGGCTCCCACGAGAACTAGCAGAAGCGAAATAAGAATAATGCCCACCAGGTACGGCGGGAAGGCGAGGGTGACGGGGTATGCGAATGGAAGCACTGCCAAGAGCGCGACCAGGATGCCCACGAAAATTGCGATTCCCCCCCAGCGTGGAGTGGGCTCGACGTGAACCCGGCGGTCATCGATCTTGGGATCATCGACCGCACCTTTTCTTATCGCGAGGTGCCGGACGTAGGGAGTGAGAAAGGAACTGACGGCCAGAGCGACGATCGCGGTAACCAAGGGTGCGCGAAAGCCATCGAGAACACGCTCACTAGTGGCTCCGATCAGGTCCAGGGTCATGCGCCGAGTTCCACTTGCTCCAACACCCCTTCACGATAGCGAAGGACTTCCATCTGCGAATCTCGGAAAAGTTCTTTCGAGAACTCATCCGGGTAGTCACCTTCATAGATTACGCGAACTATGCCGGCGTTGATGAGCATTTTTGCGCAGTTATTACAGGGCTGGCAGGTCACATAGATGGACGCGCCCTCACAGGCGATGCCGATCTTAGCGGCGTGGAGCAAAGCGTTCTGCTCGGCATGAAGCGCTCGAATGCAGTGCGCCGCCCTGAGACATCCCAATGGCCAGTCGTTGGATTCGCCGCCAGGAGGGCAGTGCGGCAGCCCGGCGGGCGAGCCGTTGTAGCCCGTGCTTAGGATTCGCTTGTCCTTGACAATGACAGCGCCAACGGACCTTCGAGGGCAGGTCGCGCGGGTCTTTACCAACTGCGCGATCTGCATGAAGTAGGAGTCCCAACTCGGACGCTCGTGCATGATACGAGTTTAACCGTGGCAGTCACCAATTAGTGTCCGCGGGCAGGGTAGAAAGCTGGCCCTTTGCGTCCCAAGGCTAGATAACTCGAATCTGCAAATTGATTGCAGGCGTCCAATCTACAGCGGCGTCGCCCACGCCTGCTGCATCTGATCCTTCGACAGGCTCTTCGCGTGGAAATCGCCGAAAAGGACGTTGTATCGATAACCTTTCATCAGCCTGATCACCGTATCAAACGCGTCGTCCTCCCGAAGGCCCCTTCCATCTCCATGCCAGTGCCCTGCTCCATCGAAGTAAACGTTCACGTTGGCCGGCAGTTGGAACGAGCTATCCGAAAACGCACGAAAAGCAATTTCTGTCCGAAAGAAATAGCTGGAACCATACGTGCTGAACATGCTCGGTGACGTAATAAAGCGCTGGGGAAAGTGACTGTCCAGCACCATCGTGCCCGAGTCTGAGGCGCACATAAAAACTTCCTTGCTCTTCACGTAAGGCTGGAGGACTTCGTGGAGCATCGGCATGTTGGAGATGCGGTCCCGAAAGTTAGGAAAGGCGTCCCAGATATTTGGCGAATATTTATCGGAGGCATCGAGCGCGTGCGGGAAGATGCCATCGTGGTCAGACATATACATCGCGGTGCCTGCCCCGACCTGCCGAAGATTGCTGATGCACGTCGTTTGCTTGGCTTGCCGCTTGGCACGCGCAAATACGGGGAACAGGATTGCGGCGAGGATGGCGATGATGGCGATAACGACCAGCAGTTCGATCAAGGTGAAGCCGCTCTTGGGGCTGGATCGGAAGGTTTTGGTCGGATGCATCTGCTTAACCGTACGTGATGTTACACCCGATTTGATCCGATCGGGGTTGAACTCTCTCTTCAAACCGCAAGATAGGTATAATCTGCTGGTTGCCCGCACCGGTCGATCTGCGACCTTCTGCGTCGCCGGGCCCCAGGAAAAGTATTAAATGGCAAAGAAAAGCGAAGCCCGAGAGATCATCCGCGTGGTGTGTACGGAAGACGGGAAAAACTACTATACGACCACCAAGAACAAGCGTAATACGACCGAGCGCTTGGAACTCATGAAGTACAACCCGCGGCTGCGAAAGCACACGCTGCACCGGGAGAAGAAGTAAATGCCTAATCCAAAACGCCGTCACAGCCATCAGCGGACCGCTCTGCGCCGCACCAACTACGTCGCGATCATGCCTGAGATCCAAGTGAACAAGCAGGTCGGCGGCGAGCCATTCATCCTTCGCCACCGGGCCACTCCCGACGGCTACTACAAGGGCCGCTTGCTCCCCGGCTTCAAGAAGCCTCAGTAGCACTCCGCTTCACTCCGACACCTCCACATGCAATATGTGGAGGTTTTTTAATGCCTCAGTCTGTGGCCCTTACGCACCGTTTGGAAGGTTTTCTAATGTGCGCCATGATTTGCCGCTCCCGGTAAACTCCGCCCATGTCCCCCCGTCTAGCCTTTGCCCTGGACGCAGCCTATGTTGCAGGGCGCTCGACGTTGGCGCATTTCAATACCGGCGTTCACGTTGAAGATAAGGCGGACGCAAGCCCGGTGACGATCGCCGACCGAGAGGCCGAGAGGTTGATCCGCTGCGCGATCCAACGGAGCTTTCCGGGAGAATCCATTCTTGGTGAAGAGGAAGGGGGCGATCTGCTCAGCACGGATCGCTGGGTCGTCGATCCCATCGACGGCACCAAGTCTTTCGTGTGCGGAGTCCCCCTCTACGCCACGCTGCTGAGCTACGAGCAGGACGGCGAACCCATCCTCGGCGTCTGCTACTTCCCCGCTCTGGATGAGGTCGTTTATGCGGAGAGAGGCACCGGAGCCTTTTGGAACGGCCGCCCCTGCCGCGTTTCTTCGAAGAACGACCTCTCTGTCAGCTACGTGTCTAGTGGTAGTGCCGGATCGATGATGGGTTTTGGTCGTTGGGAAGGCTTCAGCAGCATCGTCAAAACGGCGAAAGCAACTCGAACGTGGAGCGATGCCTACGGGCACGCCTTGGTCGCCACGGGTCGCATTGAAGCCATGATCGACCCAATCGTCAAACCGTGGGATACTTCCGCCCTCGCCGTCATTGTTCGCGAAGCAGGCGGACGACTTACCGATTTTGTTGGAAACGACAAGCTGTCGGCAGAAGCAATTAGCTCGAACGGCAAGCTGCACGACGAGATCTTGCGAGCTTTCTTATGAGGCTATTGGGCGTCGATTATGGTTTTGCACGCATCGGCATCGCGGTGACGGACAGCGTGATCGGCCTGCCCACAACCCGCCTTCCTGCTAAGTCCCTGGGGTCGCTCAAAAAGGACGCGGCTCAGATCGCGGCCCGCGTCAAGTCAGAGGCGGCCGAGGCGGTCGTTCTTGGTCTTCCCATAGAGGAGGAAGGCGAGGGCCGCATGGCGAGAATCTGCAGAACGCTGGCTGGGCACTTGTCCGAAGACCACTGTGTCCCAGTCTATTTAGTGGATGAGAGCCTCACCTCCGTTGCGGCCGAGGACATGCTCTTTTCCACCGGCATGAAGGCGAGCCAACGAAAGAAATTGAGGGACGGCGAAGCTGCTGCGCAAATACTTGAGAGGTATCTAAATGAAACGCGGTCGTCTTAAGCTGTTGCTCCTGCTCCTTATCCTAGGCAGTACCGCCGGGGGCGCCTATTTCTGGCTCAACGAGAATCTCAAACCCATGCCAACCGGGCCCAAGCGCTATCTGCGGTGGGAAAGGCCTGCAAGGCTAGACGACATTTTTGTCGATTTGAAACGGAGAGGCATCATTCGAAGCGCCGATGCCGCGAGGGCTTACGCCTGGATCAAGCGCTCGCCTTCAACGATTTCAACCGGGACATACGAGCTTGCGCCAGGTATGAGCATCGCGGAAGTCCTCAAAAAGATTCGGAGCCCGATCCGACAGATGGTGCGAATCCCGGAAACCAACTGGGCGCGGCGCAACGCCAATGTGCTGGAGCAGAAGGCCGTCCTCAGGGCCGAGGAGTATATGGATCTGATTGGGAAACCTGAGATGTTCAAAGAGTATGTTGACTTCCCATTGCCCAAAGGCAGTCTTGAGGGATACCTCTACCCCGACACATACGACTTCCCTCCGCTGCTCGGCGCGAAAGCAGTCATCATCCGCCAGCTCCAAAACTTTGAGAAGAAGGTCTGGAAAGAGCTCGATCAGCCCAAGGACCTGCACAATGCAATCATTCACGGTTCTCTAGTCGAATTGGAGGCGGGACGTGACGATGAGCGTCCGATCATCGCGGGAGTCATCGAAAATCGCTTGCAGAAAAATATGCGGCTTCAGATCGACGCCTCGCTGCTGTACGGCATCCAGAAGTGGCGGAGGCTTACCTTCGCCGACTATCGGAATATCGAGGGCCCGTACAACCTGTACCGCGTCAACGGGCTCCCTCCCGGCCCGATCTGCTCGCCCACGATTCTCAGCATCCGGGCGGCGATGAACCCGGCCAAGCACAATCATCTCTACTATGTGGCGCTTCCTACCGGCAACAGCCTCTTTGCCCCAACCTATGAAGAGCACAAGCGGAATATTGAGAAACGGAAGCAAGCATTGAGGGAGCGGAAATCTTGAGCGAGTGGCGTTCGGGCCAGTTTGATCGGCAGCGGGTCCACCGGGTCTTTCACCGGCTAACTCCTGCTCACGCCGTCAATTCGCTACAGGAAATCGATCTCGATCTTCTTTGGAATTCTGGCAAGCGATTGCTCCTCGTGGATGTGGACAACACGCTCGTGCAGTGGAAGCAAGAGAATTTTGCCGCGCCCGTTCTCGAGTGGATTGCGAAAGCCAAGCAGATGGGCTTCAACATATGCCTCGTTTCAAACACAAATCATCTCGAGCGCTTGGCCCGGCTTAAGGAGTTATTGGGCGTAGAGACGGTTCGAGGCAGGTTTAAGCCTTCCAGGGCAATGTTCCGGCTTGCGATGATCAAGTTTAAGAACAAGCCCGAAGAAACGATCATGATCGGCGACCAGCTCATGACCGACATTCTTGGAGCTAACCGCGCCGGAATCGAGGCGTACTGGGTGCGGAAAATGGAGGGTCGAGAGTTCGGCCCAACCGCCATCAATCGGAGAATGGAGCGTTTCTTCATGAGCTTCATTTACAAAGCCTTGGTCGCTCCTCTGGATGAGAAAATCGAACCTGACGACGATCAGAAACCCATCGAAGATCGGCCGCTTTTCCACCAGATCTTCAAGTTCGTTTTGGTAGGTGGCACTTCGTTCGCCATCGACTTTGGCATCACGATGTTGCTGATGTCGGTTGTTCCTTGGGCCGGTGGATCGCTCAGTGATGCGGCTGGCGAGTGGCTGCGCTCCTCCATGCCCGATCTCTTTTCCTTTGCCTCGACCAACCGGAAAGCCTTCTTCCCGATAGCAGCCACGATCGCGGCCTCCTTCGCAATCATCAACTCGTTCATCTGGAATCGGCTCTGGACCTTCGGCATCACCGGCAAGCACGAGCGCCTTCGCCAGTTTCGCCGCTTTGTGATGATCGCAGTGATCGGCCTGGGCCTGAATGTGCTCCTGAGCACGTTTTTCAACGAACATCTACCCTTTTCGGTGAAGGTCAATGAGGCGATGGCGAAGGTGCTCGCCGCAGGACTGGTGGCGGTATGGAACTTTACCGGCCAGCGCATGTACGCATTTCGGAGCAAGCATGCCGAAGATGCGTGAAGTCTACGAGTGGCGGGATGCTCCGGCTGCGGAATTTGCCGTAATCGGCGATCCCGTCGGGCACTCGTTGTCGCCTGCGATGCACCATGCCGCGTTCAAGGCCCTTGGACTTCCCTACCGATATGTTGCGGTCAGAGTTGGGACGGGTGAGGTCGCGGCGGCGCTGGATCACCTCGCTGCCTCTGGCTACCAAGGCGTCAACGTGACCGTGCCCCATAAACAAGAATCGATCCTATGGTGTCGAGAGGTAGATCCTTTTGTGGCAAGAGTCGGAGCAGCCAACACACTCCAGTTGGCGACACCGCGCGAACGCTCGTGTATCAACACCGATGCGCCAGGATTCCTGGCGACACTGCCCGAAGAACCCAAATCGGTACTGCTGCTCGGTGCCGGAGGCTCGGCCCGCTCCCTCGCGGCTGCCCTCGCGGACAAAGGCTGCCATCTCCGAATCTTCAACCGAACCCGAGAGAGGGCAGTGCAGATGGTGGCCGAGCTGGGCATCGCTGCTGAAATCTTAGAGTCCCCGGACCTTCGAGAAGCCGATCTGATCCTAAACACAACCTCCACCTCTCTCAAAGGCGAATCGCTGAACCTGAGATGGAGTCAGGCAAAATCTGGGGCACTGGCCTACGATCTCGTTTATGGAGAAACGCCCTTCCTGAGAGACGCCGCCGCCGCCGGGCTCCGAACCACGGACGGGTTGCCCCTTCTCGTAGCTCAGGGTGCCCTCTCTTTCGAGTGGTGGCTAGGCATTGAGGCACCCCGCGAAGTGATGATGGAGGCGGCTCGATGCGCCTCTTAGCTCCTACGTCGGAAAATATTATCCTCGCGGCATCGGCGCTGCGCGAAGGAGGACTGGTCGGCATGCCGACAGAAACGGTCTACGGCATCGCCGCCATCGCGACGGACCCCGAAGCCGTGCGGAAGGTCTTTGAAGTGAAGGGCCGACCCGCCGATAATCCGCTGATCGTGCACGTCGCATCCCGAGATCAGGTCGCCGAAGTCGTCTCGAGCTTCCCATCCGAAGCGCAGAAACTTGCCGATGCCTTTTGGCCGGGTCCTTTGACGCTAGTGCTGCCGAAAGCGTCTGCTGTTCCAGATTCCGTTACCGCCGGGCGCGGCACGGTGGCGGTAAGAATGCCCGCTCATGTCACGGCTCTCGCCCTCATCGAGACCACTGGCGCTCCTCTCGCTGCGCCCAGCGCGAACCGCTTCATGTCCCTCTCTCCCACGAGCCCCGAGCACATCAGCGAAGCAATCGCTGCCGGACTTGCGTTCATATTGGACGGAGGACCTTGCCAAGTAGGCATCGAATCGACCGTGGTCGATTGCACCGGTGAGATTCGCGTGCTTCGGCCCGGTGGTATCTCCCGGGAGCAGGTCGCACAAGTAGTGGGCCACAAGGTCGCTTCAGCCGAGGCTCGAGGCGTGGCACCGGGACAATACGCGCGCCACTACTCGCCGCAAACCCCGCTACTTCTCGTGAAGCGGCTCCAACCAGGAGATGCGGGTTTGACCTTCGGAGTGCCGGCCTCCAAAGCGCAGATAACCATGCCTCGCGATCCTCAAAGCTACGGCACAATGCTCTACGCCGCCCTCTTCCAGCTAGACCAATTGCTGGCCAAAACCATTAACGTCGAAGAACCTCCCAATAGCAGCGAGTGGGAGGCAGTCCGGGATCGCCTTCAAAAAGCTTCTGCTGGTGGGAGCACGTCCACTAACGGCAGATCGTAGTTCTCTTGATGCTGTGCGGGTTTTTGATCGCATCGCATAATGCGGTTATTGCAAGTTACACACCGGGTCGCACCCACTCATCCAGATCCGCGATCGGCTTCAGGCTCAGTCTTCGTCGGGTATCCTACATGCTCCGTCGCCTTCGTAGCTCAGCGGCAGAGCATTCCCTTGGTAAGGGAAAGGTCACGAGTTCAATTCTCGTCGAAGGCTTGATCTCCGTTTCACCATGAAAGGGCTCCTCTCGCTCCTGATCGGCCTTTCTCTCGGATGCGTGTCGTGTACGCGAGACGTCACTCCCAAGCCGGTGGCGGATCAGACCACCGATACCGCCGAGAGCTTTTCCCTCCGCGCGGACATTCCCATTTATCCCGACGCGCGCATGCCCGATAACAAGAGCAATGTGCGAAGCAACGGGGGCCAAACGCGCCTCGAACTGGTGATGAGGACGTCTGACCCGATCGAGAAGGTCGCCAAATTCTATGTTAAAGAGTTAAAGCTGGACCGTAGCAAAGAAGGTAACGCGGTGCGCCTCATGGGGCGCACGCCGAAAGGCAACTACGCCATCGTCGATCTGACAAAGGTTGACAACGACACCTTGATCAGCGCGGTTGCCATCGCGATCGATAAATAAAAGGCTTAGACCTCGACCGCCATCAGTTGCAGCCGCCGCTGAATCAAGCCCGCGAGCGGGCCGCTGCTGAGATCGCGCAAAGAATCCTGCCCCTCTTCCGTCGTCGCTAGTGCCGCAATGAGTGCATCCGCAACGTCTCCAGCGCTTTCCGCCCGAAGTCCCTGCAGTTGACTCAACAGAACCGGCACCAGCAGCGGCCTACCCGCCGAGGCTTGCGAGGCACGGACCCGGAGCGAAGGCTCTCGCAGTCCCCGCGAGAGCACCTGATCGCCCACTGCCGTTTTGATCCCCTCGGCAACGGCGATCCGCTGCAAGGCCGTTCCCCTCTCGGCACTCAACGCGCGATCGCCCACCACTTGCAAGGCCGTAATGCTCGACTGCTCGATTTGGCGATTCTCTACTCCGGCATATTTCCAGAGCAGGTCAATTGCAGAGCCCGATCCTATCCGACCCAGCCCAAGAGCCGCTTGTGACCTTTGAGGGGCCGGCAACGCGTCGTCGTTCAGCGCGTCCGTTAGCAGTTGCTCCGAAGAGGCGTCTCCCACTCCCGCAATGGCGGCTAGATATCCATAATGCTCATCGCCGGTTGTGCTGCTATAGAGAGACCCCAGTTTAAGAAGAGCCTCCTTCGCGCGCAGCTTGCCGAGCCCATCTGCGGCCGCCAAGCGAACATCCTTCTCCTTGTGCTCAAGCATCGGCAGCAGCGCGGGGATCGATGGCGATCCCTGGGAAACCAGCAAAGCCACCGCATTCGGTCTGGCTCCGGCAACCGTCAACCGTTCTGCAACGAGGGGCAGTACGGAGCTTCCGGCGCTCTTTAACGCGGTCTGCATGGCCAACTGCTGAAAGCTTCCCCCCACTTCCAGGCGCTCTGCAACAGCCGCGGGTTGTTTCTTTGCGAGAGTTGTCAGCGAAACCGTAAGTGCCTCGCGCGCGGAAGTATCGAACGTCTCGAGGAGCTTCACGATCAGCTTCGCCAGCTTCGGATCGTCATACCGCCCGAGATTTTCGGCCATGCTGAGCCTTTGCTGAGGCGTGAGGCTTTTGAAGAAGATCAGCATGTCGGGCCGCTCCGCAGCCGCAACAAAGAACTCGCGCTGCGAGTTGCTCTCGGGTCCGATCGCCGCGGCCACATCTCGGCCGTTCATCACAAAGTTGGCGATCGCCATGACCGCACCAAGCAACGCCATGAAGAGGAGGCTGCGCACCGTGCGAGCCATTCGGCTGACCCGCTTGACCTTCTTAGCTTCCGGGGGCATTACGGTAACGCTACCACGGATGCCCCACTCTCATTTCCAACCCGGTCGATCACGCTCACCGCAAGCCGCTGCGGAATGCCTGCCTCGACCTGAACCGTCATCTGGCCAGCCGATGTGATCGTAGGCTTCATCCACTTACCTCCAATATGCGGCGTGACCACGAAGAATCTCACGTCATTCTCATCGCCTGCATCCCACTTAACGGTCCATGTGCGCTCGTCGATCTTTTGGACGTCGAGCTTGGGCGCGGAGGGCTTCTTGCTATCCAGCCAAGGTGACGCCGGCACGAGTGCCTTACCCACGTAAACGCCTCCCCGCAGTTCGTCGGCAATGCCGCCATAGTTGCGAGAAAATGCCTTCATGCTGAAATGAACGTTGCCCCCGGCGCCCCGTTTGCGGGTCAATGCAATCTGGTCGCTGAGTTCCTTTGCCGGCCAGTTGCCATCCGCAGGATTCGTCTTGGATGTAAAGTTGCCTGGCCAGAGGTGGCGGCCTTTCACGTTCTGATCCATCCACCAGTCCAGCAAGACAGGATAGCTTTGGGCCGTCTGCTTAATGGGCCAGTACAGTTGAGGAGTGTAGTAGTCCACCCAGCCTTCGCGATACCATTTCAAAGCATCGGCATAGAGGTCTGCATATTGGTCGACCCCCGCCTTGATGCTCGCCGGATATCCGGGACGATAAATCCCAAAGGGACTAATTCCAAACTTCACCCAAGATTTTTCCTTCTTGATCTCGCCGTAAAGCCTTTCGATGAAGGTGTCGACGTTGTTGCGACGCCAGTCGTCGCGTTTCAGCTTTCCGCCTGAGGCGACATAACGCTTCCAACTCGCATCGTCGGGAAACGGAATCAGCTTGCCTGCCGAATCCTTTTCTTGGTAGGGGTAGAAGTAGTCGTCGATGTGAATTCCATCCACGTCGTAGCGCTTGACCACATCCATCATGACGTCTATGGATCGCTGTTGCACAGCCGCCTCGCCCGGATCCATCCACAGATACTTGCCATAGGATTTGACCACATTCGGATGCGTCCGAGAGATATGGCGGTCCGCCACTGGCCCCTTTTGCGCGGGGTGAAGCGATCGATAGGGGTTGAACCAGCAGTGAAGTTCCATACCCCGCTTGTGTGCTTCCTCGACGGCAAAGGCGAGCGGATCCCACATGGGCGAGGGAGCCCTGCCCTGACGTCCGGTCAGATACTCAGACCAGGGTTCGAATCGTGAATCGTAGAGGGCGTCGGTAGAGGGACGGACCTGAAAAATGATCGCATTCAGGTTCATCTTGTCCGCGTCGTTAAAAACTTTCAATAGTTCCGCCTGTTGCTGGGCAGTAGGCAGGCCCGGCTTAGACGGCCAGTCGATGTTCGCTACCGTGGCGACCCACACTCCCCGAAATTCGCGCGGAAGGGGGGGAGGCATCAGCGTCTGTGGCTGAACCATCGTCTTCATCTGGTCCACCGGCCTTGCGGCAAAAGTGAACAGCGTGACCAGACTAGTGAGAGCAAAAAATGCAATGAGGTACCTCATGGCTTGACTCCATTCTACGTGCAATCGAGAGAGACGACGCCGGCCCCACGAGAAACGAGCTGCTTAACCGAGTTCGTTAAGCAACTCTTTGCGTTCGATTTCGAAGCGCTTTAAGCTGCCGCCGCGTTGAATAGCGAGCTTCACCTTGGAACCAACCGGTCCCTCCAGTATCTGCCGCATCTCGCGATAGCCTTCTAAGTGCAGATCCTTTCCGTTAAGGGAAAGGATGACGTCCCGCTCCTTGATTCCTGCGACTGCGGCAGGGCTGTCAGGAGCGACGCGGGCCACGACAACGCCTTTGAAGGATTCACTGTAAGTGGCAGAGATACCCGTTTCGCCCGTCGGCTCATCGATTACTTTGCCAGTAAAGTTTTCGAACCACACGCGTCGGCGCTCATAGTCGATGACGATGTTGAAGTTCTTGAGGAAACCAAACCCGACCGTGCCGTCACCCTCCGCGGAGCTTGAAGGCAAGTCGATAATGTCCCACACGCTGTTTTGAACGGGAATGCCGAAGATCTTTGCAGACGGAACTCTGATGTTAAAGCTCGAAACGGACCCGGACGCCACGCCGACGAGACTTGTGAACTTCGGTTCTTTGTCGGTCCACATGCCAACCCTCTGCAGAACATCCTTATGCGTCGTCGCATAAAAGGAGTTTCCGGTATCGAGCGCCAGAGTCAAAGTCTTGCCATTGGGAAGCTCGACATCCATTTCCATCGAGTTATTTCCCATCGGAAGCAGCTTCGCCAAGAACGTTTTCTTGTTGTCAGGGGTTCGCTTCGTGATGTCCATCGTCTTTGGATGAAAGATGAATTTCTTTTGCTCAAAGTTGATCTCAGTGATCTCGTCCTTTATCACTTCGAATCCCATGATTCCGTCGCAATGGGTGTTGAAGGAAAAGGAGTAATTCGCCGGTGCCGTCTGAACGGCGGTCATGCCCGTAGAGTTAATTTTCTTGTTGCCCAGCATCAGGCTCGTCACCTTGACTGTCGGTGCTTCCATCTCACGAACAAAGTCGCGCAATGTGATGGCTCCCGTTGGCTTGCCGATGTTAATGGTGTTGTCAAGAACCACCGCGCCAGAAAAACCGGTATCAAACATAAGGGAGACTGGCTTGTTGTTGACCTTTGCATCAACGATAATGGCTGTCTCACCAATTCTGAAGGGCACTTCAACGGCCTGAGCGGGGGCTGGAAGTGCTGCCAGAGCGAACATTGCGGACAAAAGGGGCATGGCTTTTAGTTAATACGTTTGAGGAAGTCAAGTGCGACGCATAAGCATATACAAAGCGTGCGGAATGGAATGCATTCCGCAGGTGCAGCAGGACACGATGGGAACGAGCCAGACGATTCGCATCTTTTTGTCCACGACATCGACCAGCATCCAAACAATGCTGAACACTGCGGAAACAATGAGCAGAAAGATCGTGGCGATCGAACCGGGGTCCGCCTTAAAGCTCATCGGCGACTTGTTCTCACCCTTTGCGACGTCCTGCAGAATGAAGGGCTGAAAGACCACGACGCCGATCGAGGCGATGAGAGCCACTCCAACGAACACCCACCCGACCGTCGTCCATGATCGCTCCATCCCTCGCATAAACGGCAAGACATGTGGCTCACCTGAGTCGACTTCCTCCGATTCGATCTGGATAAGCGAAGGCAGGAAAAATGGCACCTCTCCCCCTTCGGTCTGAGAGTCGATACGATCCAAAAGGGTCTTGGAGGGAGCAAAATCCGGGTCGTCCTTCAGCGACTCGAGCACAATGTCCCGCGCCATCCGCTGATTCCCCATCGCGAACATGTGAGCGGCGAGATTGTAGGCGCTTTTGGGATCGGTGGGCGCAAGCATGAGCGACTTGCGGAAAGCCTCGGTCGCGGCCTCAGCCTCGCCTTTTCGGGCTAGGATGACTCCCTGCAGCGCAAAGGCGTCGGCGTTCCCGTTATCTCGGTCGATGGCTGCTTCAACGGCTCTTTGAGAAGCCGGGATATCTCCGGTGTCAAAGGCTTGCAACGCCGTCTGGAGGAGTGATTTTGAGTCGATTCTTGCCATGTTCTCGGCAGGGCGATTCTACCGCTTGAGACATTTGCGCACTAGAGAAAGCGATTGCGTATAATACGCACACCGAGAACCCGGTCCATGGTTCAAAACTAATTTTATTCGGATGGGACAGAGAACATCATGACGAGGAATCGTTTTTCACTTTTTGCCGCGACGGCCATGCTTGCAATGGCTCTCGTAGGCTGCAACTCCGACAATAAGTCGGCTTCTAACGCGTCTGGTGGTGGAACGTCCAATGGTTCGGCCCCCAACTTCGAACCCGGTTTCGACACGACCAAGCCCGATCCCAACATGATCCCCCTGGGACTCGTAGCCAGCCAGAACGGCGAGCTTCGTCCATGGGGCGTTGATAGTGTCAACGGCGCACTGCTTGCCGTCAAAGAGTTTAACGACGCAGGCGGAGTCAACGGAAAGAAAGTTCAGCTTTTAATCGGTGACAGTGCCTCCAAAGCAGAGCAGGGCAAGACCGCGGCCGAGAAGCTCATGTCGGACGGTGTGATCGGGCTCCTGGGCGAGGTCGCTAGCGGCATCACCGCTCAGATGGCGCTTGCCGCGAAAGATAAGGGAATCCCGGTCGTCGCAATTGGTGCTACCCGCGTAGACCTCACCGACATCAGCAATCGCGTCTTCCGCGTCTGCTACACGGATGACTTCCAGGGCCCCGTGATGGCAAAGTTCGCATATGAAGAGCTTGGGCTTCGCAATGTTGCCCTGATGACGGACAAAAAGCAGCCCTATTCAACAGGTTTGAGTAACAGTTTCCGAAACTACTTCAAGAAACTCGGCGGCACGGTCGTCGACGAACAGTTTTACGAGTCGGGTCAGACCCAGTTTAACGGACAGCTAACGAATCTAAAGGCCAAGAATCCTGACGGAGTCTTCCTGAGCGGATACTTCAACGAAGTGGGCCCCATCGTTCGTCAAGCCTCAGACGCAGGCATCAACGCCAAGTACATGGGCGGAGACGGCTGGGACAGCAGCGAAATCCTGACTTCAGGTGGAAAGGCCATCCTTGGCAGTTATTTCTGCAACCACTATAACAACGAAGAGACGCGGCCTGAGGTCAAAGAATTTCTCGACAAGTGGAAGGCCGCCTTCGGCGGAGTGCCCGCAACGACGATGGGTGCTCTGGCTTACGACGCCGCCAAACTGGCGTGTGAGTCGCTAAAGAAGGCCCCTGCCGCTACTGCCGACGCACTTAACGCGGCCATCTCCGAGACCGTGGACTTCCCAGGCGTTTCGGGATCGATTACCCTTAAAGGTATGAATGGCAACCCGCCAAAGCGGGCCCTGGTCGTCCGGCTTGCTGAGTCGGGCCAAGTGTTTGAAAAGGCCTACGAAGTAGGAGACCTCAAAAAATAAAGCATGGATCTGGCTAACCTTGTGGCAGCGTTGGACTTCTCAACGCTGCCACAGCAGCTTGTCAACGGCATCCTCCTTGGCGCTATTTATGCGCTGATCGCCCTCGGCTACACGAGGGTGTATGGCGTGCTGCGCCTCATCAACTTCGCCCATGGCGAAGTCTTCATGCTCGGTGCATACGTCTCGCTTTTCGTTTCGTATGCCATGGGCTTCGGCCCCGGAAGCACGCGGGACTCGACTTGGATCAATCTTGTTATCATGCTCTTATCGAGCATGCTCGTCTGCGGCATCGTCGGCGTGCTCATCGAGTTGTTCGCCTATCGCCCGATGCGGTCCCAGGCGCGTATCGCTTCACTCATTACCGCCATTGGCGTGTCGCTTCTTCTCCAATATGGAGGAGCGCTCATTCTGCCCAATAGCCCCCCTCCCAGCATAAACGAGCGCGTCAATCCTATCCAAGGAACGCTGGAAATGAGCCTGGTCGGTCCGGATGCGGGACTGTTGAAACAGGCGGACGAGGCAAAGATTGCCTTTACCCAGGCAGAGGATCGCTACAAAGCACAGTCGGCTCTCGACCCGAAAGCAGAGCAGGCGTCAACAAAAGGTCTGCGCGATGAAAAGAACGCGGCTGACCGCACCTACAACAATCTTCAGCGACGGCTCGACAATAGCGGAGTAAGGCTGCGCGTACCGTGGGGCCAGGTGATCATCCTGGGCACGACGATTGTGCTGATGCTCATGCTGACGTATCTTGTTCTTTACACGTCCGTCGGTCGTGCCATGCGCGCGGTCTCGCATGATTTCGATTCAGCCTCCCTTATGGGGGTGAACGTGAACCGCATTGTCACCTTCACCTTCTTGATCGGCTCGATGCTCGCAGGCGCGGGCGCAATGATGAATGCAACGTTCATCGGAACGCCGCTCACAACGTTCTACGGCTTGCAGCCGGGCGTCAAGGCATTCGTGGCAGCCGTCCTCGGGGGCATCGGAAACATTCCTGGCGCCGTGCTCGGGGGTCTGCTCATGGGCGTTGCCGAAACCACCGTCGTGTGGCTTGGCTACAGCTCTTATCGGGATGCCATCGCCTTCATCATTCTTATCGTAGTGCTTCTGTTCAGACCTGGCGGACTCATGGGCTCGAACAAGGTGGAAAAGGTTTGAGATACTGGCTCATCCGCCTCGGCTCGATCGCCCTCGCGATCGGCGGCTGTTTGCTGCTGGACATGCTGGTAACCGGCCAAGTGCCAGGCGTGAATAAGGTAGACGACTTTGGCCAGCGGCTGGTGGTGCTCGCCGGCCTCTACGTAACGCTCGCGGTAAGTCTCAATTTGATCAACGGGATCACGGGTCAGTTCTCAATTGGCCATGCAGCGTTCTATCAGGTGGGGGCTTACACCACAGGCTTCCTTGCGGTGACTTACTTCGACAGAAGTGGATTGCCAGGACCCGTGTGGGTCATCGGCATGATGCTGATCTCCGCCGTGGCGGCCAGCATTGCGGGCCTCGTTGTCGGCTTACCGTCCTTGCGCCTGCGCGGCGACTACCTTGCCATCGTCACCCTGGGCTTTGGTGAAATCATCCGCATTCTCGTCCAAAATTCCGACAAGATTGGTGGCTCTTACGGCATGACCGTGAGGCCGAAGTTCCAATACATCTGGCTGGTGTGGCTACTTGCCATCACCTGCATCGCCGTCTGCCGGAACTTGCTGAAAACGGCTCACGGGCTTCCCTTCTTGGCCGTGCGCGAGGACGAAATTGCAAGCTCCGCGATGGGCGTCAATGTCACGCGGGTCAAAGTAACCGCCTTCGTTCTCGGCTCTGCATTCGCTGGTGCGGCGGGGGCGTTGCTTGCCCACTTTGAGGCATTCATCAGTCCCAGCATGTTCACGATGGACGTCTCGTTTATCATCCTGACGATGGTGGTGCTCGGCGGCACCGGCTCCATCACGGGCTCTGCGATCGCTGCGGTGCTTCTGTTTTATCTCCCAGAGAAACTGAGAGATATGGCCCCGGTGAGCGGCGCGGGACTTGTCGCAGGAGTTATTGGCGTGCTCGCCGCGGTAGCAGGTATCAAGTGGCTCATCAGCAACTATCACGGTTCACGACTGAACCGAGGGATTTTTGTTGTGTGCTCGATTGTTGCCGGAGTGGTCATTCAGATTGTTTTTAGCATGGTGCTTCGAAACGTGCCCGCCCTAGCGGCCACTCAGTTTGAAGCTGCAAAGCTAAGAATGGTGATTTTCGCCGCAACTCTCATCATCCTGATGCTGGTCCGTCCTCAGGGCGTGTTTGCCCACCATGAATTCAGTTGGTCATGGGTGCAAAGGCTGCTGGGCCGCAGGGCACCAACCAAGGAGGTGGCGGCATGAGCGCGGTCTCTTCCCCTGCCGGCACCGCGTTGCTGAAACTGGATCAGGCTACGATCCGTTTCGGCGGATTAATCGCCGTAAACAAGGTCAGCTTCGAGTTGAAGAAGGGCGATCTCTTTGGTCTGATTGGACCGAATGGTGCAGGAAAGACCACCTGCTTCAACATCATCACTGGCGTTTACAAGCCGACCAGTGGCCAGATCCTGCTGAACGGACGCAGCATCGGGGGGACCCCCTCTAATAAGATCGCCCGCTTAGGCATCGCTCGAACCTTTCAAAACATCCGGCTCTTCAAATCGCTTTCCGTTTTGGAGAACGTCGTTACCGCAGGTTTTCTGCGGCACAAGACGGGCCTCTTCAGCGCACTCGGCTATCTCCCACCGGCCATTCACGAGACTGAGCAGCTCAAACGCGAAGCTATGCGCCTGCTCGACGTGCTCAACCTAGCGGATGTGGCAGATGTCCGAAGCAGCGATCTGCCCTATGGCAAGCAGCGCCGCCTCGAGATCGCGCGAGCGATGGCAACTCAGCCGCAACTGCTTCTGCTCGACGAGCCTGCGGCCGGTATGAATCCGTATGAAAAGATCGAGCTAATGGAGATGGTGCGCAAGATCAGGGATGAACACGACATGACCGTACTCGTTATCGAGCACGATATGCGTTTCGTGATGAACCTCTGCGAACACATCGTGGTGCTCGATCATGGTGAAGAAATTTCCTCCGGCAACCCAGACCACGTCCGCAGCGACCCCAAGGTGATTGCAGCGTATCTTGGCGAAGAGTAGCTGCACTCTTCTGAGGCTTTGTTCCGTACAATGAGAGTGATGGAGCCAGAGCGTGAGCCGGACCTGCAGGAGAATCGGCCTTCAGAAAAGGTTTCCAAGGGTCGCCTGATTTGGAGAATGGCCATGATGCCGGTGGCCTTCGCTTGGGTGGCATTCATGCTCGCAGCCCCGCTCGCGCTCTTTGACGATCGCTTCGCTTGGGGCGCCGTTGCTTTCGGGCTTGCCTTCGGCATTGCGGTGCTGATCGTGCAGCCCCGGTGGGCCAAGAAGGTTCTATCATCGAGCCCCCCCGGCGATCGGATGGCTCGAAAGTCTAGGCCAGTGGACGCTGGTGCCAAGGCGATGCTCACCTTGTTCGCGGCCTCGCTCGCGTTTGGCGTCGGCTACTTCCTGCTAAACACGGATCTCAAGGACCGAAGCATCTTGGCGGTGCTCGCGGTGTTGCTCGTGATCGACATGATTCGCCGGCCGCTCCGCCGCGCGTGGGGGCTGCCGGGATCGGCGGCAGGTTTGATCATCAACGGAGGACTCATCGTGCTCTTGCTGAAGGCCATGAGCGGAGGCGAGCCCGTTCCCGGGCTCCCATTCTTCGCTGGACTATTACTCATGTTTGAAGTCTTCGAGGAGTACCGCGCTCTCAAGAGAATGAACCCAGAAAATCCTTTAGCCCCTCCCGAGGAGAGGCGGTAGCTAGGCAGCCGTGGCGTCAACGCGCAAGCCGAAGAATGAGAGGGTGGGGTGGCTCTTTATCGCGCCCGCATTCCTCCACCTGCTCGTTTTTGCATTGCTGCCCATGGGCTATGCGCTGTACCTGAGCCTCTTTAAGTGGCAGCTCATAAAGGAAGAGCGCAGCTTCGTCGGCTTCCATAACTATCTCCTCGCGTTTTCCGAGGAGCCATTCTGGAACGCGATGGCGAACTCCCTACGGTACGCCCTGTACAGCGTGCCCATCGGAATGGCGGTGGCGTTGGCGATAGCAATACTCGTTAATCAGAAGCTTCGCGGTATCGCAATTTTTCGAACGCTGTTTTACATTCCTGCGATCAGCTCGGGCGTTGCCGTAGCGATGATCTGGATCTATGTTTATCTTCCGGAAAGCGGCCTTATTAACACAATGAGTCTCGCTGCCTTCGGAGCAGACAGTCCGCTGGGTGGATTCCTGCAGCGCTCTTTTGGCATCGATCCACTTACAAGCATCGACTTTCTGAACAAGCGTGAATGGGCGATGGCGGCGCTTGCGTTCATGTCCATATGGGTCGGCCTCGGTCCCCGAATGGTGCTGTTCCTCGCGGGCCTTATCAACATCCCGCAATCGCTCTACGAGGCTGCCTCTTTGGATGGCGCAACACGATTGCGGCAATTCTGGAATGTCACAGTCCCGATGCTCGTTCCGACGACTTTCTTCGTGCTGATTACGTCCACCATCGCTGCGATGCAGATCTTCACGCCGGTCTACATGATGACCAGAGGCGGTCCGGAAGACTCGACAGATGTGATTGGCTACCACATCTATACGGAGGCTTGGGTGAACTTCAACACGGGCATTGCTGCCGCCAAGTCGTTCGTGCTTTTGGCCGTCATTATCCTGATCTCGATCTTTCAGTTCCGCCTGATGCGAAACCAGATGTCGGGCTACAGCACGGCTTAGCAAGCGATAGGTTTGCTCTTCCGGACCCTCTCCCCTGGCCATTCTCGCTTGGAAGGACGAGGGGGACTGGATTTAGGGTTGAGCGGCTCTCGCCAACTCTTCTTCCCTCATTCTCTGCTGCCGCTTAACACGCTCTGGCACGACCTTCTCCGGCGCTCCAGTGGGCACAAAATCATAGCGCTGCACACCAAGGCTCTTCAGCACCGCCCTCTCGATCGGAGACGGATTTTCACCATTAAATTGCAACGGCTCCCTCAGATGAACGGGAGGGTTGGTGATGATTCGGACGAGGCGCAGCGGATTCTGTGACGCCGCGTGAAGCATAAACGGATGCAGAAGGAATACGTCGCCCGCCTCACCCGTAGCTTCTTCAAAGTCCCTGCACTGGCCAATCAGCTCCTTAAAATTGAACTCCCTGGGCAGCACACCCTCGGGACGGTTCGCGAGAAACTCGGCGACCACCTTTATCGAGTCGGTTGCGATGTACGTGGGTCCGCCCTGATGAACGACGTCGGTCCAGTTGACGAACACGAGCAAACCCTGCTCAGGAGAATTTAAGAAGTGGCGGAAAAAGTCGCCATCCTTGTGCCATCCGGCAGTGTCTGGCCCTGCAGGCTGCCACGGTTGGTCAGCACCAACGCCCAGGTTGACGATGAAGTGGTCGGACCACTGACACGGCTGGCCAAGCCGTTCCTCGCCTCCAACCAGGTCGCATATCGCATCATAAACGCGCGGAGCAAACTCCTTGACCGGCACTTGCTTGTCTCCGCCCATATGGATTCGCTGCTCGGCCCAGGTCGACTTGTCGTCCATGTCGTAACCCAGCCGCTCAAAGCACTGCCGCGACCAATCCGCAGCTGCTTCTTTGGGAAAAGCTCCCTCTAATTTGAGATAGCCCTTGGCTAGAAATGTCTGGATGTCGGCGTCGGTTAAAGTTCGCATGACTACTTGGGATTTACCTTGTTGCGGATAGCGACTTCGATGTGAAAGTCAGCGCTAAAACCGACGGCCCCTATCCGCAAGTCCGGTACCTCCTTTGCACGTATGCCTTCGCTCCTGATGGCCGGTATTCGGGTCCAGTAGTTTTCCAGACCTCTCCCCTAATCCCAAGGGTTGGGGGAGAGGGTCCGGGACGAATGACCCTGGATACGGCGCTCTTGCAGTCCCTTCCCAGCCTTTCGCCGAAATACAAGTCGAAGCCAGCGAAGGACACCAAGAGCACCAAGATTCCACGACGCTCACCAAGATGATCGAAAAAATCCAAAGACCCTCGATCCAGCGCCGTTATAACGCGTACGCTTTCTGGTATCTCGACGCCATTGGATGATCTGGGCTTAGCTTTAGCACCTGCAAGAACTCTCTGCCGGCCTCTCGCTTTTGCTGAAGCGCCTCGTAGGCAAGCCCGAGGTGGGCGTGGGCTTCGGCGTTGCCAGGGTTCAGGCGAATCGCGGCATCTAGGTGACCCACGGCCTCGCCGAATCGGTTCGACGCGAGCAGGGCGGTTCCTAGTCGGCAGTGCGCGTTTGAATGATCGGGTGCGGCATCAAGAGCTTTTCGATACTCATTGATGGCGGAATCATAGTTCTTGTCTCGGAGGAAGCTATCCCCGACGCGCAGGCATAAAGTCGCTTCGGCGGAAGACGTGCAGCAGGTCTCCAACAGGTGCTTGATCGTGCCCGCGCGGTCGCCTTTTGCGTGGCATTCGAGGGCTCTTTGATACGAATCCACATTGATATGGGGATCGAGCCGCCTCGCGTGATTGATGCGAGCCAGACCTTCTTCGGTTCGGCCCGTTTCGTACCAGGTGATGCCCTCAAACAGGATCGCATCGACGTAGCGCGGATTGGACTCGAGAGCCCGCGCGACATGGCTGCTTTGCTGCACTTGGTCGCCGATCTCGCGATAGGCTTCTGCGATCGAAAGGTTGAAATCCGGATATTTGGGATAGAGGCGCAGGGCCTGTTTGTAGCTTTGAACCGCGCCATAAGGGTCGCCCGAGCGCATGAGATCTTTTCCCTGGTCGGCGCTTGCCTGTGCAAAGTAGAACCGGCTGAGACGAACCTCGTTGGGATCGGAACTGTTTTCAATACAGCCCTCGAAGGCTTCTATCGCCTTCTCAAAGTCGCCGCGATCGTAGGCGGCCATCCCCTCTTCAAACACTTCATCCTGAGCAAACCCGAACCATTTATTCCACAAAGCCATGATGCCCTCCTTGGGCGAAAACCCCCACAAATGGCATCCTTGCCCCGGGGAACGCTTTGTAAGACCTAGATCATTTTCTAGCAGTTCCTATTGCACAGACCGTAAAAAACTGGCCATCCTGGCCCTCGCTCCCATTCCGTTGGCAAACCTAAGGACGAAGCAAGGGCCGTGAACTTAGCCGACTTTTTGCGTCAATTCTGGAAGCGCATCATATAGGTCAGCGACCAAGCCGTAATCCGCCACCTGGAAGATAGGCGCGTCCGCATCCTTGTTGATTGCGACGATGACTTTGCTATCCTTGATGCCCGCCATGTGCTGGGTCGATCCTGAGATGCCCGCCGCAATGTATAGGTCTGGCGCGACGATCTTTCCGGTCTGGCCGACCTGCAGTTCGTTCGCGGCAATCCCAGAATCGACAGCGGCTCTCGTTGCTCCGACTGCGCCACCCAGCTTGTCGGCAAGGCCCCCCACGAGCCGCTCGAATGTTTCCGCATCCTTTAGCGGACGTCCGCCAGAGACGACCACTTTGGCCTGAGACAGATCGGGGCGCCCGCCACTTCGGCCGGTTGCCGAGATTCGCCGCGCCTGGGTTGCGCCATCCAAAGCGGCTGTCTCGATGGCTGAAGATCCCCCTCGCTTGGGCTTTGAAAAGCCAGCGGGGCGGAATGTGATAACGACCGGCTCAGCGAGCACTTCTACCGTCGCAACGATGGAGCCCGCGACCATGGGCCGGGTGAACAAGGTGGGAGATTGAAGCCCCAGCGCATCCGTGACCATCGCTGCATCCAGCAATCCGGCTAGTCTTCCAAGCACATCTTTGGACCGCATGCTTGCCACGCACGCGATGTGTGAATAGCCTGAACATACGCTCACCAGAGAAAGGGCCATGCCGTCTGCGGGAGGCACATCTGGCAGGCCCGCGCTCAATATGCTCTCAGCGCCAAGGTCAACGTCTACCTGCCCGGTCACGGCGAGAATATCGAAAGGCAAGCCGAGGTCCTGCGCGAAACCGGCACCCATGAGGGCATCGGAAGGTTGGAAGGCGATGAGCAGAAGTTTTGCCACTACAGGACACCTCGATCTTTCAATGCGGTAACCAGTTCGTCGACGCTGGCGACCCGCTTTCCGGCGGATCTGGTGGGCGGCTGTTCAAACTTCACGATCCGGGTCTTAGGAGCCGCGTTGACCGCTGCAGGCCGTCTTTCTAGAGGCTTGCTCCTTGCCTTGATAATTCCAGGCAGCGCGATGTAGCGGGGCTCATTGAGTCGGAGGTCGGCGGTGACGACGGCGGGCAGCGACAACTCCAATGTCTCTTCCCCTGTATCTGTCTCGCGCACGACCCTTACCGATCCGCTTGTCAGTTCCACCTTGGACGCGAACGTCGCTTGTGGCCATCCTAGGCGAGCGGCCAGCATTTGGGCCGCCTGGTTGTTGTCGTCGTCGGTGGCCTGTTTGCCCATGAGCACCAAATCGGGCTGAAGCTCCCGAACGAGTGCCTCGAGTTCCCTGGCTACTCCGGGCGAATCTAGTACGCTTTGCGACTCGATTAAAACGGCCTTGTCGGCACCCATCGCGAGCGATTTTCGGAGTTGCTCTTCGCACTCGGCGGAGCCGACGCTCACCGAGATGATCTCCACGGAGGGGTCTTTTTCTTTGAGCCGAACCGCTTCTTCCATGGCGATTTCATCGAAGGGATTCATCTCGAATTTGACTCCGGCGGTGTCGATGCCGCTGCCGTCGGGCAGGGGGCGGACTTTGGCGTAGGGGTCGATCACGCGTTTGATCGGAACTAAGATTCTCATAGCAAAATCGCACGCTCAACAGTGAGTCGCCGATGGAGGAGAGATTACTTGAGCGACGCTTCCAGTCGCTCACCGACGACTCCATTAATTTGCCAAGGCAGGCATCCGTTCGCCGCCTGTCGCTGGCCTTTTCGGCAAGTGAGTGCCAAGATTCACAATCTCAGCGAACCCAGTAAAAGAAGGCACGACTGTTCCCGCGACGGTCACGATTGCCGCCGGGACCAAGTCCGCGAACTTCACGGTCGGCACCTCCGGCGTCGATGCAACGATTACCAAATGGATCACCGCGACCTACGACGGGCTCCAGATCGCGGCTCCCCTAGAGATCAAGCCGGTCTCGGCCCTGACGATCTCCATGAGTCCTGCCAGCGTCGAGGGCGGGACGAGTTCGACGGGAACGATCACTCTTAACGGCAAGGCTGGCCCGAGCGGTCTTGTTGTCAACTTGAGCTCGAATAAGGCTTACGCTTCCGTTCCTGCTACGGCCACCGTGGCAGCGGGTGCTACAAGCATCACGTTCACTGCGACGACAACCGATCCTGGCGTTACGGGTACGGCGACGATCACAGGCACTCAGGGTGCGGTGACCGGAACTGGGAACCTGGAGGTCACGGCAGCGGGGACCATGGTGCAGTTCCTCGAAAGCTCGATCAAGGGCGGCAACGCGCTGACCCTCAAGGTCACGTTGCAAGCGCCTGCCCCAACCGGCGGAACCGTCTTCACGCTTTCTGGAGATGCGCTCAACACGCCCCCTGCCACAGTTAAGGTGGCGGCGGGCGCTACCACGGCGGAGATCGGCGTGAGCACGAATGCAACGCTCACGACCACCGCGACCACCATCACGGTGACACCTTCGGGTGGCGGCACGGCGAAGACCGCATCGGCAGTCGTCGTTCGGCCCGCTATCAAGAGCCTGAACTCAGCCATCACGGTGGTTGCAGGTGCCAAGACGGTGAAATTGCTTGTGCTGCTGGATGCCATTGCCCCAGCCGGCCTGAGCTACGCCGTCTCGTCCAATAATGGTGCCATCACGGTGCCCTCGTCGATAACAGTCCCGGCCGGTGCGAACTACGTGATCATCGATATGGTGGTCAAGAAGCAGCCTGGTCAGAAGACCGTGAAGATCATTGTCGACGGGAAGTTCATCAACATCGTCATCAAGCCGAATCCCTAACGGTTTGAATAGATGAGTGGCGGGTCTGGCAGTGATGCCAGACTCGCCTTTTTTGTTTTTCAATCTGGCTCGGTAGACTCCATGCATGGGGCTGAACAAGAAGACCGTGCGCGATATTGAAGTCAGCGGCAAACGAGTGCTTGTCCGATGCGATTTCAATGTGCCACTAGACGAGGGCCGGATCGCGGACGACAGGAGAATTACCGAAGCTCTGCCGACGATCAATTATTTGAGCGATGCGGGTGCAGTCGTCATTCTGACCAGCCACCTCGGGCGGCCCAAGGGGCCGACAAAGGAATTGAGCCTTCGTCCAGTTGCCGACAGACTATCCGAGCTGCTGCGCAAGCCCGTGCAGTTCCTGACCGAATCGATCGGCGACTCAGTCGCCGAGGCCGTTCGGCTTGCTTCGCCTGGCGACGTACTCCTCCTTGAAAATGTGCGGTTTCATGCCGAAGAAGAGAAGAATGACTCCGCTTTTGCCCAGGAGTTGGCCTCCGTTGCCGACCTGTACGTCAATGACGCATTTGGCACCGCTCATCGCGCTCACGCCTCGACCGAGGGGGTCGCGCACCTCCTTCCAGGGGTCGCGGGCTTTCTAATCGAGAAAGAAATCGCTGCTCTGGGACAAGCCCTCGACCTTCCCGCGCGGCCCTTTGTCGCTATCTTGGGCGGCTCGAAAGTAAAAGATAAGATCGCTCTGATCGACAATCTGCTGCCCAAAGTCGACAAGATTCTGATTGGCGGCGGAATGGCCTTCACGTTCTTCAAAGCAAAGGGGGCCGGCATCGGCAATTCCCTGCTCGATCCAGATAGCGTGGAGTTCTGCAAGCAGCTCCTTCGCGACCACGCCGACAAGATCGAACTTCCAAGAGACGTTGTAGTGGCAGCCGAGATGAAGGAGGAGGCGGAGACGTCCACGGTGCAATGGGATCAGATCGAAGACGGGATGGCAGGTTTTGACATCGGGCCCGACACCACCCGTGCCTTTAGAGAGTTCATTTTAGATGCCGGTACGGTTCTGTGGAACGGCCCGATGGGAGTCTTTGAGTTGGCTCCGTTCGAAACTGGCACTCGCGAGGTTGCTCAAGCCTTGGCTGAAAGCAAGGGGTTCACGATCGTTGGAGGCGGCGATTCGGCGTCAGCCGTCGAACAGTTTGGGCTCGCCGAGAAGATGGACCACGTGAGCACGGGGGGCGGCGCATCCTTGGAGTTCTTGGAGGGAAAGGAACTGCCTGGCATCGCAGCGTTGCAGGATCGCTGACCTGCGAAGCTTGCGCCAAAATCCCACAAAATGTTCGCTATCCGCGTCGACCTCGACTATGTCCCCTGGGACACTCCTGATGCCACCGAGTTCGGACATGGCGAGCCTGCCATGCTGCTTCGTCTGCTCGACCTGGCCAAGCAGAGGGGTTACAAGTTTCACTTCTTCGCCTCCAACCGAGCCTTGCGCGCATTCCCGTCTAGCGCTGAGGCGATTCTCAATGAGGGCCATCATCTCGACTGGTTTTGCAAGCACCCAGAAAAAGCCGAGGAGCGTTTTCAAGAGGGACTCGCCCTCTTTTCTCTGCACGGGCACGTGCCGCTCGGCATGTGCGTTCGGGGGCCCTGGCCCTCCGGCAATCCTACTTTCGACGGCATCGCGGAGCTCCGCTTTCTAAGCGCCCATCCGGGTGTACATCCCGCCCATCTCGCCCTTTATCCGGTGGAAACTAGGGGGATGCGAGAGGGCGTGCGAGGCGGTCTCACCGCCCGCACCTGGTGCGACGCAATCAAAGTGCACCTAAGGGAGTCCGCCACAAGGAATCGCCTCGTGACGATGGTGCTGCGGCCCCAGGTGCTTGCAAAGCACGACCCGCGCCTCAGCTACGTTCGCGAAATCCTTGAACTGGCATCGGCAATCGAGATGACTCTTACGACCTTGCGCGACTACCCGCAACCAAAACTGTAAAGCCTTATTCGAAGACGATTCGAAGGTTGGAGTGCGTCAACTCGCCAAGCAGCGTATCCACACTGGTTCGCGCATTCTTTTCCGCCTCGGAGATGATGCCCTGACTCATGGCCGCGTGCCGCACTCGGGTCTCCATGCTGCTCACCGCTCTCAGCGCTAGATTATTGTCTCGCCAAAATACGCCGGGACGTGAGCTGTTGATGCGCGCATCCACCTTCGGACGGTAGACGCTAGGCTTGGGCAGAACCAGAACATTGGCTCCCCCTTCGGTTCGCACCGTGGCCTTGCTGAGATCCACTCCCGCCTCTACCTCTGCGGTTGCAGATACCAGTGCAGTGTTTCTTGTTGAGGCTCGAATAAGGGAAGGAGCCCCGGGGACATACATCGTCCAGTCCTCTGGAGTGCGGGAAGATGTCTCCTCAAAAACGTGTTGATACGTGAATCTTGCGGTGTGAAGCTCCCCAAGCGCCTGCACTTTCTGGAGAATCAGTGGCATCGGAACAACCTTGGGTTCCTCCGCAGAATTGCTTTGTTTAAATAGCAGCAGTCCAAGGACGGCTGCGCCGCCCACGATACCCGCAGTGCGAAGCGATAATCTCACAAACGGTTCAACGACAAGTTGAGGCAATTAGTTCGCTAGAAGTCTAATTTCTCACCGGCATGACTTTTCCATCGGCAATCACCAAGACGGAGTCGGTCTTGCAGGGGGTGACGGTTGCCGTCCCGGTCAACTCGCCGAAGGCGGGAAGCACCGCGTAGCGATCGCATATCCAGAAGCAGGGCAACCGCATCGCCTGCCTTCCCCGCCCGACCAACTCGACGGCGGGATGAAGGTGGCCGCAGAGCACGTAGCCTCCACTCATTTCTTGCGGATGATGCGTGCCCAGAAAAGGGCCGAGCGAAACAGGGTCGGTGGACACGCGAAGGTTGTCAAGCGAGAGATCTCCGCTCCGAGCATCGTGGTTGCCCACGGCAAGAATCATTTCTACTGCGGAGAACCGTTTTCGCCAAGCTGAAAATCGTTCGCACGTGCCCGTATCTCTTCCTGCTCTCGAGTGCCATAGATCGCCGAGCAAGACCAGTTTCGTAGCATCCAGTCCTTCAATGAGGCAAGAAAGCTTTGCCAGAGTGGCCGCCGTGCTTCCTTCAGGCACGGGAAGGGCCGCAGCGCGAAAGGCAGCCCCCTTCCCAAGATGGAGATCGGCGACGAATAACGTCTTCTCTGCGGGCCAAAAAAGAGCCTTCTCCGGGAGTGCCCAAAGCCACTCGCCCTCCAGTTCAAACGAGTAAACTCCGCCACTCACCTGGTGAGTTTACAGGTTTGTTTGTCTACATGTTCTTGACGCCCCCCCACTTTTCGGCATTGTGCCTAGTTCCGAGCCTTTAAGCTCCACTAATTCGTTGTTCTTGTTAAAGCACAGATAATGAAGCCTCTCACTCCCTAACCTCAATGCTGCGCCTGTCACTCCGAGCGAGAATTGTTCTCTGGAACGCGGTCATCGTGATTCTCATCCTGACCCTCCTCGCCGCGGTGTCCTACGCTCGTGTACGCAGCAACGTCTATCGTTCGATCGATGACACCCTGAGGAGCCGGTCTGAGCGTCTTTACGGCCTGCGAGAAGAAAAGGGGCTGGCCCAAACGGATGCCGTCCTGGCGAAGAACGGAAGGGCCACGGCGATGCAGGTGCAGATGAGGCCGAAACTCTTGCGACTAGATGGTAGTTCGGCCACCCAATATCAGCACGATAGGGCTTGGGATCCGGGTGCCTTCTTGGAAGTTGTCAGTTCCGGACATCCCGTCTTTTCGGAAGCAGAATCTTCGGAGGGCAGCGTGCGAGTTTATAGTCGCGCCATCCGGGATTCCGATAGGAAGGTTCAGCTTGTCGCCCAGCATATTTACCTTCTTAACGAGTCGGATGCGGCCCTCGAAGGCGTAAAGGACAGCTTTCTCGCCATTGCTCCGCTGGCTCTGATCACGATCATCCTTGGGGCCATCGTTTTGGCGGCTCGGGTGGCCGCGCCGATTGGCAACATGGCGTCCGTCGCGAACTCGATCTCCGCAGAACACTTGAGTCAACGCTTGGACGCGGAGGGCTCGGACGAAGTGGCAACGCTTGCAAAAGCCTTCAACAGCCTACTGGACCGCCTCCATCAGGCTTTTGAGAAACAGGGGCGAGTCATCGAGAGCCAGAGGAACTTCATAGCGGACGCATCAAACGAGCTGCGAGCGCCCCTCGAATCGATCAAGTCCAGTGCAGAACTGGGCATTTCCGATCCCAGACAAGCTCAATCTAGCCTCGAAAGAATTCATAAGGCGTCCGAAGAAACCGATCTGTTGGTGGGCCAAATGCTTGCCCTCGCAAAGGCGGATGCGCGCATCGGCAATTACAAAACTCCCGTCGATGTCTTTAACTTGCTGCTAGAAGTGTACGAGCGATGGGAACCGTTCATGGGCGAGAGGCTGACTCTCGAAGCCTCTCGCCGTCTACCAACCGTGTTGGGGGACGAGCGCCAGATCAAGGAGGTGCTTGACAACTTGCTGCAGAATTGCCTGCGCTACGCGCCCTCCGCCTCGATCCGAGTGGCCGCTGAAGAGGCGGGGGATAATGTGCTCATCGCGGTCATCGATGACGGGCCCGGGATTGCCGGCAAAGACCTCGAACGCGTGTTTGACCGGTTCTACAGAGGCAGCTCGGAACGGCACATTAAAGGCGTCGGGCTGGGTTTGTCGATCTGCAAAGAAATTACCGAGGCTCACGGCGGGAAGATTACTGCCAGCTCGGATGGCAGCACGGGCACCACGGTCTGCTTCTCGTTGCCGAGGGCGACGCTGCACGCGCCTTAGTCAGCTTCACATGGTCCCATACAGCCGATCGCCGAAGTCTCCGAGTCCGGGCACGATAAACTTCCGCTCATCGAGACCCTCGTCCAGTGCGCCCGCGATGATCTGAATGTCGGGATGAGCCTCTTGCAGTTTCTGGACCCCCTGCGGCGCTGCCACGATGCACACAAAGGTGATCTGCTCCGCCCCGTGAGCCTTGATCAGGCTTATGGCCTGAGAAGCCGAACCGCCCGTGGCCAACATGGGATCGACGCACAGCGTGTACGCCCCAGCGAGGTTGGGCAGTTTGCTGTAATATGAGCGGGCAATGGCGGTGTCTTCTCGCCGCTCCAAGCCGATGTATCCGACCGCGACTTCGGGAAACAGTTGCACGATGGCCTCCAGCATTCCCAGCCCGGCTCTGAGCACCGGAACGACCGCCAGCGGCTGATCCAGCACCATACAGGACATCTCTTTGATCGGTGTCTTGACGATGTCGCTGCGTACGCGCATTCCGTACGTCGCCTGAATCGCCAAGATCTTGGTCAAATTGGCGCAGAGAGTTCTGAACTGAGCCGGAGTAGTCGTCTCGTCGCGCAATCCAGCGAGCAGATGACTGGCTAAGGGGTGGTTCAACACCTGAAAGGGCATGCCCTCAGTTTGCACGACCGCCACGACCAATGCTACTGCACCTTGATGTCGCCTCGGATCAGGCATAAAAAAACGCCCGATTCATCGAGCGTTACAAGAAAATTAAAGGCTCGCGACTGTCAAGGGGAGAGCAAACACAGCTTTGAGCCTTCTCCCTTATTGAACTCTATTCCTCAGCGTTTGTCGTTGCACTTCCTTGCTAACGTGTGAGCAATAAGTGTGAACGTGCATTCCATTGCGGATTGAGAGGGAGACTTTGCCGAGAGATTAGCGCAGGTAAGGATAGAATCAAATCATGTTCTTGCTCGCCGGAGTCGCGTTGATGGCTCCTTCTCTCGCTCCACCCTTACCGTGGGCTTTAGGCTTTGCGCCGGGAGGGCGCTGGACGATGGCGGGAGATGTGAACGCGGATGGCAAAGCTGACCTGATCTGCGTAAGCCCGGCTGGAGATTCCTTTGTCGATGTTGCGCTTACCGGGGAGGGCAAGTGCCTGGTGCCCAAACGAGCTTTTTCGAATTGGGGCAAGGATTTACTTGCGGCGGCGGTCGCAGACCTCGACGGCAAAGCAGGCGTCGATGTGCTTGGCAGTCTGGACGGCCAAACGCTTTCTCTGCTCTCCGGCTTTAACGGATCGGAGTTTAAAGACAAGATCGAATGGCTCAAGCTGCCCAAAAAGCTGGACCAGATTCGGATGGTCTTTTCTAACGGCCGGCTGCACGTTTGGTCCGAAAAATCAGGCAGTGGTTACTCCGTTTCTGCCGCTGATAAGCTGCCGAAATCAGAACGCTATCCGGCGGGCGTGAAGTGGATGCATTGGGCGGACGGTCACATGGCAGCGTGTAAGTCGAACGGAGAGGTGTGGATGGACGGCAAGCTAGTTGGCAAGATGTCCTCCGGAGTTCCCGTTTACGCCGAGGGACTTTGGGTCAATCAAGTAGCAAAGAATGCCCCTTCCAACGTGATGGAACTGCCGGTCGGCAACCTTCCCATTGCAGACGCGAACTGGAGCGCAGCCGATGTTGATGGCGACGGAGATCTGGATCTGTTCCAGTTTCGACATGGCAAAGAGGCGCACACCGGAAACTCGGTGCAACTGTTTCGTACCGTCTCGCCTGCCGAATCAGACAGCGACGCGGATGGACTCAGTAATGAAGCGGAAGCCAAGCTCGGCACCGATCCCTATAACCCTGATACGGATGGGGACTCGCTGCTCGATGGATGGGAAACCGGAAGCATCCGAGGCTTGGACCTCAAGGCGCTTGGCTGCAATCCGCGAAGAATCGACCTGATTTGCCTCATCTCGCCTTTCGAGCAGATGAAGGAAGATCACTACAAGTCGCAATTCGCCGAGATTACGCGCTACTACAAAGATTTGGAGGTAGCTAACCCGGATGGCTCGAAGGGTTGGTCTTTCCACCCCATCTTCCTCGACAAAATCAAGGAGCCGGATCAGAAAAAGCCTTGGTGGCAGCTTCGCGACGAACTGCGACCCGTCAAGTGGAAGGGCATTGTTCACTGGATGCAGATCACCCCGTGGGGCGGCGGCCAAGCCGACCAACTCGGGGATGGCGGAGGATGTGGTGGCGGAGGATGGGCTCTGTATGCGACGTTTATTCACGAGTTCGGCCACCAGTTGGGCTTGCCGCACGAAGGCTTCTTCGGGGCGGCCTGGTGCCCAACGTATTTCAGCCTGATGAACTACGCCTACAGCTACACGTTTGAAGGAGACATCAAGAAAGTCCAGTACAGCGATGGCCGCCTCGCCGGCTACACGATGAAGGAGACCGACTTAAGCGAGATTATTCCGCTCCCCTACGAAAAGATCAAATTCCTTTCCCAGGCACCTTATCACTATCGGCTGAAAGAGAACGGCCCAAACACGCTTATCGACTGGAACTGGAACGGAGTCTTCGGCGAAGAGCACATCCGGGCCGATATTAACTATTCCTATTCGACGTCAGCAGGAACGCGCGATGAAGTTGGCAAGACCCATTCCGCGCCTTGGCTGTTCACGCATCGGAACCGCGCGTACGCGCTCTTGACCAAGCACGAGTTTCCCGCGGATGTGAAGACCGATCCGACGCTCAGCGCGGAAAAGCCGGGAGCGCTCCTGTTCAAGAGACTTATCGAGCCCACCAAATGGGAGCCGGAGGTAGTGGTGGAGAAAGAGGGAGTCACCGGCGATCCCGTTGCGATCAGCTATGGCAAGAAAATTCTCTTTGCCTACCCTTCGGAAGCGGGAGTCACCACGCGATGGTTCGACGGAAAATCTATGTCAGAGCCGAGGGTCGTGGAAACCAGCAGGCGCATGCCGGCGCTTGCGGTTTTCAAGGGCCGCCTCCTCCTCAGCCTTTGGGATCCTGCTACGCAACGCTCCACGTATCGCTGGTGGAGCGGGGATTCCTTCGGCAAGGCCCACCTCTTCAATTTCTTGAGCAAGGTGCCTTTGGGGATGGCGGAGAACACCCTGACCGGCCAGCTCATTGTAGGTCTGAGCCAGGATCAGACCGATAAGCCTTCCAGATGGCAAGTGCGACAGTACGCTCTCTCTGGCGACTCGCTTTTCGAGAAGAAGAAGGAATGGATTGAGGGAGAAGCCGGTGGCTCTCGTGGCAGCTCGAGGCCCGTGGTTCTGTTTGATCCTTCCAAAGATTGGGGGCCCGAGGGTCGAATCTACTACTTCGCGCTCGGCGCCATCAGCAAAGAAGCCCCTTGGAGTTGCGCCTATGTGGCTCATACGATTGGCGACAAGACGGTGAGCAACGGCTGGCGCGTCAAGCGGTACTACGATGAGTGGACGCAAAGCCGCTCGGCACCCGCGGTCGCCTGGTATGGCGACGATATGCTGTACGCCTACCGCTGGATCGACGGCGGGCAAACGGCCTCTGACAACCGATTCCACCTGGGATATCGGGGGTCGGGAATCGAAGACGTGCCGATGGGCGATTTTAACGACCTGGCCTTTATGAAGGATTTCGGAATCCGCTATTCAATCCTCTACATGGCCGAATAGCACACCTCAAAGTGTCCTCACTCTTGGGCTTGTTCAAAAATAACTAGCCCAAGACCGACCCAAAGCCAACATTACGTCGTCAAAGACCCGGCTATGGACGGATCTTTTGGTGCACCTGAAAAGTGGTACGACCTCCTCATCGTGCCCGGACTCGCAGTTTTCTTCGGCCTCCTCATCCGATTCTTGGGGTGGAATCGCGATCGGATGGGCAAACGCAGCAAGACATGGAGTTGGCTTGCGGTGGTTGTGCTGACTCTTGGTGCCTACGTGGGCTTTAAGGCGATGTGGAACCTCTACGATCCCGATCTAGCGGCGTTCTACAAAGCAACAATTTGGTCGCGCCTCGTGCTCTTTAGCCACTACGCAGCGTTTGCGCTGCCCGCTCTGGCTCTGATAGCCGTGGTCATATGGAATTTAACTGAGAAGCGACTTGGTAGGCCGATCGCGATCTAGCGGGTCGCTCTCAGGCGCAGCATCAGCTCGGTTCGCGGCGGTACTAGGTTGCCGACGCCTGCGGGAAAACGATCCGAGCTGAACCACACAATCCTTTCTGTCCCTTCCAGCATGCCTGGCAACACCGAGTCCAGGACCTGATCCCCTGAACCGGGCACATAAAAGAACTGCTGCCCTCGTTGTCCAGAACTTTGAAGGACGCGGCCGAGACCGTCCACTAGGTCAAACTCCAGCTTTGCTCCGCGGCCGGGCCCGATAGGCTGTCCGCTCCCAATTGTCGTCTCATAAGCTACGACACCGTCAGCGACCCATAAATCCATGGGCTCAAAGAACTCAATGCCCGGCAGGAATGTAAGAGTAGCCAAAAGGGGAACGAGCGTCATAACGGTATACAGGTGAAGACGATGCGGAAGAGCAGAGTGAACGTGGTGGGGAGCGCAAATATGGATTTGGTCATGCGCACCACTCGATTTGCGCTTCCGGGGGAGACCCTCCTTGGTGGCGAGTTTTCTACCTTCCCTGGTGGTAAGGGTGCCAATCAAGCGGTCGCCATTGCCAAGCTCGGCGGTCATCCGCTGTTCGTAGGCAAAGTAGGTGCCGACAGCTTCGGTCACGATCTTACGGTCAGCCTCCACCGTTCAGGAGTCGATGTCTCGGAATTGATCGCCAGCGAGGACCATCCGACGGGAATCGCGGTCATCACCGTGAACTCATCGGCCGAGAACTCAATCATTGTTGCCTCAGGGGCAAACATGGCGCTGTCGCCCGAGGAAGTCGATATGATCGTCACCGAAAATCCTGCCGTCGTGCTGCTCTCCCAACTCGAAATTCCCTTGCGCTCCGTGCTTCAGGCCGCAAAGGCCCACCATGGAATCTTCGTCCTCAACCCCGCACCTGCGCAGGATCTGCCCGGCGAGCTGCTGGCAATGGTCGACGTTCTCACGCCGAACGAGCAGGAGACGGAGCAGCTTACCGGCATCGCCCCTCGCAACGAGACTGAGTGCAGGCGTGCCGCCGAATCCCTTCTCAAGCGCGGAGTAAAGAACGTGATCATCACCCTTGGATCGGCTGGCTGCTACTTGAAGGGAGCGGATGGGGAAGGAAGGTTCAGTGCCCTCGATGCGCCCACCGTAGACACCACTGCGGCGGGTGACGCATTCAACGGAGGCCTTGCCCATGCGCTTTGCGAAGGGCAGTCTATCAAGGATGCCATCCCATTTGCTACTGCGGTGGCCGCGCTTTCGACCGCCCGATACGGAGCGCAAACGTCTATGCCGACATCTCAGGAGGTGCTGACGTTTCTCGCATCGGCATCCCCTCTCGGGCCGTAGCGGCGTTTGCGCCTATAGTTAGGGCATGCGCCCTAAGATTCTTGCCCTCTATTTCTTCGGCGTAAGTTTCCTCACGCTCGCCTGGTGGGCCCTGATTTTTTCGTTCCCGCACGTTCAGCGCCTCTTTTTTCGATCCTCGGACAGAGATTGGCTACTCGCCTTTCTCCTTCCCGACTTCATCATCTACTCGACGCTTCCCGTCATTATCGGCACCATGCTGCTCACGGGACGAGCGAAGGTCCAAATATTAATCGCAGCGCACCTCGGAGGGGCGATCTATGCGGCGCTTTTCACGTGGATGTACTTCGGACTCACCCAGGCTGGGTTTTTAGGAGCGGTACTGATGTCGGTTAGCCTGATCATCCCGGCTTATGCGCTAGTTGAGAAGCAATGAGATGCCCCGTCGAGCATACGCGTGAAGCACGGCCCGCTTCGGTTGCGGTGAATGTGGGCAAAACTCTGCTTCAGATCGTGGCGTTCTGGGGCTTTTTTCTTGTTGTGACGCCCGCAGCGATCATGCGATTTGAGAGGTTCATCGGTATTTCGAGCTTTGCTAACGATGCACTTCGTCTGTTCGGAATTGGCTTATTCCTGATCCTCGGTGCGATCGGTCTTTATTGCGGGATGATCTTTGCGGTGCTCGGATCGGGAACTCCCCTGCCCCTGAATACGACCACGAAGCTGGTGATTGTCGGGCCGTATCGCTATGTGCGAAATCCCATGGCGTTAACCGGGACCTTTCAAGGGGTTGCGGTCGGCCTCTACTTCGGCTCACCGCTGACGATCGTCTACTCCGTAGCAGGAATGTTCGCCTGGAATTTGCTCGCCCGGCGCTGGGAAGAGGAGAACATGGCCCGCCGTTTTGGTGAGCCTTACGAGCGTTACCGCGCGGCCATCCCATGATGGACTCCCGTCCTGCGCCCATATGAGCGAAGCGTGCCTGAGTCCTCCTCCTAGGCGGTTGTCATTTTGCCTGCTCTTGCTACCGTTAGTCTTAGGCTAATCCTTCGGAATAAATGGGAAATCGCTCGACGGCCAACTCCATTTGAAAGCCAAGGCACACAATCCGATCCCGAGTGCACCCAATCCAACGCCAACGACACGCCAAACATCTTCTTGGAGCAGTGAAGTGTAGGCAAGATACAAACACAAACATCCGCACTGCCACGCAGAAACTATCTCAAAGGACTTGACCCAGTCGACTTTCATGCTGCTGCTAACCCATAAACTGCCCGCCGCCCAAAAAAGGAAGTTAGGTGTGTGCTGGCAAGAACCTACGCGTTGATCTGAACCATCTCGTATGCTTCGATGATGTCGCCTTCTTGGAAGCCTTCCCAGTTATCGAAGGTGATACCGCACTCCATACCCATCGTGACTTCGCGTACGTCGTCTCGGAGGTGCTTGAGTGAAGCCACCTCGCCCTCGTGGACAAGCTCGCGATTCCTTCTAACTCGGACCTTCGCGTTCCGGCTGATCTTGCCTTCGGTAATGTACGATCCTGCGATGACGCCCTTCTTCGAGAACACCAATCGTAGACGGACCTCGACGGTGCCGAGATGCGACTCCTCGAACTTCGGCTCGAGCATGCCCCTGATGGCCTTCTCGATGTCCTCAATTAATTCGTAAATGATCGTGTACGTGCGGATCTCAACTTTGCGCTTCTCCGCTTCCCTCTTCGCGCCAGGCTCTGGCTTCACATTAAAGCCAACCACGATAGCGTTCGAGGCGCTGGCAAGGAGAATGTCGCTCTCGGTGATGCTTCCGACGCCGGTGAGAATGATCTTCGCCTCGACTTCTTCGTTGCGGACCTTTTCCAGCATGCCCTTGACCGCTTCCACTGAGCCATGCACGTCTGCCTTGACGATCAGGTTGAGGTCCTTCAGCCCTTCTTCCTGCATCATCGCGCGCAGATCCTTGAGGCTGATGCCTCGGCTCTTTTGGACGATATTGTCCTGGCGATGCTTCTGACGCCGCTCTTCTGCCATCTGCCGAGCCTTGCGCTCGTCTTCGACGACTTCAACTTTGTCTCCGGCGGCTGGCACTTCATCGAGTCCTAGAATCTCGACGGGGGTGCTGGGGCCCGCCTCGGTAATTCGCTCGCCAAGGTAGTTGTCCATCGCCTTGAGCCGGCCGAAGCTGCTGCCAACGACGACGGCGTCACCGATGTGGAGTGTGCCTTCCTTCACAAGAACGGTTGCCACGGGGCCCTTGCCCTTTTCCATTTTGGCTTCGACTACGACGCCCTGGAAGGTCCCTTTTGGATCGGCTTTAAGGTCCATAACCTCTGCCTGCAAAAGGATCATCTCGAGCAAGTGCGGAACGCCTTCGCCTGTGAGAGCAGAAACGGGTGCCGTGATGACCTGCCCACCATAGGCCTCGGGGATCACGTTGAATTCGGGGAGCTGCTGCAGAATCTTCTCGGGGTTGGCTTCCGCACGGTCGATCTTATTGACGGCAACGAGCATCGGCACGTTGGCATTCTGGATGTGCTGAATCGCTTCTTTGGTTTGAGGCATGACGCCGTCGTCGGCAGCCACCACGAGGATCGCGATATCGGTGACCTGGGCTCCACGAGCGCGCATGTTTGTGAAGGCTGCGTGACCGGGTGTGTCCAAGAACGTGATCTTGCCCTCGGGCAGCTCGACCTGATACGCACCGATATGCTGCGTAATCCCGCCGTGCTCCTTGCCCGCCACGTTCGCTTTGCGGATGTAGTCGAGCAGCGAGGTCTTGCCATGGTCGACATGGCCCATGATGGTGACCACTGGGGGCCGAGTCTGAGCGCCACTCTTCTTCGCTCCGTTCGTCTTTGACTGTGATGGGCGGGGCGCGGGTGCGTCGGTGATTCGGAGGGTAAATCCGAAGTGCTCCGCCAGCTTCTCTGCAACATCGAGCTTGAGCGATGTGGTGAGGACAGCCATTGTTTTGAGCTTCGTCACGAGCGTCTTCTGGACGTCTGCCTGAGGAACTCCCATTGCGGCGGTCATGTCGCGAGGAGTCGGGTTGGGCCGCAGAACGATCTCCTTTGAACCCGCTCTTTCGGTTGCCGCATCTCTTGCCAGTTCGAGCGTGTCTTCGTCGGCTTCAAAGATGACACCGTCGTGCTCGACGCCAAGGTCGTTCAGCACGCCATAGATTGTTCCTGGGGCGAGCTTAAACTCCTGCGCCAGCTCCGCGATGTTCACCGTCATACCTGTCTTCTTTACCTCAGTTTGCATATTAGTTCTGTTCGTAGCGCCTGGAGTTCCTCTTTGGAGACTCGGGATCGGAGGGCGCGGTCTAGTTTGCCTTTCGCTAGCGCCGCTTCGATGCAATTTGGGTTCGGGCAGATGTAGGCGCTGCGTCCCGAGCCATTCCAAGTCGTCACGCGCCCGTCGGGCGCTTTTGCTACACGCAGGAGGGAATCCTGATCATTACTACGCCGGCAACCCACGCAGGTGCGCTGAGGTGCCGTTTTGGGAGTCACTTGCTATTTTGGACTAAAAGCCCCATACATTGCCCGGTTCAAGCATCTGCCCCTGGGCGATGCATGGCCTCTTCACACCTTTCTAACAAAATGGACCTACACTAACCTTTACTCTTATGAAGCTCGATCGAAGAACGCTCCTGAAATCCGGTTTTTCCGCCGCTGCGGGGATGGGCCTGACCGGCCTCGTCGCACGCAACAGTCTCGCTGGCACCGCGCTACGAAGGGGAGAAGCCAATCAAGCCGGAGGCTACGGCCGCCTCAGCGCCGTGAAGGCCAACAATACGGGCGAGCCGATTCTCGAACTTCCCGACGGATTTAGCTATAACGTCTTCGGAAAGACGGGCCAAAAGATGAGCGACGGCCTTCCCACACCGCCCGCTCATGACGGAATGGCAGCTTTTCAGGTGCACGGCAAAGTGCGGCTCATTCGGAACCATGAAGTACGGGATAAGCCGGGCAAGTCGATTGCCGGCGAAGCCTCTTCTTACGACCATACGGCGGGGGGCGGAACGACGACGCTCGAAGTCGACCTCGTTACCCGCGAACTCATCAGAGATTACGCCAGCCTTAGCGGAACCATGGTCAACTGTGCGGGCGGACCCACGCCCTGGGGATCGTGGATCACCTGCGAAGAAACCGTTGTCGGGTTGAAGCCGGGCCAAATTTATCACCAAGACGCTACGGTCGCTAGTTATGCAAAGAACCATGGCTATTGCTTTGAGGTCCCGGTCACCGCGGAGACCTGCGCCAAGATCGAGCCGATTAAGGCAATGGGACGCTTTGTTCACGAAGCGATCGCCGTGGATCCATCCACCGGCATCGTCTATTTGACCGAAGACACCCGAACCGCAGGTTTCTACCGCTACATTCCAGAAGTGCCGGGCCGACTCGCTGAGGGAGGCAAGCTGCAGATGCTGCGGATTAAGGGCAAACCCAATTACGACACACGAGTGGCGCATCAGGCGCTGCAAGAGTTTGACGCTGATTGGGTGGACATCAAAGATCCCGATCCCAGCAACGCCACTGAAAAGGCGGCTGCAGTCTATGAGCAAGGCCAAGCTGAAGGCGCGGCAACGTTCGGACGCTTGGAAGGCTGCTGGTATGGCGACGGGGCCATCTACCTCGATTCAACCGACGGCGGCGGGGCAAAGAAGGGCCAAATCTGGCGCTACAAGCCACGAGGCGGTGCGGGCGGCGTTCTGACCCTACTCTTTGAATCACCATCGGCCGATGTCCTCGACTCACCCGACAATCTGTGCATCTCGCCTCGCGGCGGACTCGTGATTTGCGAGGACGGCGCAGTCGAGAACTATGTGCGGGGGCTCACTCGAGATGGCCGGATATTCGATTTTGCGAAGAACCTCACGGGTAAAGGTGAATTCGCCGGCTCATGCTTCAGCCCCGACGGCGGGACGCTCTTCGTGAACATCCAGAGCCCTGGGGTTACCTTGGCGATTTGGGGTCCGTGGGAGAAGGGCGCCTTCTAGTTGGCTCCACTTCTCCGGGAACGATGTAGGCTTCGGAGAATTGCAGCCGTGCAAGGCAATGAAGTGCATCTCGACAGATGCACCTCATTGCAACACTTTCAGCAGCGAAGGCACTACATGTGGGCGATGATGTTGTCGCCGAACTCGCTGCACTTGATCTCGGTTGCGCCGTCCATGAGTCTTGCGAAGTCGTAGGTGACCCGCTTGGAAGAAATGGCTCCTTCGACACCGTTAATGATCATGTCGGCGACTTCGGTCCAGCCCATATAGCGGAACATCATCTCGCCGCTCAGGATCACGGATGACGGATTGACCTTGTCCTGCCCGGCATATTTGGGCGCCGTTCCGTGAGTCGCCTCAAAGATTGCGTGGCCCGTGATGTAGTTGATGTTGGCCCCAGGTGCGATCCCGATTCCTCCAACCTGCGCTGCCAAAGCATCGCTTAGGTAATCGCCGTTCAGGTTCAGGGTGGCGATCACATCGAAGTCCTTGGGCCTTGTCAAGACCTGCTGGAGGGTGATGTCGGCTATCGCATCCTTGATGACAATGCCCGCGCCGGGCTTACCCTCAGGGATGACCTGCCAGGGTCCGCCGTCCAAATCGACGGCACCAAATGCGCTCTGAGCCAACTGGTAGCCCCACTCCATGAAGGCACCTTCGGTGAACTTCATGATGTTGCCCTTGTGAACCAGGCACACGCTCTTGCGGTTGTTATCGATTGCGTACTTGATGGCCGCGTAGATCAGTCGTTGGGAGCCATCCATGCTGACGGGCTTGATGCCAATGCCCACCATCACCTCGCCCTCGCCCTGCTGTCCGCTGGCGTTCAAGAACTCCGTGGCTTTCGCGGCTGTTCCAAAGCGAATTTTGTCGAACATTTTTGGAAAACGCTCTTGTATGAAGTCGAGCATGACCTGCGCTTCGGGCGTTCCCGCGGCAAACTCGATACCGGCATAGATGTCTTCGGTGTTTTCGCGGAAGATGACCATGTCGACCGCTGCCGGCTCTTTCACCGGGCTCGGCACGCCGGTGAACCAGCGCACAGGTCTCAGGCAGACATAGAGGTCGAGAATCTGGCGGAGGGCCACATTGAGGGAGCGGATACCGCCCCCGATGGGGGTGGTCAGCGGGCCCTTTATGCCGATAAGGTACTCGCGGAAATCGTCGAGCGTGGCATCAGGCAGCCAACTCTCAGTCTGGTCAAAAGCCTTTTGGCCGGCGAGAACTTCCTTCCACTCGACCTTTCGTGCGCCTCCATACGCCTTCTCGACCGCCGCGTCGAATACTCGGACGCTGGCAGCCCAGATGTCGGGGCCCGTGCCGTCGCCTTCAATAAAGGGAATGATAGGATCGTTTGGGACCTGGAGTCCCGAGCTGGTCATCTTGATGGGGTTGCCCATTTCAAGACAAAGGATACTCGTTGCGGCTCCACATCACTCTGCAACAACAGTTCATGTAGTAAGGTCTGCAACATGCTCCCAGCCCGTTTGCGTGCCGGCTTACTGTTCTTCGTCTCGGCTGTTGCCTCAAGTGCTCTTGGGCAGGAGCTGCCCAAGGATTTCGACGCGTATGTCGAGCGAACGATGAAGACCTTTCAGGTGCCGGGCCTCTCCATCGCCGTCGTGAAAGACGGAAAAGTTGTGTTGGCCAAGGGGTACGGCATCACCAAACTGGGCACGACGAATCCCGCAACCTCCGACACCTTGTTCGGGATCGCTTCCAACAC
>JBBQWO010000013.1:0-96307 GCA_038210535.1 Fimbriimonadales bacterium | reverse complement strand
CCCCCCCCCCCCCCCCCCCCCCCCTAAATTCCTGAGGTGGGCTATGGACGCCTATCGGGCCCACGAGGCGACCCTCGGGGAGATGGCTTCGGTTGCTCGATCCGGTCAGCTACAAGTGCCTCAAGGAGGGCCTGGTCCATTAACGCCAGATTCTCCCGTAATGCCATTTTTGAGCGGCTCGCGTATGATGGCGAAGATAGCGGGCGGAGCAGCGGAGGGGCACGCGGCTACGGGCGAGACTTCGGTGGCAGTCGAGCAACTAGATAAAGGGTACGCCATTGTCGAGGGTGTTGCAAGCATTGGTGCCTCGGACATCAATTACCTCGTTGCCGTAGCTCTGCGCTCGATCATGGACACCAGCGCCAGTCGAATTGTGAAATCGGGCAAGCTGAGTCAAGGCGAGCTCAGGCAGATTCTGGATGCAGCACCGTCTCTGGACGACGAGGTGGCTGTCCTGGAGCGGTGCGCCATAAGCGGGTTTCAGGCTGAGTTATTACCCTTGCTGCCCAATCTGTCTGGAATTGAGGGAAGCGCTACGGGTGCCGAGGACACTCCGCGTCTCGCCGGCCAATACGATGCCATCGAGACGGCCAAGGTGCTAAACAAGCTGATGGTTACGAGGCTCGAAAACTGCCGCCGACCGCTTTCTAAGTTCGATCCCTCTGGAGACACGCTGGCCGCGGCTTACAGCCAGGACTTGCCCGATGACTCCTTCCAGTTGCTCGACGACAGCCCGGAGAAGCAAGCCAGGCAATTTTGGTACGACGTTCAGATGAACCGGCTGCCAAACTCGCTCGGGCGTGTCTTCTTCATTCATTCATTTGGCAAATCGCTCCTCCAGGCCAGTGCAAAGATGCGAACGCACCGGGAGGCGCTTCGAGCGTTCATCGCGCTAAACGCCTACGAACTTCGCCATAAGGCATTGCCCGCGAAGCTGGATGCATTGGTTTCTGATGGATTGGTGAAGCGCGTTCCTTGGGATTACATGGTGGATAAGCCACTCCGGTACAACGCCTCGACGCGGAAGGTTTGGAGCGTAGGTCGGGACCAGATCGATGGCGGGGGTTCTTTTGCTATAGATTTCAATCAAAGCGAGCCGGACTGGGGTTTCGAACTAACGCGGGTGGGGCTTGTTACGCCCTCGCCCTAGGCTCGTGCAGATGACGTCTCGGAGAGAGCCAGCGCGGCCATTCCAGAGGTAGAATTCGGGTTCGCAGGTAACCCTTTATGGCACTACGCATTGGCATTAACGGCTTTGGCCGAATCGGACGTCTTTCCCTTCGCGCGATGCTTGCGCGGCATCCCGATGACCTCGAGGTAGTGGCCGTAAACGACTTGACGGACACGAAGACGAACGCGCATCTGTTCAAATACGACAGCACTTACGGGCCCTTCGCGGGTGAGGTGGATCATGATGAGCAGACGATCCGCGTTAATGGCCGCGGCATCAAAGTTTTCGCCGAAAAGGACCCCGGCATGATTCCCTGGGATTCGGCGGGAGTCGATGTCGTGATTGAGTCAACCGGATTTTTCACGGATGCCACGAAGGCGGCGGCTCACCTGAACCACGGTGTTAAGAAGGTTATCATCTCCGCGCCTGCAAAGAATGAGGATCTCACGATCGTGCTAGGTGTGAACGATGACGTGTACGACCCTTCCAAGCACCACGTAATCTCTAACGCGAGCTGCACGACGAACGGTCTTGCGCCGGTCGCAAAGGTGCTACATGAGCGATTTGGAATCGACCGTGGGCTTTTGACCACGATCCACGCATTCACCAATTCGCAGAAGACTCAAGACACGGCGGCAAAAGATTTGCGAGACGCACGGGCGGCAAGCCAAAACATCGTGCCGAGCAGCACAGGAGCTGCCAAAGCGGTCGGGCTCGTGTTGCCGGAGCTTCAGGGCAAGTTCACAGGCATGGCTTTTCGGGTGCCGACCCCAACGGTCAGCGTCGTCGACTTCACAGCGATTCTAAAGAAGGATGCGAGTGTTGCTGAGATTAACGCCGCGGTCAAGGAATATGCGGATGGCTCCATGAAGGGCATTCTTGCGTATACGGACGAGGAGCTTGTTTCGACGGACCTCAAGGGCAATCCCCATAGCTCGATTTTCTCGGCGAGAGACACGATCGGGATCGGGAATTTCGTGAAGGTTGTGAGTTGGTACGACAATGAGTGGGGCTATAGCTGCCGAATCGCAGACCTGTGCAATTTTCTCGAAAACAAGGGACTCTGAGAACAATCTTCTGGCCTGAAAATTCGAATTGTGCCTCTGGCATCGATCTCATGCTCAGGTAGCTGCAAACATTGCCACAGAAAAAGGCCACGCCACCGAGTAAGAAGAAGACTGTCTCGCTGAGCGCCCTCACTGGTGCTCAGTCGCGCCCGGCGGGTCCACTCAAGCAGTGGCTTTTGCAGGGACATGTGCAAGAGCCCGAGGGGCCGCACGTGCCGGAAAAAACCGCCCACACGCATCCGTGGTGGCAGGTTATGTGCCTCACGGGGGTGGACTACTTCTCCACGCTCGGCTACCAGCCGGGCATTGCATTCTTAGCTGCGGGGCTTCTCTCGCCGGTCGCCACTCTTCTCCTCGTACTGCTCACTCTCTTTGGCGCATTGCCGATGTACAAGCGAGTTGCAGAGCGGAGTCCATATGGCGATGGCTCGATCTCGATGCTGGAAAAGCTGCTTCCGTATTGGTACGGAAAGCTTTTTGTGCTCGCCCTTATTGGATTCGCGGCCACCGGCTTTATCATCACCATCACCCTGTCAGCGGCCGACGCTTCCGCTCACCTTATCGAAAATCCCTATTTCAAGCAGTTGCTTCATGGTCGAGAGGTTGTGATCACGCTTGGGCTGATCGGGTTCTTGGCGGCCGTCTTCTTGAAGGGCTTTAAGGAAGCGGTCGGCATTGCGGTTGCGCTGGTGATTGGCTATATCGGCTTAAACGTCGTGGTGCTGTCCACGGGGCTCTATCAGGTCGCCACGCACCCTGAGCTGTTGACAAACTGGCGCACAGGTCTCTTTCGCGAGCATTCGAACCCGTTTATGATGCTCACGGCGGCGCTGATTGTTTTTCCAAAACTGGCACTCGGGCTGTCGGGGTTCGAGACGGGAGTCGTCGTGATGCCGCTCATCAAAGGCAGCCCAGGCGACACCCCCGAAAATCCTGCCGGGCGCATTGCGAATGCGAAGAAGCTGCTGACCGCAGCCGCGATCCTGATGAGTGTGCTCCTGATGTGCAGCAGCGTGGTGACGACAATGCTCATTCCGCCCGAAGCATTTCAGCCTGCGGCCGCCGACCATGTGGCGGGCGAGGCTAGTGGCCGCGCACTTGCCTACCTGGCCCACCACCTGCTGGGCCAGACGTTTGGCACCGTCTACGATTTCAGCACCATCTTTATCCTCTGGTTTGCGGGTGCGTCCGCGATGGCAGGCTTGCTCAATATCGTGCCTCGCTATCTGCCGCGTTACGGCATGGCACCGGAGTGGACCCGCGCCGTGCGCCCGCTCGTGCTGATCTTTGCCGCTATCTGCTTCTTCGTGACGTGGAGATTTGAGGCCAGCGTGGAAGATCAGGCAGCCGCGTATGCCACCGGAGTTCTCGGCCTGATGACTTCGGCGACGATTGCCGTGACGTTGTCTGCTAAGCGAGAGGGAAAGAAGGCTGCGTTTATCGGCTTCAGCATTGTGGCGGGCATCTTTGTTTACACGACCGGGGTCAATATCTTCGAGCAGCCGGAGGGTTTGTGGATAGCGTTTCTCTTCACGATTGGTATCGTGGGCCTGTCGTTGCTCTCGCGGATTTGGAGGGTGTTGGAATTGCGAGTGGAAGGCGTCGAGGTGGATAACATGGCCCTCACTCTGGTTCATGAAGCCGCTGCCGGAGATCACGTGGTGCGGATTATTCCTAACCGGCCGGAAGAGCGGAACCAGGTCGAGTATGAGCGAGAGGAGCGAGAAGCAAGGGAAGATCATCAGATTCCGGACGATGAGCAGATCTTGTTCTTTGAGGTTTATGTAACCGATCCTTCAGACTTCTCCGACGTCTTGAAGGTGACGGGCCATCGATACGGGAAGTACAAGGTGCTGCGCGCACGCGCAGTTGCGATTCCCAACGCGGTAGCCGCGTTCCTCCTGTGGGTAACTAGCGAGACGGGCAAGCGGCCCCATGCTTACTTCAACTGGACAGAAGGAAATCCGATCGCCAAGATCTTCACTTTCCTCATTTTTGGGAAGGGCGAAAGTGCTCCGCTGACGCGTGAGATTCTGAGACGCGTAAGCAAGGATCCTGAGACTCGGCCAGTCATCCACTCGGCGTAAGACTTCAGCAGTATTGCGCTTGCGGTCGCAACATCCTCTTGACCCAGGCAGTTTTACGGGGCTTTTACTGGTGGGGGTCGTAGGCAACTCATTGTGGAGCGGCCTTCAGCCCCACCCCAAACCTCCTCATGATCGGCAGTCTCTTCACGAAAGTTCTCTCGGCAGTTGCGCCTTCAGTGGCCTCGGTATTTGCTATCTCCCCGGCCTTCGTCGCTCCAGCGACACCGACCGCTCCCGACCTCCGGGAAGTAATCAGCGTTCGCAGCGAAACTCCTGTTTCCACTAGTTCTGGTCTATTAGGCCACGATAGCACGGTCGTTGTTCCGTTCTTCATGGAATACGAGAGAGACGGACAGCAGTTGGAAGAAACGGTCAATCTGCCTTTGGACACCAGGCTCGTCGCGATAATGAAGCAGGGATTTGGCACTCACGCCTCGAAAGCCCTTCGCGGGCTGGAAGAAGCTCTCCTAAAAGGAATGGTGCAATCGAACAGGGAAGTGCGAAAAGCCTCCGCGAACATTCTTCCGTTGGTGCAGGAAGCAGTCCCCTTTCGCGTCGCAGGCGACATTCCTATCCCAGAGCGGGTGGAAGAGAAGGTCGAGCGGATTGCCAAGAAAGTGTTGCAGCGATCGGGAAAGCGAGTAGTAGTCACGAGTGCCGCACGCACGCCCAAGCGGCAGGCGGACGCGATGCGGATCAAGCTCGAACTCGGCGAGAGCCCCCGAAGGCTCTATGCGAACAAGCGGGCGGCGACAGAAATCGAGAATGCTTACACTTGGGCCAAGAAGACCGGGCTCGCCGTCAATCAGGTGACGGACACGATGGCAATGGTGATTCAGCGTCAAATCGACGGAGGGGTGTACATTTCAAGCCATCTTCGACAGGGTGCAGTGGACCTTCGCTCCCGAGACCTTACGGCGTATGAAAAGTCGGTTGTGCGACAAGCAGCGGTTGAGGAAGGTGCCCGAGTCGCTCTCGAGACAACCCCTCCGCATTTTCATCTAGAAGTTTTTTAACTGTCGAGGTAGGAGTGATTGAGGCGCCCTGGGGCGCTTTTTTCATGCTCGGCGGTTCCGATAGCAGGACACTCTAAGTCGCCGTGAAACCGTTGTGTGCACTTTTTCCTGCGTATTTAGACAAAGCTCCGTGAAAATCTGCGTAAATAGAAGCAGCATGCCCACTCTCCGCTCTGCTTGGCCTCTGGCCGCCTTATCCGCTTGCACGGTCTTCGCACAATATCCCGGTGCCGTACCTCCTCCATCAGCCTGGAAAAAGGGCTTTGACTCCATCAAGGTCGCCGACGCTAAAAAGTATCTTGGCTATCTGGCGGGCCCGGAAACGATGGGGCGCGGAACGGGTCAGCCTGGCTTTCAAAAGGCAGCGGAGTACATGGCCGCTCGTTTTAAAGAGTTCGGGCTCAAGCCGGTAGGCGACAACGGGACCTATTTTCAGAACGTGCCCTTCTGGCGCTCCAATTTCGTGGACCAGGGCAGCGAGATTCGCTTTATCAGCAGTGGCAAGGTAATTAAGGCCGGGTCCGCCTTCCGAATGACTTCCATCTCAGCTCCTCTCGATGCCACCGGCACGGTCGTCGAGCTGTCACCGACGGGAGATGCACTTGGCGTGGAGCCGGCTGATCTTGAGAAGAAGATCGTGATCGTTCGTGCAGAGAAGCCCAGTGCCCGGCTTCGTGGCGCGATCGCCAGAGCTCGGCCAGCGGCCATTCTGTATGTGCAATCCACGGTGCCGATGATCGAGTACAGCGTTCGGAAGAACGCGCCGTCCGGCGAGGCTCCGGTTCGATCTCCTTTCGGAACGATTAGCGCGGCGGCGACAAGCGAGCTGTTGTCTAATTTAGAAATTCGAGAGACCACCGGAAGCGGACCATCGGCGGCTCCGTTGCGGGTGAGCACCGAGTCCGTCCGGATTATCGGCAAAGTTGAATCGGGTGAGATCCAAGTTCCGAACGTGGTTGGTCTCATCGAGGGAAGCGACCCGAATTTGAAGAACGAAATCGTGGGCCTCGGCTCCCATTTGGATCACATGGGGGTGTCGGGCGGACAAGTTTATGCAGGAGCAGATGACGACGGGTCCGGAACCACTTCGCTCCTGCAAGTTGCCAAGGCTTTCCGGGACAACGGCAAGAAGCCCAAGCGGAGTCTCCTATTCATGGCATTCTGCGGCGAAGAGATGGGCCTGATCGGTTCGGGCCACTACAGCGATTATCCGATTTTCCCCCACGAGAAGATGATCGCCGAGCTGCAGATGGATATGGTGGGACGTAACTCGGTCGGTCCTCAGAACGGCGATAAAAACCGTATCGACATCGAGTCGGAGAACATCGATACGATTCGGCTAGTAGGCAGCCAGCGTATCTCAACCGACCTCCATAACACGATCCTCGACCTCAACAAACATGTGGGCTTTAAGTTCAAATATGACGGCGAAGACGTGTACACGCGGAGCGACCATTACCAGTTTGCGAAGCATGGAATTCCGATTGCATTTCTGTTCTCCGGTTTTCACCCGGACTACCATCAGGTGACGGACACGATCGAGAAGATCAATTTCGATAAGATTGCCAACGCAGCGAGGCTCTTTTATCTGACGGCAGCTATGCTTGCGGATACAGTCGAGCGGCCGAGGAAAGACGTCAAGCAGTAGACAGGGAAGCGCTTGTCCTTCTGTGACCACTCTCTCAGAAGGGAGCGCTTCTTTGGACAGAGAAGAGGCACGGGGGAGCTTCTCTCAGGTACAATTTGCCGTTCAACTCCATTGAATCGGACCAGCTATGAAGCGCACGTATCAACCTAACAACCGACATAAGCAGACGACGCACGGATTCCGCGTTCGCATGAAGACGACCGACGGTCGCAACGTGCTTCGCCGCCGACGCACCAAGGGCCGCGCGCGGGTCGCCTGGTAAAGGGCCCCTCCAAGACTCGGTTCGAAGAGATTTTCTGCCAGGGGAAGCGGGTCGGGGGAGAGCTTGCGCGCCTGAATTCACTTCCCGGCAACGGGCTCCTGGGCATTGCCACATCGAAGAAGATCGGTGTGACGCCCAAGCGAAATCAAGCCAAGCGCCGGTTCCGAGAAGCCATCCGCCTTCAATCTCTCGCTTCATCCAAGCTGGACTACGTGCTGATCGTGAAAACCGATGCCGCCAACGCCTCCTTCGAGCGTATTCAACTAGAAGTGCGAACGCTGTTCGACGAAGCGAAGCGAAGATGGGCAGACGAATTGGAGTTTTCTTAATCCGTTGCTATCAGAAAGGCTTTGCCTGGATGCCGCCCACATGCCGCTACACTCCGAGTTGCAGCCATTACACTCTCGAAGCCGTACAACGTTACGGGTTGATGAAAGGCAGTTGGCTGGGCCTCAAGAGGATAGCAAGGTGCCACCCCTTCCGCCCCGGTGGCCACGATCCCGTTCCCTAAGCTACAGATGAGCAAACCTACCAAGAAAGGCAATTTCCTGCAGACCTTCCTGATCATTACGACGATCTGGATGGCCTACGTCCTCTTCGTTCAGGGAACGAAGGTTCCACAGGTTCCCCAGGCACCCGAGCAGACCTACGAGACGCTGTTCAAGCAGAATCAGTTGCTTCTGGATTCGACGATCGTTCAGACTGCGAACAGCTATGACCAGCAGCTCAAAGAGCAACTGAAAGCGGGCAAGATCACCGCAGAGAAGTTCGACGAACAAGTGCTTGCGGCAACCGTCCTGGTGGCGGATACGCAACGAAAGGCTGCCCTGGTTCGAAACGACACGAACCGCCTCCGTCTTTCTTACACCACCCTAAAGAACTACAAGGATGACTTTGAAAACTCGCCTCTGTGGACGAAGTCAGTCGATGTGCCTGACGACAAGCGCAGTGCTAGCACTCGCTGGACGCCCAAGGAGCTGCACGAGAAAACGTACGAGGAGCTGAATCAGCGCAACCACGACGAGCTCGTCTATGGAGTGCTCCCTGGCTTTGAGATTATTGATTTCTTGGTTGGCATTACCGGGCATCAGCAGGCGTTCAGCTACGCGTTTGCGTGTTTCCTCTTGGCGCTCATTGTTCGTGCCCTGATTTTCCCGCTCGCGCAGAAGCAGCTCATGTTCTCGCGGCAGATGTCGCAGCTTGTTCCGCTGACGAACGAAGTTCGCGCCAAGTTTAAGGACGACCCGCAGCAGCAGCAGGTCAAGGTCATGGAGATCTACAAGGAGTACGGCATCAACCCGCTTGCCGGTTGCTTCCCGGCGCTGCTTCAGATGCCCCTCTTCTTGACCGTGTATCAGTTCATGCTGCACTACCAGTTCGCGTTCCAGAAGGGCACATTCCTCTGGATCAACCCTAGCGTGTCGCAGATGACGAACGGGTACACGGCACCGAACCTGGGCGAGCTGGACTACCCGCTGATTCTCATCTACGGCATTACGATGCTCGCATCGACCTTGATGGCTCCAATCAGCGATCCGAGTCAGGCGAAGCAGCAACGGATGATGAGCATCGGCATGAGCGTGCTGTTCACCGGGTTCATGTTCTTCTGGCCCTTGCCTTCGGCGTTCGTGCTCTACTGGACGTTTACGAACCTCCTTTCGATGGCACAGTCGTTCCGAGCTTACAAGCTGCCCATGCCACCACTTCAGAAGGTCAACGCAGCTGGTGGCGGCGTGTATCCGAAGGGTGCCGCTGGCGGGAAGTGGATGAAGATGATGGAAGACTTTCAGAAGCAAGCTGCCGAGCAGCAAGCGGCCGATCCCAAGAACGGCGGAGCAAAGCCTGGGACCGGACAGGTCATCTCCAATGGGGAAGTGAAGAAAGGAACTCCGGCCAAGCATAAGCCGAAAAAACGTAAATAGCCTCTCAGATCAGGAGAGCCATCCTGCCGTTTTTGCTGTTTGAACTTTTTGGACGGTTGCCCGTCACTGCAAACAGGAAAAAGTTATGCGTAGCATTTGGTTAGGCGGTTTGGCAGTCTTGGCGCCTGCTTTGGCAGTGCTCCACTTTAAGGAGGACTCGAAGGAGCGCTCCAGTTCAAAGACGTTCGCGATTGCGGGCACGACTTGGCACGAGGGCCTCGACCAAGCGAAACTGATCGCCCGTGAGCGTCAGAGGCCAATTCTATTGCTTCAGATGTTCGGCAGCCTTGATGAGGAATTCTGCTGAAGCAATGCACGCACCTTGAGAGCCGTGCTGCTCTCAGATAGCAAACTTCGAACACTGCTCCAGGACAAGGTCGTTCCCGCGTGGGAAGCAGTTAGGCCCGCTCCGAAGGTCACTATCGACTTTGGGGACGGCAAGCGGCTTGAGCGAACGCTGAAAGGCAACACCGTGCTCTACCTCTGTACCCCCGATGGCAAGGTCATTGACGCCTTTCCTGCTGTCTATACGGCAAGCGATTTCCTTCGCGAGGTGGAACCGGCGTTGGTGGCCTTTGACAAACAATTAGAACCCGCCGCTTGGCACAAGGGCCAAGTGGCACAAGTGATAGACCGCGAGCACAACAGAGTCATGATGGCCAAGGCTTTTGTAGAGAGTCCGTTGCTCGAGGCTCTAGGAAAGCAGAGACGACGAGGACTCGCCAATAGGGAGGCCCAGCCGGCACAGGCCGACGGCGAATTGGCCCTTGGATACCAGAATTTGGTTTCCAAGCTCTCGGATATGAGCGAGGAGCCCGCTTCTGCTAGGGAAATGAAGCGCAAGGTGCCTAAGCAGATTCAGAACGATCCCGAGTCGCTGGGTCGCTGGGTCGTGGAGCAGGATTCGGCATTCAGTGTAAAGCTGCTGCGCCCGGCCGTGCACATGCTTTTGTCCCTTGAGAGTTCCCCCACTCCTGCGAGCTTGCGTGATCGCATGTTCAAGGAGGTGCTGCAGGTGCCCCTCGATGACCCATATCTCGGCCTAGGTGATTTGGTCGTGCCCGGCACGGCAAAGCCAAAAGGCTGAGCGCTCGATAGGTCAGCCCAGCGGGGCAAACAGATCGACGTGATTTCCGTCAGGATCGGCGACGATGGCGTATCGCTGACCCCAAAAGGCGTCCCAGGGAGCCTTGTGCCCCGAGAACCCTTCGGCTAACAGTTTCGAGTACGTTGCGTCCACTTCAGCCGCGCCGTTGCAAAGAAACGCAAGGCTGATTTGTTGACCAACAGGCTCGACCCACTCGGGATCAATAGTCTTGGCCATTTCTACGTCATTCAACGACACGCGGAGGCCGGACTCAGTTGTCGCCTCGACGTAGGGTCCATCTGGCTCTGGAAAGAGAAGGCCCAAGTGCCGGTAGAAGCGAATGGCCTCAGCCATGTTCGAGGTGACAAGGCCCACCATATCCAATCGAATGCTCATGTTGAAAAAAGTATAACTCCGTCTACTGACAAACCTATGCGAGACATTCCTTTCTGCCAAACTTAGGGTTCAAGCGCAACTCGCAAACCGTCTGTACCGATATGTCTCTCGCACCTCCCCCACTGGCCCCAGCCCCGCGTTGGCAGATAACGCCAAGGAACGCCGCTGCCGAAGAGGTGCTTCAGCGTGAGCTTGGAATATCTTCTCTCGTGGCAGCGTTGCTGGTCCAGCGCGGCTTTGGGGATCCGGTGGAAGCGGACAAATTCCTTCGCTGCTCCCTGGACGACCTCCACGACCCCGCCGAGTTGCCTGACTATGCTTTGGCCCGTGATGCCATTCTCGGAGCCAAAGAGCGTGGAGAACGGATTTTCGTGCACGGCGACTACGATGTCGACGGGGTGACCAGTGCCGCGACTTTCGATCGCTTTCTCAAGAAAATCGGCTGCGACGTAGTCACTCACGTCCCGCACCGGATGAAGGAAGGCTACGGCATCCACACCTCCGCGGTTGATGCTGCGATTGCCGCGAATGCCAAGCTCTTTCTGACCTGCGACTGTGGAAGCAGTGCGATCGAGCAGATCAAGAAGGCCCGGGCCGCGGGCATGGTGGTGGTGGTCACCGACCATCACACGATTGGCGATGAGAAGCCGGATGCTCATGCTTTCATCAACGTGCATCGTGAGGATTCGACGTATCCATTTAAGGAGTTGAGCGGTGCCGGCGTGGTGTTCAAACTCTGCGCCGGCCTGACCCGCGACCTTGGCTTTGAACTATCGCACTATTACCGGGCGTATCTGGACCTTGCGTGCCTGGGCACCATCGCCGACGTGATGCCTTTGGTTGGGGAGAATCGAGTGATTGCCAAGCATGGGCTTGAGCGCCTGCGCGAGACGAAGAAGATTGGCCTTCAAGCGCTCATGGCACGAGCCGAGGTCGACCTTTCAAAGCCCCTCAGCAACTATCACATCGGCTTTGTTCTGGGACCCCGCCTTAATGCGGCCGGTAGAGTCGATGATGCTGCCAAAGCGCTCCAACTACTCATCGAACAGGATCCTGAAGCCGCATCGCAGCTTGCCGATATGATCGAAACGGCCAATACGGAGCGGCGTGCGGAGCAGCAGCGGATCATCGACGAAGCTATTGAGCAGGTCGAGCAAACGGAATCCCATAAGCGCTGGGTCGTTGTGGCTTGTAAGGAAGGCTGGCACGCAGGCGTGGTCGGCATCGTCGCTTCCAGGCTGGTTGAGCAGTATTGTAAGCCCGCGTTCGTTTTGACGCATGATTCGGCAACTGGGCTCGTCAAGGGCTCTGCCCGAAGCATCCCTGGCTTCAACCTAGCGGACGCCATACGCGCGAATATGGAGCTGTTTGTGGGCGGCGGCGGCCACGCCATGGCAGCCGGATGTGCCTTTGAGCACGAGAACTTGGAGGCCGTCTGTGAAGCGCTTCACAAATTTGCGCAAGGCTGTCTCACGGAGGAAGATCTTGTGCCTACCATCCGCGTCGACCTAGAAGTGGCTCCGAAGGAGCTGACGCTGAAGACCGCGGAGGACCTGGCAATGATGCAGCCGTTCGGAATGGCCAATCCAGAGCCCGTTTTTCTGGCTCGGGACACGACCCTCCTAGAGCTGAAACCCTGCAAGAATCCGATCCATATGATGCTGAAGATGCGTATGGCAGACGCTCCCCCGCAGCGCGGCATTGCTTTCGGCATTGGCGAAGCGTTAGCGGCTTATGAGTCAGGTGCGAAGGTTGACCTGCTCTTCAAAGCAGAAGTTGACGAATGGAAGGGCACCCGCTCACTGAAGTGGCAGGTGCGCGGATTTCGGGAGCCGTGTCCTGACAACTTGCCTGAGGCAAGTTGACCCTTCGAGTTACCGTACGGTAACTCGAACCTCGATTTGTACAGGGCCGCCCAAGGCTGCGCTGCGGCTGCCCACGAAGGTTCCGGACCCCGTCGCGTTGTTATAAATGCCCGTTCCGCCGAGGACACTCAGCTCGCTGGTAAAGCGAGTGTCCCCGCTGACCGCATCCTTGACCGCGTTGCCCTTCATCCGCATCGTAATCATCGACTCGTCAGCCGCCGTTACCGTCATAAACCCAAAGAACTCGCCGGATCCGTTCACGTAATCGACGTTCGCTAGCATCTCGACTTGTGCCGGGGCACCATTCACCGTCGTTGAAGCCGTGAGCCGATTCCAGCCGGCCACAACGACACCTCCGTTCAAGGATTTCAAGCGGGTCTCGACCGAGATCAGGTCTGCTGAATAGACAAAGTTGGGCGTAGCTGGTGTCACCGAGGAGTCGGAGCCTCCGCATGCGGTAAGAACGAAAACCAAAGGAATGAGGAGGAGCCACAAGCGCATCATTGCAGCGATAATTGCATAAATGCGAGCGTTATTGGGGGTGAAGGAGATGAAGGTCTCCGGCCGCCATAACGGGAACATTAAGGTTGCTTTAAAGAAAGCCAAATATTTGCTTAACAATGTTAAGGATCGTGGTAGAACGGCATCGTCGTGAATCGCTCTCTCTTTTGTCTGTTTGTTATCACCACTTTGCTTGCCTCGGCCAATGGCCTGTCCCAGACTCAAAATGCAGAGGCAGCAGCCTTAGGAAAACGCGCGGAAGCCGTGACGAAGAAAATCGGCGAGCTTGCTTCGAGCGGGAAGCTGCCGACGACGGACGAGGCGATTTCTCTGCTGCGAACACTGGTGGACGAGCTTTCCGAGATCAGGGAGAGGCTCAGGGTTCTTGAAGGAGATGTTAAGACGATAAAGGCCCCTGCACGTACCACCATCTCGGGTTATCTCCAGTTCCAGTTTAGGGACACTGACCAGCCTGGTGGCCAGCCTGATGCATTCCAGATCCGGCGGGCGCGATTCAATCTTAACCATCAGGCAGATCCACGCACTTTAGTGCGCTTTAGCGCAGATTTCGCGACGGGGGGCAATCAACTCCAGACTCAGCTTCGAGACGCCTTCGCCACGTACAGCTTTCCGGGTTGGGCAAGGGCGGGCGGTGCGCAGGTCCAAGGGGGACAGTTCGCCATTCCTATTAGCTTTCAATTGACGCGAGGCGATTTAGAGAGGGAGTTTCCCGAACGAACGCTCTACATGAACGGCCTTTTCAATGGCGAGAGAAGCCGGGGCGCAGTGGGCCGGGTGGCGCTCGGAAATGGACTCACGGCGTTCGCGGGCGGGATGAACGCTCTCTCGATCAACGATCCTGAGCAGGTGAATGTGGCCCCGGGCCCGGGGAGCAGGCTGGCGGCCCTTGGGGGGCTCAGCTACTCTCGCCAGGGTGTGGAGGCGGCGGTAACCGGATTTGGCGGCAAGAGAGCTGCTACGACGAACAACAACGTCGCCGTGCCCGATACAGATCGTCGCTGGGTGGTCTTCAATGCGGCGTTCGACAATGCCGCTAAATCGCGCTTTAATGCTCGGGGCGAATTGATGACAGGTAAGGATCGAGTTCCGGGAGCTTCTACTGCTCCACTTATGAACGGAACAAACATGCAAGCTTGGCATTTGCAACTCGGCTATCGCTTTAGCACGCTCGACGGACTGTATCTTCGCTATGAAAATTGGAATCGAAACACGGGCACTCCCGGGTTCGTGCAGAAGGTCATGGGCTTGGCTTACCAGCGCGACCTGACGGCGGCGATTCGTTTCGTAGGAGCTTACGAGGCGGTCGAAGACGACATGCTGGCCCGAAAATACGGCATCACAACACTTCGCTTGCAGTATCGCTTCTAGCTCTTAGGCAAGACTCCCTTGGCCATGAACAACGGCATAACTTCAATATTGAAGTAGCCTAGGCGGACCACGGGTCTTGGTGCAGTTTTGCCCGAATGGCCGCCTCGTCCGTGCCTTGAAGAACACAGACCAGAGGCTTGATTCTTGAGCCGTGGCAGAGGCAATGAGGGGCAACAGGAGTAGGGACGTGAAGAGCTTCATCGCGGGTCGGTAATCTCTTGAGAATGCCCGTATTTGAATATCGGTGTCAGGATTGCCGGGGCAAGTTTCAGACGCTCGTCGGTATGGTCGCGGAGGCTGACGATGAGAAGTGTCCAAAGTGTGGAAGCCTCAACACGGCCAAGCTGGTGAGCAGGTTTGCCCGGTTCCGTAATGAAGACGACCGCGTCGACGAACTCGCCGACCGGCTGGAGAATATGGGGGAGCCAGACAGCCCGTCTCAAATGAGAGATGTCATGCGGGAACTTGGCAAAGCGTTGGACGAAGATGCCTCCGACGAGATGGAGGAGATGTTCGAAGCCGACATGGCGGGAGACGACCTGGACGACGAATAATGAGACGCGCCCCCCTCGCACCAGAAGGGCAAACGTCTCGCGGTCACACGACGGTTGTGGCGAGCATAGCCTGAGAGCTCATTGGGGGAAGTCGCTCTTCTGATGCAAGTTGCTCCGTCATGAATTCGTCTAGCGGCTGATCCCACCAATCAGGTGCATCCATCACCAGTAGGTTTTTAAGCTTGCGCCACATCGTAAAGGATTGATTCCATACAAGCCTGGCAATCTTGACAGGGTTTTTCGACTTTTTCGCGCTTCGCTCTGAGAGGTCGGCGTTTCTGAAGATGTGGGTTAACCGGACGGTGCCGCCGATTGACCACAGAGCCGGGGGAGACGGTGAACTCCCCGGCTGTCTTATCCGCTGTAGCGAGCAAACCTCGTAAGGTGCCCTATAAAAAAACGAGCCACCCCTTGCGGAGTGGCTCTAGTTTGTCGGGAGCCCAGAAACTGCTACTGGCCAGCCGGCTCGATGGTGACCGGGCTTGCATCACTTATCTCGCTGAGACTAGGAAGATTTGGTAGTTCCTGAGCGACGATTTTTGGGGCCTTGACCAACCTCCGCGCCGTGACGAATCGGTTTCGGTAGTAGCCTTCACTGAGGCTGCTCTCCATGACCTTTCCGCCACCACTGCTCGCATGAATGAACATGCCGTTGCCGGTGTAGATTCCCACGTGTGATACGCGGCTGCCTCGAGTGGTCTTGAAGAAGACTAAATCGCCCTTTTGTAAGTCGTTTCTGGAAACAACGGTTCCCACCTTCGACTGAGCACCGCTCGTTCGAGGAAGGCTGATGCCGTTGCTCTTGAAGACCTGAGTCGTAAATCCGCTGCAGTCGGTTCCCGATCGGGACGCGCCGCCCCAACGATATCGGACGCCTCTCAGCGATCGTGCTTTGCTCATCAGCTGGTCAACGCTGCTGCCCTTCTTTTGCATGGCCACGACGGGCTGGCTAATCGCGCCACCGTCCGTCTGATCCTTCTGAACAACCGCGAGCTTAGTCGGTTGAGATTGTTTGATCGGCTTTGCTACGCTGGCGGGTTTAGCTGCCTTTGCAACCTTGACCGGAGCACTTGATGCTTTCAAAAAGTCGGCTCTTACCCAACCGGCGGTGCCGTGAGGGAAGCGCAATTTGTACCAGTTGTTGTCTCGGAAGAGCACTGTCACCTGGGTTCCGGCTTGCACTTTCGTCTTCGAGCCAGAGGCGGAGGTCGGCCGTTCTCTGACCATCACGTCATTACTCGTGATGACCGCATAGCGACTTCTAATCGGCGGAGCCGCAGCCGTTTGGGCAACTGCAACCTTTGCACCGGGAACTCGGATGCTGGTTCCAACCTGAAGTCGGTCCCAACGAACGTCGGGGTTCAACTGACGAATCACTTTCGGAGTAGTCGCAAATCGTCGTGCCACGAGCCAATCGTTGTCGCCCGTCTGGATCGCGTATTTGCCGTCCGCCTTTGGAAGCGCAGTCGTTGAAACGCTCTTCGTGATGGCCAGCTTGGGTGCGCCCGGAACGTTCAGCCTCGTGCCGATGCCAAGATGTCTCCAGTTGACGCTGGGATTCAGCGCGTGAAGCTTTTGAACGGAAATTCCGTGCTTTTTAGCGATCGTCCAATCGTGATCGCCATTTCGAACGGAATATCCGCCCGAAACCTGGGCACCTACTTGAGCGTCAGACTTGGTAGAAAGACCTTTAGATGTTGGGATGATAATGGTTCGGCCGATCTTCAGGATCGTGTCGTTCTTGAGCCCGTTGGTGCTCTTGATTGCTCCTTGTAGGACGCCGAATTTCTTAGCGATCACCTCGATGGTGTCGCCAGACTTAATCGTATATTTCGTATCTGCAAGAGCAGAACCTGTTATTAACAGACTCAGCCCTAAGGTTAGCTTCATTTTGCTTGGCAAGCCGTATACACTCCTCCGCGCCGGATAGGTCGCGCTGCCGTCCCTCAATGGGTTCCCTTTGGAATCGTAAGAGACCTTACCGTTCCTTGTTCCACGTGGTCAACCCTAACAGGGGCTCGTACACTAATCGATTCCATCGTTCTCCGGTTCAAATACGGGGGTTTTTGCTTGGTTTGTGACCAATTTGCAGATCAAGATTTCCGCAATATGACGCTCATGTACACTGAGAACACGCGAATGCTCAGCATCTTGATCGTCAATTGGAACACTCGAGAATTGCTGCGCGCGTGCCTCTCCTCCATCGTTTCTCACCCTCCGTCAGAGCCCTGCGAGGTGATTGTGGTCGATAATTTCTCGACGGACCAGAGCGCGGAAATGGTGCAAAATTGTTTTATTGACGGTGAAGTAGGAGAGGTTGCCCCAGGGCAGAAGCTACCGATTCGTCTCGTTGCTTCGACCGTCAACACAGGCTATGCCGCAGGCAACAACTTGGCTTTTGCCCAAGCAAACGGCGATTTTCTGCTGACGCTTAACCCTGACACGGAGGTGGTCGACGACTCGCTCGACAAGGCCCTGGCATGCCTGCGAGCACATCCCTCTGCGGGGGCGCTCGGTGTACGACAGGTCGCGGTCGATGGGAGCACCCAGCACTCGGTGAGGGGCTTTCCAACCGTCCGCGGCATTCTCGGAGATCTATTCAAGATATCGAGTTGGGATTCGTATCGACTTTCGCGATTCGACTACGAAAGAGAACAAGCCGCGCCGCAGCCTATGGGCACGTTTCTTCTGTTTCGACGGCAAGCCCTCGAAAGCGTGGGAAATCCTCGAAAACCGTTTGACGAAGGCTTTCCGATCTTCTTTAACGAGGTAGACCTACTTTATCGTCTCAATCTGGCCGGATGGAATTGCCTCTACACTCCTCGCGCTAAGATCCTTCACCACGGTGGAGAAAGCACGAAGCAGGTGCGCAAGAGCATGATCTGGGAATCACACCGCAGCCTCGTCCGCTACTTCTACAAGCATTACGGAACCGGGGTTTCGCGCCTGGGGTTACCTTTGCTGGCGGCAGTCAGCTACACTGCCGCGTTTGTTCGTGCAAAGGGTTACCATGCCGGATTTAGAACTTAGCATCACGATCTGCAGTTGGAACACGCTCGAGGACACGCGGGCGTGCCTTCAATCGCTGCACCGCATTCGAGATGAAGCCGATTTTGAAGTAATCGTGATCGACAACAACTCCGAGGATACGTCCCCGGAGATGATACGCGACGAGTTTCCTTGGGTTCGACTTGAAGCACTGAAGGAGAATCTCGGATTCACAGGGGGCCAGAACCTGGCGATTTCGATTCGCAAGGCACCTCACGCCTTGCTCCTCAACTCGGACACCGTCGTACATCCCGGAGCACTCCGCATTTTGCTCGACTACGCAGGAGCTCATCTGGATGTCGGCTTGCTTGGACCCAAGCTTTTGAATCCCGACGGATCGCTCCAGTACAGTTGCCGCCGCTTTCCGAACCCACTGGCGGCGCTTTTTCGCAATACGCCGATCGGAAAGCTCTTCCCCAACAACCGCTTCACTCGCGACTACTTGATGCAAGATTGGACGCACGAAGAGCCCCGGGAAGTGGATTGGCTCAGTGGTGCGGCACTACTGGCAACCAAGAGCTTGATCGATAAGATCGGAGCGCTCGATCCTCTCTATTACATGTACATGGAAGATGTCGACTACGCCTGGCGCGCACACGCAGCGCACTTCAAGGTCGTCTATGTGCCGTCCGCGGTCATCACTCACGCGATCGGCCGGAGCACCGACAAAGCGCCGAACCGCATGATCGGACGTTTCCACAAGTCCATGTTGATGTTCTATCGCAAGAACATGCTGCCTCAGGTCCACCCTATCTTAAAGCCGTTCTCCTACGCGGGGGCTGCGATTGCGATAGGCTTGAGGGCGGGAATGTTCATCACGAAGAACAAGATCGATATCTTTAGACGGTGGCTGAAGCGTTGAACAAGCGCCGACCGGTGCCCTTGATACTGCTGGTGCTCGTCGCGTTCTTGGCCCCGATCGCGGGGGGGCAAGTCAATCTGGACACGCTTCCGGTCTTCGGCATGGGGGATGTTTTGGGCTCGCTTTGGGGAGGTCCGGAAGCGGCCATTCTCGCACATGCGCTCCTCGCTTTGCTTCCTTGCACCGCGTTGGCCCTGCTGTTGTTCAAGCGGAAAATCATCCAGGTTCCGAACACCACGATCAGTGCCGTGCTCCTGATGTTCTTTGGGCTGCTCGTGGGGACGATCAGCTACTCGTCCTTTCGATACCTTTCTATTCAGGCGGCGACTGAGTGGATCACTTACGGGATCGCCTTCTACGCGGTCATTGCGGGTGCGGGAAGGCAAAGAGGTCCCGCGGAGATTGTGGCGGGCCTTACTCTGGGCTGCACGGTCGTGGCTCTGAAGGCCATTGCGGAGTACGTCTCCACAATGGCCACAGATCCGACGTGGAGAATATTTGCTGGCTGGGTCAATCCGAACGCAACGGCTACGATGCTGTTGGTGGGCTTCTTCTGCGCCTTGGGTCTAGCCGTCTCCAGTCAGAGAAATCTTGCCGCAGCCTGGGGTGTCTCGGCGGTTCTGAACGGGGTCGCGATTCTCCTTACTCAATCAAAGGGAGGACTCCTGGTTCTAGGATTCTTTTCCGTGTTCATGCTGTGCCTCGTAGCCCTGTGGAGCGCACGTGAGGGCTTATCGCGTGTGAAGCCGGCGGTGGGCCGCATGTTAGGGGTGGTTGCCGCGCTCCTGATGGCGGGTCTCATGTTGCAGGTCATGTCGCGCTCACCCTCAGGCGGGGGCGCGATGGCGCGGGTGACGGACACGTCTGCCACTGCGGAGCAGTCATTCGAGTTCCGCATCAACCTCTGGCGAGGTGCGGTGGCAATGATTCGCGAACGTCCGATTGGCTATGGCATTGGCACTTACCGATATGAGTCGGGGAGTCCCGGAATTACTCCGCAAACTCATCTAGCGCATCAAACCTATCTTCAACTAGGCGCAGAAGCAAGTCCGCTCGCCCCTCTCTTTCTTTTGGCGGTTGCCGGTCTGTGGTTTTATCACGTGTTTCGGGGTGCTCGGAAGACGCCGGTGCCTCAAAATTTGCTTCGAGCCGGCGTCATTGCGGCCGTACTTGCCGTAGGGGCGCACAGCTTAATCGACAGTGATTTCTCCTATTACGGGGTTGGGCTCGCGACTTTCATGCTCCTCGGGGTGGGGCTGCTGCTCAGTGTCGATGCAGTGGCACCTGAGAACGTGCCCGCGAGCGTTCGCCGAATTTCGGGAGCGGGAGTGCTCCTGCTGGCGATTCTCTTCGTCTTCCTAGGCATGGCCGATGTGCTGAAGGGCCAAATGCGCGGCGCACTCATGGCTCAGGACCGGGAGCGTGCGGAGAGCATCAAGGGCCCCCTCATGAGCTATGCCGGAGGCGATGCAGAGGCTTGGGCGCTCATGGCGCAGGTCGCTTCGACCGCGGAGGAGCGCAAGCAAGCCCTGGAAACCGCTGCTGAACTTGGCCCGTCCACCAAGAATCTTCGCGCTCTAGCCCGATTCCAAGCCGAGCAGGGCCAGCTTCCGCAGGCAATCGGCAATCTGCGAAAAGCCCTCCTTAGGGACCCAAACAACCTTCTTAGCCTCTGGCTGCTTTCCCAATTTCAGGAGGACACGGGGGACGTTGATGGTTCCAAGCGAACCCTTCAGAGGTTAGTCGCGGTCGAAGAGACACCGTACTTCAGAATTCGCGCCTTGCCGGAGCTCGTGCCGACGGAAACCTATGAGGGCCGCATCAAACTCGCTGATGCCGAGCCTGACCTTGGGGCAAAGAGGGACTTGCTGACGAAGGCTCTGGCGGGGTTCAAACGCTACCGCCAAATGACGGTTCCCATGATTAAGACCATGAGTGCCGGGGGAACCAGCTACGGCGGAGAGAACTTGGAAACCATGGAAAGAAAAATGACGCTCGCCACAGAGAAGGCCCGCGAGCTCGCGGCGATTCAGCGGCGAGGCGGAGACGCCAGTGGGGCAACCGCCACTGACGCGGAAGCAGAAGCCTTTGCAGGCGTTTTAGAGAGCTCCAAGTAGCGCCTCACAATATCTCGCGCGACAGGAGCGGCTACATCGCCACCATGGCCAGCCTCTTCAACCAGGACGCAGATCGCGATTTTCGGATCGTCGGCGGGCGCAAATCCCACGAACCAAGCGTGCGTTTTTCTGCCCTTGCCATGCTCCGTGCTGCCCGTCTTGCCTCCCCATCGAACGCCGGGAATGCGCGCAGAGCCAGCCGTGCCATCTTCGATTACCTGAACCAGCGCTCCGCGTACATTCTGCCAAAACGCCGGCGGAGCGTCGATCTTGTGCAAGACCTCGGGTGAGATCGAACGCAGCACCTCTTGGCCCCGAGAATCCATCACCTTACGCACTAAATGGGGGCGGTAGTTGACGCCGTCATTCGAAGCCAGAGCGGCCACGTTGGCCATTTGAATCGGTGTTGTACTCAGGTCTCCCTGCCCAATCGCAAAATTGAGGGTGTCGCCGCCATACCACTTACTATCGGCTCGCCATTTCTTAACCCACTCCTCGGTGGGCACAATACCCTTGCTTTCGCCGCCCACTTCCAAGCCTGTGATCTGGCCGAGGCCCACGCCGATGCTTGCTTTGCGCAAGGCGTCTTCACCGACGGCTCTCCCCAGCTGGTAGAAGTAGCTGTTGCAGGACTTCGACATGGCTCTGCGAAAAGAGATTGCTCCGTGAAATCCCAAACATTTTTTGAAATACCTGCCCAGTTGAATCCCGCCTGCGCAGTGGTAGGTTCGGTTCTGATCGAAAATGCCGGCTTGCATGGCCGCGATGGTGGTCACGATTTTAAACGTAGAGCCCGGCGAATAGCTGGAAAAGAGAGCGCGGTTCCACAAAGGATTACGGGGGTCATCGCGTAGGCTGTTCCACTCGTGATCCTTGATTCCTCCCAAAAAGAGGTTCTGGTCAAACGTTGGGCTGCTGACGATGCAAAGCACTTCGCCGGTCTTTGGGTCGAGGGCCACTGCTCCGCCAATGTATTTCCTTTGCGCGAAGAGCTGCGTGGCATACTTCTGCAGGCGGGCATCTAGGGTCAATACGAGTTGGTTGCCGGCGACGGCGGCATCTCTCGCCGCGACCCGAACGGGTCGCGCTCTCGCGTCGATCTCAATCTTCTCGACCCCTGGCTTGCCCATTAGGTCGGCCTCGTAGGCCCTCTCCAAGCCGGATTTTCCGACGTAGCCTGCGACCTCCAGTCCGAGCTTCTCCACGCGCTGAACGTCTTCCTTGCTGGGGGTCCAGACATAGCCCAAAACGTGGGTAAAGCTTTTGCTGTCCGGATAAGCGCGCATAGGCTGGGTTTCGACTCCGATGCCTTTCAGGTCTTCGCCGGACTCAGCAATGCGGGTCCCCGTCTCAATATCGGCACCTACGTAGATGGTCGCAGCTACGAAGGGGCGGAACGCAGAGTCATCGACCTTGCGCCGCATCTTGTTGTAGTCCGCTCCGAGGAGGTTCGCTACGCGTTCGAGAATGGTTTGGTCGGCCCGAACGACTCCTGGCTTTGCGGTAATGACGATCTCCGGCCGCACACCTGCCACCGGTACGCCGTTCCGGTCCACCATCATTCCGCGCGGCGCGAGTTTTTTCGCGCTGGAGGAGCGGGATGCCTCCGCTCGCTCTTGTAACTCGGGTGCCAGGACAACCTGGATGTACCACAGGCGCAGCAGTAAGAAGAAGAGCAGCAGGATCATTACGACGGGAAACGCCGCAACTCTCAGGTCGAGCTCCGGCTTCCTCGGTGCGTGGATGACAGACATTGCTTATCCGGGGCCGTGAATTCGGCAGCTGCGGTTCGGGGCTCTCCCGCGTTGGAAGGTCCTTGTAACTGTTTCCGGACAATAAATATTGGCGGGCTGTCCGCTCTCCGCGCAAACTTCCATGGTAACGGAATCAGGCGCGGCGCGGCGCTCTGCCTCCTGCTCCCTGCGCTTTTGACGCTCCCGCTCCCTTTCGAGTGCCCGCTGGTCGGCTAGCTTCTGAGCTTCTTCTCTTTGCTTCTCAACTTCTGCCAAGTCGACGGTGGGAGGAAATTCTGGTGCGACGGGTGGTTTGGTCTCACCGTTGACAGGCAGTTCGTCGACGACTGGTTTTGACACTGGCTCCTCAGGGGCCGGTTGAACCAATTCATCGCGATTCCGCCTCCGAACAGGAGGAACTGCCGCCGCCACGGTCTCTGGCGGCTGAACTTTGATGGCGCTGCCAAAGCGCTCTCGGGCGCTCTTCATGACGCCGGTCCAGATTTTGACGGTAATCGTTCCGCCGTAAGCGCTACTCGCCATCGGCACAGGCGTAGGCTTGCCGCTCACCATCTGCTCGTTGCCCACCCAACCGATCCCCACCACGCCATCCGCGTAACCACAGAACCAGGCGTCTCTGGCATCGTTTGTGGTGCCAGTTTTGCCGCGAGCGTTGGGAACGCGTCGAGCCCAGGCTCCGGTGCCGAAGCTGGAATTGACGACGCTGGCCATCAAGCTATCCATCGTCGCCACGACACCCGGTGAGATCATTCCGGTGAACTTTTGGGGCTGATACTGCTTGACCACCTCCCCCGCAGGAGAAACGATCCTGCTTATCGCGTAGGGCTTGACCCGATCGCCCCCGTTTGCAAAAACGGAGTAAGCCTCCAGCATTTCGATGGGACGCACTGCAGATGCTCCGATTGCTAACGGCAAGTAAGGTTCGAGCTTCGACTTGATGCCAAAGTTCTGACTGGCATATTGGATAACCGTGTTGATGCCCGTGTCTTGCAAGAGGTGGATAGCGGGACGATTGACCGACATCGCGAAGGCGACTTCGGTGTTGTAGCCGCCGGCATTTTCACGAGGGCTGGCGTTTTTGGGGCTCCAAGGTTTGCTGCCAAAGTTGTGGACGAAAATGGGGGCGTTGGACAGGTAGGTTTCGGGTCCGGCGATAACTCCCTGTTGGAGGGCGGTGGCGTAAACAATGGCCTTGAATGCGGAGCCGGGCTGACGCAGTCCCTGGGTGATAATGTTGTACTGATTGCGCTTGTAATCGACGCCGCCAACCTCGCATAGGATCCGTCCGTCCGTGTCCATCGCCACAAACGCACCTTGATTTACCTTGTAACCACGGTGGTCGCGCACCACGTCTCGCGTCACCTGCTCAGCTAGTTTTTGAAGTTTGCTGTCGATGGTGGTCTGAATCAGATATCCACCCGTTTTGAGGTCCAGCTCTGGGAGATCGCGTTTGATGGTGTTCAACACATCATCTACGAGGTGTCGGCCGAACGAGGCATAACGCGCTGTGGTCTGAGGTGGGTTCGAATTTAGCTTCGGAATATCCTTGAGGGCGCGGTCATATTGGGTCTCATTGATCATGCCCTCTTGGCGCATCACGCCCAGAATGACGTTGCGATTCCGCAGGGAAGCCAGTTCCTCAGGCCCCTCTTTGGCCTGTGCCGTCCAGCGCTTGACGTAGGCGGCATCGCTCTCCTCTTCCTTTCCTTCGAGATCCTTCATCGGGTTGTATCGGCTGGGGAGCCGTACGCACCGTGCGAGGAGGGCCGCATCGGAAGCAGTCAGGTCCTTTAGGCTCTTGTTGAGATAGACCTTGGCCGCGGCAGCAATGCCGTGAGCAGATTCGCCGAAGTAGACCTTGTTCAGATAAAGCAGTAGGATCTGATCCTTGGTCTTATACTTTTCGATCGCATAGGCATAGGCGATGTCTTGAATCTTGCGCTTGAGCGATCGCTCGTTGCCGCTGTACAGCAGTTTCGCCAACTGCATTGTGATGGTGCTGCCGCCTTGTGAGACGCGCCCTTCTTTGAATATAGAGAAGAATGCGCGCATAAGGCTGACGTTATCCACGCCGGGATGTTGATAAAACCGGTGGTCTTCGGCGGCAAGCATCGCATTCCGCACGTGGGGCGGGATCTCGTGTAGATCGTTGATCGCGATGCGGTGCTCCGCGCTAATTCTAAAAAGCTCAACCCCGTCGGCGGTCACGACTCGGGAGGGGGGCCGACTCACGGCTTCCATTCGATCCTGAAACTCGGGAGTCTGAATTGCTTCTTCCGCTTCCCGCAATTTCAGCAGGAACATGACGAACAGAGACGCGAACGCACCCAGAAAGAGGATGGTTCCGAAGGCAAATGCCTGCTTAAAGCGCCTCACCCAAATTGGCTTCTTACGCTTTATTTTTCGAGCCGTGTTTTTGGAGGCCACGAATGATTATAACTTTGCCAACCGTGCCCTAAGTTCCAAAGGCAATGGAATCAGCCAACTGTTTCAGGGTCTCCTGGTCCTGATTTCCTACCAGCGCGAGCGTGTAGCCGTTCTGTTTCCACGCATACACGTTCACTTGGCCTCGCCCAAATTTTGAAAGCTTCTTAGGATCTAATTCGGCTTTTGTCTGGTAGAGAGACAACCGGCCCTTCTCAGAACCGTAGAACTGCATCAGCACATCGCTTCCATCCGGCTGCACCATCCGAGAAAAGTGTAGGGAATATCCTGAGCTCGCTCGCAGAAATGCAGGGCGGAATCCTTTTGAGGCGGCAACTTCCCGCAGGGTGTCGAGCGGCTGAATGACCTTCGCACCTTTTCGCTCTAAGCGAAACAACAAGGGATCGATTTTGGGGTTGAGCTTGAGTGAGGTGAACTCATACAAGCCGACCTCAGTGCCGACCTGATCAAATATTTGTCGCTTGACCAGCAAGCCAGAACGTGGCTCGATATAGATGCGCTGCATCACATTCCCCGCTTGATCCTTGACAATGACCTGAGAAGTGCGCACCCCTGCGATCGCCGTGCCAGACGCGCTTGAAATGACAAATTTTCCGTTCTTGGCCAAACGGCTCAATCGGTGAAGAGCCTCTTCCCGCCGGGGCGGCAAGACGCGAATCTCGTTCTTATCTGGGAAGTAGTGCCGTCGCTCCTTCGCGGTCTCAACGATTACTTGGCCTTCGTATACAGAGCCGCTTGCGAATTCGATGCGGGTGTTGCTGCCGTCGCGCGTGACGATCTCCTTATAGCGGACGGGTTGTCCTTGCTTGCGCACTTCGATCACCCGAGTGCCCACGTAACGAAGCTTGGGGCCGGCGTTGAGCGCGTGCTTCAGAACGGTGGGAGTAGGGTCTTGGTCCTCGGTCCTGGCCGGGCCCGAGCCGAGCTGCGAGAACGCAACTGGGATCAAGAAACCTATCGAGGCAATTCGGTGAACGCGGCTCATAAACTCTCGAAATCGACCTCTGACCAATCGTCGCCCAGATTCGAATCCGTGGGGCGGGATTCCATCGGGTTTACACCCAAACCGGCAACGTCGCTCATGACGATGTTCTGTTCGTGGTCCCTAACCAGGGCGGCCTCGAGGCTTCCCGTGGTTCTGACGATTGATGAAGACGGGGGTGACATTCGAATCATCAACACGGCCGCCAATGCGCTCGCGAAGGCGAGCCCCATTGCCGGGCGAAGGAACCAGGCCATCCGCTGCTTCTTAGGAGCGACGTGAGCGGTCTGCAGAAGCCGCTCGTTAAGCGAACTGCGCCAGGCCATGCTGAGGTCGTCATCCGGCACGTTCGCGACTAGCCCGCGAACAAATTCTTGCCCGGAGCCTTCCAGTAACGTGTCGTCAAATTCTTTTCTTTTCATTTTGCTGACGGTGCCTGAGCACCCAAATACTGACGTACAACATTCTGAAGGTGTGCGCGGGCGAGGAAGAGTCGGCTCTTAACCGTCCCGATGGGAACTTCCAGCAACTGCGCAATCTCATCATATTGCATGTCTTCCTTGTCGTGGAGAAGCAGAACCGAGCGCAACTTTTCGCTCATGGTCGAAATCCCCTGCTCCACAACTTCCATCAACTCTTCGTCTATCAATATCTGATCCGGCTGCCATCGATCGTCGGACACTTCGATCTCCTCGCCGTTTTCAGAATCCACAAGTCCCACGTGAGTGGGCGTGCGCTCTACTTTTCTCGCCCGATCCACACAAAGGTGGTAGGCGATCCGAAACAGCCAAGTCCGCACCGAGGATCGGCCATCGAAGCGCGCAAAATTTTGAAACGCCCGGATGAACACCTCTTGCGTGATATCCGCCGCTTCGTCGGGGTTGGGCACCATGCGCTTCACAAATCCGAAGACACGATTTTGATAAGCATCGATCAGCTTCCCAAACGCCTCGAAGTCTTGGCGTCTGCACTTTTCTATTAACGCGGCCTCGACCGAGGGCTCCGAGTTTTGCTTCACGAACCTCCCGGTTGCGCCAATGCACAACTCCATATGTGATGTGTAGGGACGAGGTGCATGCTCTAAAGTTCAGTACGTGGAATCGCCCCGGACATGTCCCGCGCCCGTGGACCAGGAACATAGCAGTATAGGCTCTATGCTTCCGGCCCGTCTCCTTGTGGTCACCTCAATAGTGAGTGAGGAGCGGACGAGGCATGATTTCGCATTCGATGATCTTGCGCACTACCACTCACACCTGGGCACTTGCGGCTTCTGGATAGGCTGCGCTGAAGGTGGCCAGTCCGAGAGCGTGCTCTTTAAAGCCGAGCACCTTCGCCGAGGTCGGAATCCCCGTTTGAAAGGCGTCGATGCCTGCTTTGAACAGCCCGCCGGAGTTGAGAACGACTCCCCCCAAAACTACTGGCTGTCCAGACGGAAGGGTGGGAACCGATCGCAACCGAAAGGCCTTCGCGAAAATCCCTCTCTTTTGCGTCTCGGGCACCTCGAAGAGTAGCTGCATTTGCGTGCTTAGCTTAACGCAAAACTTCGGAAACAGTGCGATCCCGCTTGAGCGTGAATTTGATCAGGGTTCGCAGACCAAAGATCACGGCGAATAGACCGATTTGGTTCCAGCCCCCGATCATCACGACTTTCAGGAGCGTAGCCGCAAGCATGAACGACATCGCCAGCAGCAAGGCATTCGCGAGGGCGACTCTTGCCGCGTCGGATCCTTTAGTGGCCGCGATCCAAAGGCTAACGGCGCACGATAACGCAATTACAACTGACGCCAGAGCGTTGATCAGGCTAACTACGAGGCCGATGGGACCGCCCCTCGTGCTGCATCTGCCCTATCGATTTCGAGTTGCAAGAAGTAGTTGAGGACCGTGCGTAAAACGACGATCGCCGCTAGTTGCCCAATTTCATTCCAGGTAGGCGCGATGGTTGTGCGGAGGATGTCTCCGGCAAGCATGAATTCTAGCGCGAGCGCCAGCCAGCGGCCAAAAGAGAGCCTGATATTCTCTTTCGCTCGCTCATCCTCTTGTTTGACAAGAAGAATTCCGACACGCCAAAGCGCCTGAATGGCCGCGACCATGACAATCAAGGCGGCCCCGGCCTCGACTCCAGTGGCAAGGTAGCGCGTCCAATGTTCGACAATCTCCAGCATGCTCGCTTCGAGAGCTTAGCACCTGGAGATTTCTATTCTTTTAGCCCGAAAAAGTTCTGAGCCAACTTGAGCTGCTCACTGTCGCCTTCCGTATCGACGCTGACCACATAGACGAGTCCTTGATCATCTTCACGGGCGGCTTCGTCATGTTCAGAGATCAGAGTGTTCGTCGCCTCGATCGGCACGCCCGAGCCAAGGCTGATGCCGACCCGCCCGCCGCCATCGTCGACCGGCCCCGAACCGTCGGAGATTTGCACACAGTGGGCCGGAATTCCGCGGCCGATCAGTTCCTGAGCCGCGATCTCGGCTTCGGCGCGAGAAGTGTAAGTTGTTTGAACGTAAGTCTCCATGGGCCTAATTTGGACTCGGAATTCCCTAGACAGAGTTCCAACAATGCCCGAGCGCCGGATAAGAAGGGGGGCGACAAACTCCCTGCCGGTATCCTTCTTCGTATGTCCGAGCTGTTGCTGGAGATTGGGGTGGAGGAGTTGCCGGCGACGTTCGTTCGCAAGGCCACCTCCGATCTTGCCGACCACCTGAAGAAGTCCCTTGTCGAATCCGGAATTCTAGCGAGCGAAGCATCTGTGACTACGTTTGCCACTCCGCGTCGCCTTATCGTGGGGATTTCGAACCTTGAAGATCGGCAGGAAGACCAAGTAAAGGAGCAGCGCGGCCCAGGTTTGAAGGCCGCTTACGATGCGGAGGGCAATCCGTCTCCGGCGCTTCTGGGCTTCTGCAGGTCCCAGGGCGGCACTCCCTCCGACCTTCGCAACGATGGTCAGTACGTCTGGCTCACGAAGCAGATTCCTGGAAAGCCCGCCGCCGATCTGCTCATGGACCTTATTCCCAAGGCGGTCCGTAGCTTGACCTTCGAGAAGACGATGCGTTGGGGAGCTGCGCGCATGCGCTTTGCCCGCCCTATCCGATGGATCGTCGCCCTTCTCGACGGCGACACGATTCGCTTCGACATCGAAGGAGTCCAGAGCGGTAACGAAAGCCGGGGGCACCGATTCTATGCTCCCGAGCCATTCAAGGTCGAGAGTCTTCGGCAATTGGTCGCGGAGCTGAGAGAACGAAAAGTCGAGCCGGATCCGGAGATTCGCCGAAAAACCATCGTCGATCAGGCAACCTCTGTCGCCGACGGGATTCCCCAAATGAGCGACGGGCTCATCGAAGAGAACGTGTACCTCACTGAGTGGCCCACCGCGATCACAGGGACCTACAAAGCAGAGTTCCAAGAGCTCCCCGAGCCGGTGCTGGTGACGGCCATGGCAAAACATGAGAAGATGTTTCCCGTCCGTAATGAGCGGGGCGCCCTCACAAACACGTTTGTGTTCATCCGCAACTCGGGCGAAGACGACACGGTTCGGAAGGGTGCGGAGTGGGTGCTAAACGCGCGCTTCAACGACGCTAAGTTCTTTTTGGACGAAGACAAAAAGCAACCGTTATCAGCGTTCTTGGAGAGAACTTCAGGCATTCTTTTCCAAGACAAGCTCGGCACTGTAAGGCAACGAGCCGATCGGCTCTCGAGCCTGGCGGCAGAGATCGCTCGTCAGACCGCGGCGAACGAAGAGGAGATAGCCTTTGCCCAGGAAGCGGGCCTCTACGCAAAAGCCGACCTAAGCACAGGGCTCGTTAGCGAGCTTGCATCGCTTCAGGGCGTCATCGGAGGCGAATATGCGAGGCGCGAAGGCTTTGCGGAGCCGGTCTGTCGCGCGATTGCCGCGCAGTACGATCTTGCCAACGATTCTGAACCGAAGGATGCAACAGACCGCACCGCGTTTAGGGTGCTGTTGGCCGACCAACTCGACAAGCTTGCCGGATATTTAGGAGTAGGGCTCGCGCCGAGCGGTTCATCGGACCCATTTGGGCTTCGTCGGGCTGCAACCCTTGTCATTGAAGCGGCTTGGCTCTGGCCAACGAGCCTGCCCACCCTAGAGGTGCTGTTTCGTCAGGCTCTCAGTGGATATGGGGGGCAAGGCGTGTTGCTTAACGAGGAGGCGGCTGCCAATTCTTTTGCGGAATTGTTGGCGTCTCGCTACGAAGCGCTTCTCTCAGATGTGCGTTACGACGTGCTGAATGCCGCGCTCGGCTCGCGTACACTGCCCGAGGTTGCATCCCCGAAAGCGGTCCTTGTCAAACTACAGATTCTTGATCGGCTGGTGGACGATGTTGCGTTTGTCCAAACCGCCACCCGGCCGATCAACATCGTGGCGGCCGCCCGCAAGAAGGACATTCCTGTTGGAGAATCGCTGCTTGAGCATGAGCGGTCCAACCTTCAGTCGGAGGACGGAGAGGCACTCTATCAAGCCGCACTAGCTTTGGAAAGCCCGCTTAGGCTAGCCCTCGATCTCGGGAAAGGCGAGGGTGCAGCGCAACTCCTGCTCACACTTGCACCATCGATCAATCGCTTCTTTGTCTCAACGATGGTCATGGCAGAAGAACCGGACGTGCGCGACGCTCGCCTTACGCTGCTTCAAATGGTCAGCGGCCTGCTCCGAGAGGCGGGTGATTGGTCCAAGATCGTTATCGAAGGCTAGGACGTTCGCGAGATCACGTATTCGGCTACCGCCGCGAGAAGTTTCTTCGAGCTGCTCTGAGGTAGCGCGTCCAGTTGCATCAAGGCAGATTGCAGGTGACTCTCTGCGAGCGCCTCGGACTTTGCGAACGCTCCTCGAAGGTCCATCCACTGGACCATCATACGAATCTCATCCTCGGTGACGCCATTGCCGAACCTCTTGCGGGCAAGCTCGGACTCCTGATCCGAGAGATGGGGACGCAGGTAGATCAAGGGCAGAGTTGCCTGAGCTTCTCGGAAGTCCGTCGCGATCGGCTTACCGGTCTTCGCTTTGTCGCCCCGATAATCGAGCAGATCGTCGACGATCTGAAAGGCCATACCTACGTGGTGGCCGTACGTGCTTAGCGCCTGTCGCGTGGTGGGCGATGCCCCCGCGACGATGGCACCGATTTCGCAGCAGCACTGGATGAAGGAGGCGGTTTTCAGCCGCAGGACTTCTAGGTGGTCTTCTTCGTGGAGGTCGAAGTCACCTCTGACTTCGAGTTCCCGGACTTCACCTTCTGCTACCTCGATCACCGACTGGGAAACCGTCCGAATCACTTCTAGATCGCCGTCTTCGGATAAGAGACGCATCGCCTTCGCCAGCAGTACATCTCCCGAAAGAATTGCCGCAGGATTTCCAAATTCGGCCGCGGCAGTTGGCTTTCCTCGTCGCGTGGGGGAGTTGTCGATGACGTCGTCGTGAATGAGCGTCGCCATATGGATCATCTCCATACAGGCACCCAATCGTCGGGTTCTCCCGGCATCGAATGGCAACCCCGTAGCCCTCGCCGCTAACGTGACAAACGCGGGGCGAAGCCGCTTTCCCCCTGCATGCAGGGTGAGTTTGCCCGCGCCGTGTACGGTGATTACTCGCGATGCGACTTGGCTGGCCAGCTCAGCTTCGACTAGCGCGACCTCCTCCCTGATCTCCGCCAGCAGGAGTGCGTCCACCTGGCCGTGCGCGAGCTGCTCTAACGATGAAACGCTCATGGCTTCCTCCCAAAATGGGCGCAAATGTTGCCGAAGAAGAGATCGACATGTCGCACATCGATGAGACCTGCCCGGGTCATTGAAGCGGACAATTCTTCGCGAGCCCAAAATCGCTCGGTGCTCTTGGGCAGATACGCATATGCGGCGTGACTGCCAAACAGCGCCCCCAGTCGGGGAACGACGGCGTGGAAAACAAACTTTGAAACAGCCCGCAAAAACGGATTGCATGGCTGGGCCATGTCTATGGACGCGAACCGTCCACCTGGGCTCAGGACACGCACGATTTCATGGTGGGCCTGATCGATATCGGGGACGTTGCGGATGCCCCACCCAACGGTGACAGCGTTAAAGCTCTTCGCAGCAAGGGGCAGGCGGCACGTATCCGCAACGGACAACGGGCAGGAGGTCTTGCGTTGGGCTTGCAACAGCATGGGCTCACAGAAGTCCATTCCCACGACGAACCCGCTTGTACCCACCGCGCTTTTCAAAGGGAGAAGGAAGTCGCCTGTTCCGCAGCACACGTCTAACGCACGGTCACCTGGGCGAAGTCCAAGCTGAGCCACCGCAAACGCTCTCCAGCGTTTGTGTAAAGACAGCGACATCACTGAATTGATGAGGTCGTAGCGGGGTGCGATCTCGGCGAAAAGCCCTTGTACCGCACGGCGTTTCCGCTCGCCTTCTGTTTCCGATATGCGCTCTTCGACCTGCGCTGCCATCATCTTTCTACCCTCGGTTATACCTAGGACGGCCCCCAGATAGCTCGAAGTTTCAAAAATGTTTGAAAATTGTTCGTATGTCGCTTCTACGGCTGCTTTGCCTCTTTCTCGAAGCCAAGGTCCACCATCGCGTTCCAGCCACCTGTCACCGCAACCGCCTTCGTCCACCCCGCTCCTTTCAGCTCACGCGCCACACGGGCGCTTGTTGCCTCGCCGAGTCACGTGCAGAAGAGTGCGGCCCACTCGTCCTTGGGGACGCCCTGCTGCACGGCATCTCGGCGTGCGTGCTGAGGGTGGATGCGAAGGGAACCCTTGATGACTTCTGCGCTTGCCAAATAGCTCTTGTCGGTGCGAACGTCAAGCATCCAAACAGGCTCTCCGGCGTCCACAAGCGCCTTCAACTCTTCGGCGGACATGATCGTTCTGGTCGTGGCTGCCGGCGGGTGCTTCACAGAAGACCACGAGATCATCGAACCCCCGTTAAGAACGATCGACACGAGTACGACCACCGAAGCGATATTGAAAAGGGCCTCGGTGCCGGGGGTGAGTGCGAAGACCGGCACGAGGATGAGAAGCAGCGAGCTCAGGCCCCGTGGCCCATACCAAATGATCGCCCGTTTCGCGTCCCGATCCGTGTTCGTGCGCCAGAGCGTCGCTAGAAGCGTTAGAGGCCGCGCCGCAAGAGCAAGCAGTACAAAAAGGATCAGCGCTCCAGAAAGGCTGCCGAGACCCACCCATATCAGGGAAGTTCCCAGCAGAACGAACGTGAATAGCAACAGCATCTCCGCCGTGGTTTCGCCGTACTCGCGGAAGCAATCACAAAGCTCCACGTCAAGGGACGCGATCGTTAAGCCAGCCGCGAATGCCGCGAGAAAACCACTCCCATGCAAGCTCTCGGCAGCCGCAAACGCTGCAAGTGCGACTCCCAGCGAATACAGCGACTCATAGTCTCGACGCACTCCCGCACGAGCGCGAATGCTCTGCAGCAGCATGATGGCGGCCCAGGCAACCAACGCTCCGGCTCCCGGTCCGATCACCAACATCTGAAGCAGAAGGGTCCAAGCGCTCGTCTGCTCTGACCCCTGAGTGGCGAAGGCCATGGCGATCAAAATGATCGGTAAGAGCACCACGTCGTTCAGCCCACTCTCGAGGCGAAGGGCCTGACGAGCCGCAGAGGGAAGGGTGGGCCGCTTGAGCAGGCCGCGCAGCAAAACGGGATCGGTGGATGCCAGGGGAGCAGCCAAGATTGCGGCCAACGCAAACGGCAGCTCCAGCACAGCCATCCCGGCGACAGCGATTAAACCAGCCGCGAGTATGGTTCCGGGACCAAGAATGATCGCGGCCAGCCCAGCGTGCTTGCGAACCTCCTGAAGGTCCAGCGTCAGCGCATCGGTGAATAGAACCAGCGTAAGGCTGAGCGTCGCCACCATCCGCAGGATCGGCGAATCCAGCCGCACATCCAGTACGCCCAACGCATGCGGCCCCACCAAGGCGCCCAAAGCTAAGAAAACCGCAACCTGGGGAAATTGGTTCTCTCGATAAACCCCGAAAGCAGGGAAGCAATCACGACGACAGCCCCTATCAGCCCAAACATCAAAGTCAAGCTCTCGGTGGTCACGCGCAGATTCTATTCTGCTTGCTCTGGGAATGGTTATGGTTTGTTGAGACCGCGATGTTCGAGCTACGTTTAGCCGGTGCTCTGCATCGCTGCAGCTAGGCCCGCAATCGACTGCAGGACAGCCTCCCGGTAGGCTCCTGGCTGATCTTCTTCGGGAAGCGTCTGCCAACGTTCCATGAGTGAAACTTGAATCCGATTCAAAGGGAAGGTCAAGGGATTGCGAAACTCCACGGTAGCCTTGACCGTTTTCGAGCCTGAGAGCAAAGTTGAGGTCTCGGTCAAATTTAGAATTTCAGAAACGGACCTCTCGAACTCCTCCTCAATCTCCTTTTGAATGCGAGTAACCGAGGTGGTTCCTACCCGTTCGGAGTAGAGCCGCGAAGTCGGTAAATGTGTTCGCACCAGCTCAAGCTGAGCATTGTCGATCATGGTGCGAAAGAATGGCCACTCGCGGTTCATACGCTTCAAAAGCTGCTTGTCCGAACAGTCGGCAAGCGCCGAGCCGAGACCGAACCAGCCAACGAGAATGTGCCTGCTCTGAACCCAGGCGAAGTTCCAAGGAATCGCCCTAAGCTGCTCAATCCCTTTTAGTGTCTTTCCAGGCCGAAAGACCGGCCTCGAAGCAATGGTAAGTAAAGAAATGAACTCTATCGGAGTAGCCTGGCTATAGAAATCCCAGAAGTCGGCATCGTCGTAGACCGTTTCTCTATAGGCGGCGCGAGCACGGATCGACAGTCGCTCCATGGCCACATGGAACTCGGGCGGATCGGCAACGGCTTTGGAAGACTGGGCCGTCGCAACGATCACCGCATTCACGATCTGCTCAAGGTGCCGATGCGCGATGGGCCGCAAGGCATAGCGAAATGAAATGACCTCTCCCTGCTCCGTAAACCGAACTTGCCCTCCGAAGGAACCGGGCGGCTGACTCAGAATCGCTCGGGACGCCCGCCCACCGCCCCGCCCCACGGTTCCGCCTCGTCCATGGAAGAATCTGAGCTGTACTCCGGCGTTCAGGAACGCTTCAGCCAACTCCTGCTGAGCCTTGTAAAGTGCCCAATTGGCTGCTAAATACCCGCCATCCTTGCTTGAGTCGGAATAGCCGAGCATCACCTCCTGCGCATTCCCCCGGCCTGCAAGATACGCCCGGTAAATCGGAGTGTCGAATAGCTCCGTCATTAAAGCTCCGCAGGCCTCGAGGTCGTCTACGGTTTCAAACAGCGGCACCACTTCGAGGTCGCTCTCCAGCATTCCCGAAGGGCTCACGCGCACCAAGCCGGCTTCCTTGGCGAGAAGAAGAACCTCCAGCATGTCGCTGATCCCGTGCGTCATTGAGATGACGTAGGCTTCTACGGATTCGCGCGAAAGCTTGCTTTGAGCCCGTTTGATCGAGTGAAAGACAGAGAGAATGCCCTTGGTGTGCTCGTCCGTAATCGAGTCCCGGGCCGCCAGCGGCCGAGGGTTTGCGAGTTCCTTTGAAAGCAGAGCAGTCTTTTCGGTCTCCGTCAGGTCGAGATAGTTATCGCTGACCCCCGCGATTTGGAGCAGGTTTGCGACGGCCCGATCATGGTGATCCGAATGTTGTCGGACATCCAAAGTTGCTAAGTGAAAGCCGAACACCTCGACACGCCGAATCATGCGAGGCAACTGTCCGAACTGCGTGAGAATTTCTGCCTTGTGTGATCGCAAGCTGTCCGCGATCAGGTTCAAATCTCGAAGGAGAGCCGCGGCGTCGGGGTAGCCGATTGCACGGGGCTCCCCGGCAATCGGATCGGAGCGCCTCAAACCGGTCGGAGTTGATTCCGCGCCGTCAGGCTCGCCACGCAGGACCGTAATTTCCTGCAGCATCCCCCTCAACCTTGCCAGCATCGCGTAGACCTTCAGCACGTATCGCTCCTGGGCGTATCGCTCCTGAGCTTCTTTCGAAAGCCCTGTCTCTTGAATGTCCAGCGCGAGCGACGCTTCCAATTCCGCGCTTACCGGCACGAGTCGACAGCTATTGGTCAAGTCCCATCGAAGCCCCTCGAGATGCTTGACGTGGCTTTCCAGTGCAACCTGCCGATGATCCAGGAGGGTTTGCCAGGTCACTTCAGGCGTCACGTTTGGATTGCCATCACGGTCCCCGCCCACCCAGGAGCGATAGGTGATGATGTTCTTGAGCTTCCATGGATGGTCCGGATAGTGAGTCTCGAGCGCCCGCTGGACATCTTCATAAAGCCAAGGGACGACGTCGAGGATCGTGCGCTCGAAGAAGTAGAGAGCATTCTTGACCTCCTCTCGCACGGTCAATGACGTGGCGCGCATTTCGTCGGTCTGCCAAAGCTCCGTCAGTGCCAGCCGAATACTCCTACCCGAGCGTCCTTCAAGATCGAGTGGACCTTTCAGGTTCACGCTCTGATTCGAGGCCTCCTCGGCGAGGGCCAGCGTGACGTTGAGAATCTTGTCCAGCACCGCTCTGCGACGGGCTTCGGTGGGGTGGGCGGTAAGAGTGGGGCAGATCCATATCTTGGCGAAAATTTCCTCGACTTCCGCTGCGGACTTGCCTTGCTCCTTGAGGTGCCGAATGGACTCAGCTATCGATTCGTTCCTTCCTTGATGCCGCCGGGCTCGGTTCACACGAACGATTTCCTTTTGCTCGGCGGCATTGATCAACTGGAATACGATCGTAAATGCCCGAGCCAATCGCAGGACTCGCTCAGGTTCTTCGGATATTGCCGCGTGAGGGTCTCTTACCAGGCGGCGCGCTTCTTCCACGAACGCGGAACCTTCCTGGTCTTCCAGTACCTGGCCAAGGGCAAGATCGAGCTCTTCAATGTCCGTCGCCAGCTCTTCACTAAGTCCGTAGCTACGCGCATCGAGTCCGAGAAAAGGGCTTGGCATCACAGGAGCCTACTTGGTTTGGGAACTCTGGCTCGCGCTCGCCCCTCCGAGTCGTGTGGAATCTTTGAGCAGCGACAGCATTTTTCCTACCTTCTTCCTCGGAGGCTTCGAGTGCTCCACGTTCCTCTGGAAGGACCAGGGAAGGCGCGACTTGACTTCAGAGACGGGACACTACCAGTGGGCCGACAAAGACTATGAGATCCTGGCGAAGCACGGATTTGGCGTCGCAAGAGAAGGTATCCCTTGGCCCATGGTCGATCTTGGCCATGGCTACGATTTCACCTTGATCGAGCCCTTGATCGAGGCTCAGCGCAAACATCAAGTGATCCCGATCTGGGATCTCTTCCACTACGGCTATCCCGAGAACCTCGACCCCTACGCGGACGAATTTGCGGACCAGTTTGCTTCCTATTGCCGAGCGTCGGCGGAGCATGTGTCGCGCGGCTTCAACGGCCCCCACTTCTTCACGCCCATCAACGAGATGACGTTCTTTGCGTTCGCGGCCGGGGAATGGGGGTGGGCCGCTCCGTTCGGAAAGTCTGAAGGGGAGCGGCATCGCTTGCGTCTCGCCCTCGCTCGGGCCTCAATTGCCGGCGCAAAGGCTATCCAGAGAGTGCTTCCCGAAGCAAGGATGGTACACGTCGACCCATTGATTCTCGTGGTGCCACCAGAAGACCGCCCCGATTTGGCGGAGGAAGCAAAAGATGAGATGTTTAAGGACACTTTTTTCTGTTGGGATGTCGTGGCGGGGCTGGAGCACCCAGAGCTTGGCGGCTCGCTCGAGTTACTCGACATCGTGGGGGTCAACTGCTACTCATTTGGACAGATGGAATTTCGCGAGCAGGGGCCGCATCAGGCACTCGGGCCGCATGATCCACGCGTGAAGCCGTTAGCCGAGTTGCTGGAAATCGTGTGGAAACGCTACGGTCGGCCGATGATCATCGCTGAGACCAGTGGACTGGCTGATGGACGGCCAGCATGGCTGAAAGATGTGATGGAGGAATGCCTGGCCGCCGTTCGACAAGGCATCGACCTTCACGGCGTCTGCCTCTTTCCAACCGTCGACATGCCCGACTGGCATGAGGGCAACTGGCTCCACAACGGCTTCTGCGACTTGGCCGAACCCGGCCTCGAGCGCACGCCATTCCCGCCCTATGTCGATGAGCTTCGCAGGTGGCAAAGGCTACTGAACCGGGTGACCGAACTGGATGATGATCCCCTGAGCGATCCAGTTGATTTGAACGATGTTCGGCGAGCCGCGCAGGAAAAATTCTATCTCTCGGATCAGAACTGGAGCTAGACCCCACACTTCTGCCTCTCTCGCTCACGCTACGGTACATTCACGCAATGGGAGAAATGATTAGCTTTGCGACGGAATCTGGCGAGCACCAGGGATACCTGTCCGCACCGGCGGGAGGCTCAGGGCCCGGCGTCATCGTCATTCAAGAATGGTGGGGCCTCGTTCCGCACATTAAGGATTTAGCCGATCGTCTTGCAGGCGAAGGGTTCGTTGCGCTCGCGCCCGACCTGTATGCAGGCGAATCGGCGACGGAGCCAGATGATGCCAGTACGCTCATGCAGGCACTTCACATCGGTGAGACCGAGCACAAACTCCGGGGCGCGGTGGAAGCACTTCTGCAGCAGCCAGGAATTCAGCCCAAGGACAAGATTGGCGTCGTGGGATTTTGCATGGGTGGGCAACTCGCTATGTTCGCCGCGGGCAACAATCCGGCAATCCAGGCAACGGTGAACTTCTACGGCATTCACCCCAAGGTTCAGCCATCCTATCGCGACATCAACGGCCCGGTACTGGGCATATTCGCCGAGCGAGACAACTCTGCCTCGCCGGAAGCGGTGAAGGCTCTCTCAGTCGAACTGACAACCCTATCGATCACGCATGATTTCAAGACGTACCCGGATACAGACCATGCGTTCTTCAACGATACGCGCCCAGGGGTCTATAACAAAGAGGCGGCCAAGGATGCCTGGCAGCGAACCGTGCAGTTCTTAAAAGAGAACTTGACCTAGTTGTTTTCCTTCCGGAGAACAATCCTCCGGAGGCAAAGCTAGGCGGCGGCGTGGAACCAGATGAGCCAAATGCCGGTGTACAGCACAATTCCGATCTTGCTGACCAACCCGACAAACACCGAGTTTTGTCGTGCATATTGAGCCATCGTCAGGTATGCGATCAGAAGCGTCGCGCCCTTTACGAGCGCAAAAGACCACTCGCTGTGCTCAATCACTGGCTTCATCACGGGGTTAAGCTCAACAATGAGCCCCTGTGCGTGTAGCATCGCGGTGGCTACGAGGTCGACGAGTCCGATCAGGATCAACAGGATCAGGCTCTTATTTGGCAGAATCTCCCTTACTCTTTGCAGCATTTCTATTCACCGTCCGTGGCGGTTAGGTCCAGGTCCGCAACCTGCTTTACGAAGGAATCCAAGATGTCCCGCGCTTCCGCAGCCGTGCAACTGTATTGATTCAAGATCACACTTACAATCAAATCCTGTCCGCTCCTGTGCCTTACATATCCTGAGAGCGCGGAAACCATGTCTAGGGTTCCGGTCTTGCCTTGAAACGTCATCCCTTTTAGGCGGTTGGTGAGCGTTCCGTGTCCGGGAGAGGCCAAAGCTCCCCGCCAGAGCGACGCCGAAGGCTGATCGTTGCACCACTTCAAAAGCTGCCCGATCGCTCGAGTCGTCACGTAGTTGTGCCGGCTCATCCCGCTGCCGTCATACGGCTTAATGTCATTCCTTTGGGTCCCCACAACCTTGACTAAGAAGTCGCTTAGCCGCTGTCGTGCCACGGGATAGGGCTTTTCTGGAAGGTGACCCTGCCGCAAAGAACTGAGAAGCAGTAGTTGCTCGGCAATCTGGTTATCGCTTGGCTGCAGGCACGCGGCAATCATTTCTGAAACGGGCTTTCCTGGCAGCGTGATGCTTGGCGGAGTCGACGGGGGAATGCGCGATGGAATGAATCCGCTACCAAGGAGGAAGGCCGCTTCTCGGTCTGGCCGCCAAATCGAAAGTGTGTCGAGGCGCACATCCTTTTCTGGCCATTTTCCTTGAACCATCACGATTCGGCGCATGGGGTCGTAGTCGATCCGTAGCGGTCCGGGTCCTCGAGAGGCGTAGATTTGAACGCCGTAGTTATAGGGCACGCCCACGATACGGCCGTTCTTTAGCCACAACTCGAATGATCCACGGTCGACCATGAATCCGGTGACAGGAGCGGCATATTTGTTTGGCAAATCATCGAACTCCCAGGTGTCGGGAATGCCCGGCGCGTAGGGTTGCTTAACATGAACCGGCAGCGTTCGATCCAGGGACAGCCTGGCACGGGCGTCCGTGAGTTGGCGATAGCTGAGCATCGGGTCTCCGGTCGTTGCGACGAACGTTCGCTTTTTCTCCTTCCAGATTCGCGTGACGGGAGCGTAGTCCGGGCCCAACGTGTGAAGGGCGAAAGCGCTGCTGAGCAGCTTTTGATTGCTTCCCGGCACGACATGCAGTCCAGCATTCTTCTCGAATACATTGTCGCCGTTGAGTTTGCACACGTACGCAGACACCGTTGCCCCCTCGAGTTTGGGGTCTGAGAGGATCAGGTCCAATCCGAAAGCGGCGATTGGAAAGAGCAAGGTGACGAGCACCACTCATTCTAGGACCGAACACATGACAACTGCTCCTCGCAGGTTTATCAGGTTTCATCATCCGGACGGACGATTCAACTTTCGGGCCTTCCTATAGGTGAATCTTGAAGAGCTCGCCCTGCTCGTTGGTGGCAATCAGTGTCTTCGCATCGATCCAGCAGATCGCCTCGCATTGTCCGAGTCCTCTGAATATGATCTGCTTGCCTTTACCCTTCGATAAAAACTTGTCTCCCTCCGCCGCGGTGGAAAAAAGCCAGACGCTTTGTATAGGCGCGTGGGTGAGCACCGCCAGGGTTTTGCCGTCTGGAGAAACATCCGCAGCCGTCACCCAGCCTCCCAAATCCGTGGCGCTGTCGACCTTCTTAAGGTTGTTTACTTTGTCGGTCCATCTCGTGTCGAGTCGGTAGAGATTGGCATGGGTGGCGGGAAAGAGCGCATTGAGCCGATGCTTGGTGATCGCGAAGAGTTTTCCGCGCAAGGTAAAGATCGCCTCACAGTCGAAGTTGCGGGCAGTGGGCGGGAATTCCGTTTGGTCCTCATATCTGACGGGCAGCCGCACGACGCCGGACGCGACCTTATCACGCGAAGGGTTAGGTTCCGGGACGACATAAATCGACAGGTTCTTACGAGCGTTGTTGTTGTTTCCTAGGTCCGCGATGAACAGGCTCTTGCCGTCCGCCGCGATGTCCTCCCAGTCGATGTTGCGAGCAGACGGGAATCGAATTCCTTCGGTCGACGGGGAAGCCGCCGATCCGTCTTGCCGAATTGCGAAGATGCGGGCTTCGTCGCCGCTGTCGTTATGCACCCAGTAGGTGTCTGGATAGCGGCGGCTCATCACAATGCCGCTCATCTCCTCGATCTGCGTATTCGAGACCTTGGCGAATACCTTAAGGGTGGCTTGCCACCCGGCGGCTGCGGCGAAGGGAATCAATAGGCAAGACAGCAGCAGAACACTTCGGCGAATCAAGTTCTAGCACGCTCCATCCGAGTGGCACGTTGGGCCGGGCTTTCCCCTCCAGTCAATGTGAACAGGATCGTGGTTCCGCGTCCTAGTGCTGAATCCGCCCAAACCTGCCCGCCTTGAGCCGCGAGAGCCCGCTTCACGTTGGCCAATCCGATGCCTGTTCCGGGGATTTCGGCGACGTTGTGGAGCCGCTGGAATGGACGGAACAGTTTGTCCGCATACGCCATATCAATTCCGATACCGTTATCGCGGACGAAGTACACCACCCCCTCACGGTCACCTTCCGCGCCGAATTCGATCAGGAGAGGCTGGTCCGCCCGCGAATATTTGAAGCTGTTGTCGATCAGGTTCCGAAAGACTAGGTGCATCAGCAGTGGATCGCACATTGCGGACAGCTCCTCTTGGACCTTCACACTGGATATCTTCATGGTTTCAATGCAAATCTCTTCATAAACCGTTCTGAAGATTTCGGAAAGATTCACCCGCGATACTTCCGCGACCCTCTGGCCGGTGCGAGCGTAGGAGAGCAAGTCGTCCACCAGTGCGCTGAGATGGAGCCCTGCTTTGATGAGACTGGTGATGTGTGCGCTGCCTTCTTCGGTGAGCTTGTCGGCTTCGTCCTCTTCAAGGATGCGGGCTCGCCCAACGATCGCGCGAATGGGTGACCGGAGGTCATGCGCGATCGCATAGGAGAAGCCCTCAAGTTCCTCGTTCTTCTTGACAAGTTCCAAGGTTCGCTCTTCGATGCGTTTCTCCAATTCGGCATTTGCCGCACGCAACCTTTCCTCGACTTCTGTTTTTTCGAATTGGGCTCGATGGAAGGATTCTCCGATTGCACAAATACTCAGGCCCGAAACAATAAACAGAAGCAAAGAAGCGGCGGTAGGGGCGTCTGCGACGTAGAAGTTTGATCGCGGCTCAAGATACAGAAACAAGGCAAGGATCGCGGCGAGAAGCAGACACGAGACGCCCGGCCAGAGCCCCCCGCGCCAAGCGATATAGGCGACAACAGGAAAGTACAGTCCGTAGGGTGCCCGGTAATTGAGAATCGACTCAAAGGGCATTCGAATGATCGTGGCGATCACAAGGAGAGCTGCGGCCAGTCCCAACAACCGATAATTGTAATGTGTTCCCATCGCCTTCCCCCACTCAAGTTTAGACGAAGTTTTCAGACGGTCCAAGCAAGGAGCCTTTGCGACTCCGTAGAATAGGAACAATGAGCGCGACGGCGACTGCTACGGCGACCAAGATCCGACTGAAGATTCTTCGGAGGTTCGATTCGGCTTCTGAATCCTACTGGGAGGAATTCGAGATTCCGTTCCGGGAGAAGCTGAACGTCATCTCCTCTCTGCAGGAAATTCAGCGACATCCGACGACCCTGGAGGGCAAAGACGTGCAGCCTCCGATATGGGAAGCCGCCTGTCTGGAAGAGGTCTGCGGTTCTTGCACGATGAACATTAACGGCCATATTCGCCAGGCGTGTACCGCTCTGATCGAAGATGTGGGCGATCTTCAGGGGGACACCTACTTCGTCACCCTCGAGCCGATGAAGAAGTTTCCCACGGTACGCGACCTCATCGTCGATCGCAGCAGGATGTTCGACAACTTGAAAAAGATTCAAGGCTGGATTCCGATCGATGGCAGCTTTGACCTGGGGATGGCTCCTCCTCAGGACGATCACGTTCGCCAGCTCCGGTATGCACTTTCACGCTGCATGACTTGCGGCTGCTGCCTCGAGGCGTGTCCTCAGGTGAATGAGCACTCGGCATTTATCGGTCCGGCCGCCGTCGGGCAGGCGCTTCTCTTTAACAAGCATCCCATAGGTAAGACGCTGGCGAACGAGCGACTAGAGGTGATGAGTAGTGAAGAGGGAATCACCGGCTGTGGAAACGCTCAAAACTGCGTCAAAGTTTGCCCGAAATCGGTTCCACTGACCCGCGCGATCGCCGAAATCAATCGCGATACCACGATCTATCGGCTCAAGAAGTGGATCGGCGTCAGCTAGTCTTCTAAGTCAGCGGATTCTCAAGCTCTTCTTGCATGAGCGTTTTGCCTGCGGGCATTGCGTGGACCTCTTCGGCCCGCCAACAGGCCGCGCGGTGATCTGTAGATACGGGTAGCAGGCCGGGCTCTTCTTCGCACTTTGAGAACCTTAGCGGGCACCGAGGGGAGAAGGAGCAGCCCTTGGGCAAGTCGCTGAAGTCTGGTGGGTAGCCGCTGATCGCTTCCAGTCGAGTCTTGCCCGCGGTCGGTAATGCGTTCAGGAGCGCCCTCGTGTAGGGCATTGCGGCGTGCCGAAGGACCGGCTCGGCAGGGCCCATTTCGACGATTCGGCCCGCATAAAAGACCGCAATCCTTTGAGAAATCGAGGCGATAGCGCCGATGTCGTGCGAGATCAGCATCACTGCGGTGCCTTCTTTCTCCTGCAATTCATTGAGGAGCCGCAATATTTGTGCCTGCAGAGTCACGTCCAACGCGGTCGTGGGCTCGTCTGCGATCAACACCTTGGGGCGGCAGGCGAAGGCCATGGCGATCACCACGCGTTGCCTCTGACCCCCGCTCATTTGATGCGGGTACTTGCGCGCGGAGGCTTCCGGCACGGGGACGCCTACCTTTTCCAGCATCTCAACTGACTTTTCCCATGCCTGCTTTTTCCGCAGACCCTGATGAAGCTGATAGCACTCAGCAATTTGATGGCCTATTTTCATCATAGGGTTCAGGCTGGTGAAGGGATCCTGCATTACGAGACCTATTTGATCCCCGCGAATCTCCCGCCACTGCTTTTCCTTCAGACCGACAAGCTCTCGGCCGTCGAGCTTGATCGAGCCCGTTAACAAGCCTCCCGGCGGGAGCATGCCCATGACTGCAAAGCCGGTCATCGACTTTCCGCAGCCCGACTCTCCGACCACCCCGAGCGTCCGGCCCACCTCCAAGTCGAAGGAAACGCCGCGAAGAATCTGAAGGTCTCCGAAAGAGACGCCGAGATCGCGAACTTCAAGGACGGCCATTAGGTTGAGCGTACCGAATCGATGATGGAAAGCAGAGAATCAAATCCTTCCTCGATCCCCTTGTAGCGCCTCGCCTCGGGCGACATCGAGAGAAGGGCCGACTTGAGAGATTCACGGAACTCGTCTGACTGCAAAACAAATGAGTCCGGCAACGTTTGCACATGAATGAAGAAGAGCGCGGCCCCAACGCTGGGAAGTCCAAGCGTGGTTTGCCTTTCGGTTCTTACCCAAAACCTCTCGCTCGCGAACTGCCGTCCGTTCCATTCGTGCGGATCCCAAGCGGCTGGTGGCTGAGGATGGTGGTTGAGCCGGTCGTCACTCTCGATACCCCATACGAAGCGGACCATCGAGCCCTTGTTTATCATTGCGTCCACAAGACGCGGCGCCACTGCGTTGATTGCTCCGAACCCAGGCACCGACGAGTGTGAATGGAAGAAGGATTGCCCGATCTTGTCGCTTGCGGCCCAATGGCCCGGAGCACAGAGGTGCAGCGCCGTGTTGGTATCCGCTCCTCCAGGGATTTGCTCGATAAGGGCGACGTCCGCCTGGATTTGAAGGGCAACCGCTTCCAAGACGTGATCCACTGCCGGAGGAAGGATGGACCGCTTTTGGTCCAACAATCCATCCGAATCGAGCGCTATCTGCTCGCCGGTAAGGGCATTGGTGAGCACATCCGATGCGAAGCCGTAGTGCTGCGGATAATCGGTTGCTAAGTGAATCGCAATGGCTTGGAAAGCCGCCACGATGCTCTCTGGCGAGTCATTCAGGTGCATCCAATATTTGTGGCGGTCCTCTGCGTAGGCGGCGTCCTTGTTCGACCGGTAGCGCTCGAACGCGCTGTCGATGAGAATCAGACGGCGGTCAGCGTCGCCATTTCCGAAGTCGGCCCCCACGGGGCGTAGGTTTGGCGCGACGCTGTACTTCCCAGAATTCCAAGGGGTGAAAAGAGAGGGAGACGCGAGGTCCACCTAGTCGGCGACCTTCAACACGCTGAGGAATGCTTCCTGGGGAAGTTCGATGCTCCCGATCTGCTTCATGCGCTTCTTGCCTTCCTTCTGCTTCTCCAGGAGCTTGCGTTTTCGGGTGATGTCGCCGCCATAACACTTCGCGATGACGTTCTTGCGGAACGGCTTTACGGTGTCTGCAGCAATGACTTTCGCTCCGATGGCAGCCTGAATTCTGACTTCGTATTGCTGGCGTGGGACGACTTCGCGGAGTCTCGCTACCATGGCCTTGCCCCGGTTATAGGAAAAGTCTTTGAAGACGATAAAGCTGAGCGCGTCCACCGGATCGCCATTCAGGAGGACATCCAACTTGACGAGATTGGAAGGCTCGTAACCGCTTACCTCATAGTCGAAGCTGGCGTACCCTCGGGTGCTGGATTTCAGCTTGTCAAAAAAGTCGAGCAGGATTTCGCCCAAAGGCAGGGTGTAGTGCAAGATGACCCGCTGCGGCGTCGGATACTCCGTTTTCTTGTAGATGCCGCGGCGGTCTTGGCAAAGGTTCATGACCGCCCCGACGTATTCGACCGGGACCATGATAGTCGCGTTTACCACGGGCTCTTCCACGTGTGCGATGTCGTTCATGTCGGGCCAGTCGGCCGGATTCGAGATGTGAACATCTTCTCCGTTCTTAAGGCTGACCTTGTAATCAACGCTGGGTGCGGTGAGGATCAGGTCTAGCCCAAACTCGCGTTCCAGCCGTTCGCGTGCGATCTCCATGTGCAGCAGGCCCAAAAATCCGCAGCGGAATCCAAAGCCCAAGGCAGCGGAAGTTTCAGGCTCAAAATCAAGCGATGCGTCGTTGAGCTTCAACTTGTCGATGGCGTCTCGAAGGTCTTCGTATTGGTCACCGTCGCTGGGATAGAGGCCACAAAAGACCATGCTGAGGGCCTTTCGATAGCCTGCCAGCGGCTCCGTGGCGGGATTAAAAGCATGGGTGATCGTGTCGCCGACTCGGGCGTCGCCGATGGACTTCATGGCCGCGGTTAGGAATCCTGCTTCTCCCGCTTCAAGACCCGTGTTCACGATGAGCGCGGGGGAGAAGTGACCAGTGGAATCGACGTCAAACTCCAGGCCTGTCGACATCATCTTGATCCGCTGGCCCTTCTTCACTTCGCCATCTTTGATTCGGATGTAGGCGATGGCACCTTGGTACGTGTCGAAGTGCGAGTCGTAAATCAGGGCCCTGAGCGGCGCGTCTGGCTTGCCCGCGGGGGGAGGAATGCGGTGGACGATCGCTTCTAGAATTTCATCGATGCCGATTCCGGCTTTGGCGGAGGCTAAGATGGCGTCGCTGGCGTCGATGGCGACTGCGCTCTCGATCTCCTCTCTAGCTTTCTCGGGGTCGGCGTGCGGGAGGTCGATCTTGTTGATGACGGGCACGATTTCCAGGTTTTGATTGAGGGCCATGCCTGCGTTGGCGATGGTCTGCGCCTCGACACCTTGGCTGGCATCGACAACTAGAAGGGCTCCTTCGCAAGCGGCGAGGGCGCGGGAAACTTCATAGGTGAAGTCGACATGGCCGGGGGTGTCGATAAGGTTTAGCTCATACATCTGGCCGTCTTGCGCCTTGTAGTTGAGCCTGACCGAAGCCATCTTGATGGTGATGCCGCGCTCTCGCTCGATGTCCATCGAGTCCAGCATCTGCTCCTGCGCGGTGCCCCGGATGTTGCCGCACCGCTCGATCAAGCGGTCTGCAAGCGTGCTCTTGCCGTGATCGATATGCGCGATGATGCAGAAATTGCGTATCTGGGACTGGTCCATAGGGTCGGGCCGGGTTTTCGAGTTTACCTGCTCCTGAGACCCCGTCCAAGCCCGGACTTAGAGGGGCAAGGAAGACGGTCTGAGTTGCTTGTGCAGCAAGCATTCGAAGGGCCAAATCGACCACGGCCGGCAGTCAACCTGAATCTGCGATCGTGGCGATCCGGGGATCGCGGACATTACTTCGCTTGACTCTTTTCGGCCAACGGGTTGGTCCGACCTTCCTGACTTACACATGCCCAAGCCGTCAAGATGCCAAAAGCCTCAGAAAAACACAAAATCAATTAAGAAAAGCTAATCTGTTCGCAACGAATAGCTCAGAATCTCGTTTGGAAAGCAATGGCGAAGGAAAAACTGCACAGGCTGCCAGCTCGTGACCCGGTTACCGGGGGAGAGCTGTTTATCACTGAAGTCGCCAACGATGAGAGTGGCATATCGATTCGTGGCCGCTTTGAGATACCCATGTATGCGAGGCTCGATCACGACCAGCAGAAGTTTCTCGAAGTGTTTCTACGATGTCGAGGAATGCTGAACAGCGTGGAGCGCGAGCTTGGGATCAGCTACCCAACCGTGCGTGCGCGTTTAGATTCGCTGCTCGAAGCGCTGGACCTCAAACCGACGGAGCCGCGCGACGAGGGCCTCAACAACAAGAAGGAAAAAGAAAAGTCCACTGACAAGAAACGACGGATTCTGGACCAACTGGAGCGGGGCGAGATCTCTGCCGAAGAGGCCAAGGAAAAGCTGGGAGTGCATCATTGAGGGAAGAAATACAGAGAATTAGCAAACTGGTGGCCGAGGGCAAACTTAGCCCTGAGGACGCCGCCGATCTGATCGATGCGTTTTACGCCAGCGACCGGATGGAAGAAGACTCCGGGCCCACGCCGCCCCCGCCGCCGCGGGAGGCATCTCGAGACCCCTTCCGAGGCATTATCGACCAGATCGAGAAGCTGACCAAAGAAGGAGCCGAGGCCGTCGATTGGAAAGAAGTCTCCAAGCAGGCCAGGGAATCTGCAAAGAAAGGATTCGACTTTCTGAAGACCGGTCTAGACGATCTGAATAAGGGGCGGGTGAATTTCTTTGGCAATTCGGAGAGCAAGCAGATTTCGCTTCCTTTGAGCGTGGCTGAGGGCAAGACGCTCCGCATTGAGAATGCCTGTGGAAATGTCACTGTTTCAGCAGGAGCCACCGCCGGTTCGGTAAACGCGGATGCCCGATTCAAAGGCTCAAGCATCGATGACGCGAAGGCCAAGGCGCAGGCCTACACGTTGATCATCGAGGAGAGCGAAACTCAAGTCATCATTCGCCAACCCGATGTGAGTGGCTTGTCGGTCGACCTCGACGTGAAAGTCAGCGGCAAGGCGCAGGTGGAGATCAAGACTGAAAATGGCGACATTTCCTTGATCGACACCGGTCTTGGGGCACGGATTACCGGACGTTCGGGGGACATCAATGCGCGGGGTCTTAACGGCCAGGTCGAGATTCACTCCGAGAGTGGAGATATGACGATCGAGCGCAGTGAAGTCACTTCCTTGACGGTAGAGAATAAGTCGGGCGATATAAGCGTGAAACACGTTCGCGGAAACATGAATATTCGTACAGCATCGGGTGAAGTTCGCGCTGAGAACTGCTCGGGCAAATCCGTGGCGCTGGAATCGATCTCCGGCGACGTGGTGGTCGACCTGGTCGAGCCTGTGACGGGGAACGTGAATGTGCGGACGGTCAACGGCGACGCAACGATCGGGGTCGCAGACGGGTGTGATTGCCGGGTATCGCTCTCGACCCTTCGCGGATCGGTGACGTGCGACTTGGAACTTCTCGAAGAGGCGAAAGCGCAGCAGAGGATCACGGGCAAGCTGGGTTCTGGAAGCGGGACGCTGGACGTCAGCGCCGTTACCGGCGACGTTCGCCTGGAGATGCGGAGCCATGAGACGGCTGGATAGGGGTTCGGATTTTTCGGACCCTCTCCCCTGCCCCTCCCCCTTCGAATGGGAGGGGTTCTGAGTATGGATGCGACGATTTAGCCAGGACGAGATGAATCAAATTCTGCGCATTGCCTCGACGGGCGAGGCGCAGGATTCGGGCTTGGGGTCTCGGTTTAGCCTTGACGAAATCTTGAAGGCGGGCAGTGAACTGGGCTATGATCCTGCGCGCGTTCAGGCGGCCGCAACTCATGTGGCTTCGAGAAAGCGATCCAAGCATCCGCTGGTTTTTGAGTTCGACACGGCGTACTCGGCACCTTTGAGCGATGCTTCGTGGGAGGAGATCGTGCTGGAGCTGCGGCGAGAGATGAAGGTTTCGGGCGCTTTGCGGGATCGGGCGGATGGCGGCCGGGAATGGATCTCTACGGCTCACGAGCAGGCGGTGTCGGTCACGAGTTCGCCGTCTTCGGATGGGTGGCACCTCTCGTTCATTTATGACGCGAAGGGGGCAATGGCGATGGGGCTGGTCTTTGCCTGCAGCATGTTCGTCTTTTTCTCCATGAACGCGATGAACAGCATTTCAAAACGGGGCTGGGGGTCGGGCGACGCTTGGTTGGCTTTGGCGGTGTTGGGTCTGGAGGTTGTCGCCGCGGCGGTCGGGCTCTTTTTGGTTAAGCGGTTTGTTCGGGCGAAGGCGGAGCGGATTTCCCGGCGCTTGAGCGAACTTGCGGGGCATGAGGTCGTGAACTCGACAGCGCTTAGTCAGCAGGATTTGAAGCTGTTGCCGGAAGAAGCCGAGCTCCTCAGGCAATAATCTCGAAAAAGTCGTTGGCAATCATCATTTACCATGGTAAAGTATCTGTGTTTACCTTGGTAAATCTATGGAGGTAGGTTGATGGCGATGTCTCTTGGGAGCGTTCAGCTCCGGATTATGCGAGTGCTTTGGAATGAAGAAAGCGCTACGGCCCGGCGCATTACAGAGGTGCTCAATGAGAGTGGCCCGATCGCTCATAGCACGGTGCAGACCCTGCTTAGAAAGCTTGAAGTCAAGGGGGCGGTCACCCATGAGCAGGCTGAGCGAACGTTTACGTTTCGCGCCCTAGTGGGCGAGTCTGAAGTCAGCCGATCCGCCGCACAGGATTTGCTTTCGCGAGTGTTTCAGGGCTCGATAACTGGCTTAATGGCGCACCTGTTGGACAACGAGGAAGTTACGCCAGAAGAGATAAAGCGGCTCCGGGCGCTCGTTGACGAGAAGTCGAGGGAGAATAGACCATGAACGCATCCGACCTGTTGGTGCTGATGTTGCAGACCGGATTCGTTCTCCTGCTGGTGCTCGCGATCGGCCTGATGGCTCGGCGTGTCCCTGCACTTCAATCGTTGATTTACCGGCTCGGGATCGTCGCGGTGCTTGCGCTCGTGATCGCGTCGCCGTGGCTCCGCGAGAGGCCGAGTCCTGTCGTACCGGTCGCCTGGGTCTCGACCACGTTGAGCGTTGCCGTTTCGCAGCCCACACCCACACCTCTAGCAGAAGTCAATTCTTCGGTCATGCACGTTCCATCCGCCGTGCCCGCAACCATACAAGTTATGGATTGGCTCGCAGGCATTTGGCTCGTGGGTGTTCTACTTCTGTCCGCCCACTTAGCATTGGGCTACTTGACGCTGGTGCGGATTCGGCGGTCCTGCAGGTTTATCGACGATGCTGCAGTTCAGGAGGTCCTAAGCGCGGCAGCACGGGATGCGAAAAAGACATCGCCCCAACTGATGGAGGGCCCGACAGTCAGCAACCCGTTCGTGGCAGGCATTCTCACGCCGACGATTTACTTGCCGGCAAACTGGCATCGGCAGGTCGATCCAGATGTGCTTGAAGCCGTGCTTCGGCATGAGATCGCCCATCTGGCGCATAACGACCTTGGATGGAAGTTGCTGCACCGTATCTGCTGCATCGCCTTCTGGCCCCAGCTCTTGCTGTGGATGCTTCGCAAGCCGATGAGCACCGCGAGCGAGCAGCTTTGCGACCGCCATGTGCTCGCCTCGGGCATTCCCGACACTCGCTATGCCGAGTGCCTTCTCAACCTTCGGGAGAGCGCCCGCTCGCAACTGTGTCCTTCATGGGGCATCGGGGCGGTGTCTTCAAAATCGTCTTTGGCGAGACGTGTCGAGGCGATTCTGGACGGAAAGCGGTCGAGATCGGTCGTCGTGTCTCGACCAGTGTCGGTAGGTCTTCGAGCCTGTGCGCTGTTCACTGCGGCCACGGCAACTCTCCTCTTCGCGCGACCCGCGGCAATCAGCCAGGACCCATACGCGAACTGGATTATGGGCTCCCATGCTGGCAAGATTGGCGTGCTCTCGCCAGAGGGAAAACCCCTAACCGGGGCGTCTGCTTGGCTCGTGACAACTGGCGACGTTCCTGAGCCAAGATCCAGGCGACTCAAGGTGATTGGCAGCGACGTTATTCTGCCCGCCTCAGGGTCACCAGAGAGAACGACGGGCACGCTGGCGGTGCGAGTCCCTGGATACGGCCTTGGATTCACCAGACTCTGGCCCGTTGAAAGAGAGACGCAGAGCATGAGGCTGACAAATGCTGTAACGGCTACTGGCCGCTTGCTTCTGCCAAGCGGTAAGGCTGCTGCGGGGATTGATGTTCGAGCGAGGCTCCTCCTGGGGGTCGAGCGTGAACCTGGCTTTATGCAGTTTCTCCTTCTCGAAACGATCTCAGAGCTGCGGCTCGGAGACGTCACCGATTCGGAGGGCAGATTCATCATTCGGGACCTTCCGCCGGAGACCAAGGTGGGCTACGAGGTCGATGACGCTCGTTTCGCACAGCTTCCCTTAGAAGCTCAAATCGACACGGCTAAGAATGGCGGTCGTGCCCATAAAGATATCCGCCTTCAACCTGCAGCGCAGCTCCGCGGCCGAGTGACCCGAGACGGCAAGCCCGTCGCTGGCTTCAAGGTTGGTGCCCAGACCAACCACGACAAAGACCCCGATAACCAGGGTTCGCAGGGAGGATTGGGCGTAACTGACAGCCAGGGCCGCTTTACGATCAAGCGAATGTCGACGGGAGTTTATAACGTAATTGCCGACCTTAGAGGGCCGATGGGCCGCGAGGTAACTGCTGTTGCTCACGAATCGGTTACAGTCGGTAAGGGGCAGACGATCGAGTCACTCGACTTCAAATTGATTCCTGGCGTGATCGTAGAGGGGATCGTTACCGACTCGTCAGGCAAGCCCGTCAAGGAAGTCTCGATCGGGATTTACGGCCCGGCGCACCCTCGATCAAGTGCTTGGGTGCAGCTCGCACTGACGGACGCGAGAGGTTTTTATAGAATGCGCGTTCCTCCTGGGAAGCAGTATGTGTATGTGTCTGACGCGAGCTTTGAGTCAACTCCTAAGGATGTGATTGTGCGCGATGGAGTCGTGCTGCGAGTCAACTTCGAAGTGAGGCCCGCACCGCCGCAAAAGCACGAGTAGGGGCTGACAGCGGCCAGGGGAATATTTCCTGGCCGCTTGGCACGTTAGCCTGCTCGGTGGACTTCGATGGACCAATCGACGATGTCGAGGTCGGGATCGTTCACTCCGGTGGGGTAGAGATCGCCGGTGGGCTCGATCCCGGTGGTGATGCCGGTCTGATTATTGGTCACCCCACTTTGGCGAAGGTCGATTTTGATGTACCGGTTGAATTCCGATGGGACTCGGTTGTCGCCGATGGAATCGAGCGCCCGGGTGCCTCCAACGCCTGTTGAGAGACGGCTCATCGTGAGGAAATTGACCTGGAGTGAGGTTAGAAGCCGGGCGGCAACGTCGTCATCTGCGATCTGATTCACGAAAATATCGAACTGGAGAACGGAGGGGTCTTCTGAGAGATTTTGATAGTTGACGATGCGGCCCCGGGTGTTACGAGCGAAGCTGTTTAGGTTGATCGGATTCGTGGGATCGGATGGATTCGGAACTTCGGCCTGGGTGGCGAAGCGGTAGAGAATGAAGGGCTCCGCGCTGTTCGGGTTCTGCGAGTCAAACTCCACGAAGTGAGTTGGCGAGCCAGCCATGCGGCCGTTGGGGTTGTTGGAGGCAACCACGGGCACGGGAGCGAACCGATCTTCAGGATTGATCTCCGGCGTCGCCCGAAATGCGATGTCGTAGATGTAGTAGGTCGTGCCATCTTCGTCTAGGGTGGTGTTAATTTTGCCGGCGACCTTCATGCGAAAAGTGATACGCGTGAACTCCTCTCCGGTGCCAGTGCCAGGAAACTTTGCACATCCGCAGGCAAGCAAGATGGCGGCAAGAAAACCGTATTGAAAGCGTCTCATATCAATCCCTCACTGTAATACAGAATGCGGTGGCACGACTCGCACGTACTAATCTTGTCGTCTTTCAGCAACTGAATCATCCTCTCTGGCAGGGACGTTCCACAGGCCCCGCAGGTTTGCTTCTTGGTAACTTCGGCCATGCCCAGTCCGGCGTGGCGCTGCCGGATGCTGTCGTATCGCGCTAACAGGCTGGGATTCTTCACGCCATCGGCAAGCTGGGGACGGGCGGCGGTGTACTTCTTGAAGTCCTGCTCCAAGAGAGCCTTGTCGGCAAGCGCCTTTTTCCGCCTCTCGCCAAGCTCTTTTGTCTTTTCGTCGATTTTTGTCTGAACCTGTTGGGCTGCCTCTTCTGCCGGAGGAAGTAGCTCCCATAGCTCCATGATCCGCTCGTCGCTCGAGCCACTCTGCTTTTTGAGCGCGGCAATCTCTTTCTCGTAGTTCAGGACCTCCTTGGGGTTGACAATCTTGCCACTATAGAGGTCGCTTTCGATCTTCTTGACCTTGTCTTGGATCGTCTTTTGCCCCTGCTCGAGGTCCTTGAGTTCCATTCTTAGACTGCGAACACGGGAGGGGGCTTCTTCTTTTTCAAGCGCGGCAATTTCCGTCGAAAGTTTCTGCCCCACGTCGAGCGTCGCGGCCCGCGCACGGATTTCCACCAAAGCGCGGTCAACCTGAGCGAGCTTCCAAAGGCGCAAGAGTTCGGAGGAGGCCATTCCCTAGAGCGTAGCACGGTGAGTGCTCGGACTTCCAAAGGGTAAAGTCAAATGGGCTCAACGAGGTGCCCTGTCTGAAGGAACGCCTATGTCAGTGTCAACCCTTACTTACCGCGAAGCTCTCCAGAAGTGCCTCCACGAGGAGATGGACCGTGATCCAGAAGTCTTTATGATCGGCGAGGATATTGGCCGATATGAAGGCACCTTCAAGGTCACCAAAGGCTTCTTCCCCAAATATGGCGAGAAGCGGGTCATCGATGCTCCGATCACTGAAGCCGGCTTCTCTGGGATCGCCATTGGCGCAGCCATGGTCGGGCTCAAGCCTATCGTCGAGTTTATGACGATGTCGTTCTCGATTCTCGCTCTCGATCAGATCATCAACCATGCGGCGAAGGTTCACTACATGACAAATGGTCTTGTGACGGTTCCGATCGTCTTTCGTGGGCCGGGCGGAGCAGCCAAACAGCTTTCGGCGCAACATTCCCACTCGCTCGAGGGTTGGTATGCGCACTGTCCAGGTTTGAAGGTGGTCGTGCCGGCGACGCCCGCCGATGCTTACGGGCTCATGCGCACCTCGATCCGGGATGCGAATCCGGTGATCTTCACCGAGAATCCTGGTCTCTATACGGTCAGGGGTGAAGTGCCCGACGATCCCGAGTATTCCGTGCCGTTCGGCAAGGCAAACATTCTGAAAGAAGGCAAAGACATCAGCCTCATCGGCTACTCGCGCATGACCCATGTTAATCTTGCGGCCGCCGAGCTGTTGGAGAAGGACGGCATCGACGTTGAAGTCGTGGACGTGCGTTGCCTCCTCCCGCTCGATCGGGAGACGATTTATAACTCCGTCAGAAAAACACACCGCGCGGTAGTGGTCTACGAGGATTGGAAGTTCGGTGGATTTGGAGCAGAGTTGGCGGCGAGCATCGGTGAGGACTGCTTCGACGACCTCGACGCGCCAGTTGGCCGGGTGGGTGGTCTGAACGTGCCGATGCCGTATGCAAGAAATCTGGAGTTGGAGTGCATTCCAGACGAGAACGACGTCGTTGCCGCCGTGCGTAAACTGAGTTAACTATGCTGACCGGCCGCTGGGATCTGACCATCGACAATGGAACTGAGACTTACCCGTCCTGGGTGGAGTTTCTTGGCGCAGAAAGCCGCTTTGTTGGGCGTGTCGGCAGTGCTCGACGTGTGGAAACCGTGAGGATGGACGGCGATGGCGTGTATTGGTGCCTGCCACCACAGTACGAATCCCGGAAAACTCCCCTCGAGTTTGCCGGTCGCTTGGAGGGAGATATCCTCGTGGGAACCAGCCAAGGGGACAACGGCGAGCACCTTACGTTTCGCGGAACGCGAGCACCTGATCTTCTAAGAACGGATGCTCCTCGCTGGGGCGAGGCGGTGGAACTGGTTGGAGAAGACCTTTCCAACTGGAGCATGAGGAGCCCCGAAGAACCGAACAATTGGCAGATCGTGGACGGAATGCTTTACAACCGAGCGGTCGGCTCGGATATTGTTCTGACGCAGCCATACATGGATTTTCGCTTGATCGCGGAGTACAAGTATCCGGCGGGCAGCAACAGCGGCATCTATCTGCGTGGTCGTTACGAGTTCCAGATCGTCGACGACTTTGGCCATGGACCGGGCGTGGGGACGAGCGGCGCGATTTACGGCTTTATTACCCCCGAGCGGAATGCGATCAAGCCTGCGGATGAGTGGAATACCGCAGAAATAACTCTGCGCGGACGGCATGTGACGGTGATTTTGAATGGCGACACGGTCGTTGAGGATGCTGAAATTCCCGGCATCACCGGGGGCGCGTTGGACAGCAGAGAAGGTGAGCCGGGCACGATGTTCTTGCAGGGTGATCATGGGCCAGTGGTTTTTCGACGACTGACGATTGAGCAGGGCCTCTAGAGTCTTTCCTCACTGGCGGTGTGGGTAGAATTTCCGACATCGTGAAACCCACCAGCGCAATGCTATGCGATGGGAACGACTCTCCGAAGGTGCGCGTGAGTACGCCGCCCGATCACGGTTCGGTTTCGTTTGAACCCCTGAGAGCCGACGGTACATTGCCGGACGATGCTGCCCTTTTTACTTGCTCTGGTAACGATGCCCTAGGAGTGCTCGAGGGTCGCGCGGTGCAAATTGTGAATGCGCACGGCCACATGATCTTGCGGTGCAGTGACGATCAAGTCTGGGTCGTGTTCGTGGCTCCCGCAGCGGATTTGAGTGATTCATGCCTATTGGATCCCGATCACTACCGCGCTGTTTTATCCGAAGTTCTGGCTCTGTAGGCAAACCTTGCCCATTAAAGGAGTCACCTGGTCGAAGTTGAGGAGTGCCTAAGAGCCATAATAAATGCCGCATGCAAATCGTGGTGCCAGAGCACTATAAACACCTTTACCTTCAAGATGCCGACCGGCCGATCTTGAAGATTCCCGATCCTCGGCTTAGGCAAGAGGCGGCGGAAGTGCAAAAGCTCACGAAGAAACACTTGCTTCTGGTGGACGACATGGTCCGCATCATGAAGAAGTTTAACGGCATTGGCCTGGCCGCTCCGCAACTCGGAATTCAGCAACGCATCCTCGTGATGGCACCGGACAACATGCGGCCGACCGCTCTGATCAATCCTAAGATCATCAAGATGGAGGGGGAGCAAGTTGGGCAGGAAGGATGCCTGAGCATTCCCGGTCTTTATGGAGATGTTTCGCGGTCTTTCTATGTCGAAATCGAGGCGCTCGACCGAAAGGGGCGCGAGCTCATTTACGAACTGGAAGGCATGCCGGCACGGGTTGCGCAGCACGAGATTGACCATCTGGACGGCGTTCTGTTCATCGACAAAGTCATAACCGAGACGCTCCATTGGATGAATCCGGAAGGCGAACCGGCGGAGTAGCGTTTTTTAGGAACGAGACGACGAGTTCCTCCGCGCATTCCGATTCAGGCTCTTTTAGGATGAGTTCGTGGAGAACTCGAAGAATCGCAGAGCACCGATGCGAAATCGGGCGGGGCGGCTGAGCAGTATGACGAGCTAGAGGGGTTCGCTGGGTGCCTCCCTTGGGTTCGTTAGGAAGATAGAGCGCAAAGCTGCGTTATAGCGATATAGTGACAGTCGGAGATCGTCGTATTGGATAAGGATAAGAAGCACTACTGCGCAGCCGATTGCTGCAATCTGGGGAATTAATGAAAGTTTTCTACACAGCATTGTGTGGGCTATTCATTCTCGCCGTGGGGTTTGTGACCGGAGCAGTTACCGTGTCGAATGGCTTGTTACGCATCCCATCCGGAGACAACCCTGCTCCAGACCGCGTAGTTGGCAAGTGGATCGTTCGCTCGTCTTCCGGCGCCGCGACTCACTCCCTTTTTCTCAACGAGGACTGGAGTTTCACGCGCTATATCCCGGCGGCCGCAGAAGGTGGATTCTACATATCGGGCCATTTCTACGTCAAACAGAAACAAGTCATCCTCAAGCCGGAAATGTTCTCAGACTCTCCCGAAAAAATGGGAGGTAGGAAGCGCCTCACCCTGCAGCTGAGTGATGAAAACAAATTAGTGACGAGGGGCATAGGCGTGTTGGAAAAACTTCAAGAAGAAAACAACTACGATCCGGTTCCTGGCCTGAGTTCCGGCTAGACTTCGGCACATGGTCGCCACTTGCCATCCATTCACTCGGAGCCTATCAGCAACTCGATGCGTGCCTCAGGTTGCGTAAATAGCCTTGGAGAGTTTGCGATTTGTGTACTTAGGCGATCCACAAGCCTTTGAAGCGTGTTCACGTCCATGCTTAGCTCAACAGTTCCTTGTCGAAACGCATCTAGCAGAGGGAGCCATATTTGGCGACTGACATGATAGAACACTGCATCGAAGGGCTTTTTAAGCTCCCACCGGCGCTGAATGACTCCAAAACCCCCGGGTGGACGTAACACTTCCGGCAGATCGCCGGGGTATTGCCAAGCTCTCTCGCAACCTCCTTGATCACGCTCGAGATCACTGATTTGGTTTGCTTCTTCGTCTGAGCGGGTTCTTGTTCGAGGAGTCTGGTGATAGCCATCACGGTGCCTGCCCATGTTCGAAAGTCTTTCGCCGTGAAGTCTTCGCCTGAAATCGCCTTGAGGTAGCCATTCACTTCGCCTGAACTGATCTTGTGCGTGTTGCCGTCATCGCCGACGTACTGAAAAAGCTCTTGCCCTGGAAGCTCCTGCAGCTTCTTGACGAGGCGCGCAAGTCTCCGATCTTGGAGGGCGATCTGATGCTTCACACCGCTCTTGCCCATAAAGCTGAAGCGAAGCTCGGCGCCTTCAATTTTCACGTGCCGGTTCCGCAAGGTCGTCAATCCATAGTGCTTGTTCTCCTTCGCGTACTCTTCGTTGCCCACCCTAACCAGGCTCTTTTCGAGGAGCGACACGACGGTGGCGAGCACCTTTTCACGGGGGAATCCGCGTTTGCTCAGGTCTTCATCGAGCCTTTGATGAATATGGGGCAACGTCTGTCCGAAGAGGATCATGCGCTCGAACTTGGACTCGTCCCTGATCTCACGAAAAAGGGGGTGGTAGCGATACTGCTTGCGGCCCCGCGCGTCTTTGCCCGTCGCTTGCATATGCCCGTTTTGCACAGGACAAATCCAGACCTGTTCGTAGGCCGGTGGCACGCCGAGCGAGCGTATACGCTGGAGCTCGGACTCTTTGCGGACAGGCTTGCCGCTGGGCAGGAAATACTCAAAGCCATCGCCTACTCGCCTGCGGGTAATGCCGGGAAGCGAGTCGGTGGTATAGACCAGCCCCACTTCTTCTAGCGACGCGACAACTTGTTCGGCAGTAAGCGACATGCAAGGAATCGGACCGGCCCAAGCGCGCGGCTGTTTCAGTCGGCCCATCGCTACTAGCGTTCGGCCGCGAGACGGCTTTGGTGCTCTTCCACTCCGCCAGGCAGTAAGTGGCTCGGCTTTCCATCCTTTGTCACGCGCCACCAGGGAAGGAGCTCGCCGCCTTCTTCTTCCGCCGCGAAGGCCATCCACTTCCAATATGCAATGGTCTTTGCAGGGCAGGTCACATCGGCACCGGCACCCTGGGCGAGCTCTCTACGAAGTTCCGGGATGGTGCGCATTTCGCCTTTCGGAATACGATTGATCGCCGCTCGAACCTCTGTCGGTGAGGGGATGAAAAGCGTTGCCCCGTTCATTCGTGCGGCCTTGACTGGGTCGAGCACGTGGAAGGATGCCTCTGGAGCGGCTTGGAGCTTCGCGTGAAATTTCATAGGCATATTCTAGTTTGATCCTCCCCGGCCATGCGGGTAAATCGCAGAGGTAGACTCAAAATAGATGCCAAAGCGCGTTGAAACAATCGTTCTTCACGACAGCTCGACCCCGATTCTGGGGGACGTGCAGAAGGGTGGCAACGTCGTGCTGACGACCGTGGAAACCCTGCTGTCGCAGGCTCGTGCCAATTCGTTGTGGCCGCTCACCTTCGGGCTCGCCTGCTGCGCGATCGAGATGATGAGTAGCGCCGCGGCGCGCTTCGACCTGGCCCGATTCGGCTCGGAAGCTTTTCGCGCGACTCCCCGTCAGGCCGACGTGATGATTATCGCCGGGAGACTCAGCAAGAAGATGGCCCCGGTGCTTCGACAGATTTACGATCAGATGCCCGAGCCTAAGTGGGTGATCTCGATGGGTGCCTGTGCGTCTACCGGCGGCGTGTACAACAACTACGCGATCGTTCAAGGGACGGATCAGGTAGTGCCGGTCGACATCTACGTGCCGGGTTGTCCCCCGTCGCCTGACGCGCTTCTCTATGGAATTCTGAAGTTGCAGGAGAAGATCAAACGCGGCAAGGCCCCACAAAGCTTCCAGGACCTTCGGATTATTGAGACAACTCCAAGAACGCTCGAGACGGTGAACTCTTAGTGGAGCTTGTAAAGGACATTGTCAAGCCGCTTATTGCCGGATTCGGCATCACGCGTCGCCGACTTGCCCATCGGAAGGTCACCGTCTCGTATCCAGAAGAGCGCCGGGAGCAGCACCCGCGCACCAGATGGCGACACGTTCTGACGCGCTATGACAGCGGCCTGGAGCGTTGCATTGGCTGCTCCCTTTGCGCGGGCGCTTGTCCGGCGCGGTGTATCAACGTCGTGGCGGCTGAGAACTCGGACGAGAAGCGGTTCTCGCCGGGAGAGCGTTATGCGGAGCGGTATGAGATCAATATGCTTCGGTGCATCTTCTGCGGCTATTGCCAAGAGGCCTGCCCGACCGGTGCGATTGTGCTGCGGAAGGACTTCGAGCTCGCAAACTATGAGCGGGAGCAGTTCGTTTACACGAAAGAGATGCTGCTCGAGCCCATGCCCAAGTAGGCTGCGTCCGCTGCAACATTTGCGCTCCGCCGGGTAGAACCTCGCTCATGGGGAAGTACCTACCCGCGTTTAAGGCATACGACGTCCGAGGCATTGTCCCTACCGAGCTAAACCCTGAGCTGGCCTATGCGATTGGCCGGGCGTACGCCGACGCCATCGGCGCGAAAACGGTCTGCATCGGCTACGACATTCGACTTAGCGGGCCCGATTTGGCCGAAGCACTGGCACGGGGCCTCAACGAAGCGGGAGTCGACACGATCGACCTCGGGCTTGTTGGGACGGAAATGGTCTACTTTGCCACGGCGCACTACGATTACGACGGTGGCGTGATGATCACGGCCAGCCACAATCCGCCGGAATACAACGGGCTAAAAATGGTGCGAGAGGACAGCCGACCCATCAGTGGCGACACGGGACTCAACGATATCGAGAGGAGAGCGTTTGAGCAGAGGTGGGAGCGTAAAGGCTGCGGGGAGCAAACCACTCGAGACGTTTACGAAGAGTTCATTCAGCACCTGTTATCCATCGTTCCTCCCGCCGAGTTAAAGCCCTTGAAGGTGCTTGCCGATGCGGGCAATGGAGCCGCCGGAGTCGCCCTCGAAAAGCTTCTCCCGCACCTTCCCCTCGACGTTAAACGAAGGCTTTTTGAGCCCGACGGCAACTTCCCAAACGGTGTTCCCAACCCCATCTTGGAGGGGCAACGAGCCGGAACTGAGAAGGAGCTAAAAGAGGGGGCGTACGATTTTGGCGTGGCCTGGGACGGCGATTATGATCGCTGCTTTTTCTTCGACGAGCATGGCAACTTCATTGAGGGTTACTACATCGTCGGCCTGCTCGCCCAAGCGATTCTCACGAAAGATCCCAATCACAAGATTGTTTATGACCCGCGCCTCACTTGGAACACCCTCGACATCGTCGCCAAGCTCGGCGGCGAGGCGGTGCTTTGCAAGAGCGGCCATGCATTTATTAAGGAAAAGATGCGTGCCGTTGATGCGACCTACGGCGGTGAAATGAGTGCCCACCACTACTTCAAAGAGCACTGGTACTGCGACAGCGGCATGATTCCTTTCCTTCTTGTGGCCAGGTTAGTGTCGCAAACGGGCCGCTCCTTGGGCGACCTGGTGCAAGAAATGCAGAAGAATTATCCGTGCAGTGGGGAAGTGAATTCGCATGTGCAGGACGTTGCCGGCACCATCGCGAGGGTGGAGCAACACTATGCATCTGGAGGCGAGATCACTCGGATCGATGGGCTCAGCATCGAGTATCCTGCCTGGCGGTTCAACCTTAGAGGCAGCAATACCGAGCCGGTCATCCGCCTGAACGTTGAGACGCGGGGCGACCATGAATTGATGGAGCAGAAGACGTCAGAATTGCTCGCGCTCATTCGAGCGTAGCCTCCAATTCCCTCCCCTCTCCGAGGGGGAGGGAATTGGAAAGAGGGTCCTGAACGGTATCAGCCATGAATCTCCACGAACTCGACAGCTACTTTCGCGATCTCGAAGCAAGAGACGTCTACTCGGGCGTGGTGCTTGTCACGCAAGGAGACAACGAGCTGTTCGCTGGGGCTTACGGGTGTGCTAGCCGGGCTTGGGATGTGAGAAACACGCTCGAGACTCGTTTCGACACGGCCTCGGTTACCAAGCTTTTCACAGCCGTTTCCATCCTGCAACTGGTCGAACAAGGGTTGGTTAGCTTGGACGCCAGCGTGGTTGAGTTTCTAAGTCTGACCGACACGACCATTTCGAAAGAGGTGACGCTATTCCACCTGCTAACTCATTCCTCCGGCATCGGCGACGATGCGGACGAAGAAGCCGGTGAGCGGTATGAAGACCTATGGAAGGAGAAGCCGAACTACTCGATCCAGTGCACGGCCGACTTCTTGCCGCAAATCCTCCACAATCCGCCTAACTTTCCGCCCGGAGAAGGCTGCCGCTACTGCAACGTCGGCTTCATCCTCTTGGGACTGGTCATCGAGCAGGTCACCGGGCTGGACTACGCGGAGTACGTGCAGAAGCACGTCTTCGACCGGTGTGGCATGGCCTCTTCAGGCTTTTTTCGCAAAGACCACGTCCACCCTCTTCTCGCCGAAGGCAACGACCCCATTTACGATGACGAGAACACACTAACGGGTTGGAAGCGAAATATCTATTCCTTCCCACCCATCGGCTCGCCCGATGCGGGCACCTATGTCACCGCCGCCGATCTTGATCGATTCTTGAGATCGGTTCAAGCAGGCGAGCTGCTGTCGCCGCCCATGACCGCAGAATTTCTCTCCTCCAAAGTCGACTACAATCCACCCCGTCAATGGAGAGTGGGCTATGGCCTCGAGTTCTTCTTAGGTGCGGCGGGAGATGTTGAATTCTTCGAGAAAGAAGGAATCAACTCCGGCGTCAGCGCCATGCTTCGCCACATTCCTTCACTGGATATCAACATCGTGCTGCTCTCCAATATGGAAAATGGCGTATGGGAGCCGGCAAAGAAGGTGTATCAGCTCATTACAAGTTGACTTTCTGCTCCTTCTCCGAGCTGGGGTTCGGTGAGGGAGAATCTTTGGCCGGAGAAGGGTTGAAGAGAGGTTTCTTGCACAATGAAGGTCTATGCGTAGCCTGCGGCTGCAGCTTCTTTTCAGCCACCTCGTGCTCGTGCTCCTCATGGGGCTCGTGATGGGAGGGGCTATTTTGGCTTTCTTTCAGCTTGGCAAGTCGATCGATCAAGTTCTGCAGGACAACTTTCGCACCGTTCTGGCGGCGAGCCGGTTTCAAAATTCACTTAGCAAGCAAGACACTTCATTCGGAATGCTTGCGTCCGGAGACAATGCCGCGGCAGTGCGGACGTATGTGAATGCTTCCCGTGCGGCCGATGCCGCGCTGGATGATATGCGGGACTCGGTTACCGAGGAAGATGAAACTTCCGTGATGGCGGCGCTCGCCATCACTTATATCCGCTACCGCCAACTTGGCAACCAGATCATGGGTGCAAACGAGTTGTCGCTGCAGCCGGGCACGATCGAATTGATTCGCCGGACGATTCGGCCTGACCTCGATGAAATGATCTTACAAGCGGCCCAAGTTCAGCGACTCAATGAGCTTGAAATCCGAGAAGCGAATCGGCTGGCTCAAGAGCGGGCCCAGGAGTATTTCTTTCGAAGCATGGCCGTGACGGTGGTAGGCATGCTGCTTGCCATATTGCTGGCGATGCGGATGGTGCGTATGGCGCTAACGCCACTTGCGATCCTGGCTCGGCATGCAGAGCGAATCGCTCAAGGTGAGTTGGAGCATCAGGTGACGCTTCCCCGCAAAGACGAGATTGGGGCGTTGGCGGACACCTTCAACGAGATGGCGCGGCGCCTGGCGGAAGTTCGGCGCAGCGACGTGCGGCGCTTGCAAAGGGCGCAACAGATGTCGGACGCAGCGTTGGAGTCGCTCTATGATCCGGTGCTGGTGACGGACGCCAAAAGCCGCATCGTGCATCTGAACCGCGCGGGAGAGGGACTCTTTGGAGCAGTGCCCGATTCGCCTCGGCGGCCCTTGGCAGAGCATATTCAGGATAAACGGATTGTGAAGGCGATCGGGCGCGCGATTCGCGAGGAATTTGGGCGGGGAGACGAGGAGGGTGCCCTTGTGCCGATAAGAGTGGGCGATTCCGAAAGAACCTATCGGCTACGCGCAACTCCAATGAAAGACGAGGCGGGGACGCTGCTGGGAAGCGTGGCGGTATTCGAGGACATCACTCACTTGCGAGAGATCGATCGCCTGAAGACGGAGTTCATAGGGGTCGCCTCGCATGAGTTGCGCACTCCTGTGACATCGCTCATGCTGTCGGTGCAACTGCTTTTGGAAGGCGCGGTGGGGGACCTTACGCCGGAGCAGCGCGAAATCGTGGTGGCACAGCAGCAGGATTTGGATCGCCTCGAGAAGCTCATGCGAGATTTGCTGGACGTGACCCGGCTTGAGGCGGGATCGCTGCCTCCAAGATTCGAACTGGCCGCGCCAGACGAGCTGGTGCGTAGTCCGGTGAATGGTTTAACTTCCGTTGCCGCCAAGAAGGGGGTTGGACTAAGCTTGGTCACGGGCTCTGAACTTCCGAAAGTGCGCGCGGATCGCGTTCAGATCGGGCGGGTCCTCACCAACCTCATTGTCAATGCCATAAGGCACACCGAGGTGGGAGGAAGCGTAACGGTGAGGACGCGGCCATCGTCGGAAGGGGTAGTCTTTGAAGTTGCGGACACTGGTGAAGGCATCTCCGAGGAATTTCTTGGCAGCATCTTTGAACGGTTTGTACAGGTTCCCGGCGCCACCCAAGGTGGTGCTGGTTTGGGACTTTCTATCGCAAAACATATCGTTCAGGCACATGGCGGAAGCATGAACGTCGAAAGCAAAGTCGGAAAAGGGAGTGTCTTCAGCTTTATATTGCCCAGCGAAAGCGCGGCTGAAGAAAAGGACGAACATTGAGTCAGCGCATTCTCATAATAGACGACGAAACCAACATCCGCACGATGATCAAGCTGGCCTTGACCCATTCCGGCTACGAAGTGGCAACCGCCTCGGACGGCAACGAAGGCTTGCAGTCGTTCGGCGACGGCTCCAGTTGGGATATCGTGCTGCTGGATCAGCGGATGCCTGGTATGTCGGGAATCGACGTGCTGCGGGAGATCTTCCGACGCAAGCCAGAAACCAAGCTCATTTTAATTACTGCCTTCGGCACGATCGATTTGGCCCTGGAGGCCATTCAGGCGGGCGCCTCCGACTTCTTGCGAAAGCCCTTTACTGCGGACACGCTTCGGACCGCGGTGAAGGCGGCTTTGGAGCGCGCCGTGGAGGCTCAGCGTGCTGTCCCGGTGGGCATGGTCTGTCGCGAATTCACCCACGCGAACATCAACGGCTTTACGTTTGAGCTAGAAAAGGAAGATTACGATGAGCCTAGCGGAGACATCATCTGCATTTTCCAGGTCTCCAAGGCTGATGCAGGGGCTGAGCGGGTGCGTGTGTTGCTGCCCGCGTACGTGATGGAGTTGGTGATGGCTTACAGCGACACCGAGGAGATGCCTTGTGGGGCGCGTTTCTGGCAGGCTCTCACCGAAGAGGCGTTGGCTAATTACCTGTGGCAAAACGCGGAGTTGCCGGCGAACAACGTCCTGCGGATCGAAGACCTTTCAAGCAGTTTGCAGCACTGGGTGGACTCGGTCCTAACCGTTCCGCCCCTCGAGGAACATGCCGTCACATAAGCACCCTGAAGGATTCGGGCGTCACAAGATTTTTCTGGGATACGCACCAGGAGTAGGGAAGACCTACCAGCTTCTCGATGAAAGCCTGCGCCGAAAGGCTCGCGGACAGGACGTGGTTGTAGCAGCTCTGGAAAACGAACGGCCCGCCACGCTCGAGATGATTGCGGACTTCGAGCGCATTCCCGAGAAGAACGGCTCGATCGACGTCGACGCGATTTTGGCGCGTCAGCCGACCCTCGTAATCGTGGATCAGCTGCAGAAGGTCAACCCGCCCGGCAATCGAAACGAGAGGCGATGGCAAGATGTGGACGAGATCCTCAGCCAGGGGATCGGAGTGCTTTCCACGGTCGATGTGATGTATTTGGAAAGCCTGAACGATACGGTGGGAGACATAACAGGCGTTCGTCCCAAAGAGACCGTGCCGGACCGCCTGCTGCATCAGGCGGAGGAGATAGAACTTGTCGACCTCACTCCAAGAGCGCTGCTTAACCGGGTGGAGCGGGGCGTCGTGTATCCCTTGCCGCTTTCCGACGTCCAAGCGCAGTTCTTCCGACTGGGAAACTTGAGCGCCCTTCGCGAAATCGCCATGCGGGAGGCGGCCAGCACCGTGGACGAGGATCTGGCGGAGTATCGGAAAGAGAAGCGAATCGAAAAGCCCTGGGCAACCCAGGATCGTGTCCTTATTTGCATCAGCCCAACGCGCAGCTCGTTACGCCTGATCCGCCGGGGGTGGCGGATGGGGCAGCGGATGCGTGGCGAGGTGGTGGGCATCTATGTGGAGGAGGGCTCAATTGGAGACAAAGAGAAGCGCATCCTCGATGCCGATTTCGCGCTGTGCCAGCGGCTGGGCATCGAGACGCATTTGCTAAAGGGCCCGGTTGCGGAAGCCGTCGTCAAGTTTGCGAAGGACCATAATGTGACGGCTCTCATTCTGGGACACCCGGAGCGAAGCCGGGTATCTGAAATGCTGCGACCCTCCATCCTCAGCGAGTTGGCGCGACAGTTGCGGACGCTGGATATTATCGTGGTTGCGACGGAGACCGGGCCAGCTACCTAGCGGGGCTTTGGACCGCTCTTTGAGCAATGCAGGGGCCTCGGGAGTCATATTCTTAGATCGAGCTATGAGCCAAGTTTTTGATACGCCTTCGGGCACGATTCTTGAGGAAATTGAGCTTGGAGGCTACGGGGGCTTTCCAGACAAGCTGTTCCTGATCGGAGTCGGAGGCGACAAGTATGCCTGCAATAATGCGACCCTTCCCGATGGGCAGGTGATGGATGGGCTTGCGACTTTTCCCGACCCGGACGAAGCAACGACCTACATGGGGCTGCTCGCGGGATTAAACGGAGAGATCGTCTCGAAAAAGTTTGAGGAGGCCCGAGAGATTGCTAAGAGCAAGCCTCGGCTGGCCTGCATGTTCCTTTTCGTCGGCGGCCGAATCGTGGAAGTGCACTACGTTCGCTGAGATCAGTCTTACAAGAGATTGGCCAGGCGATGGAATGCAGAGGGGTGAGGTGGGTTTTCCAGCATACGACTGATTTCAGCCGCGCATGTCTCCGGGCTTAGCCTTGAAGTGTCAAGTTCCAGGTCGTAGATTCCCGGAATATGCACTTCTTTCTGCCAGCGCTGGACGGGAAGGGGCGGATTGTCTAACGAGCCAGTCACGTAATGTTCGCTACGAGAGGCGCTCCGACGCTCCATGATGATCTCCAGAGGGCAATGCACGCCTACAAAGAGGACTGGGAGGCCCGAGAGCCTGCGGGCGCAATCCGGCAGAACGTGCAAGGGAGCGGAATAGGAATCATGATGGCCGACGTCCGCCACGACGTTGAGACCGAGTCGGCTATGGGCGGCGATACATTCATCCAGAGCGGCATAAAAATTCGGCACGAGCGCTTCTAAGTCCGGGCGCTCTCCGCCCGGCCTCAACCCTATTCCGGGCCGGTAGCGTGGAGGCGTCATTGTCTCACGTGCAGATCAACCCCCAGATTCATCCAAACGCCAGCATACGAATCTTGAATCGCCTCTACTATGCGATTTGCCGGAGCGTGGTGCCCCATTGAGGATGATAATCTGGCCTGAATCAAGCATAAGAAGTCAGAAGTTCTCTCCTCAACCTCGTCCATTGGAGCCGATCGTTCGACGATTTAGGAAACTTTTCCACATAGTGGAACCGCTTATTGTCGATACACGTCAGAAGAGATGACGCATATCCTCCTTCCCTCGGGAGATTGTAAAGCGAAAGCTGGAGATCATCCCTAACCGCTCCCGACCTTTTCCCAGGCGGGGGCGGTCTTAATTTTGGCGTGCCTTTATCTCTGCGGCTCTTCCCTCGGATGCATTGCGGATCGCTTCGCCAAGATTGATTCTTGCGTCTGTGAGGGACTCGTCCCCTCCCCCGGCCATGTATCCGAGTAGATCCGAGAGCGACTGAGCCATCAGCTTGTAAGAAAGCATGCGCTTTTCGTTTGCGCTTTTAAAAGCTGCCGGTACGGTCACACGCTCTCCAAATGCTCCTCTTCCGCGAAGCTTCCGGCGGGCCAATTCGACCGCTTCCAGCACGTCCTTATCGTTCGGCTTAACGATCGCCCGCTGAAGGAGGGCGCGGACACTGTTGGCATCGAGCTGGATAGAACGGTCGAGTACGTCTGCGGCGAAGGCGTAGCGCCTGCCAATTTCAACTGGGCTGGGGGTTGGCTCCAGTTTTGCAAATGCGTCTAAATCGGTGCGCATCGCTTCCGTCGAGCCGGATAGAGCATAGCAAAACGCCCGGAGGTACCTGGCTTCGGCCGAATCGCCGGCCTCGATCGCCTTGGTCAAGTGATCGACTGAGCGTTCAGGCTTCAGATTGGCCACGCCGATCTCGGCGAGCAACAGCAGCGTTGCGGCACCATCAGGATTGCGAGCCATTGCCTCGTTTAAGTCGGTCTGCGCTTCGTCCGGCTTGCCCGCTCGCATCCAAGCCTTCGCCGCTAGGGTGCGTAGCTCGGCCACTCCGGGCATGACTTCTGCGGCGCTTCTGGCCTCCTCGGCTGCGGCGGTCGGATCGACAAGGAGTAGGGCGTTAATGAGTGCGATTCTCAGCTCCGCGTCGAGGGGGTCGGAGTCGACCGCATCTCTTAGAGCCTGCACTGCGGCGGCTGGGCGGTTGGCAGTAAGCAGCGACTCCGCGTTGCGAAGCACCGGAGCATTGTCTTTTTTAGGGGGAATTGCGACGGGAATCGTGACCTGAACCGGGGCTTGGCCCTGTATCAGCGCTGGCGTCTCCGCCGTCCTTTGGGAGGTCAAGCCCTTTAGGGCCTCGCCACTGAGTCGCATGACGAGCGTTCGGGCGAGAGAGAGCTGTGACGACTCGATGTCGCTGGCAGTCGTATTCTTGACCGCGATGTTCTGCTCGTCTTTCCAGATTGACTTGCCGTTTCTGAAGAGCTCGACCTTCCCTTTGTAGGAGCCGGCGTTTCGGGAGGCCTGAGCCGTGATGACGTACTCGGCATTGAGTGCCTTTGCCGCGGCGAGAGCCTCGGCGAGGGAAGGAGACTCTCTGTGTTGCACTTTGCCGGCCGTCGTGGCGGCTCGAAAGATGGGATCGGCAAGGCTCCAAACAACTGCCTCCAGTTTGCCGTCCTCGTCAAATTCCGATGCGAGTCGGTTGGAGATGGGGAGGTTGGGATCGTCGGTTCCACTGAACGCGACCCCAGTCTGCACAATGAGAACTCTCGGGATTGCCGCGCCAAACGCGGCGATTCCCAAGAGCAGGATCAATACTGCCGGTCGGAGCAAGTTCAGCCTCCTAGATTCCTCAGAGCCTGTTCTGCGCTTTCTTTTGCGGAACGGATCTGATCGGGATTTCCTCGGCCCGAGCCGAGCGCTGCATCGGCCGCCTGAACGGCTCGTCGGTAGGCTTGCACCGCGTCGCCGCTCTGGCCCATCTTTTCATAAGACTGACCCAGCTTCTGATTGAGCGAGATGGGATCGCCGCCACTGCGGATCGCTTGCTCGAAGAGGCTCGCCGCCTTGCGATAGTTGCCCATGAGGAACTGTTCCTTGGCAATCATGCTCTGGGCTTTGGCTCCGTTGGCCTCGGCACCTGCAGACTTCGCGTTGTTGCCTCCGCCGTACACCTTGATCTCGATCGAGCCGTCGTTCTCGGGCTTTGCCTCTTCGCCGGAACCAGGAGGGATCACTACAGGATCATCGTTTTGCGCCTTCTGAGGAGGATTAGAAGGGGGTTCGGACTTGATCGTGCCTATGTCGAACGGCCTCACGCCTCCGTTCACATTGGGCAACTCGGGGCCAGCGAGATTCGGAAGCCTTACGGTCGGTCTTTCCGGGTCGGGCGAAGTATTGGCCCGAATCGGAGGCACATCTCCCGGCTGGAGCGCTCCGCCTCCATTTGCTCCCTGATTTCCAGGCTGAACAAGCTGCTGAGTCCCGCCTTGCTGCACCTGAGAACCAGACGTAGGATTCGTTTCGCTTGGCCCAAGCGGTTGCTGGACCCGATTTGGAACCGTGTTCACGGCTACCGTTTCGGAGGACGTTCGGCCTTTTGCCGTGTTGGCGGCTAAGACGCCAATGCAAAGCACCAGAACGACTGCGGCAACTGCACCGGCCAAAGCCACGCGTCGATCGGGGCGCTCGTAAACCTGAAGCTGCGTGGAGAGCTTGGATCGAAGCTGGTTCCGCCTGATCTTGTCGAGTTCCGAGTCGGGATTCAACTCCACGATTCGATCGGCGCAGTCGAGCGCCTCCGCAATTTCGTCTCGGCGCTCGTGGCAGATCGCCTTGAGCCAAAGAGCCGGAACGGAGTCGGGATCGGAGAAAAGTACAGACTCCGCGACGGCCAGAGCCTCATCGGTTCGACCCTCAGTGAACGCGGCGTTGCCTTCTGCAGTCAGAATGTCGAGCTTCGCCCTACCCTCCTGAATTTCGATCTCGCCGATGACGGTCCCGCATTTGCGACAGAACGTGCTGTCTAGGCCGTTGTGCGAACCACACTGCTTGCATGAAATCATTGCGACTGTAATTGCTCCAATCCTCCCTTGCCGAACATTAGATTGTACCGGGTGCCATTCTAGTGGCAGCCTCTGCGTAGCTCATCTTGATAGACCTCGCTCAATCCCTTGTAGGGATAGACGCGTAAAGCACGTGCTAACTTCTTGAGCGCTTGCGAAAATATTTGTTGCGCACCCTGTCGGGAGTGTCCGCGCTTGTTGCCGATCTCTTCGAAAGTCCAGCCTCCCAGCCGGAGTTCGAGCACTTTCGACTGCCGCCTGGTGAGCTTCGCCGTATGATAAATCTCTTTACATTCCATTGCCAAGAGCGTATCGTGCCTTTTCCCACGCAACATCGCCTGGTAGAGCTGAGTGTCCTGCAGCCAATCCAGCGCCTCCACCCTCGGTTGGGGTTTGCGCGAACTGCTGCTATCGTCGTAAATAGTCATTAGAGCGTCAGTTACAAAGCTAATTTGGTCGTTATTCATAACGCGTCCGCAACACAAGAATAGTAGATATTTGTCTACCTATATAGAGTAGCGCCCAAAACGCATTTTCGTCAACCAACTGGGCGACAAGCAAATTTGCTAGAAATGAGATCTAGGTTCAAGCCATGCGTCGGGCCCGCTTCTTTAGCTAGTCGCACCTCGTCCGGTAAACTCTGCTTCTGATGAGGCTCTTCTGGATCGGCCTTCCCGCAGGACTTGCCCTGGCTTCGGCCGGAGCGCTCCTCTACCTGGAGGGACAGAAGCCGCATGTGATCAATCCGGACGTGCTGACCGGGTTGCCCAAGCATCCGGTGACGCCAGAGATGCGCGAGGAAACAGGGGCAAAGGCGGCCAAGGTCGCGCCAGCTTTCAATCTTCGCGATACGGAAGGTCAACCCGTGGTCCTTGCTTCAGCGGGAGCCGATCGCCCTCAGTTCGTGTATTTCGTGCTTGACGGATGTCCTTGCAGTTTCGAGGCTGAACCGCTCTTTCACGACCTCGCCGAACGCTATGAGGGGAAAGTGGATTTCGTGGCCGTGACCGATGCGGAACCCGAAAAGGCGCGTAAGTGGCACGTGCAGATGCTCGTTCCCTACTCGGTGATCTCCGATTCGAGCAAGGAGATTATCAAGGCGTACGGGGCGAAAAACTCGGTCTACTCGGCGCTTCTCACGAGGGACGGCAAGATTCAAAAGATGTGGCCGGGCTACTCGGTTGATATTTTGAAGGACATGAACGCATTGATGGCCAAGGCCGTCGGCGTCCCGGAAAAGGAGTTCGACACGAAGTACGCGCCGAAAGAACCCCTGAGCGGTTGCGCGTTCTAGGTGTCAGCGTTCAGGCCAACACCTAGCGCACCTTCTACACCCTTACGAGCACTTCTTCACGGTTAAAGAGCATCACCGTCAACTTGACGCCGATAATTGCAAGCACCGCACTGATGCACACGGTGATCATAATTCCAGTCCAGTCCGGCTTTCCAAGAAGCGCCAGGCGCATGTTGTTTGCCGTATTAAGGATGGGCACCAGATCGACCCAACGCTTGCTGCCGTAGTCCGTCAATCCGATGAACTGGCTGAAGATGGCCGGCGCGATCACGATAAAGCTGAGCTGCGAGACGTAAGTCTGAGCCTCTCGAGAGTTCTTCGCATAGCTGCTCACTCCGATGAGCATGCTGGAGAAGAGCGCCGCCATCGGGAGCATGAGCACCACGATAATGAGGGCTGACATGGGTGAAACGCCCAGTCCGCTCTTGAACATCTCGGCACTGCCGGGAGGTTTGAGCAAGGCGAACAGCAAGATTCCGACAAGGGAGGAAAGGCTTGATAACAGTGAAACAACCGTCAGCGCCAGCAGCTTGCCAAGCACAATGCTCGTTCGCGTCACAGGAGTTATGAGCAAGGTTTCGAGCGTATTCTTCTCTTTTTCGCCCGCAACTAAGTCCCCCGAGATACTCATCGCCCCATAGAACGCCCAGATGACGATCATGTAGGGAAGGAGGCCGACCAAGATATCGCTTGCGCCGCCTTTCTCACCCACCTGAACGTCGTGCTTGGCCATCTTGATCGGCTCGAGCGCCGTCTCGGGAATGCCAGCCTCCGTGAGCCGGGTCACCACGCGTGTCCGATTCTCCGTTTCAAAAGCATTGCGAACCAAGGCCAAAGCCATTTGCCCGGTTTGCTGCTTGGGATCGAGAAAGGCGTCGACAACCTCTTGAGCGTCGCCGACGGCTGGTTCTGATGCAAAGAGGAGGAGGACGCGTGCGTCGCCATTGCGGATCAGCTTCTCGCCCTCTGCCTGGCTCGGCACCTCGATGATCTGGAACTGCTCCTTCTTCAGGATATTCACAAGGGGGCTCGACGACTTCACGACGTGCACCTTTGTGTTTTGCTTCTTGCCAAGCTGGCCGAACACAAAGCCCATCAGAGAGAAGAGGATGAAAATGAGGATTACGGGGCCGAGGAATGCGGACGAGCGAACGCGCTTGTCCCGAAACATCTCCCGCAACTCCTTTCTCGCGACCTGAAAAATAGGGTTCATGCGAGCACCTCCGGCCGAAAATCGACAAGCTTCAGGAACGCTCGTTCCAAGGTTTCTTCGCTGGTTTGGTTCTTCAAATCCGTCACCGTCCCCTCGCCGCAAAGCACTCCGTTGTGAATGACGGCCACATCGTTACACAGCCGTTCGACTTCGCTCATGATGTGCGTGCTGAAGACGATCGTTTTGCCCGAATCGCGAGCCGATTCGATGAACTCCATGACTGACTGGCTCATGACCACGTCCAGCCCTGCGGTTGGTTCGTCGAAGAAGAGAACCGGAGGGTCATGCAAGATCGTGCGGGCGATATTCACCCGCTGCTTTTGGCCAGTGCTGAGCTTGTCGCACATCCGATCTCCAAACTCGTGAAGCTGAAGCTTGCCAAACACGAATTCGATTCGGTCTTTCAGGTCCGACCCCTGAAGCCCGTACAAGCCTCCGAAGTAGGCGATGACCTCGCGAGCAGTGAGCCGTCCGTAAAGCGCCGTGGAATTCGACATGAAACCGATGTCAGCCCGAACGTGCGCCGGCTGCTCCACCACGTCATGCCCCGCCACCTCCGCGCGGCCACTGGATGGCTTGATTACGGTGGAGAGCATTCGAAGAATCGTGGTCTTGCCTGCCCCGTTCACGCCCAGAAGTCCGAAGATCCGCCCGGGATGTGCTTCGAAGCTCACGCCATCGACGGCCTTCTTAATGCCAGTCTTTCCGTCTTTAAAATGTTTTTTCAGTTCGAATGTCCGAACCATTGGGCAATATTACGCATCCAAAGCCCTCAGGTGGCACCAAACGGCATTAGTTGCGGAGAAACACAGCAAATTGTGAACCTTATGAATGGGTTAATCTGGTGCGGAGGCGACGCATGAGCAAGAGGCTGCGATTCATCCACGTAAAGGGAGAGGGGGAGCATCAGACCCTTTGCGCTGCTGTCGATGAGGGTTTATCAGGTAATCCCAAGACTCTCCCGACCCGTTTTTTCTACGACGAGCAAGGCTCGAAGATCTTCGAGCGCATTACCGAGCTGCCCGCTTACTACCTGACCCGCTGCGAGACAGAAATTTTCCAAGCTCACGCGTCGGAGATCGCGTCGATGATGCCGCCGGACAGTTCGCTAGTGGAATTCGGCAGCGGGAGTTCCAAGAAGACTCGCCTCCTGATCGAGGCTCTGCTCGCAAAGCAGGGAAGTCTCCGATATGCACCAATCGACATCTCCGCCGACTTCTTGCGCTCAACGGCCGAAGAGTTGCTTGCCGACTATCCGGACATCACCATCGAAGCGATTGCTGGAGAGTATTTCGATGTCGCCGCAAGGCTGCCCACGAACGGGAGTCCTCGGCTCGTGCTTTTCCTGGGAAGCAACATCGGCAACCTGGAGCGCAAAGATGCCTCGAAGTTCCTTTGCTCATTGAGCGCGCAGTTCAAGAAGCCGGACCGGCTCTTGATGGGAATCGATCTGGCGAAGGAGCCGCATTTGCTGCATGCTGCCTACAACGACGATCAGGGCATTACGGCCGAGTTCAACAAGAACTTGCTTTGGAGGATCAACCGAGAACTTGACGCAAATTTCGATCTCGAGGCCTTCGAGCACCAAGCCCCCTATCTGGAGAAAGAGGGCCGTGTCGAGATGCGATTGGTCAGCAAGAAACCGCAGTCTGTTTGGATCGATGCGATAGGGAAGTCGTTCACCTTCGAAGAGGACGAGTTCATCCATACGGAGTGGTCGCACAAGTACACGCTGGAGTCGTTTACGAGCCTGTGCGATGGTTGTGGCTTGCGTGTCGAACGCGCGTGGTTCGATTCAAAGCGCTGGTTTGCCTCCGTCCTGTTGAGCCCGGTAAGGGACGCCTTATGACTTCCGAGGCCCGGAAGCAGAACATTAAGGAGCGCCTAAGCGCCGTGCGGACCACAACGTTACAACTGTTCCGCGACGTCCCTGAAGACTATCTGCGGCGGCGGGTTCATTCCTTTTACTCACCGATCGGGTGGCACTTTGGACATGTCGGCCGCACGGAGGAATATTGGGTTTGCCAGGCAACAGGGCAAGCCCCGTGTGATGAGCGCTTGTCCTTTCTCTATGCCGACCTGAAAGAGAATCCAAAGGACAATCGGGTGAACATCCCAGATCGGCAAGCCACTCTGGAATATTTGGCCAAGACCCGGGAAGCTGCGATATTGGCTCTCGACACCGCCGATCTAGATAGCGACAAACGGCTGCTGAAAAACGGCTACGCCTGGGAGTTCGCGATCCAGCATGAGTGCCAGCACCAGGAAACGATTACCGAGATGCTTTGCCTCATTCATCGTGAGCAGGGTCCGCAGGAAGTCGACTGCCCAGAGTGGAAAGGAAGTGGCCAACCTGAATTTGTCGAAATTCCGGGCGGTGACCATCTGATGGGAAGCGACGATCCGCAGAGCTACGACAATGAATTCCCCTTGCATTCGGTGTTCGTCAAGCCGTTCCTCCTTGCAAAGACGCCAGTCACGGCTTTCCAGTGGTCTCGATTCATGGCCGACGGAGGTTATCACAGGCAGGAGCTCTGGGCCCCCGAGGGCTGGCGCTGGCGAACGTACGAGAGTGTCGAAGCTCCCGAGTATTGGGTGGATCTAGGCAGCGGCGCCTGGGCGCAATACGGGTTCGAGGGAGTGCGGCCGATGCATCCAGAGGAGCCGGCCATGTGCCTGTCCTGGTTTGAAGCCGATGCCTTCGCCCGGTGGTCCAACCTTCGCCTTCCCACGGAGGAAGAGTGGGAATTCGCCGCCAGCGGCCTGGTAGAGCGCACCTATCCCTGGGGAGATACGGGGCCGTCAGCGAGCTGCGCTACCCATGCGAGGAGTGCCGGAGGGCCAATGCCCGTGGGCGCGTGTGCCAAGGGAATGTCCCCGTTTGGCGTCTTAGACATGGCGGGCAACTGCTGGGAATGGACGTCCAGTCCTTTTCTTCCTTATCCCGGCTTCGAACCTTTTCCTTACGACGGCTACTCGAAGGATCACATGAACGGGGAGCACTACGTGTGCCGAGGTGGCTCGTGGGCCACCGCTGGCCCGATTCTCAGGTGTTCCTTCCGCAACTGGTACGTGCCAAGCTACCGTCAAGGATTCCTCGGCCTCAGGCTCGCAAATCTCTAGCCTCCTTGCAAGCGCTTTTCGAGTTCCTCGAGTTGCTTTTCCGCTTCCGAGACGGGCGTTGCCTCTTCCATCTTTGGTGTTGCCGGTGCTCCCCCGACAGAGACGGACTGGGTGGCATCTTGAGCTACCGTTGCCGGGCGAAGTCCAAGCCGCTGCTCCAGCATCTCCAACTCGGTCTCGGCTTCCATGTCCCGAGCCTTGTCCTCCATATCCATCATCTTGCCTTGAACGGAGGTGCCGAACATTTCCTGCCTTGCCGCGGCCTCGCTTTGAGCATCCTTAATGCGCTCGTTAACGGCTCCGAAACCCTCAAATTGATTTTCGAAGGTCAAGCCTTCAAGCGCCTTGGAAATCGAATTCTGAATCTGCGCGTTTTTCCACTGCGCCTTCATCGCCAGAGCTTCCGCGGTCTTCTTGCGGACCTCCTCTTCTTGGCGCTTGATGGCGACCTTCACCTGATCGACGGTGGCAAGGGCCTGATCATAGGAAGTTTGAAGCTGAGTGACGACGGCGTCGTTGTTCATCTTCTCGCGCATGAACTGCACGGCAAGCTCCCGATTGTCTTGCTTGAGGGCCATCGAGGCCTGAGATTCCATCTGGGCTGACTTCTTCTTATGGTCTTCGAGCATGCCCGAAAGGCGGTTCTTTTGCGTGATCGCCTGGACTGCCTTCTCGCGGTTGGCGATCAGTGCGGCCTGCATGTCACGCTTCGCCTGATCGAGCATGATGTCGGGATCTTCAACCTTATCCATCGTACGGTTGAAAACGCCTCTTAACCAGTTGAAAAATCGCTTCATTAATGCTCCAACACAGAACCCCAGTCAGGGTGCCGCAATTATACACGGCAGGCTCAAATCAGGTTGCGATGGGCCTGTTTTTAGCAGGATTCAGTAGGTCTATTCCTGCGGAGCAGACGATCCCATCACACGCCGGACTTCGGGCCGAGCGACTCGATTTCTCGGGCCCAGGCTCTCACGGCGTCAGACGAGGTTACGCTGGTCGGTGGCAGCAACTCGTAAACAGGAATGCCTTCCCAAAGGCCCTTATCAAAACCACCTTCGCGTATTTCAAAGGGCATCGCCGGAGCCCCGACATCATAGCCCTCGTCTACCTTTGCTCCGTTCAGCATCTGCTGACAGAGCCACAAAAGCCCAAGCGCGGCGGCCGGCTCGTCTCCATCGAAAAGGTTCGATATCTCTAACTCTGGCATCACAAACTTTTGCATACCAAGTGTGAAGGCGTGAACCCCGTCCGGCCGAGCACGGAACTTGAGCGACACGTGCTCTTCCGCGTAAATTGGCAGTTGGACTAGACCCCGCCGCTTGCCCATCACCTGCTCGGGCAACAGATACCGCTCCGCGACCGCGTCCGCGATCATTCCCTCGCAAAGCATCCCTAGTCGAGAAACCACGCCGAGCAGGAAGTCAAGAGCCGGAGCAACCATCGGATGGTGTGATTCGAACGTCAGTTGGCACAGCGTCCAAGTGGCTCGAATTCGCGCAAGCGCCTCGGGCCCCAGTTCTGCAGCCATCGCGCTCCTCGCGATAGCCTCGGGATCAAAGCCTGCTTCTTCCTTGCTGATGACCATCAGGCGCAGGACGGTCTTGCGATCCTTACTGGCGATCGCATAGGCTCCGCGCTCCATCGGGCGATCGAGGTCTTCCTTATCGCTGCCGGCCATCAGGGGGACCCCAAAGCCTTCGACAGCCCCGCCGCTGCCCTTAGGATTAACAACCTCACGAATTGGGGGCAAGGATGCACGAGAGGACAGAACCGAGAGGTAATAGCCCTTGCTGATGCCGAACCCTGGGGTCTTCGGCTTGCTGAACTGCCAAGCTCGCATGACACAGAATAGCGCCAACGTGCGCCATTCGTCGTAGAATTTACGTGAGAGCTTTATGACCCTGACCATGATTGCCGCCGCTGCCGCGCTCCAGACTTCGGGAAAGCTGGTTTCCTTTGAGCCCAATCTGGTGTTTCCACCGGCGAGCCAAGAGGCTGTGCTGAGCTACTCAAACATCCGGCCAGGGCTCATTTTCGACGAGGTCATCCCCACATGGAACGTCGAAAACGGCGAGAACGCCTCGATAAAGATCGAGATCAGAGCACCCGGCACGAAGTGGTACATGCTCGCGATCTGGACCCTCGACCACGAGCGTGCGCCCAGGGTGAGCGTTAAGGATCAGAAGGATGAGTTGGGCAACGTACTGACCGACACTCTCCGCTTGAAGCCCGCCGTCAGCTCCGTCGACCTTCGCGTCACGCTACGTGCGCTTGGAGAAGGACCACTTCCCAAGCTAAAGCTGCTCACCCTTAATTTCTCGGATGGTCAAGACACTCCAAGTGCCAACGATCGAACGAGCGCATGGGGCAAAACCATCGAAGTTCCTCAGCGCGCGCAGGGAAATTACGAGCGCGGGGGCATCCTCTGCAGCCCCACCTGCGTTTCAATGGTCCTGTGGCATTTCAGCAAGCAGCTCGAGAGGCCGGAGCTGAACCGGGATGTGCCGGAAGTGGAGAAGCGGGTTTGGGACTCGGTCTACGAAGGCGCGGGCAACTGGCCCTTTAATGCCGCTTACGCGGGTTCACACTCGGGCATTCGCTCCTACGTCACGCGTCTCTCCAGCATTGGAGACGCCGAGAAGTGGATCGATGCCGGCTACCCGCTTATATGCTCCGCCCCGCTGGATCTCCTACGAGGAAACAAGCGAGACGGGAACTCAGGGCACCTCGTCGTCCTTGTAGGGTTCACCAGCGATGGGGATCCAATATTCAACGACCCGGCGAAAAAGGACCAGGTTCGCCGAGTCTACAAACGTGCCGATTTTGAAAAGGCATGGTCAACGTCGAGAAGAACCGTGTATGTGGTCATTCCTGAAGGAGCAAAGCCTCCTCCAAGTTCAAACGGTCTTTGGATCGAGTAATCTGGCGGCGCTATGCTGAGCGAACTCAAGGAGCTCTGGAAGTTCCGCGAGCTGCTCATAACTATGGTGCAGCGGGACTTGAAGATACGCTACAAGAACTCGGCTCTTGGCTTCTTCTGGTCTCTTCTAAACCCCCTGCTCACCGTCATGGTGATGACCTTCGTTTTTCAAAACTTCATGGGAGTGAAGGTCGAAAACTATAGCGCATACATTCTCGCAGCCTATCTGCCCTTCATCTTCTTTCAGAACTGCCTACTTGATTCGGCGCAAACCATCTTAACGGCGATGCCTTTGATCAAGAAGATATACTTCCCTCGGGAGATTCTTCCTTTGGCTGCGGTAATTAGCAACTTCATCAACTTTATGTTGTCGATGCTGGTGTTCTTCGCCTATATGCTGATCGTCTTTCTTCTCTTCCCTGGGGCCGGGGGTGAGCGAGTATGGCCATTCCAGATCGGGTGGATCTTTCTGCCTGTGCTCTTCCTTATCAGCTTCTGCCTCGCGTGTGGCCTGAGCTTTATCGTCTCGGCCTTTAATACGTTTTACGAAGATGTAAAGTACATACTGGGCGTTCTGCTCTACTTGCTCTTCTTCCTATGTCCTATCGTCTACTTTTCTGAGCTAGTGGCCAATACGCCTCTTAATCATGCCTGGAATGGTTGGCTGTACAAGCTTTATCATCTGAATCCCGTCGCAGAACTGAGTGTAGCTTATCGTAAACTCCTATTAGCGCCCGTGGACGTGCCGACGGGGTTCCACCCCGTGACAAAGGAGACACTGTATATAGCCGCTCAGCCCCTCGATTGGCGATACCTCGTGGTCGCGGCCCTGGTTTCGTTTGGCATACTTTTACTCGGATACTCAACATTTAACAGGCTCAAATGGAGGTTCGTAGAGAGACCATGATCGAACCCTCCCTCTCCGTTCAGTCGCTTAGTAAGCGCTTTCAAGTAAGCACGGCGGGCATCGCATCTCTAAAGACAATGCTCCTATGGTGGAAGCGACGCGAGATGCGTCAGATTCACGTTCTAAAGGGTATTAGCTTCGATGTGATGCCGGGGGAATGCGTGGCCGTCGTGGGTCGTAATGGTGCTGGAAAGAGCACCCTCTTATCGCTCATCGCGAGAGTCTACAAACCGACATCGGGACAGGTGCTGATTCGTGGCCGGCTAGCTCCCTTACTCGAGTTGGGTGCCGGGTTTCATCCAGACCTGACCGGATACGAGAACATCTTCTTCAATGGCGTTATCCTGGGACTCACAAGGAAGCAGATGCAAAGCCGAATTCAGGAGATCGTCGCGTTTTCAGAGTTAGGAGATCAAATCCATCAGCCTACGCGCACCTATTCGAGCGGAATGCTGGCTCGCCTCGGCTTCGCCGTTGCGGTGCATGTTGATGCAGAAGTGTTGATTGTCGACGAGGTCTTGGCGGTGGGAGACTTCGACTTTGAGCGAAAGTGCTACGCAAAGATCGAAGAGTTTAGGCGGAATGGAGGCACGATCCTCTTTGTGTCGCATGACACGGAGGCAGTGTTGAAGATCGCGGACCGCTGTGTATGGCTCCACGACGGCCATATACGCGAAATCGGGCTGCCGCAAGAGGTCATTTCGAGATATGAGTCAACACCAAAGGAGAGCGAGTAATGGCGCATGATCCTAGTTATGATTCCGAGCGCTTCCACTTTAGTTTGTGGCCGCCGATCGCGTGCTTTGCTAGTGTCACCATTCTGCTGGCTCTCGGCGCATTGCTCACCCTGCAGGGGCTCCGTGGCTTTGCGGGCAGTATCCCATTTACAATCTATATTGCCCTTCTTACCGGCGGACTCTATGCGGGATTGACCCTGATCATGGCTGTGTTCAACCGGCTTGTGCCCACCAGAGTAGGTCCGCAGGGTATTCACACTTATAACGGCATGGGCATTCCCATACGAGTGCCTTGGGATCAGATTACCGGCGTGTCTCGGATGACTCTCTTTCCCGGCTTTACCTTCTTGTGGCTGCACCACGGGAAGAACTTTCTGACGGCCGCCTATTTGGCAGCTTTTATGTCCAAGCCTCAAGACTTTTATGATGCCCTTGTTCGGGATGCGGGGCCGGTGCACGCGTTGACAAAAGCATTCCAGCGGTACGTCTAAGCTGCAATTACCGTGCTGTCAAGACTTTCCAAAACAACGTAACCTGCGAGCGTTTCGAGGGCTTAATGAAGGAGATAGGGAGCCATGCGAGAAGCCGCAGGAGTGCTCCCAGTCGGTCGAGGAGCCAACAAGCAGTCCGTGCCGCCGTGCCGTGGTGAATCTCAAAGTACAGTTCCTTGCCGCGATTGTAGCGGACCACCGAGAGCCAGCGGTTTGCGGAGCTGCTCGAGCCTAGCTCGTGGGTGAACTCGAATTGCGGCACGTAGAGGATCGAGCCGTGTTTCCGTAGGCGGCGGCAGAGGTCGGTGTCTTCGCAATAGAGAAAGAAGCGCTCGTCAAAAGCCTCCAGTCCTTGGCGCACCACTAGACATGCGCCCATCACCTGCTCCACCTCGGGCGCCCCGCCTTTGGCCAGAGCTTCTCGCGTGAGCCAGTAGCCAAGTCCGTGCGGCCTGAGCAGGCGCTCGAGCATCGTTTGTTCGAGGAACACCATCCACAGGGTGAGCTTGGCAGCCACGCTCTCTTGGAGCGAGCCATCCAGGTTCAACAGCTTGCCGCCACCGGCAATTGCTTGCTCAGTTGCCAGAGCCTGCACAAGCCCGAGAATCGAGCCCGGAGAAGCGTAACAGTCGCTGTTCAGATAGAGCATCCACTCACCTGAGGCGATTGTGGCACCCTGATTGTTGGCCGCACCAAATCCGCGATTGTCTTCGTTTGCGATGAGCTTCGCATGGGGGAACTCAGTGCGTACCATCTCCGCCGAGCCGTCGGTGGAGGCGTTGTCGACTACGATCAGCTCGTGTTCTGGCTCCACACAAGACAAGCAGTGGTGGAGCTTCTCCTTTGTGTTGAAGCTCACCACCACGACGCTGACTGGCATGGCGCTAGAGGGTTGTGCTGAGCCCTTGCGCCATCACGATCTCTCGCCCATGGTTAACGGTGAACGCCACTCGGTGGGTGATCGATTCGATGATTCCTTCCGCTCCGGGATGGCCGTTCCCACTGGACTTGACGCCTCCGAACGGAAGGTGCACTTCGGCTCCGATGGAGGGCAGATTCACATAGCCGAGGCCATACTCGGCGTGATCGCGAACCCACCGCCACTTCCGGTAGTCCTCGGTGATCACCGCCATCGAAAGCCCGTATTCCGTGTCGTTGTAGACCTCCACGGCTTCCTCCATTCCGTCCACTCCGATGATTGCAACGTGCGGCGAGAAGGCTTCTTCTCGAAGACAAAATGTATTAGGCTTATAACGATCAAACCTATACACAAAGGGCGAAACGAAGTTGCCGCACTCGTGCTCTCCGTCCGTAAGATGGCTCCCATCCACGAGCACTTCGGCACCCTCTTCGCGGGCTTTGGCGTTATGGAGTTTCCACTTCTCGATGCCCGACTCTTCGATCAGTGGGCCCATGAAGACCTCCGAATTCATCCCATCCCCAACGCGAATCCTCTTCACCTTTTCGACAAATCGAGATGTGAATTCCGCCTCGACTTTTCGGTCCACGATGATCCGGCTGGTGGAAACACAGCGCTGGCCCGACGTCTTGAAGCCACCCAACACACACGCATTCACGGCGAGATCCAGGTCGGCGTCTTCGAGAACGATCGTGCCGTTTTTGCCCCCCATCTCGGTCGCAACGAACTTGTAGGGATCGCCCGTGGCGATCTGCTGAATGTACTTCCCGACCTGCATAGAGCCCGTGAACAGAATGGCGGCAACATCCTTATGCCGCACCAGCGGATCCCCACAGTCTTCGCCCGTGCCGTGCAGAATATTCATCACCCCGGCGGGAAAGCCCGCTTCGACGAAGAGTTCCATTAGCTTGTGCCCGACGATTGGAGTCTGCTCCGCGGGCTTGAACACCACCGTATTGCCAGCGAGTAGCGATGGCAGAATCACCCAGGTTGGAACGGCACTGGGAAAGTTCCAAGGCGTAATGCAGGCCACAACTCCCTTTGCCTTTCGTAAGATGTATGCATCTTTCGCGGGAATCTCTGAACTAATCGCGTAGCCTATGGGTTGCCTCCCCAAGCCCGCGACGTATTGCGCCATATGCATTGCCTCGACCGCGTCTGCGCGTCCCTCATTCAAGGGCTTGCCGCATTCTCTGGTGATTAGGGCACCCAATTCTTCCGTGTCTCGACGGAGCAATTGAGCGAAGTTGTCGATCAACTCGGCACGATTCACCCACGACAGTTCGCGCCAAGTTCGGAATGCGTGCTTGGCAGCAGAAACTGCCTCATCGACCTCTTGCTTTCCGCTCAGAGGTGCGGTGCCAATCGTTTCACGGCGATTGGCGGGATTGAGGCTTTCAAATTCTTGGGCACCATCTCTCCACTCACCGTTGATGAAGTTGCGTGCTTTTATCGGGGCCATCAACAGAGTTTACCGGCGGCTTAGCAACTCGCCGAAACGGATCGCGCGAAGATACAATTCAAGAGCAAGATGAAGAATCCCAAGTTCGCCCATGCCTTCGAAGTCGTCATCGACCTTCCAGAGCCTCTTCTGCCACTCAAGAGGTTGGCCGCGAACTACCGTTGGACGTGGGACCACGAAAGCCGCAACATCTTCCGGGCCATCAACAAGCAGCTTTGGCACCACTACAACCACAATCCTGAGTTGTTTCTGAACAGCCTCTCGCAAGAGCGGCTACAGCAACTTGCAAGCGACGCCGCATTCGTGACGCGCCTCAATCGTGCCGCCGAGGGCCTGGACCAGTATCTGGCGGATGGCACTTGGTTTAGTCGGACGCATCCGCAATTGGCGGAAAAGGCGGTGGTCGCCTATTTTTGCGCCGAATTTGGAATATCGGAGAGCCTGCCGATCTACTCGGGTGGGCTCGGTATTCTCGCCGGCGACCACCTCAAGGCAGCGAGCGATTTAGGGGTGCCCCTTGTGGGAGTGGGGCTTCTTTACAACCGGGGATACTTCCGCCAGCGACTCTCGCCGGACGGCTGGCAGCAAGAGGTGTATCCCGAATACGACTTCTATCAGATGCCGCTCACACTGATCCGAGACGAGACGGAACAACCTCTGCGGATCGAGATCGAGTTTCCCGATCGAGTCGTAACCTGTCAAGTTTGGCGCGCCGAAGTTGGACGTATCCCGCTTCTGCTGCTCGATAGCAACGTCTTAGAGAACGCTCCTCAAGATCAGAACATCACCGACACCCTGTACGGCGGCGACGAGGAAATGCGCATCCGGCAGGAGATCATTCTCGGCGTTGGTGGCATGAGGGCGCTGAAGGCGGTCGGAATCACGCCTACGGTCTGCCATATGAACGAGGGCCACGCGGCGTTTCTCACGGTCGAGCGCATACGCCAGTTCATGGACGACCACCATTGCGATTATCGAACCGCTCGGAAAGTGGTCGTTAGCGGAAACGTTTTCACAACTCACACGCCGGTACCCGCAGGGTTCGACCTATTTCAGCCGCATCTGCTCGAAAAGTATATGGGCAAGACGCTGGAACAAGCAGGGATACCCTTTCAAGATTTCGTTAAGATGGGCCGCGTGGACCCAGAGAACGAGGGCGAGGCCTTTAACATGGCACTCCTTGCGATGGCGAATGCAAACCACGTGAATGGGGTTTCGAAGCTGCACGCTGCTGTCACTCGCTCGATGTTCGGCAACCGCTGGCCAGACTATCCTGAGCACGAAGTGCCTATCATCCCTGTCACAAACGGCATCCACACGATGACGTGGGTGAGTGCCTCCATGGCTGCGCTCTTCGACAATTACCTGGGTATGGCCTGGCGTCGCAATCCAGAGAATCCAGGCGCATGGGAAGGAGTCGAAGCGGTGCCTGAGGAAGAGCTATGGGCTGCGCGCGAGCATCAGAGAAGTGAGCTGGTGCGCTTTGTGAGAACACGCAGGCAGCAAGACCGTGAGCAGCGCACGTTGAACCGCCCTGATTGGAGTCTGCTGACATCCGTGCTCGATCCCAGAGTGCTCACGATTGGCTTTGCGAGACGTTTCGCAACCTACAAACGAGGCTCGCTCATGTTGCGTGACAAGGAAAGAATTAAGGGCCTGCTCTTTCATGCAGAGCGGCCCATCCAAATCGTGATCGCAGGTAAGGCGCACCCGCGAGATGAGGCTGGCAAGAAGGTTATTCAGGATCTGGTCCATTTCATCGGCCGTGAGGGTGCGGGCTCGCGAATGGTGTTTCTCGAGGACTACGACATGCGGGTCGCACGGATGATGGTTCAGGGCGTGGACCTTTGGCTTAACAATCCGCGGAGACCCTTTGAAGCCAGTGGCACGAGCGGTATGAAGGTGGTTCCTAACGGGGGGCTGAACTGTTCCATTCTTGACGGCTGGTGGGACGAAGGCTTTGATCCTAGTGTGGGCTGGGCTATCGGTGATCGGGTTCAGAACCCGGATGAAGGGCACCAAGATTGGCTCGACAGCCTTGCGCTCTATAGCCTGATCGAAGACGAGATTGCGCCACTTTTCTACCACCGTGTAGACGGTGGGGTGCCGAAGGGTTGGGTTCAGATGATGAAGCGTTCGATCTCAACCTTGGCCCCCGAGTTCTCAACCTCTCGCATGGTGCGGGACTACACCACGACCTCTTACGTCCCAGCAGCAGAAACGTTTCTCAGGCTGACCGAATCGGGTCTCTCTCGCGCGACGGCGGCGAGAGAGTGGCGGGATAGGATCAGTTCTCACTGGGGTCAGGTGCGCGTGGTGAACGTCTCGGATTCTGCCTCGGTGCTGAACCCGATCGGAGCATCCATTGACATTAAGGCTCAGGTGTTCTTGGGCCCTTTGAGTCCAGACGATGTGCGCGTTCAAGCGGTTGTCGGCAAGATTGGCCCTAATAGGGAGTTGACGCATTCTGCAGCACACGATTTGACATTGGAAAGTTCTGTCGAGGGTCTCTCGAATTACCGGGGGAGCATCCTGGCGGGTATCCCTGGCTATCAGGGCTACACCGTGAGGGTGGTGCCGAAGCATGACGACGTGTCGATCCCTGGGGAGCTGAGCCTGATTACTTGGGAGCCATAGGAGACTCACGTTCTAACTCACTTCGGGTATCAACTAGTGTGCGCGGGAGAAGGGACTCTTTAGGATCAGTTTTGGGGCTTGCCGTGTTCTTGGGCGGCGTTGCGCTGCTCCTCATCACCTTCAAACTCGCCTTCGATCTCTTCTCGGTTCCGCCGGAAAAAGCTCTCAACTTGGCCAAAGGCCAGCCGCTGGAACTTGGCGTTGTGGGTAGCACGCTCACTGGGCTGGTCAAGCAGATCCTGCTTCTCATCGTGATGGCGATCACGGGTTCGTTGATCGGAAGCAAAGGTGTGCACATGTACACCGAATCCCGGGCCCTTGCTGACACTAAAGAACAGGTGGTCGAGGTCAAGACACAGACCGTAGAGTAGGCGAAGGCGACTGCGGGCTGGGAAAAGCGGCGACCTATTCCCCGCATGGGGGGTTGCTTGCTCAGGGGCGGCGAATACCGTGGATAATCACCGCATAGGTGCGGTGATTAGCGGAGAGAATCACCGCATGAACCCTCGGTACAGTCATCCGTCAAGCGAGTGGCCGCACTACAGGTGGGATTTTCAGGTCCTTTCGGCTGAGCGACCGCTGTGAACTTCAAACGTGGGATGAAGTGCTCGAATGACACGGCGCTCCGGGACCTGAACGAACTCTTGGGGATGGGCATCCTCGTCAAAGAGGCAAGCGGAGGAAGGAGCACGAGCTACGCGCTCGCAGAATCCCTTTGCGGCAGTACCCTGCGAATTTGAATCGGATCTGGCTGATCCTTTCTTTAGTTGTCTGGTCCGCCTTACGACTCGCTTGGTCGAAATCCTTGAATATCAGAAACTAGCGCTTGCCGCCTCTCTTCGCTCACCAGAGCGGCGCGGGCGGCGTTTAGCGAAAGGTTTCTCAAATCTTCTTCCCCGAGCCCAAATGTTTGGGCCACCTTCAAAAATTCGTCGGTCAAACTCGTGTTGAACATGGGTGGATCGTCCGAGTTGATGGTGACGCAAAGGCCCTGCTTCAGCAGCTCGGGGAGGGCGTGTTGGTCCATCGAGGGGAAGACGTTGAGACAGATGTTGCTTGAAGGGCACACTTCGAGCGTCACGCATCCGTTTCGAAGCTCAGCGACGACTTCCGAGTCTTCCAGGCAGCGAACGCCATGCCCGATGCGGCTTGCCTTAGCATCCTGCAGACACTCGCGGATGCTCCACGCACCTTGAGTCTCTCCCGCGTGCGGGATCACGGGCAGCCCGTGATCGTGGGCAAAATTGAACGCTTCGAGATAGTTTTGGGAGGTTCCGCGGCCTTCTTCGCCTGCTAAACCCAACGCGCAAACGCCGTTGCCATGAGCCTCGACTGCCCACCGCGCGACTTCCATCGCACGCTCACGCGTGCAGCCTCTCACGATGTCGATGATCAAGCCCATCGAGATGCCCAATTCGCTTTCGCCGTACTCCCTCGCTCGATTTAGGGCGGCTAGTTGATCGGGCCAGGCGATGCCGTTGAACTGCTCGATCGTTGCCGCGGTATACGTGACCTCCGAATGGAGGATGTTCTGGCGCTTCTGGCCCTCTAGGAACTCCCGGGCAATAAGCTCGACGTCTTCGGCCGTCTTGATCGTCTTCGAGATCGCGATATAGACCGTTACGAAATGCGGGAAGTCGCGGAACCGATACCACTCCCGGAGCCCCTCAACCGTATCCGCGGGGAGCGGCACGTCGTTGCGGCGAGCCAGTTTCAAGAGGGTCTCGGGCTGGATCGACCCTTCGAGATGGACGTGCAGCTCAACCTTAGGCATGCGCCGGACGAAGTTTTCGGAAATCACGCCCGGATTTTACTGATCAATGCCATCGTGCTGTGCGCTACCCAGCCTCGGGCAAGGTCAAGCCCATCGTTACAGTCGTGGCCTCTCATCGAAGAAATCGAACACCTTCTCGATGCGGTCGGCCTCGCTCTGACAGGCTTCCACCATCTGCGTCTGCTTGTGGGTCGATTCCTCGATGCCTCTCTGCCGCCGCTCGATCTCGGCTTCCATCGTTTCAATCTCGTGCTGCGTCTTGAGGATGTACTGGTTGGCTTGCTCGGTGTAGGTTTCGGCGAAGGACGCCAGGGCCTGCATCTTTCGGGTTGCATCGGCCAACACGGTCTCGGCGCTGGCTCCGGTGCTTCGAGCCATGGTCTGGAGCGTGACGCTGATTGCGGCCCGCTTGGATTGCATCGGCAGATCGTCGGGCAACGCTTCCACCATCTGAAGCACCTGCTCGGCAGTGAACGCCACATCCGGCAAATTGCCCATGCGGTAGATCGAAGAGAAGTTTAGGCGTCCATCGGCGTTAACCCCCGGCTCCGTAAACGTCGGAGTCGCGGGTGCTGTTGGCACGTACGGCTGCGGCTCTCCGTGAGTGAAGAACGCACCGCTCAGGTGGCGAGGCGGATCGCTTGAGATTGCGGGCTCACTCGGGGCGGGAGCTGCCGCAACTGGCTCGTGACGATGCACTTGAGGCTCGCTTGGTACGTGCTCGACGGTGACGACTTCCTCTGCTGCATCCGGAAACTCGTCTAGATGGAACGTGCGGGTCATGAAAATGAGTGCAACGGCGGCCGCACCGAGCACCGGACCGACGATGAAGACATAAGCATTGGCCAAATTGTTCGAGACGATAGCGGGTCCAAAGTAACGTGCCGGGTTTAGGGCGGCACCAGTATAGGGCCCAATCGCAAAGATGCCGATTGTGACTGCCAACCCAATGAACAATGCCGCCATCCGGTTCGAGCGTCGATCCAGGGTCGTGCTGAAGATGACAAAGAGCAAGAGAAACGTTGCCACAGCCTCAAGCAAGATGGCGCCTGCGGGGCTTACTCCTACCGCAAGGGAGGGCAGGCCCGCTTTTAAGATTTGTGCGGAGTCACCGGGAACGATTGACCCGAGGAGGATGGAGGCTGCCAGAGCTCCAAAAATCTGGGCAACCCAGTAGAAGAGCATCGTGACGCCATCGATTTTCTTTGCGATGAAGAGCGCGAGACTTACTGCAGGATTCAGGTGGCCGCCGCTGATCGCAGAGGTGGCCCATACCATGCAAGCGATGGTCAGTCCATGAGCCAAAGCTATGCCAACGAGTCCGGCATCTGCTTTGCCCAGGTGCACAACTGCTAGGACGCCGACAAACACAAGTGCAAATGTGCCTATGAACTCAGCGAGAAAGCCACGCATCTTCAGCATGCTGAGAGGATACACGTACGAGGCATTACGATGAGCGAAATCAACGATCTCAGGCGATAGTGAGCCTACCTAGAGCAATTTCGCTGAGTTGGCCGGGCTCTCGCTAGCGGCGAGTTCTGCTTTCAAGGCGTCGGCGAGATACATCGCGTCGATGCGCATCCATTCAATGATTCGCAGGGCGTGCACCCACAACTCATCGTCCTCAGGAGAGAGCCGGTCGAGCAGAAGCTCAAATTGGCCCAGCAGCAATTCGTACATGATGACGTCTCCCTCGGCCTCGAAAAGGCCGCAGCGTTGAAGCCCTTCCTCTATGCGAAGCAGCTCACAAATGAAAACGAGATCGCGCACGTTGCATCTATCCAGCGGCGAAGCCGATTCAGCCGTCGAGGGGTTCGACATCATATGTTGATAGAGCGGCAAAACGACTTTTTGTTCCCAAGAACGAACAAGAGCCTCTCCACAATTGTGGAGAGGCTCGATATTTACACCCGCTAAATGATCGTTAGCCGGTCGTGGTCGTCGCCGTGGTTGCAGGAGTAGTTTCTGCAGCCTTCTCACCGCATCCGCCGAGAATCACACCGAGAACACCAATCACCATCACGAGCGAGAAAATCTTTTTAACCATATACACCTCCAGAGTCTGTTTAAATTTTGCGCACGCTCCGAAGAGCACTTGCTTTGGGGTTTATACCCTTTTGCTAGTACGAACCGCGTTGCACATCCGCTTCAAGATTATAGAGGAAGTTTTTGGAAATTGTGTCATCTTTTGCGAAGCTGGATAAGATTGGCTATGGAAAGCCTCTCGCAACTGGTGATCGAACGGGATTTCAATGGGGTCCGCAAGGCTCTGGACGAAGCACCGGAACGCGCGTCTCTGCCGGTCGAGGGTGCGCCGAGCGCCATCCTGCTGGCCGTTTATCACGGTCAAACCGACATCGCCCACCTTCTACGCGACCGCATAGGCTCCCTAAGCCTTCAAGAAGCGGCGGCCCTGGGTGATTTGCACGAGCTCGACACCCTCCTTGGACAACAAGCCGACCTGAGCGAGTACAGCGCGGATGGATTCTTTCCGCTGGGTTATGCGGCGTTCTTCGGACACATCGACGCCGCGCGGGTCCTTCTTGAAAAGGGCGCCCCGATCGATCAGGTTTCGGCCAATCCCCTCGGAGTCACCCCGCTCCATGCCACTCTTGCGAACGGACACAAGGAGATTGCCCGAGTGCTGATCGTCGCGGGCGCCGATGTCGACGCCGTTCAGGGAGGGGAGGGGTGGACGGCGCTGCATTACTGCGCTTACTCCGGCGACCGCGAGACTGCAGAATTCATCTTGGAACGATGCCCACGGCTCGATGCGGCCGACAAGCAAAATCGAACGCCGGCAGAACTCGCCGAAGAGCGGGGTTTTACCGACCTTGCCGAAATACTTCGGCCGAAAGGAGCCTAAGCGGACAGGTGAACGCTGGCCCCGGACTCTAAAGATTCGACAATCGCGCGCATGACCTCGACCGTGTGCAGCCCTTCCTCCAAATCCGGTGAGTTGGCCTCCCCGCTCAGCAGTTTGGAGGCAAAATAGTCGGCGTAATTAGCGAATTCACCATAGTGCATGCCCTTCAGCTCATGCCGGTAGTAAAAGCCGGCCATGGTCCGCTCGAAATCTTCGTCAATCTCGACGCCATCCGTACGTGAGTAGGTGTAGCGAAGCTCGGGATAACGCGCAAGAGAACTGCCCTCGGAGCCCATCAAATGGCACTCTATCAGAGACCTCGCCTTCGGCAATTCGTGAAAGCCATAGTTGCCGAGGACACGCCCGATGCGGCCGCTCCGGGCCCTTAGATTGACCGTTATTGCATCCGGCGTCTTCATTCCGTGCTTCTGCCCTAGCGCCGTGATCGTGCCGAATGCGTGGACTTCCGCGATGGGTCCCAGATACCAGCGGACGAGATCGACCGGATGGGAGAGGCCGAGGTAGGCCCAGTGGGTCTCGGAGAGCGTCCACGGCGACTTATCGTAATACCAACCCATCCGGTGGTTGTAGTGCGCGTCGACCACCTCGACTTCTCCTAAATTGCCGCTTTCAAAGTCTTCGCGCTGCCTTTGAAAGGGCTCGCCAAACCTCGTACTCTGGCCTACTTGGAGGCGCAGGGCACCGGCTGCTGACTTGATTCGGGGGGCGTCCGCAGGGTCGATGATGAGCGGCTTGGTACAGATGACGTGCTTTCCAGCTTGGAACGCCTTCTCTATGTGCTCGGCATGAAAGCGGTCTGGCGTGTAGATCGCTACGATTTGGACTGCATCGTTGGCGAGCATTTCGTCGTAGTTGTCTGTGATGAAAAGCCCTGGGCAAGCTTCTCGAGCCGCGAGACGTTTTTCCTCGCTCAAGTCGCAGCCCGCGACGGCTCGGCAAAGTTCGCTGGCTCTTAGAGCTACCAGCATCGTGTGGCCTTCATGCAGTCCAAGAACGCCTATTCCGAAACGTTTCTCAGCCAGCAGGTGGCCATAGGATCGTCGGTGGCCCACCACAGGTTCGCCGGTTGGTAGAAAGTCTGGATGCATCCGATAGATGTACCCGCACCAGGAAGACGTAGAATACGAGAGCCCGAATGTTGTTTTCTGATCGACCCAAGCAACTTCCTTATCTCAGCGATTATCTCAATATCGCCGCCTCTCGCCGCCCGGCTATCGAGGTTGGAAATTTTCAGGTCGGGTTCCTCGCTTTAGTTGCCGCCGCGCTGGGGGCGGGGCTCTGTGCCGTCGCGGGAGCGGACGCGTTGCCGGCTATCTTGGCCGCCGGGGTGGCATCGATGGGCAGTTATTATTTTGGGGCCAGGAATGGGGGCAAGCTGGCGGCGAAGCGACCGACAGACGAGCAGATGCTCATTGAGCAACAGGCTCGGGAAGTGGTCTTACGCATGCAAGCCTTGATGAATAAGCGCCGCCTGCACCGGGACCTTAGCGCCGATGTATCAGCCCTCCTCGAAGAAGCCGCCGCGCAATGGAGTCGGGCACGGACGGCGTTTCTCTCTCCCTACTGGAATCGCCAGGACTTATCCGCCCATGTTCAGCATGTGCGTGACCAGTCACTGCAGGCGGCTGAACGGACGATGTCTGAGCTGATGATCCTTTTTTCCACCTCGGTGCCGGAGCAACCTGGAAGTTGGAATCTGGCGGAAGTCGCCGATGAAGTCCTTGGGAAAAACGTTTTCTCAGCCATCAATCAAAGGCACTTATCTCCCTTTTTCGACCAAGCGGTGGGCCTGGTAGAACAGCTGAGGCATCTCGCAATCGAAGCGGAAGCCGTCTCACGGCAACTGGTCAGCGACCCGAATTTGGGGGCTCAAGGGAAGCCGGGCATGGCCCTTGAGGCGACCCTTGCCGAGTTGCGGCAGATCCGGCAGGCCGAAGATGAGCTTCGCGAGGACTTGCGCGCGTAGAACGGCCGGCAAGCGCATAATCTCTCGTGTCTTGGATCGGCTTTAATTTTCAGTGGATGTTTTCCTGGCAGCCGGCCGCAAAACCCGCGCCGGTGGACTATAAGGCGCTCGATTTTCTGGCCAGTCAGGGCTTTAACTTCGCACGGTTAGCGTCGGACTACCGCTTCTGGACCCGTGATTACGACTACTTCCATCCCGACGAGGAAGTTTTTGGCAGCATCGACTCCTATCTGGCCGCTTGCCAAGACAGGAACATTCATTTCAGCCTCAACATGCACCGGGTGCCGGGCTATTGCATCAACAGCCCCGAGATTGAGAAGCACAACCTGTGGACCGATAAGGAAGCTCAGGACGGGTTAGTGTTTCAGTGGGAGACGTTTGCGCGGCGGTACACGGGGGTGCCCGGAGAGGCTTTGAGCTTCGACTTGATTAATGAGCCGCCGAACATTGGTCAGTACGGGATGACACGGGATGTCCATGAGGCGCTGATTCGACGGGTAGTGGCCGCGATTTGGGCAGTGGATCCCTCTCGACCAATCGTCATCGACGGCTTGGAGGGGGGCCATATCGCGATGCCGGAGATGGCCGATCTGGACGTCGTTCACTCCGGGCGCGGCTATCAGCCGATGCCAGTGAGTCATTACGGGGCGAACTGGTGGACGGGTTGGAAGGGGCATGAGCCGGTGTATCCAGGAGGCGATTGGACGGGCAAATCTTGGGATCGAGAAACGCTTCGCGAGTTCTACCAGCCTTGGCGAGATGTGGAAACTTTGGGGGCCAAAGTCCACATGGGCGAATTCGGCTGCTATAACCAGACGCCGAATGAAGTCGCTTTGCGCTGGTTGGGCGATCTCGTGGGCCTGTGGCGAGACTTTGGATGGGGCTGGGGGCTTTGGAACTTCGAGGGCGCGTTCGGCATCGTGGAGCATGGGCGTCCGGGAGCGCGGTACGAGCAGATCGACGGCTACAAAGTAGACCGCGATCTGCTGGAGATTCTAAGGCCGTGACTTGTCATTCGTGAGCCTTTTGGGCTACACGGTGATCAAATCTCTTTAGACTCGCTTTAACTGTATCGACGTATTCGCGCCATGTCCAACTTTCCAGGTTGAAAGCCTGTCCGTAGCATACGCGCGTGATTCCGGTTGCCGTGAGGTTATCCGCGTTTCTTCCGTAGGCATCGATCATGAACACGAGCTTGTCTCTGTTGGTAGGCTGAGGCTTGTCTGGCGGCAACTCGACCCTCAAAGCTGCATCAACTAGGTGCTGAATAATTGGACAAGATTCCACGCGCTTACCCCTGCGGTGTAGTGCTAATGCGACCCCTATTCTTCGCCCGTCGCGATGCTTATACAACTGAGTGTAGTGAGTCGCAAGTTCTGCTCTATTTAGGACGGGATCTCCGTCTCGTAAAAACCCTTTCACTTTCGGAGAGTAGAAGTCGCGGAGGAACGCATCGAGAGTTTCGGGGGTTGCTCCACTTAACTCTTTCTCCTCCTTATCGATGTAGCTCGCGAGCAATCTTCCGTTACCGGACTCAAGGGCATCCAGAATCCTGCTTCCGGCAGCTTCATACGATTCCGGTTGCCTACTCCACCAGAACATTATTGACAGGGTGAATACCGCTATAATGGTAAGAATAATCCACCGAAGACGATAAGTCCGGGAAGACACGTTTACGGCACGCATACGCCACCACTCGCGCAGGTGTAGGTGCTAGAGTACGAGCCAACAAAAACACATATAACCTGCCATGTGCCATTGCAACACTTTCTTGCTGCTCTGTATTGAAAGCACATGCTCGTTATTGGCGAGGTGTAACAGCAATCTAAATAGTTGTAGTCCAATCCTCCCGTTGCGCAAGGATTGATAGGACTACACTCAAGCCTTGCATCGAGAGGGCATTGAGCTGGCGGTGTGCCGGGTGGAGGCATGGGGCAGACATCCGGTGGGGTGGTTTGAGCAGAGGAAATGATCGCGTATGACAAGGTCATGGCGCAAAAGGGTGCGGCAACGAATTGCTTTGATTTTGTCAAGATAGTTCTCCATTTATCGGGCGTCGGTGGGAGGCTCGGTATACCACTTGAGGGCAGAGGCATAACCCTCCGCAGTCTTGTTAACAAGCCGCCCCGAGAAAAGCACCGCCAGGCCGCGCTTGACCTGATGCGGTTCATTGAATTTCACATCTGCCGGGTTGCAGTTAACATCTACAAACATTACAGAGTTTTCTCGGAAAGTAGACAAATGCTCTCTAAACTCCTGCGGTTGCTTCGGTCCATTGCTAGGATCATAAACACCGTAGACTGAGCTGGCATGTCCAGGATAACCTGGGAAAAGTGCCGTGTTGAATGCGTTCGTGTTATTGCCACAAGGTGATCTCATCGTGGCCGAAAGTTTCGTGCTGTTCTCGCGAAGATAATCCACTGGGGGTAGACCTAATCCGTAATACGATTCAAAGTTGCTGTCACTGCCAGTCCAATCGGATCGGTAGATATTTAGGCCGTTACTCAGTTGACGCAGGTTTTGCGCAGCACTTTGGACTTGCGCAGACCTCTTCGCGGCACCGATAACCGGCATGAGAATAGCGGTTAAGATTGCCGTAATGGTTAAAACGGTTATTGTTTCAAGTAGTGTAAGTCCGTAGGTCTTTCGATTCAAAGGTCACCTTTCCTTCCGACGAATTGTGCGAGCGACTCTCCTTTTGCCGGCACTGCTCTGATGGTGCCGGAAGAATCAACTATTATTGCTTGGGGAAGATTTTCGAACATCCCCTTTGGAGCGAAGTTGAACTGGGGGCCACATAAGACTAGCAGGATTTCTGGGTGGCCAAACAGCTCCTTCGGCACTAGGAAGCTGTTGACGAACTCGCCTCATCTTCTTAGTCTGTAACGTCTTTTCCTTGTGCAAGGACACGAGAAGGATCAGAAGGCTTTGTTTGGAACGACTCCGCTTGAGGAGTTGCTTCCTTCGGATCATCCGCTTCGCC
>JBBQWO010000012.1:0-96992 GCA_038210535.1 Fimbriimonadales bacterium | reverse complement strand
TTAGAGTGCCGAAGGCGAGTGAAGGAGCAACAGAAGAGAATCGGAGCCGCTGAGTTCCGGAATACGCAGTTCAGCTACACGCTAGGTCTTGACGGCGTGGAGAAGTTCGTTTCGACTCCCGAGATCGCAAGCGAAGACAGTATCGGAACCGACCCGTTGCCGCCAGGCCAGGTGTGGGCAATTACTCCAGGTACGACCGACGAGCACCCCGGCCTTTTCCGAATCGAAGTCAATGCCGGACCAGGCTCAGGGGCAAAAATTCTCAACCATCCTGTTCCCCCGGCATTCCGCGAAAGTGTCCGGTTCGCAGAGCAGAACCTGTACACGCGGAGCAAGGAACTGGTTGGAGATCGCGACCCGCGTCACCACGAATTTTCGATTCAACTCAGAGCGTTTGACGCCGCTCGAAGCGGCACCGGCATAGGAGTTGCAACCTTACTTTCGATGTGCAGCGGACTTCTGGAGAAGAGCTTGAAGGGAGGTCTGATTGCGGTTGGTTCTCTCAATCTAGGCGGAACCGTTGACCCGGTCCACAACCCGGTGAGCGTTGCTGAACTTGCGATTGAAAAACAGGCGACAACTCTGCTTCTCCCAATATCCGCCCGAAGGCAACTCTTTGAGCTTTCGGACGAGCTGGCCGCAAAGATCGATATTCAGTTTTATACCGATGTCCGAGACGCGCTCATGAAGGCATTGGCAGACTGAGCAATGTCAGACGTCTGACACGACTCGTCTGCGAAGCTGGCATGACAGCTTCCCGCATTAGGGTTTCTCCTACCTCCAGTATCGTGTGCCGCTTTGACGGCATGGCAGGCGAGCCGTCGAAAGGCGGTCGCACATATGGAGAAGTTTCCCGTGACCGGTTCCCATTAAACTTTCCACCCTAGATCAGACGAATCGCTCCAACATAGGAGACGAACATGGCAGAACGGAAACGATTAACGGAGGAGCAGATCCTCACGATTCTGGGTCAGATCGACGCGGTCGCGAGCATGCTTCGGTTTCGAATGGCTCACGGCATCAGCGACAGGCCGATCTACAAGAGGCGGGAGCACTATGCTGAGATGTCCAAATGCGAACTCGCGAGTTCAAGTTGATGCAGGAGGAGAACCGCCGGATGCACCTGCTCGCAGAGTCTCGTACTTATCCATCAACTTATCATCCATCGCTACGGACCATGGACCCGCTGCAACTCAACCCCTTTTTGATCTGCCCTTGAACCTTCGAGGCGAGTTTTTGGCCAAGGACACCGTCGGGCCAGAGAGCCCGCAGAATATGCTAATCAGGGAGCGGCCTTACAAACAGCAGCCTGGCCAGGATCCCAATGCCAACGGGCTTCTCCCCTGCGAATACTCAAAACCCGTGGTGTAGTTCGTGGTGTAGTTAGGTTCGAAATGATGGCTGGATCTCGGCGCAAATCGGTTAGTTATCCACACCCCTGATAGACCTACCTGATCGATTTGTACAACTATACGCCGTAAACTTGGCGACCTCGGAGGGACTCGAACCCCCGACGCCCTCCTTAGGACGGAGGCGCTCTATCCTCTGAGCTACGAGGCCGGTTTGGTGAGGATACCTTCTTGAGTTTCGGTTTCGAGTTTGATCGGAGGGTCGGAGGGGTGATAAGATTCTTATGTGCCGGCCATTGAAACCATCGACCTTCGCAAGACCTATGTGACTAATAAGAAGGCACCTGGGATATCGGGGGCCTTGAAGGGGCTCTTTTCTCGGGAAAAGACTGAAGTCGAGGCGGTTAAGGGCATTTCGCTTTCGATTGAGCAGGGGGAGATGGTGGGTTTTTTGGGACCGAATGGGGCTGGGAAGACGACCACTTTGAAGATGCTCTCAGGGATTCTTCAGCCGACTTCGGGACGAGCTACAGTTTTGGGGCATGTGCCGAGCGATAGGGACGCGGAGATGCTGAAGCGCATTTCGCTGGTGATGGGGAACAAGAACCAGCTTTGGTGGGACTTGCCGGCTTGGGACTCGTTTGTGGTTTTGCGCGAGCTTTACGAAGTGGAGCCGGCGAAGTTTAAGCGGCGGGTGGACCAGCTTGTGGAGGGGCTTCAGCTATCGGACAAGATCCACACGCAGGTTCGGCGGCTATCGCTTGGGGAACGGATGAAGTGCGAACTGGTGGCAGCGCTGCTCTATTCTCCATCGGTCGTATTTCTGGACGAACCGACGATTGGGCTGGACGTAGTTTCGCAGAAGCGGATTCGGGACTTTTTGAAGGAGGTTCACGCGGAGGAAAATGGGACCATGCTGCTGACTTCGCACTACATGCAGGACGTTCAGGAGCTGTGCGATCGGGTGATTGTGATTCACCATGGCTCGCTGGTTTTCGAAGGATCTTTGGGGGCGCTTTCGCGGCGGTTTAGCGATGTGCGGCGAGTTCGGCTGGTGTTTTCTTCGCCGGTTTTGTTAGCCGATTTGGAGCGTTATGGCAAGGTAGTGGAGTCTTCTCCGGATTCAGCGGTTTTGGAGGTTGGGCGGTCGGAGACGGCGGCGATGACTTCGGCTTTGTTGCAGGTTTTGCCGGTGAGTGATTTGGGAATCGAGGAGGTTGAGATCGAGGAAGTCATGCGGGACTTGTTTTCGCAGCCAGCTTGAAACCCTTTTGCACGGGGACTCCGAACGGTGGCACGCGCTTTCCTGAGCGATTGGGCGTGCTGAGTTGCCGGGTACTCACTTTTCCGTCGAAGGGCTAGCGGCTACTTCTTCGAAGGAAGTATCCGTTGCCGTATCGGGTGGTTGATGGCGTTTTGTTGAAGTCGATGTACTTCATCGTCCGCCCCTCGACGTCAGCGAAGAATTTGTTAATGTCCTTAAGCCAGAAGCCGCTGAAGCCCATCCACTGCTTGATAATCTGGCCATCCGCGCCGATGTAGAGCAGTGCCGGTGAGGACTCGACTCCATAGAGCTGGACGAGCGAGAGCTCAGGGTCCATGAGAACTTCGTAGGACGGATTGAACTCTGCTACCCACGAATCGGTTCGGGATCGCTCTGCGTTGATCACGCCGTACCACTTCGTTTTGCTGGGTCCGTATGCGCCTTGGATGCGCGATAATTCGCGCGCGAACTGGCTGTTCGTGTTGTCCCCTTGGTTGATGAAGTACAGGAACGCGGGGCCATTCGCCACCAAGTCCCGTATGTACATGCGCTTACCACTTCTCGATAAAGCGCTAAATCCAAGTGGGCGCATCCCGCTCGAGGTTTGCGCAGACTCCTGTGAAAAAGCGGTCGTGCCCAAAAAGGCACTGGCCAGGAATAACATTCGCAGTCTCATAACAAGCTATGACCGCACCGGACCCCGCCCTGTTCTAACTACCAGGGTGCTTCTAGTGTCCCGCCCGGCGGCGCTCTTCTTTATGGAGTGCGCTTTTTGACCACTCCAGTTTTCTTGAACTGCCAGCGGCGATAGACCGGGGTCATAAAGAGGGTGATTCCCGTCACCGCTAGGGTGGCGAGGCCGATTGCGACTGCGGGCAGCAGCCAAGTATGGGCGAGATCGGCGAAGAAGCTGAGGTCATGAATATCCTCCATAAGCTGATCGTTTCGAAACGAGTCGCTAAGGACCTTTCCGGTACTTCCATCGACTTGAATCTCGATGTAGCCTTCATTGCTGATCACCTTGAAAATATTATCGCGGGGACGGTAATCCACCCGATCGATATCGTCCAGCTTCTGCAGCTCCTTGTGGCCCCGGGCGTATGCGGCTTCCAGTGCCTGCTCGATCGTGATGATCTCGGCAGCTTCAACAACCTTGACTGCCTCTGCAGGAGGTGGCTGCATCCAAGCAAACTTCTTCTTGGTGGCCAGGAAGAAACCAGTGACCGCCAAGAGCGCAAGGAAGAGGGAGAGTATGACGCCGATCCACTTGTGCGTTTGTCTGGCACCTCGGTACACATTTCGAGGATACGTCATTTGAGGCGTGAAGCGGGTGAGGGAGGTTAACCCTCCTCACCCGCTTTGCCTTCTTTCCCGCTGCTAAGGAGGCGTCGTTCCCCAGAAGTTGAAGCGGTAGTTGCCTGCTGTGGTCTCGTCGAAAACGAGCGTCACATCTGATCGGTTCGGGGCCTCAAAGGTGCCTGAGAAGATCACGGTCTTTGAATTGGGAGCGGTCACCGCAAAGCGATCGGCTCCTAAGGGCAGGTTCATGATGAAGCCGCTCTCCGCAGAGCGATCTTGCTTGATCGGAGCCACGTCGTTCACCGTTTGGCCAGGACGAAGCACGTACACGTCGAAGCGCTGCCCCGATGCCAGGTAACCGAGGACGAACCTTAGTCGAAACTCGCCCGAAGGAACAGTTGCCGTGTCGTCAACGATGGGAACGATCACCGTGTTGTCAGGCGTGCCCGCAATAACGATCGTGAGCCGCTCATCTTCATTGAGATTCACGTCGCGCGAGGATCGTTGCGTTCCATTTTCGAAGACTCGAACCTTGCCTGCTCCCGCTGCAAGGGTGGTGAAATTGCTGAACGCGCCGACAGAGGCGCTGCTTGAAATCGTGGTTTCGGACCCGCCGGTCGGCGTGAATGTGACGGAGTAGGGCCCGGTGTTCGGGACGGCCGCGAAGACGCGAGCGACCGGTCTTCGGTCGACGGTTCCTACGGTCACAGGCACAAATGCGCTGTTCACGACCGAGCCATTGGAGTTCGTGTAGCTCACCCGGGCATTGGCCGTTCCGTTAGATACGCCGGTCGCAGTGGTCCGATTGAAAGACAGCACTCCGGGGCTCGAAGACGTCCAAGTGGTGCTTTCTCCCAGTTGCGAAGTCACGTTGGTGCCGTTGCTGGTTCTTGCCGTGAACAGGAGCCTTCTTTGTTCTCCGACATTGAGGCGCTGGCCCGGCTCGATAACCAGGCTGGTGACGAGATTGCCTGGCGTGACGCCCGAATCGTCGCCGCCCCCGCCGCAACCAACAAGTGAAAGGGCGGCTAGGAAGACAAGGCACAAGTAAGAATAGATTTTCATAAAACTCCCTTCGACAACTTCTGAACGAAAATTATCCCTGCAGTGTTCGGGGAGTGGCTACTTCAAAGCTGAAGCGTTGTCTTGAAGTGCAGCTTGGCTATGTTTACGAGGTTCTGCCGGCCGTGGCGCTCGATGAATCTCTGCGCGGTGGGGATCACGTTTCCCGCGCCTTTTGGCAGTTCCATCTCGTACTGATCACCCAGCGACTTCAGCCGCCTGAGAAATTCGGCGCGCGCAAGGATCGATGCGGCGGCCACCGCGAGGTCGGCTTCGGCGCGAACCATGGAACGGAATTCGACCCCTTTGCCCTTTTCATATAGGGCCTTCTTCACGACTGCCCCTCCGGCGGCAAACTGGTCTGAGATAACGAGCATACAGGGCTGAAGCTCGAGCACGTTTTCAATCGCGCGAGCATGTCCCCAGGCAAGCAGTGTGTTGAGATTGCGAAACTTCTCGTACAGCTCGTTGTACTTCGCTGGGCCGATTGCGATCACCGAATGCGGGCAAACCGCCTTGATCTTGGTTGCCAGTCTCAATGCTATCGGGTCCGTGAGCTTCTTGGAGTCTTTGACTCCTCCCAGTTCCGCAATGTGCTCGGCTCCGACGTAGCAGGCGGCAATCACAAGGGGGCCAAAATAGTCCCCCTTTCCACTCTCATCAACTCCAATCCGCCCGTCAACCACGGCCCGCGAGTGTACCGTGGCAGGCGGGTGATCCTCAGCTTGCCAATCGCTCAGCGGGAGCTACCGCAGGGTGGAGGCGAAGAGAATCGTTGATCCTGCGGATCTCTTCGATGGGCAGCTTAGGCTTGCGATCGTAGGTCAACAACCCGTTGGCCTCCTGCTCGACATCCGTCAATTGCGTGTAGCAGAACCCGGACACGAAGTGCAGGGACGCGATGCCGGCCATCAGCTCTTCATACTTGGCCAATAGCTCTTCAGGGTCGGCAACCGACCCGTAGGTGTCATAGAGAACGTCCCATTGGTCTTTGGGCAGCCAATACGGCTTGATCAGGAATCCGCCCACCTCGGTGAGCATGACAGGCTGGCCGCGATACACGGCACCGTCTGCAAAAGTGACTTTGCCATCCCACCAAGAGAGTTCCGGTAACGGTCCCCCAAGCGCCGTCTCGCGATACTTCTCAATCATTTCGGCGCCGGTAGCGGTGTAGTCGTGGATCGTGCAGATGTCCGTCACGTCCGTATGCTCCCAGCCGTCGTTGTCGATCACGGGGCGGTAGGGGTCCAAGAAGCGAGTAAGGCTCACGGCCCGCTCGACGAACGCGTATTGCGCGGCGTGGCCCTTGGCGATCTCAGGTACGCCCCAGCTTTCATTCAGGGGAACCCACGTGACAAGGCACGGGTGGTTGTAATCGCGCTGCACGACGCGTCGCCACTCGGCAAGGAAGGTTTCCTCCGCCTCAGGAGACCAGGCGCGTGCGTTCGCCATCTCGCCCCATACCAGCAGGCCGAGCTTGTCGCACCAGTACAGCCACCTTGGATCTTCGACTTTCTGGTGCTTCCGTGATCCGTTGAACCCCATTGCCTTGGTGATCTCGACGTCATAGCGGAGGGCATCGTCGGTCGGCGCGGTCATGAACCCTTCGGGCCAATAGCCCTGGTCGAGCACCATCTTCATATAAACCGGCTGCCCGTTGAGAAGGAACTCACCATTCCGTAATTCGACGCTTCTCATGCCAGCGTAGGAGCGGACCTCGTCGATGACTTCTCCGTTCTGCTTGAGCCGCACGACGATGTCGTAGAGGTGCGGGTTCTCGGGAGACCATAGCTTGGGGCTCTCCGCTCGTAGCTTCACCTGAGCCGCTGCGTTGCTCGTGTCTTTGCGAACGCTGTTGACAACCTTGTCTCCGTCCATTAAATCCAACTCGATCGTCCAGTTGGATGCGGGAGCATGAAGGTAGACGCGGACTCGGAACAGTTCATCCTCAAGGTCCGGGGTAATCCGCAGGCTCTCGATCCGGCACTGAGGAACCGCCTCAAGCCAGACAGTCTGCCAGATGCCGGTCGTGCAGAAGTAGTCGATGCCGTGAGGCGTGCCATTCCATGCCTGCTTTCCGCGAGGCTGGGTCAAGTCTTGTCGATCCTCGACGCGTACGACGACTCTGTTTTCGCCTTCTTGGACATAGGGTCCGATGTCGAATGAAAATGGGACATGTCCGCCGCGGTTGCCGCCCACCAGCTTGCCATTCACCCAAACGGTGCTGGCATAATCGACCGCCCCGAAGTGAAGCAGCAGGTCCATTCCTTTCCACTCGGCTCGATACTCAACGGCTCGGGCGTACCACACCACCTCGTGGATATCCTTCTCGTTGACGCCCGATGCCTCTGCCTGATAAGGAAAAGGCACGATGATCTCGCGGGGTAGGCTCCTGCCGTCATACCAGCCGTCTCCGAGGCCGATGTCTCCGCCGTCGAAGGCGAACTCCCACGGTCCGTTCAGGTTTAGCCATTGAGATCGCACGAACTGCGGTCGCGGATACTCTGGTCGCGGAATGCTTCTAAGTGACATAGCGATTGCTCTTGCGAGTGACTCCTGAAAGTTGTAATGCTTTGAAGCGGCTATTCGGTGCTCGTTTCGCACTAATTGCGTCTACAATCACAATTCGCGCCGATCGGCCCACGAAGGCCCTTTTTAGATTCAAAGAATGCAAGAGCGGCTCAAGGCGAGATGTTCGGGCCAGGAGTATCTTTGTGTTGATCATCGCAACATGAGGATGTTAGGAGCAGGTGCACACGCTCGCGTTTGCATCCATTCATAGCTCCAAAAGGCCCTTACGGGGCTAAAAATAGCGACACGCATAGGAACACTATTACAGTAACAGCTGTCATACCTGCGGGAGCACGAACGGGCCGCTATCCCTTCTGGATCCGCTGCGACGAAAGTCTGCCGGCGTCGGCTTGGTTCCGCAATTCATTTGCCGCTTCCAAAATCTGTTCGGGGGAAAAGATTATTGGAAACTATTACTTTGCAATCCACGCCTGAGGCGAGCCAAACGGCGCAACCAGGAAAGGATGCTTCCTTTGGCATCATCGTGTTCAGCCATTTACGCTGGAGCTTCGTCTGGCAGAGACCTCAGCAATTTTTATCCCGGTTCGCGGCCAAGCACCCGGTCCTTTTTATCGAAGAGGCAGACTTCCGCTTGGAAGAGGGTGCGGAGCCCGTGTTGATCATCGAGAACGCGGGACCGAATGTCACCACCGCCACCGTCGCCTTCCCTTCTGTTATGCGCGGTCGCCCAGAAGTCGCCGAAATCATGCGATCCTATGCCACGCAGGCAATAGAATCAGTGAACCAGAAAGGCGAGTTCGACAACCCGTTGCACTGGTACTACAGCCCGATGGAGGCCGAATGGTCCCTGGGCCACTTTAACACGCGCGGGGTTGTTTACGACTGCATGGACGAGCTCTCTCAGTTCCGAGGAGCGCCGCCAGAGCTGATTGAGAACGAGAAGCGCCTCATGGAGGCTGCGGATGTAGTTTTCACTGGCGGCTACGAGCTATGGATGAAGAAATCCGCCCAGCACGAGAACACACACTTCTTTGGCTGCGGTGTGGAATACGACCACTTCTCCAAAGCTCAGAACGATATGACCGCCATACCCGAAGACATTCGGGAGATTGCGAGACCCATCGTGGGATGGTTCGGCGTCATCGATGAGCGTGTCGATTACGATTTGATCCGAGAGGCGGCAGCGCTCAGGCCAGACTGGTCATTCGTTCTGGTGGGCCCGGTGGTCAAAGTCGACCCGGCGATGCTTCCACAAGCGGACAACATCCACTGGCTCGGCGGACGCGACTATACGGTGCTTCCGAATTACTGTCGAGCCTTCGACGTCTGCATGATGGCTTTCGCGCTCAACGAAGCTACCGAATTCATTAATCCTACAAAGGCGCTCGAATACCTTGCCACTGGAAAGCCCGTGGTGAGCACTCCGGTTCGGGACGTGGTGCGGCAATACACGGACAGCGTGATGATCGCCAAATCACCAGAAGACTTTGTGGCCTGCGTTGACAAGGCACTCAACAATCCTGATCCGGAGATGACGCGGCGCGGTGTTGCAAAAGCGCGCGATGCCGGATGGGAGCGCACGGTTGAGAAGATGCAGGAGCTGATACGTGAAGCGGTTGACGCAAAGACTCCGCCTGGAGCTTTTATGTCCTAAGGGATTTCACAACTTGCGGCAGCTTGCTGCCGCTTCTTTTTTGAGGAGCCTCAAGCTGCTGTAAAGGCACCTCACACTACAAAACTTCAAGGGGAAAACATTGGAAAAGAAAATCGTTATCTTAGGCGCAGGACCCACCGGACTCGGAGCGGGTTATCGGCTGAAGGAACTGGGCTACAAAAACTTTCATATCTACGACAAGAACACGTATATCGGCGGCCTCGCTAGTTCGTTCACGGATGAGCACGGCTTTACATGGGATATCGGCGGGCACGTGATGTTCTCGCACTACGAGTATTACGACAAAGTATTCGTCGATCTTATGGGTGAGGATTATCAGGAGAATATGCGCGAATGCTGGCTTCGCATGTTCGATCGCTGGGTGCCCTACCCCTTCCAAAACAACATCCGCTACCTGCCGCCCGAGGTCACCTACGAGTGCATGGCCGGCCTAATTGAAGCCCAGACAACGCGCGATCACAAGGAAGCGAAGAATTTTGGGGAGTTCATCGACGCGATCTTCGGAGACGGTATCTCCAAGTATTTCATGCGCCCCTACAACTTCAAAGTTTGGGCCCATCCTGCCGAGATGATGAACAAAGAATGGATCGGCGAGCGCGTGGCGATGATCGATATCAATCGTGCGCTCAAGAACATCGTGCTGCAGTCCGATGACTTCGGTTGGGGCCCCAATAACAAGTTCAAATTCCCCCTCAGAGGCGGCACGGGGGAATTCTATCGACGATTTGCCAAGCCACTTGAAGGACACTACACCCTCGGAGCGGAAGTCGAATACATCGACGCTAAGCAGAAGAAGGTCTACTTTAGCGACGGCAAGATCGTTAGCTATGACATTCTAGTCAGCACGATGCCGCTGGACGTCCTTTGCAACGAAGTGCTTAACGGCGCGGTACCTCAAGAGGTCAAGGACGCGACTTCCAGGCTGAAGCACTCCGGCGGATACATGGTCGGGATCGGCCTTAAGCAGCCATGCCCTAGCTCGAAATCTTGGATGTACTTCCCGGAGAATAACTGCCCGTTCTATCGTGTGACGTATCTGAGCAACTACAGCAAGTACATGACTCCGGATGCTGACAATTACTACTCACTTCTTTGCGAAGTCTCTGAGTCGGAGTTCCGGCCGGTGAATAAGGAGACCGTCATCGATGATGTGATCCAAGGTCTCATCAATGCAGGTCTCCTTGAAGAGAAGGATGTTCAGGATATCGTGTCCAGATGGCTCTACCACGCGGACTACAGCTACCCGACCCCAACTGTCGAACGCGACGAAATTCTTGCCAAGACGATCCCCTGGCTCGAACAGCACGAAATCTACTCTCGCGGACGATTCGGCATGTGGAAGTACGAGGTGGCGAACACCGATCACACGCTGATGCAGGGGGTGGAATTAGTAAACCGATTGGTTCTGAATGAGCCGGAGACGACAATTGGCATCAAGTATGAGTCCACGCTCGACGGACGACAGGCGGCTGTCCACGAGCGCTCTCTAAAGGCTGGGTCGGGCGATCCTAAGAAAGAAGCCGAGCTTGCTGCGCTTCTACACGCCAAGGCATTTGCCTACGCGGACCGTCCCACCAACAATCCCGGTGATAAGGATGAAGTCCATATCTCGGAAGAAGAGCTGGGCGTTACCGTCAAGGACTAACCTCCACGAAAACCCTCTCGCCAATATGGCGAGAGGGTTTTTATTTGTATGAGCCTTAGGACTCCTCAGGGCTTCTTTTCTAGCGCGGTCTTTAGCACCTGATCCGCGTGCTTGACAAACTGGACCTTCAGCTTCGCCTTGACATCGTCGGGGATGTCTTCGTTGTAGTCTTTTTGGTTCTTTTCGGGCAGGAGAAGCGTGTGGACTCCGGCTCGGTAGGCTGCCAGCACCTTCTCTTTGATGCCACCTACCGGGAGCACTTGCCCGCCGAGGGTGATCTCGCCGGTCATGGCGAGCTTCTTCTTCACGGGGCGATCCGTGATCAGGGACGCCAGAGCCGTGAGCATCGTGATCCCCGCGCTGGGGCCATCTTTCGGCACCGCGCCTGCGGGCACATGGACGTGAATTTCGTATTTCTCGAAGAATTCTGGATCGATCTTGATCTCTGAGCGAGAGCGCAGGAAGCTCAGCGCCGCGGTGATCGACTCCTTCATCACATCACCGAGTTGACCTGTAACGATCAGGCCCTTCTTGCCGGGCATTTTTGCCGTTTCGATGAACAGGACGTCGCCCCCAACCGGGGTCCAGGCGAGGCCGAGGGCGGTGCCCGCGGGCATGTCGCGCTCTTCGACTTCGTCCTCGGTAAAGCGCGGAGCCCCCAGAGCTTCCTCGATGAACTTTCTATTGACCGTGATCTTCGCTTCGTGGCCCTCAGCGATCATTCGCGTAGCCTTACGAATGACCGAGGCGATCTCACGTTCGAGACTCCTGACCCCGGCCTCTCGGGTGTATTCGCGAATGAGCTTCTGAATGGCGTCCGTTCGGAAAACGATCTGCTTCTTCGTCAGCCCGTGCTCCTCTACTTGCTTGGCGATCAGGTGCCGCTCGGCGATCTGGAGTTTTTCTTCCTCTGTATAGCCTCCTAGATCAATGATTTCCATTCGATCCCGGAGCGCCGGTGGAATCGTGTCCAGGCGGTTGGCCGTCGTGATAAAGAAAACGTTGGACAGGTCGAAGTGAACGTCCAGGTAGTGGTCTCTGAATGTGCTGTTCTGCTCGGGGTCTAAGACCTCGAGCAAGGCAGAGGACGGGTCGCCACGGAAGTCGTTACCGAGCTTATCGATCTCGTCCAGAACCATAACTGGGTTGTTGGTCTCGACACGGCGCAACGCCTGAATGATTTGGCCCGGCAACGCTCCGATGTACGTTCGTCGGTGGCCCCGGATCTCTGCTTCGTCGCGCATGCCACCAAGGGACAGGCGCGCGAACTTGCGCTCCATGGCATGCGAGATGGAGCGGCCGAGGGAGGTCTTCCCCACTCCGGGAGGTCCCACGAAGCAAAGGATTGGCTGGCGCACTTTGCCGTTCTTCTTTACTTTGCGAACGGCTAAAAACTCGATGATGCGTTCTTTAATTTTTTCTAGGCCGTAATGATCGGCATCGAGGGTGAACTTTACGTGCTTCAGATCGAGGTTGTCTTCAGTGGCCTTGTTCCAGGGCATGGCCACCATCCAATCGATGTAGGTTCTGGCGACGGTGTATTCGGGCGAGCCAGGGTTCATACGGCGGAGACGATCATATTCGCGGTTGACTTCTTTCAGGGCCTCTTCGGGCAACCCGGCTTCGTCTACCCGCTTTCGCAGCTCGTCGAGCTCCTCACCGCGATCATCCGATTCGCCAAGCTCTCGCTGGATGGCCTTGAGCTGCTCACGCAGGTAGTACTCGCGCTGGGTCTTGCTGAGCTCGACATTGACCTCGCTGTGTACTTTGCTGGTCAGCTCTAGCACGCGGACTTCTCGCGAGAGCATTTCGAGCAGCTTCTTGAGCCGGTCCTCGATGTCGAGCGTCTCCAGAACTGTTTGTTTGTCCTCTACGCTGAAGGTCATGTGCGCGGCGACCAAGTCGGCCATCACGGCGACTTCCTGTACCGCCTGCGTGAGCGTCCGCAATTCGTCTGGAAGTTGGGGAGAGAGCCTGATCGCCTGATCGAACAGGGCCGCCACCGTTCGGCGCAACGCTTCGACCTCTTCGGTCTGATCCGCAGGCACCTCGTGCTCTTCCAATACCTCGACGCGCGCCCGCAAATATGGCTCCGAGCTGAGGTGCTCGACGATTCGGAAACGCTGCACTCCTTGGACGATCAGCCGTACCGCGTCGGGCATTTTCACAAGGGTGCGAATGATGACGGCGCAGCCGTATTGATAAACCTGGTCGAAATCCGGAGTCTCGTCCTGAGGGTTGCGCTGCGCGACCACTCCGATGATGCGGTTGTTGCCAGTGATGCTCTCATCGAGGAGTTGGATGCTTGATTCCCTGGCGACGCTTAGCGGGGCAATCAGCATCGGATAGATGACGCTGTCTCTGAGGGGCAGAATATTGAGGACATCGGGCACGAACGGGCGCGGCTCTTCGCCGTCTTCAAATCCGGCCGGAATATCGCCGTCGAGGCCGATAGGGGTCTCAATTTCGGGAGTTTCTTCTTCTACTGGCAATTCAACTTCTGGCATTTAGATCTCCCTTATCGTGATGGTTGTTGAGACGACGACGCGCTCCATCTTGGGCACCATGACGATCAGGAACCCATTTCGGTGTTGAGCCCTGATCCCGGATGCGTCGATCGGCACATTCGGCAGCCTGATCTCTCGCGAAAACGGGCCAAACAGTATCTCAAGCTGCAGAATCCCGGTTCGTGTCCCTTCGCAGATTTCTTCTTCGTCGCGAACTCCGCGCAACAGAAGTGAATGCCTGTCCGGGATGTAGGTCAGGTAAATCTCGTCACCTTTTACGCCGGCTAGTTCGGCCCGGACGAGAAAGCGGTGCTGCTCCTCAAAGACGTCGACGCGTGGCTCCCAAGACCGCGCACTCGCAATTTTGGGACGAGAGGAGACCATTTCCTCGTTCATCTTCTGGAGCTCGTCCCCAAGCTGCCAGAACCACTCCTCAACATCCCGACGTGGCATGACCCGCATTTTACTTGGTCTAGAAGACCTGCCTCGCAGTTGTCGGATGCGAACGGGGCCGCTCGGTTGTGGCTTCGACCCGCAAATAAGGCCGCAAGACGGGTAACACCTTAGTCGCGTGGCCCTACCGTCTCGCCTGCCGTCACTGGCACACCGCGACTTCCGCAACTTCATGCTCGGCAGCTTTGTGTCGAACGTCGGCGGGTACATGCAGACGACCGCAATCGCGTTTCACGTCTATAGCCTCACCGGACAATCGCTTGCTGTCGGCGGAATGGGCCTGGTGCGCGTGGTTCCGCTACTGCTTCTGGGCCTGTTCGGCGGGTACTTGGCGGACCAGTTTGATCGCAGAGGCATCGTGCTGATCACGAACTTTATTCAGGCGTTGGTCGCGGGCGCATTGGTGTACATAGCTTTTTCGGGACAGGCGACTCTGATTTCGCTCTATGCGATCGTGGCCATCAATGCCGCGACGGCGGCGTTTGCGGGTCCGGCTCGACAGGCGATTGTTCCGGGGTTGGTGCCGCTGGAGGTCTTTCCCAATGCGGCCAGCGTCAACGGCATTCAAGTTCGGCTGGCGGAAGTTCTGGGGCCGGCTCTGGCCGGATTGGCAATTGCTTCGGGTGGCCTTTTCGGTTTGGACGGGCTCTCGTTTTGTTATCTCGCCAATGCGGTGTCATTCGTTGCAGTCATGCTGGCGGTTTGGCTAATTCCAAAAAGGATTGTCACACGTGCCAGCGATGCCAATTCGCCGAAGGAAGTCTTACGAATGATCGCGGAGGGCTTCGCGTTCGTGAAGAAGACGCACGTGCTTCGGAACGCGATGTTTATCGACTTTTGGGCAACGTTCATGGCAGGCTCTTCCGCCTTGCTGCCCGCTTTTGCGCTTCATGTTTTGCACGTTGGCGGGCGCGAGTACGGGATTCTAACCGCGGCTTCTGGTGTGGGCGCGCTACTGGCATCTGTGGCCCTCGCCTCGATAGGCACGGTTCGGCGTCAGGGTGTGTGGGTGATATCGATGATCGCCACCTATGGGCTGGCGACGATCTGCTTCGGATTGAGTCAGACGCTGTGGGCGGCGGTCCTATGCCTTGCGGTGACGGGGGCGGCGGATATGGTTTCAACCGTGCTGCGCCAGACCATTCGGCAACTCGCCACCCCGGATGAGATGAGGGGGCGGATGTCGGCGATCAGCATGCTCTTCCACATGACGGGCCCTCAGCTTGGCGACTTTGAAGCTGGAGCAGTGGCCGACCTAACGTCCGTCCGCATCTCCGCCGTCATCGGCGGTGTCGGCTCGATGGGGGTTGCGGGATGGTATTGGATGCGGGACACCGCGCTCAAGCGCTATGTCCATGCGGAGCACCGACCTTAGTCGGAACAAGTGCTTTTCGCAGCCCTGGGCGACCGCGGGACAACCCGCGTCCTAGACGCCATCTTTGGGTTACCTTCAAAATTGCCAAAAGCTGCATGCAGCGAACCCTCGGGTGTGCGGCAACGCCGGTGAGAGCAAAGGAGCCCCCGAGGACGGGGGCTCCTTCTTGGGTCATGGGAGGCGGTTATTCCACTTCTTTAGCGTTTGTGGACGTGTACGTGGCTTCGTTCACGAACTTGTATAGGTTGGTGCCTTCGTAGTTTGCGGTGAGAGCATAGCGGACTTGCTCGCCGGACTTGGTTTTGCGAATCATTTTCTTGCGGCGGATGTCGCCTTCGGGAATCTCTACATGCGAACGGGTCTTCAAATTGTAAAACTGCATTTTTCCTCCATCCGACGCGGCGCGCTTCTAAAGCCACTCGCCCCTGCCGGGTACGGGCATGATCATATCACACATTTAGATTCAACGGAACCTGTTTTTTTTACGAGAGGGGAACAACTCTGCTGCAACTGAGTCAAGTAAACAAAGCCCGTTTAGCTTGATATTCCCGGCAACGTGACGACAAGAGCCCAGAAGAGGCGTCTGTAGATAATATGACCATGAGAGAAAGACGTTCACGCGAACCAATGGCGCCACAAGTTGAGCAGCCATTAACTGAAGCCAAAGCCTATGAAGAGCACGCCCTGCGCGAGCTTCGATCGGCCGGCTATAGAATCACCATGCCGCGGGTCCAAGTGATCCGTGCCCTCGCTGACACCACTCGGGCGCTCAGTGCTTATGCGATTCACGAGAAAATTATTGGCGGCGGCGGCAAGATCGACGTCGTTAGTGTTTATCGAATCCTATCGACCCTGCAGGAAGTAGGATTAATCCACCACATCGGGGTAGTCGACGGCTACTTCCCGTGCCGAATTTCAGATTGCCATGGCAAGCGCTCTGAGGTCATGGTTTGCGAGCAAACCAGCGAAGTTACAGAAATGCGACTGCCTGCCGAGATCATCGACGTGATCGAGAGGCAAGCACGCGAAAACGGCTTTGAGGCGAACATGATCAAAGTCGAAGTCACCGGTTGCCGCCAGTAACCGCCCCTTTGGGCGGCGCTTTCGGCTAAATGGGCGTCTTGGCCGGATTAGAAGCACCCGCTTCTAATCCGGTTTTTTAGTCTCTGAGGGCACGTGCCAGCACGCTGGCGGTGACGGGCTTAGTGAGATACATGTTGGCTCCCTCGGCGTAGCCTTGGGCTACCATCTGCGAGGAGTCTTGGGCGGTCAGCATGGCGATGAAGGTGTCTTTGAACTTTTCGTCGGCACGCAAATGCTGCAGCACCTCTAGGCCGTTCATGTGCGGCATATCGATGTCGAGGATGATGCTGTCGAACTCCGCGGACTGTGCGAGGTCAAGAGCGGCTTGTCCATCGGCAGCAGTTTCCACCTGGTATCCAAGCTCTTCTAAGCAGAACTGGATCATTCTGCGCTGGTTCGCATCGTCATCGGCAACGAGAATCCGCTTCGGTCGTGTCTTGTCTGCGGCCATTTGTTTATCGACTGTGCACTACCGTCTTCAATCGCTGTTCCAATTCATTGTACGGACGATCGCCGGCGAAGACGAGCGTGTAGCCGCCTTCGTTCCAGACCAGGCAGTTGATGCCTTGGAGCTTGCCGACTTTGAGGTCCGCGGTCCAGCTTGGCATGTCGCTAATATCGAGATCGGCATTCATGAGAAGGAGCGCGAGGTTGCCTTTTCCGTCCCTCATGCTAATTTGGGCGACCCGGTAGCCATCGATTTGACCGGTTGCGACGGGACCGACGATCACGTTCTCTGGTGAGATCAGCTCGGAAGCCTTGCCGACCAAGGAGTCGAGCCACTTGCGGACTTCTTTCGGTTGCTGCGAGCTTGGGCTGCTGGGTTGTCCGAGTGAAGCGACGGCTCGGGCGAGATCAGGGCTTCCTATGCCTTTGGAGGGTCCCATACGGCTGGTGATGCCTCCGACCAAGATGAACATGAAGAAGACGCCGCAGAGTGCCCAGGCGTATTTGCCCACGAAGGATTCGGTGCGCTGGACTTTGTCGAGTTCGGCAAGACGGTCGACGCAGGCGCTCCACTGGGTTGTGCAAGCTTCAGTTTTGCAATGCGTTTGGAGGACGGCTTTGAGCCCGAGGATCGTGTCCAGCTCTGCTTGGCTGGAGGGGTCCTGTTGCAACTGCCGTCTAACGCGGTCTTCGCTCTCGCGGTCTAATTCTTTGTCTGCGTAAGCGTGCAGTTCCAGCGGATCAATCATTCGTCATCTGCCCCTTGCCTTAGATATCCTTCTTGCAATGCGTAGCTTTCGAGCGCCTTGCGGAGCATGCTTCTGCCCCTTGCAATTCTTGATCGGACCGTTCCAATCGGCACCTTTGTAGCGTCCGCGATTTCCTGATAGGAGAGGCCTTCGAGGTCGCTGAGGATCACCGCGAGGCGGAAATCTTCGGGCACCTGTTTGAGGGCATCCTCGACTTCGGCTCCGACGGCTTCATCGAAGAGCACCCGATCGGGCACTTGCGACTCGGCCGACATGGGCTCTTGCACTCCCTCTTCGTCCAGGGATCCGACCTGCGGCCCACGTTGACGCTGCCTGTACTTGTTGATGTACAGGTTGGTCACTATGCGCAGCATCCAGGCTTTGAAATTCGTGCCGTCAAACCTATCAAAGGCTTCGTAGGCGCGAACGGTCGCTTCCTGTGCCAGATCCTCGGCTTGTTCGCGGGAGCGTGTTAAGCGCAATGCGGTACCAAAGACCGAGGGGAAGACTTTCTCGGCTTGCCGCTCGAACGTCTCGCGCTTGTCGCGCTTCACGAAGAGCATGAGTCGATAAAGTCTACCTCTCGCTAAGTTGAAACACATCGGATAGCCCAATGGTTCCTGCGGCGTGGGGATTCGCAGTTGGTTTGGCCGGGAGGCACTTGGTTTTTGGTTAGGGCGATTGAGCACGGGCCAGGACGAACTTGACCTTGTTGGCGGGCGTCTTGGGGCTCGTGCGCAGGGCGCCGCGCCACAATGGAGCGTGATCTCCTTGCTCGCTCTCGTCGCCCTTTCGGATCAGATCTTTGATGGCAAGTCCATGAATGGCTGGCACGTTGTGGGGGGCGGGAGGTGGAGCGTCGAGCGGGGGGTTCTGATCGGCACTTGCTCTCAAGGGGACGAGCAGGGGGTGTTGCTGTACGATAAGCCCGTTCGCGATTTCTCGGCCAGCCTCGAGTTCCGCATCTCCGGAGGCAACAGCGGCTTTTACTTCCGCGCCGAGAGGGTTGAGGGCCAGCCCTTGGTCAAGGGATTTCAGGCGGAAGTTGATGCGCTCGACGACGTCGGGGGCATTTGGGAGACCGCGGGACGAGGCTGGGTCTCCAAGCCAACACCGGAAGTTCACGCGACTGCCGGATTTCGCGCCGGCGAGTGGACGACCATGGACGTGACTGCGCTCGGCTCGCGCTATGTCGTGAAGCTGAACGGCAAACCCATCACCGCCATCAATGATCCGGCGGGCCGACGCGAGGGGCGAGTTGCTTTGCAGTTGCACGGCGGAATGGACATGAAGGTCGAGTTCCGGAACATCCGCTTACGCCACTTCAAGTAGGCATCCTTGAAAGCTTCGTGTTATTTCGCATGCACTGGTAGCTAAATGAAAAAACTCCCAGGCAATGCCTGGGAGTCTCCCGTTAGCTTGTTCTCCGAGCTATTTAGACAGTCTTCTTGTTTCTCCTGCGAAGGAATGCCACTGCTCCGAGGCCGAGGCCGAGGAGGGAAGCGGGCTCAGGAACGGCTCCGAGTCGTACCTGCTTCACGTCGGAGATTCCAACGCTCGAGGAGAAGCTGACGGAGTTCATCGAGACGCCGTCACCTGCGAATCGGAAGAAGTTCTGACCGTTCTTGTCGAGGGTGAACGTCTCCGTGTATACGCCAGCGCTGTGGTTTACGGTGAAGGTGACTTCGCCATCATCGACGGCATCCAGGTTCCAGATGAGCGTGCTCATCGAAAGGCTCGAATCGTGCAGGCGAACCGAAAGGTCGCTGAACGTATCGTTCTTTCCGCTGAGTGCTTCGATGCGGGACTGTCCGCCGTGAGCTGCCAGCTCAGTGCTGCTCTCGAAGTCGACAATCCAGTTGCTCTTGTTGGTGTGACCCTGAACAAAGTTGCCTTCTTGCTGAAGGGTCCGGTCGTTGAACAGTACGTTCTCATCATCCTTGAAATTGCCTGGATGCTGAATAATCGTGATCTGCGCCTGCGAAATTGCCGAAATCAGCGCGAAGCTGAGGACTGTTGCGAATGTTGCTACTTTCATTTTTCTCTCCCTTACTTGCAAAATCCTTTGGCTTCGCCGGAGTAGGTCAGAGCGTGGGCTTTAACGATCCATGGCGGGTTTGACCCTGGGGCGAAGCGTGTTACGATATTTCAATCGCTCCGCCACCTAGATCAAGGCAACCGTCATGGTTCATCGAAAGCGTCCACGGCAACTCTCCCACTGCCTTGGCTTAGCCTCTGGATACTCTTCAACGCACCTGTTGAAGTTGTGTATGAACCAGTTTCACGTTCAGGGACGCAGGGCTACCTGGTAATGTTCCCAGGTATGCACCTGTTATATCTGCGTGTCGTTCAAAAGGTGTATTTGCGCGATTCGCTACTAGCATGAGTGGAGGCGGCGAACCGCCTCCATGAAGCCGTAGAAGCTAGTCGATTGCCTGCGTGTAGACGGCTCGGATGACTTCATCTGGGGTGGTCCAGCCTGCCATCACTTTGATACGCCCGTCTTCGAGCATGGTCTTGAAGTTCTGACGCCGTGCTATCTCCAGCATGGTCGGCCAGTCGTCGCCCCGCGCGATCGCGCCTCGGAATTCGGGAGTGCCCAGCACAAGTTCAAAGACGCCGACGCGCCCCTTGTAGCCGGTACCTCGGCATTCGCCACAGCCCGCTCCCTTTGCGAAGCGCCCGCGCTCCAGCTCTTCCGCTGAGAGTTTGAGGGTTTCTACTTCTTCGGGATTCGGCTTGTAGGGCTGTCTGCACTTAGGACAGTTCAGGCGAACCAGCCGCTGCGCGAGGATTGCGATGAGAACACCGGAAATCAGATATTGCTCCGCACCCATGTCGCGCATACGGCCGATTGTCTCGATGGCGTTGTTGGTGTGAAGGGTGCTCATCACAAGGTGGCCGGTCAAGCCGGCTTGAATACCGATCGCGAGCGACTCGGCGTCGCGCATTTCACCGACCATCATCACATCGGGGTCTTGGCGGAGGAAGGTGCGCATGACCTTGGGGAAGCCCATCTTTTCAGTGACTTGCACCTGCGCGATGTTTTTGTCGTATTCGTATTCGATCGGGTCTTCGACGGTCACGATATTTCGCGTTTTGGCATCGAGCTGGTGAAGGGATGCGTAGAGGGTGGAGGTTTTTCCGGAGCCGGTGGGGCCGGTGACGAGGATGAGGCCGTAGGGGACTTGGATCGCCTTTTTCCACTTGACGAGCACGTCTTCGGTCATGCCGAGCTTCGTCAGGTCTACCTTCATTGCCTGGGGGTCCAGGAGACGCATCACGATCTTCTCGCCATTCAGGCAAGGGATACAAGAAGATCGGGCGGAAAGCCGTCGGCCCAGATACTCCATGTCGATTCGTCCGTCTTGGGGTTCTCGGTTCTCGTCGATTCTCATGCCGGAGGCCAACTTGAGACGGGCGACGACGTTTTGTGCCTGCTCGAGCGGGAGTTGTCCGGTGTCGTGCAGGACGCCGTCTTGACGAAAGCGGATCTTGAGCTGGTCGCGCTCGGGCTGCAAGTGGATGTCTGACGTGCCCGTATCGAGTGCATTCATGAAGATGCTGTCGGTGATGCCGACGGCGATAGACATGTCCTCGCCCCCCATCTCCCGGATGTTGCCGGCCTCGCGAAGCACAAGCCTGAAGCGCTTTGCCGCGCCGTAATTCGTTTGGGACGTATCGATCATTGACATGGGTTTGGGTGGAACAGCCTACGCTTCTATTCAGCTTAACGTATTGCTGCTTGCCTGCGGAAGTAGGACGTGCGGTGGAGTTCCGAGAATTCGCGACCTTCGGGCGAATCTTGGGATTGGTTGTTGGGTTTTCAAAGTTAGAATGAGTTGATGCTGATAGCAGTTTGCTTATTGCTAGTTGCTGGGGACGACAACAGCCTAGAGGAGCAAAGTGTTCCGACCGCAGCGCCTGTGGCTGCCGGCACGCATTTGCCGTACGTTGCAAGGGAGCAAGCATTTCCGACCAAGGGTGAGGGACAGCCTCCTCGGGTTCGCCATCGGGGTTATGGTGTGACCGTGGCGGAGTTGCGCGACTCTCAGAACTACGTGGGATCGTTGGGCTTATGTCGGGAGCCTCGGTCCAGGTTCGCTCTTGGAGGGATGGCCGTTCAGGACGGTTTTTTGAGCACCGGGCCCGTGGAGCGCGGTTGCAATTAACCCCAAGGGGCGATGTGCTGCTTAGGATCGACAAGTTTGGTTTACTGCTCTCTTCGCAGACGTCAAAGAGCAGTTCACGCTGAAGCCGAAGGCATAATAACCCGTGCTTCAGCGCTTCCGGCTCGACGCGCTACTGGAAAGTCATAGTGTTGAGGTTGCGAGTAGCTGGAGAACTAGAGCGTTAGGGGATCAAGCAGTTGAAGAACTCCATCAGCTTTGCCCTCGATTGCCTCCAATCTCTCCGTGAAGTGCATTTTCAAAGCAGGGTCTGCAATTCTCGGGAGGATTTGGTTTATGACCGCCCTAGCTCGGGAGTACTGCTCCATGCTTATAAACACCGACATGCTTTGCTTCGCTGCCATCACATTCGACGGATCCAGCTTTAATGCCCAATCTAGCCAAAGCCATCCCACCCGACCATCACGCACTCCCAAAGCAAGCAGTGTTAAAACTTGCACTGAGCGGGAGTTATTCGACGTAGGCGCCTTGTAAGGAAAGGAAGTGCCCCATTCCTCCGTCCAATATTGGCGCAGAACTCGGTCGCAGTACTCGAATTGCCCTGAGTACAACTGTTGTTGAAGCGAACTTGCAAGGGAGAGTAGGAGCCAATGTTGCTCGTGCCCGCTACCCAACTCGGCGATGCGAACCAACGGTTCGTATGCTTCTGTAACACGGTCGGTAAGCAAGGCGCACACTTCCGTAAGTTCGTTGTTTCGCAAGACGTCTAGCCGAGCCTTGCGAGCTTCAACAATAGCAGCATAAGCACGATCCACTTGGCCCTGTAGTAGAAGATTGTGGATTGTCCGCGCCAACTTGTCGTCGGCAGCCCACCTCGCTATTACGCTTGGATCAGTCGTCCCGATCCTTCCATCCCGGTTCGCATGTTTTGGAGAAATAGTAAGGCTCTTCGCTATTCATAGTGGAACGCCTTGAAGTTTGCCATGCAGCAGGTAGCTCATGGCGAAGATGTTTTGTGGGTCTTTGTAGCCTCTGGCTTTGTTCTTGGTTGCTTGGAGAACGCTATGGAGTCCTTCGAGGAGTCCGTTGGAGATCTTGGTATCGAACCAGTTGAGGATGAGCTCTCTCATCTTGAAGAAAGTGGAGGCGACGTGCTCGACATGTTTGAGTCCAGATTCGAGAGTTCTATCGAGCCACACATCGAAGAGCCTTTGAGCGGTTCGTTTGCTCTCAAGGAAGATCTCTTGGAATTGGAGTCTGAAGCTGTAGGCTTGAGCGGTCTTGGAGAAGTCGTTCTCGCTGAGGAAGCTTTCGAGGTCTTCTTGCTGCCGGTGCGTGAGGTTGCCGGGGTTCTTTGAAACAACTCCCCTCCGCTCACCCCACTCACCCCATTCATCCCCTTCATCCGGTCATGAAAAGGTCGCGCTCTGCCCGACGCAACCGTTAAGCAAAGGCTTTGCGGGCATGGTGCCCCGCGCATAGCGGAGAGAAGAACGCCAAAAACCTTCAAAGTTTTCGTCAGAGCTAATTGACGAAATCGCATTTTGAAACCTATAGAGATGTGAACCGCCAAAAACACCCCTTCCACACACGATCCCACCGTCCCGACCCATAGGGGGGACCGGGAGGGGGAACGACTCCATCACCCCCCTCCGCCCATGATCATAATGTCACGACCCATAGGGGGGAGCAGTATGATGATCAACTCACCCCCTCCCCCGTTGGGAACGGGAAGTTGGGAACATTAAACGACGGGCAGAGTTGGCACGCGCTCCGCGCTGCATCACTGATGCAAGGTACACCACCAGCCCAAACGTAGAAGTCAAGAGGGCTTCTCAGGTTTAATAGAGGAGCTTAAAATTTTGGCCTAGGCCCATCGGGCACAGCCGGAAGCGAGGGAACGTCACCCTCGACTGTTGTATCGCTCGGCGATGCACCATCAGGAATAAACGACATGAATCGAACATACACAAATAAAGAAGGGGACATCACACGCAAGTGGTACGTGGTTGATGCCGCCGGCATCCCGGTCGGAAGACTCGCCGCCCAGGTCGCCCAAGTCATTCGAGGCAAGAACAAGCCCACATTCCAGTACAACTGCGACTGCGGCGACTTCGTGATCATCATCAACGCGTCGCAAGTGGCGCTCACCGGCAACAAGGCCGATGAGCTGATCTACTGGCACACCGGTTGGCCCGGCGGTATCCGCAACGTCAGCCGAGGCGACCTGCGCGAGAAGGATCCGGTCAAGCTGGTCGAGAAAGCGGTCTGGGGCATGACCCCAAAGACCAAGCTCGGCAAGGCCCTTTTCCACAAACTCAAAGTTTACGCGGGTTCCGAGCACCCCCACGCGGCCCAGAATCCAGAGCCGCTCGACATCCGGAAGGACAAGTAACGATGCCAGTCACTAAAGAAAGCAACTACGGAACCGGGCGTCGCAAAAACGCAATCGCTCGCGTTTGGATCATGCCAGGCGAAGGGAAAATCACCATCAACGGCCGCGACTTTAAGGAATACCTTGGCCGCCCCGTCCTCGAGATCCTCCTCAAAGGCCCGCTCGTCGAGCTCCAAATGGACGGACGATTCGACGTTTTCGCCACCGCCAAAGGCGGCGGCATCACCGGCCAAGCAGGCGCAATCCGCCTAGGCATCGCCCGAGCCCTCCTCGAGTACGACGAAGGACTCCGCAAGGAACTTCGAGGCAACGGCTTCCTAACCCGAGACCCCCGCGTCAAGGAATCAAAGAAGTACGGCCGCAAGAAGGCCCGAAGAGGCTTCCAGTTCGTTAAGAGATGATCTAAACCGCAATGCCTCTTTCCAAGAGGCATCTCCTCCGGATCAATTAGGCGGTGCAACCAAACTCGGTTGCACCGCTTTGCTATTTGGCTCAGGGGCTCGAGGCGCCAAATTGTCTGCACCAGAAAGACAACAAAGGCTTCTTAACTCGCCGCCTCAGCTATTTCTCCCAATGTGCGAAGTACCGTGCTGAGATGCATGGCGGACACCCTGGCTCATTGGTTTCGAGCAGCCGGACAAGTCGCCGTCAGTCGCTGGCGCGGATGAGAAAAGCGCTGGTTGCCTACTGGCAGGCCTTCATCAGGGACTTGCCTGCTGGAACGCGCTAAGCAACACCCGGGGTCCCGGGTGCACTCACGATAAAGAACGGGTTGAGAATATTTTCCTTGTTGTAAACAAAGGGATTACCGTCCACATCGGTCACGGTCGCGCCCGCGCCATTTACCACCGCATGTGCCGCCGCAACGTCCCATTCGCTGGTCAGCCCAAGCCGTGGATACATATGCGCCTTGCCGGCCGCGACCAGGCACAGCTTCAGCGAGCTTCCGATGGAAACCAATTCAACGTCGCCGATCTCGTCGCGGAGCTGCTGGATCAGTGCCTCGGTGTCGGGCCCGGAGTGGGACCGGCTGGCAACCACCCGCAAAGTTCCAGACTTGTATTCTTTCGCCTTAATCGGCATTCGTTCGCCATCGTCGAGCCAAGCACCGCTTCCCTTGGCCGCCCCGTAAGTGACTCCCAAAGCGGGTGCGACAACGACCCCCAGCACCGGCTCACCCTGATGGATTAAAGCGATGTTGACTGTAAACTCTCCGTTCCGCTTCAAGAACTCCTTGGTGCCGTCCAAGGGGTCGACGAGCCAGAAGGTTTCCCAATCCTTGCGCTCCTCATAGGGAATGCTCTTAGACTCCTCGGATAGCACCGGCAATTGGGGCTCTAGGAGCGCGAGGGCATCGACGATGACATGGTGCGAGGCTAAATCTGCTTCGGTAAGCGGAGAGCGGTCCTCCTTGTCGGCCAGCGAGGAGTCCCGAGACTCGTCGAGGTAAATGGCCATGATCGCGTCGCCCGCTGCTTCCGCGATAGGGACGACTTGCTCCAGCAAGTCAGCCAGGTATTGCTCAGTCACCCGCATAGCATACTGCCGATCAGATTCCCCCCGCCAGGTAAACTGTGGCTTCCGCCCAAGCACTTTTTGTGCCCTGTCGTGAGATCGTGGATCGCTCATCGGCTAACTTAGAAAGTAGAGACCGCCCTTTATGAATATCGCTGTTATTGGAACGGGCTACGTAGGACTCGTGACCGGCGTTGTGCTGGCAGAACTCGGAAACAACGTCATCTGCGTCGATAAAGACGAGAAGAAGGCGAAGATGCTGCAGGATGGCATCCCCCCGATCTACGAACCAGGCGTGGAAGAGCTTCTCAAGCGCGGCCTGAAGAGCGGCTTTCTGCGGATCAGCCAGTCCATCGAATTCGCTACCCGCCAAAGCGAAATCATTTTCATCGCGGTTGGCACTCCACCATTGCCGGACGGCAACCCCGACCTTTCCGCCGTCCGAGCCGTCGCCACCGAGATCGGCAAGAACATCTTCAAGCGCACGATCATCGTCAACAAGTCGACTGTACCGATCGGCTCCGGCGATATGGTGGAGCAAATTATCCTCGCGCTGGGCGTTCCGCACGAGCAATTTGATGTGGTGAGCAACCCAGAATTTTTGCGCGAAGGTAGTGCGATTCACGACACGATGAACCCTGACCGCGTGGTGATCGGAGCTCGAAATCAACAGGCCGCCGCCCGCCTCGTCGAGTTGTACGCGCCCCTCCAGGCACCTATGATCATTACGGATTTGAACTCCGCGGAGCTGATCAAGTACGGAGCAAACGCCTTCCTCGCAATGAAAATCTCTTTTATCAACGCTCTCAGCCAAATCTGCGAGCTTTGCGGGGCGGATGTCGGCGACGTTGCCAAAGGCATGGGCGCGGATGCTCGCATCGGCAAGCAATTCCTTCAGGCGGGCCTGGGTTGGGGCGGGAGCTGCTTCCCGAAGGATGTCCAAGGCATGATCAAGACCGCTGAGAGTCTAGGCTACGATTTCGACCTTCTCAAAGAAGTGGTCGAGATCAACGACCAGCAAGTGGAGCGCTTTATTGCCCGGATCGAGAACCGACTGGGCGGCTTCAAGGGCAAGCTGGTCGGGCTCATGGGACTCGCTTTCAAGCCGAATACCGACGACATTCGCGACGCCAAATCGCTCCGCATCATCCAAGCGGTGCTAGAGCGGGGCGGCCTGGTTCGAGCTTACGATCCTGCTGCCGAAGCAAACGTCCGTGAGCATTTCCCCGACATCGAGTATGTTCAGAACATCTACGACCTGCCAGAGGGTGCCGACGCATTGGTTGTGGTGACCGAATGGAACGAGTTCCGCCAGATCGACTTGGAGCGCTTGACCGCTTGCATGAAGCAGCCACTGCTCTTTGACGGTCGGCGACTTTACAGCCATGCCATCGCCGAGCGTGTGGGCATCGAATACCACACCATCGGCTCCTAGCCATGGCAAAGATTCTCGTCACCGGGGCCGCAGGTTTCATCGGGATGCACGTTGCCCGGAAGCTCCTGGACCGCGGGGACGAGGTGCTTGGCTTCGACAACCTCAACGACTACTATGACGTAGCCCTCAAAGAGGCGCGCCTGCGGGAGCTTCAGAAGCGACCGAACTTCACGTTCATGCGAGCCGACCTGCAAGACGGAGCAAAGGTCGTCGAGTGCGTCGAGCAGGCAGCGAGCGTCGTGCATTTGGCTGCGCAAGGTGGCGTCCGGTATTCGCTTGAGAACCCGCTTGCCTACATCCAGTCCAATCTCGTCGGATTCGCAAACGTCTTGGAAGCCTGCCGCCACGCCGGCACCCAGCACCTTGTTTACGCGTCGAGCAGCTCGGTATACGGGGGCAATACGAAGATGCCGTTCTGCGAGACTGACAACGTGGATCACCCCGTGAGTCTGTACGCCGCGACCAAGAAGTCGAACGAGCTGATGGCGCATACCTACAGCCATCTCTTCGGTCTCTGCACCACCGGCCTTCGCTTCTTCACCGTGTACGGCCCGTGGGGAAGGCCGGACATGGTGCCCTTCCTCTTCACGAAAGCGATCCTCGAGGACAAACCGATCAAGGTCTTTAACCACGGCGATATGAAGCGTGATTTCACGTATGTCGACGACATCGCGACAGGAGTAGTCGCCACCCTGGACCATCCTCCGCGACGTGACGGCAACACGCCTCCATATGCCGTATACAACATCGGCAACAGCGAGCCCATCGACCTCATGCGCTTCATCGAGGTCATGGAGCGAGCGTGGGGCAAGGAGGCATTAAAGGAAATGCTACCAATGCAACCCGGCGATGTGCCCGCCACCTACGCCGACACCTCCGCGCTAGAAGCATCCACCGGATTCCGTCCAAGCACCCCACTAGAGGAAGGAATCGAAAAATTCGTGGCGTGGTATCGAGACTTCTACAAAGTCCCCTAAACCCGATGCCTGCATTGCCTGCCTTTTTGAGCTGATACGCCGCTCCGCTCTGCGGAGCTGCCTCATCTCTCCGCCCTTAACTCACAGCCGTTCTCGGGTTCTTGCTTTGCACGTCGCTTACAAAGACCTCAGGGCAGGTGGGTTAGTAGTAACTAGGCCCCAAATCGATCCAAAGGGTGGGCTCTCAGAACAACTAGGGGAGATTTCCGCCAATCTCTAATCAGAGCGACTGCCTGGGAATCGAATGACACAGCCATCTGAACCGACCCGCCGTGAATTGATCAGAGAGACAGAAGAGCAGGAGAACCACTCTGCCGCCAAAAGCGGCAGAGTGGTTCTAGTCTGCTACGATCCTCCGAAGAGGCCGTTCTTCAGGAACTCGATGAAGATGAAGTACATGCGGTCGATCAGCAGCGTGAACCGCATCATAACCGTCGATCCAAAGATGGCCCCGAAGCCGACCATCAAGAGCATGCGCCCAAGAACCGTCATGTTCTTCAGGAACTTGTTCTTCATCTCAACGCTGAACAGGAAGTAGCTCACCGCACTGAGCAGCGTGATCAGGAAGATGATGTTCGTGATAGCGTCACTGACATACACCTGCGAGTTGATCGAGGCCGCTTGCGCCGGATCAAGACCATTCGTTCCCGGGCGGAAGAAGCCCGTCGTCGTAGGAATGATCGGTTTGATCGAGTCCGCCATCTGGGGCCCATACCGGTTCCACCAGACCTGCACCTGCTGGCCCGACCATAACCCGAGAATGATCCCGATCGGAATCCGGCTCAGCCAGTTGTGCTTGCGGCTAAAGACGAAGTAGCCCATGATGCCGATCGGCAGCAAAAGCACGTACGCCCAGTAGCCCGGAGTCGACGGCGCGGTCCCTTCCGGCCCGTTGCCGACGATCTTCATGTACCAGTCGTCGTGCAGCGATTCCGTCCAAAGCGCCACGATGGCCCAACCCGCCGCGAGGCCGAGGAACATATGCTCCCAGAACCGATAGAACTTGTTCTCTCGGTAAAGCACCGAGTACAGGCCGATGGTGGCCAGCACTCCGACCCCCATCTTAACTTTCAATAAGTTTTCAGGATCCACGCTGCACCGTCCTCTTTCGCGTCATAAACATCCCAACGTTTCCGGCAACGACGGCCGCGATAAGCAGCAAAAGCGCCAGGTGAAGCGTTGGGTAATACTTCGCGCCATTATCCAGGTTCACGAATTCCTTGCCCGGCCATTGCCTCGACATCAGCGTCTCGAGATCGTAACAACCCTTCAGACCGATCGCCAATCCTTTTAGCTGTCCGGACTCGTAATAGACCTGCGTTTCCGGCCCCATAACGCCGGTCACCATCATGACCAGCGGAACCTTGGTCACCCGCTCGATCGTGACGTTGCTCGTGTTCGAAGCCGTCACCAGCGCGAGCGTCGAGAAGTCTGCCACGGAGCGGACACCTGCCAGAACCGGAGAGTCCATAACCGGCTTCATTGCTCCCGCAGCGTCCGGGCTCCGCTTATCGGCGAAGGCGGCCCTTACGTCGTTGTTAATCGAGTTGGCGGTGCCTTCAGGATTAGCGAAGTAGCCGATGCTGATCCAGTCGTTCCAGTTCTCATAAGGCCGTTGGCCGTTTACCCTTCGCTCTTCATTAAGAACGCGAATGACGTCCTTGGCAACCTGGGGAGCCTGAGGATCGGCAGTCGTGTAGATGGCAAACTTGATGTTTCGCCGCATGAGGATGCGGATCATGGCCTTGAACAACCCGCCGCTCTCACCGCGAGTTGAGGTGGTCCAGTCGGAGCCGATGAGCACCGGCTTATCCTCCGGAATCGTGGTCAAGATCGTGAACACGTCTACCGAGGACTTCGAAGGAAGGTTGGGCACAGGAACCGGGAAGAACTGCGGGATCGAGGTCACAAGGATCAGGATCGTGTACAGAACGGGCTTGGGAAGCGACTGCAGCTTCTCACCGAGAGATCTTTCGACTTTTGCCATTACGAGCTACCTCCCGTTCGCTCCAGGCTCAACCAGAGTCGAAGTCCCATTGCGAGTGCACCGATGCCGATTCCCCAGTCGATTGCTCGGATGCTCGGCGTTTGTACCGTGCTCTGAATCCAACCGCGAATCGTCGTCAGCGTGAAGTTATTTGCGAAGCTGTTCGCCTCATTCATCGCCACCGCGTCTCCGCCGTAGCCGGCCATCGACGCGATGCCTTGGCCCCACAGATACTCGACCGCACCCATCAGACTGAGAATAACGATCAGCGCCGTTGCCAGCAGGATCGTCGCTTCGATGGATCGGATTCTAAACGCTCGATAGGCGGCGGACAGAATGTAGAACGCAATCAACGAAAACATCGCCGCATCCATCTGCTGGAGCATTCCGTCGAAAACGAAATCGCGCGCGACATTGATGGAGGTCCATTTCGCCGGATCCTGAAGCCGCGAAGAATTCTCTCCGAGCCTCGTCATCCAGTCCCAATAGCCGACGACGACCATCAGCACAATGCTGAGGATCAACACCAGGCTGAAGAACCAGTCCTTCTGCATCTTAAAGAGCCGGCGTCCGTGAACGCGAAGCAACGAGAAGATGCCGAGGCCAAGCAGAAAGCCAGAAAGCACGTTCGAGAATTTCGCGACCACCGGTAACGCATCGGTGAGCCAAAAGCCCATGCTCTCGGCCGCGTTCAGCGGTGCCTCCGTGGGTTGCCGGTCGACCGGTGCCGGCCAGACGTAATACAGAACGTAGAACAGGCCACCCACAAAAGTGAATACCGAGACAATCGGACGCCGCATCCTTGCGGGTGCCGCCATCAAACCAAATATGAGCGCAATTCCCGCCGCAAACGCCAGGAATATCTTGATCCACAACTCACCCGAGCCATGAGGAGCGTTCCAAAAGCCAGTGGGCGTTTCCGCTTGTGCGAGAAGGTTTAGAAAGGTCATTCTCCATCTCCTGCGCCCACGGGAGCGGCCTCTTCAACGGGAGCGTCAGGGTCGGGCGGACGGTCCACCACCACATCGCCCTTCGGCGAGGGGGTGAGCAGGATGTGAATGCCGGTGTCGTCCATCCGAACCGGTCTCGGGCCAGGTTGTCCATCCAGGCCCGTCGTAGGCTTCCACACGCCCTCAACCTTTTCCTCTACTGCCATTCTCTGGCTGAAAGGACCCATCATTAGACTGCCGACGATCGAACCCACCGCGACGGTGGACATCATCAGCATCTTTGCCCAGTCCTGGCCAACGAGAGAACCGACGAGCACCGGAGCTCTCGTCAAATAAGCGGAAGCCGCGTAGAACTCGTCGCCAATCAGAACGTAGTCGCAGGCAGCGATAAAGAACGGCGTCTGGGTCGGCTGAGTCGAACTCGCGACCTGAATCGCGCCGATCGAGTTAGCCGTTTCCGCAAAGATCAGAGACTCTGCGTAGAAATCGCCTAGGAAGAACGTTGCGGCCGTTTGCTCGCGCAAAATCAAGCCCGAAACGCCCGCCGCAAAGGCGAACTGTCTGTCCGAAATAAACCGCACCGAGTCCGGATCGAACCTGTCTCCCAAACCCTCCTGCTGATACACGTCGCGGATCATCTCCTGGGCGACCGTGTAAATGGCCGCGTTGTAGCAGCACAGCAAGATCGGATTTGAGAACCGCGCCGCGATCCGGCTGACGTAGCTGAAGATATTCAGAGCCTGAACGACGATCGCATCGACGTTTGCGCTTAGGCCCGGAACCATCAGTACGGGCCGACCCATCTCGGTCGCGCGCCCAACCGCTTCGTCGATGGCGTTAAGACCAGGGATTCGACGAATGTACAAATCCTTGCCCTTGCCGGCGCGAGCGATGTTAAACAGGACGAATACGGCGATCATCAGCGTGAAGGCCACGCCGAACCACCCGGTGTCTCGGTATTGATTTCCTACGTAGTACTGGGCCAACAACGGCGCCAGGTTTATGTCGAACATGAGTCCTCCTGAGGCAACGCCGGCACCGACCCGGAATCCTCGAGTTTCTGGAGCAGCCGCTCGATATTGTCTCTCTTGGAGAGCAAACGGCTGTAGTCGTTCACAAAATTGAATCCAAGCATCGGCACCAAAAAGGGTGCAAAAACAAGGGCGGCTTGGGCACCCAGGTTCGAAAGCGGCTTGTTCAGCTCGAGGGCAAGCACCGCCGGGGCGTTGAGCTTTCGGATACGGATTTCGTGCGCCGCCTTTTCCAGCAGCGCCTCCGTCTCCTCCTCGGTTAGCTCCTTATCCCAAAAATCGAACATCGTCTCCTACACGGGCCTTCACGGCCTCCATCACCTGCTCTCGGTTCGCCGGCGTCGACTTCAACACGACACCTCGAAACGCATCCATTCGCGTAGCCTCGTTCAGGGGCGACAGCAGTATGTCCGCTCCTTCTACCACAACGCGCTTCACATCCACAAATTCAATGGCGCTCAAACTCAATCCACACCGCCGCTCAGCGCTCACCTCACCTATTTTGTATCGAACTCCCAGCCAATATTCCGCCGTAGATGCAAGGATCATAGCAAAACCGAGGAATCCAAGCAAGACCTGTCCAAGCAATACTGCTCCCGACACCCCCGCAATTACCGCCGCAGCCAAAACGACCCACTTCTTATGCGGGGCGCTATCGGATAGACGGACGGTCCAGGACAGCGATTCGGCGCGAGTCCCCGCCCCCTCCCCACCGGTCAAAACGCTCTCAGCCTGCACATGGTCTTAAACGGCTCTATTGTGCACCCATATCACACCACCCGCACATAAGCCGAGACGCGCACTCCCGTAGCTTGCCACCGACATCCGTCGCTCATTCGCGGATTCGATAGTGCGAAGGAAGAGCTCTTTCTCAGGCTCCAGCCGAAAAATGGAAATGAGCGCAGAGTCGGCATCCCAGAAGAAAGGTAGAAAACGCAAGCTGCGCCATAATAGAAGAGAGACGAAGTCGCGATGCCGGTGCTGCCGGGTGGGCGATCTTCGATATCACACATGAACGAAACCCTGGACCAGAGCACCGCGCTGCTCGAACAATTCGCCAACCGAGAATACGAACACGGCTGGGTCTCCGACATCGAGTCGGACACCTTCGCCCCGGGCCTGAACGAAGACGTCGTAAGACGCATCAGCGCCAAAAAGGAAGAGCCCCAGTGGCTCCTCGACTGGCGGCTCAAAGCCCTCCGCCACTTCCTCACGATGAAGGAGCCCAAGTGGCCCAACGTCAGCTACGAGCCCGTCGACCTCCAGTCCATCAGCTACTACTCGGCCCCCAAAATGAAGCCGATCCTGGACTCGCTTGAAGACGCCGACCCGGAAATCCTAAGAACCTTCCAAAAACTAGGCATCCCAATCGAGGAGCAAAAAGTGCTCCTAAACGTAAAGGGAGCAGCCCCAAGCGCCGCCGACGCCCTAACGCCCAACGCCCAACACCCAACGACCCTCTCCGGCGTCGCCGTAGACGCGGTATTCGACTCAGTCTCCGTAGTAACAACCTTCAAAAAAGAGCTCGCCAAACTCGGCATCATCTTCTGCTCCATCCAAGAAGCCGTCAAAGAGCACCCCGAACTCGTTCAAAAGCACCTCGGTTCGGTCGTGCCCTACAGCGACAACTACTACGCCACCCTCAACAGCGCCGTCTTCTCCGATGGCTCCTTCGTCTACATCCCCAAAGGCACCCGCTGCCCCATGGAACTCTCGACCTACTTCCGAATCAACGCCGAAAACACCGGCCAATTCGAAAGAACCCTGATCATCGCCGAAGAAGGCTCCTTCGTCTCCTACCTGGAAGGCTGCACCGCACCGATGCGCGATGAGAACCAGCTCCACGCCGCCGTGGTCGAGCTCATCGCCGCCGGCGACGACGCCGTCATCAAATACAGCACCGTCCAAAACTGGTACCCCGGCGACCCGAAGACGGGCAAAGGCGGCATCTTCAATTTCGTCACCAAGCGAGCAAGGGCCATCGGAAAGCGAAGCAAGGTCACCTGGACCCAGGTCGAAACCGGCAGCGCCATCACCTGGAAATACCCATCGGTTATCCTGCAGGGCGACGACAGCATCGGCGAGTTCTACAGCGTCGCTCTCACCGCCAATCATCAGCAAGCCGACACCGGCACCAAGATGATCCACATCGGCAAGCGAACGAAGTCCACCATCGTAGCCAAAGGAATCTCCGCCGGAGTCGGCCAAAACACCTACCGCGGCCTGGTGAAAATCAACGCCGGAGCCGAAGGCGCCCGCAACTACTCCCAGTGTGACTCGATGCTGATGGGCGACAAGTGCGGCGCCCACACCTTCCCCTACATCGAAGTAAAAAACCCCACCGCAATCGTAGAGCACGAAGCCAGCACCAGCAAAGTCGGCGAAGACCAAATCTTCTACTGCAACCAAAGAGGCATCCCCACCGAAGACGCCGTAAACATGATCGTGAGCGGGTTCTGCAAGGACGTTTTCAGGGAGTTGCCGATGGAGTTCGCTGTCGAGGCACAGAAACTGCTTGGCGTGAGTTTGGAGGGTTCAGTTGGATGAGGCGAGCGCGCTCCGCTTATGAAAGATCGCACTTTCGACAGCGCGTGATTCGAGATTGCCGCTGGCTATGTTGTGCAGTCGCATTTGGTGCAATCTGCACATGGGTCCCTACGTTGCACCGGCAAGACGGCACTCTTTGCATGATTGGAGGCGCGGGCTTGGCACTGTCCACAGCCTTCGCTCCCAGGGCCATCCGCAAAGCCGAAGGAGATGAAGCGATATGAATCAACCTAAAGATATGAGAGACGACTACGGCGACGTGCTCAAGAATGGTGTTCGCGGCAAGTATTACGACTCGTTCAAGGTTGGAGTGAAAATGGTGCTGCTGGACGCCGATGTGGCCGAAGTATTCCGCGACGGTAAGTAGGTCAACGACATCCTCCGAGCCCTCATCCCTACGATCAAACCTTTGCAAACGACCGATGCCGCATAAGAGCCCCTTTACGGACTGGGTCGCCGATGAGTGGGACGAGCTGGTCCTGGCCAAAGGAGCCCGCCTTTCATTGGAAGTGCGACACCGTAGGTGGTTCGATCTCTATCAACGCACCTACATTGACGGTAAGTGGGTGGTTGGGAGCGACGACGCATCGCTTGTTGCCAGTTTGGGTGGCTACCTCGCGTTGGAATCGGAAGACTACCGTTCTTGCCGCGACCTGCTCCGGCAATTCCTTGCCCACCCTGACCTCACTGCCGAGAAGATATTTCGGGGGCACGGATCACTGTTCGTCCTAGAAGCCAACGCAGACATGTTGTGTGGCAACGTGAAGGCTGGCATAGAGCGGCTACGCAAGCCTCTTCACGCCCCGAGGAGGCAGAAGCACTTCTTGAATGTGGTACGGAACGACTTGATCAGCTTTGTCAACACGGTGGGGTTGGAGGAGACGCTGGACCCCCAGATTGCCGAATTTGTCGCCGAAGTCGTAGCCTACTATCGGGGCTTGAAGCGGGTATCAGAAAGGGTTGCGGACGCCACAACATATCGAGAACTCAACGATGCCCTCCTGCAAACATTCGGCCGCTGACGAAGCGTGCGCGTGGGCATGGCTGGCACGCCACGCCTTTGCTTCGTCAAGGGAAATGACCGGCGATCACGGCGCGAGCACCCGCAAGGTCGGCGAAAACCAGATTTTCTATTACAACCAAAGAGGCATCCCCACCGAAGACGCCGTAAACATGATCGTGAGCGGGTTCTGCAAGGACGTTTTCAGGGAGTTGCCGATGGAGTTCGCTGTCGAGGCACAGAAACTGCTCGGTGTAAGCTTGGAAGGCAGTGTGGGATAGCATCAATGGCGAAGAACAAGGGCACTTTCATCGAAGTTCGACCCATCGAGCAGGGCACGACTGACCTCGACATTGCCTTTTGGCAAGAGCAAAGGCCGGATGCGATGTTTGGACATCCTTGGGGCGCCCATCCCTGCGCTCAAGCAAGTCTCTTGAGCAAGCGTTGATCCGCAAGCGGGGTTAAGCGGCCAACGAAGGAGGTTTTGAGATTGGCTCTACTAGATCCAGTCAGACGGATTCAAGCCATACCTCGTCGACTTCGACTGCCTCAACCATCGTGATCTTGACACCGAGTCCGAGTTCCTTCAGCCGCTCAACAAGCTGAACGCCGTCAAGTAGGTCAACGGGTGGGGCGCCATCGCGTGTTGCTTCCTTTATTGCGCCTTGCGTGAAGCTGCCCGTGGTCGCGAAGAGACCCTTGTCCGTGCGCCCCTGCATCGCGCCTCTGAAATCTCGGATTTCGCTCGGAGAGACACTGCCTCGATATCGCTTGCACTGGAAAAGAACCCGGAAGCTTAGGAATCCACTAATTCTGGCTATGCCAATCCCATCAATTCCTTCGTCACCTGCTCGCCCCGTGACCTCGACGTGTGTAAAACCTGACTCGCGTAGCAATCTCTTGATGAGCCTTTCAAAGGAGCTGGCCGGCAGTCCCTGAAGCAGTTGAATGTATTGATCCTGCCACGACAAGATGAGCTCTTCGCCGGCTGGCTCGGTACTGGAATCAGTTTCGCTTTCGGCTTGCTTCGCTCCTGTTCTGAGCCCGCGCACGTAGCTCACGACTTCTCTAGGATCGACTTCCGAGATCGATGCACCTTTAGGAGTGAGCGACCAAATTCCACGGCTGGAATTCTCCAGCAAGCCGAACTTCTTTAGGTAGGTTCGGCTCCAAGCCAAACGATAAGCCACTTCGGACGTGGGGCCGTTGAGGTGTGGCACTTCTAGAACCTGATCAGTGAGGCCCATGATCTCAGCAACTTTGGTGTTCACCTCTTCAATGGTCCCTGACCCGCCAAGAGCCTGCAGGGCTCGCACGGTGGGGGCGAGCATATCATCATAGGGCGGCACGGCTGCAGAACGCATGGATTTCCAATTTACCGGTATTGGAGCGGCGCAGATCCGGGCCAGCAAACTCGCTGATTCGGAGATGCCGACACCTTACACCTTACACCGGGGCACGATTGCATCCCCGGGCTAGAGAGTCAATCTCAAATCAGCCAATCTGACCGCACCCAACTTCGCCCGCCCTACCCTCCACCCAAAAATGGACCACTTCTGAGATTGGCTCTACAGGCTTTGGCAAGGCGTTACACCGGGAACGATTGCATTCTCAGGGGTACAGGTTATTCTTTGAATCAAATGCGCATTCGACGTAAGGCACATCGGCTGGAGCGGGGGGAATATGTGGGTCGCAAGTGCGTGTCCTTCACTGTGTGCGAGGCGTGCCGGCGGCCGGCTCTCGCGAACCAGGTCGTCTTTGGAGCTTGTTCACCGAGCGCTTGTCGTGGCCGGCCAGAAGCAAGCATGCAGGACTCCAATCTTCACCCTCATGCCCGACCACGCCCACTTCCTCATGATCGGATCAGAAGGATCACAGCGATCTCTTGGCCGCAATGGATTACGTCAAGTGGCGAACGGGTTCGCAGTTCAGGGCCAAGAAGAAGGACATCGAATGGCAGAGCGGCTACTTTGACGAGATTGCCCGAGGGGGGTGAAACCTGGGCTTCGCACGGCGGTACGTTGCCTTAAATCCAGTTCGTGCGGGCCTGATCGAAGACCCACAAGTTTGGCCATTCACCGGTTCCGTCGGCTACCCCCTCGACGACGTGATGCGAGACATCTTCAACGCCTAGGTGCCTGTAGCCCGGGGATGTAATCGTGCCCCGGTGTGAGGTGTCGGCGACACCTTTGGTATCCAGGAACCCTTGTGATTTGAGTTCAGAGGGAGGCAGCCCATCCCAGTTCGATAGGGGACCGGACCGCTGCACGGTTGCATTCTCCGAACCGTAAGTTCATTAGGGGATCGGACCGGGGCACGATTGCATCCCCGGGCTACGTGAGCTGAGAGTAAGCACGGAGTCTCACAAAGAATGGCTGATCGTGAATGGAGATCCGACATTGAGCGTTGAGTGGGGGGAGGGCGTTGGGCGTTCGGCGTTTAGGGGGAAACGGACCGGACCCTCTCCCCAACGCCTCCCCCTCGGAAGGGGGAGTGCGCTCGCTCGAGCTTTTATGCGTGTTTGACTGCCTCACGCCGTAGCTCCGCCCACTCACTAAACTGAGCCCATTCCTCCTCAGACTGGTTCCGCCGAAAAATGATAAGTGCGTTCTGCCTCACGATGTAAAGCAAATAGTCCTCTCCCAGCTTTTCAATCTTAACAAATGAGGTCCACGGAAATGTCTGAACCGATCCATCCTCCGCTTCGATTGTCACCTTCTCCGGCGTGTAGATTCCTCTGGAGCGCTGGTGAATCAACTTGTTTTGAGGGTCCTTCAACATCTTCCGGGCCCAGTGCTCGACGTAATAAACATCTGCAAGGCCAGCGAACGCGAATCCGATGCCGACTACAAACACCAGCATTTGCCCAACCAACAATCCCGTAACCGCCACCAACCCGCCAATCGCAGCGATGATGAACCAGAGCTTTCGTCGGTCTCGAAACAGGTGGCGAATAAATCGCATCCGCTCCTCATCCTCCACCCGCATAAAGTCCGTGGTGATCACCTCCATGCCTGGATTATGGCCACCGACCGACGTTAGCAGGTCCCGTCGATGACCATGAGGAAGGTCGACCTCGCCACGAATCGAAGCGGCGCGGCGAGGTTATCCGGCCAAGGTCAGGTCCGCCGCGGCCAACTGCGCCCGCAGCTCTGCCACCAGGCCCTGAGCGATCTCGAACACCGTGCCGGGCACCTTCTCCTGTGCCCACACCAGGGCCGACGAGATTGCCAGCTCCTTGAGGTAGGCATACGAGAACCCTTCGGTCGACTGAGCCAACGCATACCGCTCGGCGCTCGTCAGCCTCATCTCCTCAGGCCCCCTCGACATTAGCTTCATCAAAAGCTCTTCCCGAAGCTCCAGAGACGGCGCTGCAAACTCGATCACGCGGTCGAACCTGGAGGGCCTATTCCGGATCGCCGGGTCCAGCTTCTCAGGATGGTTTGTCGTAGCCAGAACCAGAACCCCGTTCAACGGTTCCGTTCCATCCAGAGAGTTCAGCACTACCGAAAGCAGCTCCTTCTTGATCAAAGAGTCGAGATCCTCCAGCACGAGGACGCACGGTGAGAGCTCACGCACCTTGTCAAAGACCTCCTGCACGTCGTCGGCGTCGTCGCCAAAGCTCCTCACGATCAGGCGTGGAACACTCAGCCGGTTTAGAATCGCCCGGATCAGGTGGGACTTTCCGTTGCCGGGTGGGCCGGTGAACAGAATGCCTCGCTTCCAGGGCACCGACAGTGCCTCGAACTCCGACTGCGACGCAAAGAACCCGCTTGTGTGCATCTCTAGCGTGCGCATGACACCCTCGGGCAGCACCAGGTCGCTCCAATGCGACTGCTGAATGGCGCGATCCATTGCCTCCGACTCGCTCCACCAGCCCGAGTAAACATGGGTGACCGGCGACCTCCTTCCGGTGTAGCTGAGTACCGTGTGAACGAACTCTTGCAACCCCGGGCCGGAGCCCACGACGAAATGAACCGCGCCGCACTTGCTACGAGGTAGCCGCAGAACCTGGTACCGAGCACCAGCCCACTCGACCTCCAGCCAGCAGATTCTGAACTTCCGGTCCAGGGTCCGGTTTTCCGCGTCCCACTCGGCCTGCTCTTCGGCAAAGAGCCGCTGGATTATTCGCGCGTCCCCGTTGCCGTAGCGGAGGAAGCCATCGATATCGAACTGCACTCAAGCACCTCCATGTTGGGGGGCAACTCCGCGAGCCGTCGGGAGACCATAAAGGTCATCCCGCGATCAGGGTTGCCGAGCGCGTGTTGAATTAAGGTGCTAAGTTGTTCCATTCGTCCGTGAAGGCGCAATAAAGCCTGGGTCGGTGCTGCTTTTGAAGCGGCGAAGGGGGCGAGTCGGGCAGGAATCGGCGTACGTCCCTCTTGGACGTTTTAGCTGTGCCGGTATTCCGCTGGATGTAGAACTCGCATGTGACGGACAGGGATTATAGCACAGGGTGGGGATTCGTGGTGCGCCAAACCTCAACAATCGAATCTCAGCAGTTTTCTGAAACTAGGTTGACAAAATCATCCCACGGCCCCCCATATCCATAGGACACGCCACGAAACGTTCCACTTCGCCTGATGATAACGTCAGACTGGGCAGTTATCGGCTGCGGTGGGAACTGTGCATCCTGGCATGTTCTGAGGACCGTTTCCTGGGGATGAGAGGCTCCGTCACCACAAGTCAGACGGTGACGCTAACGGTGACCAAGAACGGCGTCAGCAAGTCGGTCGACGTAGTCGTGAATCCATAGCCGCGCGGTGTATGCTCGGGCCAATTGAGCGTGAGCAAATCGGACAAGCATTCTAGAACTGCGATCAAGGTGCCGCTCGCGCGAATGGGAGAAACGACATGACCACCCCCGCAAAGAACACAATTTGCCTTTGGTACGATGGCGACGCCGCGGAAGCCGCTCAGTTTTATGCCAACACCTTCCCCGATTCCAGCGTCGGTGCCATATACCGAGCTCCCGGCGACTACCCTTCGGGCAAGGAAGGGGACGTGCTGACCGTCTGGTTCACCGTCATGGGCATCCCCTGCCTTGGGCTGAACGGCGGGCCGGAGTTCAAACACAACGAAGCATTCTCGTTCCAGATCGCGACTTACGACCAAGACGAGACCGATCGCTATTGGAACGCCATCGTCGAAAACGGAGGCGAGGAGAGCATGTGCGGGTGGTGCAAGGACAAGTGGGGCGTGTCTTGGCAGATCACGCCGGTTGCTTTGACCGAAGGCTTTTCTGATCCAGATCCGGCTACGGCTAAGCGGGTCTTCGAGGCGATGATGGCTATGAAGAAGATCGACGTCGCCGCGATCGAAGCGGCGCGGCGAGGCTAGATACCCGGCCCATTCGCGCCCGGTGCTCCCTGCAAATCAAGGCAAGCCGATCTCTCAGTGCGGTTAGCCGAGAAGGCTAAAATCAACCTGGCACCCGTGCGAAACCGCTCGACGGACCTCGTGCGAGAAGGAAATCGCTCATTCAAGGCAAGAAGATCCGCTGCAACGTCTACGTCCCGGCTCAGATGGCGATGGTGGGTGAGGGGATGATTGGGGTGACGGGGGTGATTGGAGTGGAGAGGGGTGAATGAGTTGGGGTGACTACACTGCAGCCCTCACTCAACCTTCCCCTCACCCATTTCACCCCATCACCCCAATCATCCCGTTCACCTCCTTCACCCGCTCCTCGGGTATCATCTCACGTTGCCGGGTCTTCTCGGCGCAACCACAGCCTAACCACGAGTGAGGCGGGCGGATAGGTATTGGGTATTGGGTGTTGGGTTCGGAGGATTCCGGATTTCGAGCACTAAATTCCAAATCCCTCGAATATCCCCCGAACCGGCTCGACAACGGCGGGAGTATGAATGGCGAAACAATCACTGATTGAAAAACAAAAACGAAAGCCCAAGTTCAGCTCGCGGTCTTATAACCGCTGCTCGATTTGCGGCCGCCCACGGGGCTATTTCCGATTCTTCGGCATCTGCCGAATCTGCCTGCGCGAAAAGGCGCATAAAGGCGAATTGCCCGGCGTGAAGAAGTCGAGCTGGTAGGAAAGGAGGTTCAAATCTTATGCACAGCGATCCAATCGCGGACCTTCTGACGCGTATTCGCAATGGTAGCCGAGCGCACCTTGTGACCGTCGATATTCCGCACAGCAAAATCAAAATCGAACTCGTCAAGATCTTGGAGCAAGAGGGATACATCGTTTCGCACGAAGTTTCCAACGAGACCAAGTTCCCCACGATCCGCGTCACTTTGCGTTACGACGCAAAGCGAAAGCCGGTCATTAACCACATCGCCCGCATCAGCAAGCCGGGTCTTCGTGTGTACAAACCCGTGTCTGAGATTCGACCTCAGCGAAGCGGTTTAACCACGCAGATCATCAGCACGAGCTCTGGATTGATGACCGACCGAGAGGCTCGCCGACGCAAAATGGGCGGCGAAGTCCTTTGTGAGGTGTATTAATGTCGCGAATTGGACTACGGCCGATTCCGGTTCCTGGCGGCGTGACCGTCTCAGTAGATGAGGCGACCAACGTGATCACCGTTAAGGGGCCAAAAGGCGAGCTCACGCAACCGATTTCTCGGCTTCTCACGCTCAAGCAAGAAGACGGCGTCGCCCAACTGGAGCGCCCCAACAACCTGCGAGAGGCGCGTAGCCAGCACGGTCTCGCTCGAACGCTCATCGCCAACATGGTGGAGGGCGTCACGAAAGGCCACGCGAAGCAGCTCGACATCATCGGTGTCGGCTACCGGGCTCAGATGGAAGGGAAGAACCTTCTTCTGAACATGGGCTACTCGCATCCGGTTCGAATGGAGGCTCCTGCGGGAATCACCTTCGAGATCAAAGCGGACGAGCGCGCGCGCACCCAATCAATCGTCGTAAGCGGAATCGACAAAGCCCTCGTGGGCCAGTTAGCCGCGGATATCCGAAAGGTGAGAAAGCCGGAGCCATACAAGGGCAAGGGCATTCGCTATCGCGGAGAGGTCATCAAGCTCAAGGCCGGAAAACGCGCCGCGGCGAAGAAGTAAGGAGAACCAGTGGCAACAAGAAGCAAACTTACATTGCGAAAGGCCCGCCACACCAGGCTTCGAAAGAAGGTTTCTGGTACGGCGGAACGGCCGAGGCTCTCGGTTTTCCGTAGCCTCAAGCAGATCAGCGCTCAGATTATTGACGACAGCACCGGCACGACGCTTGCCGCTGCCAGTTCCTTGGAAAAGGGTCTGGGAGTGAAGGGCAACGCCGAAGGTGCAAAGGCCATCGGCACTGCGCTTGCGCAGCGAGCCAAGGAAGCCGGCATCACGTCGGTCATCTTCGACCGTGGAGGCTTTAAATACCACGGCCGCGTCGCCTCCCTTGCGGAAGGTGCGCGCGAAGCCGGGTTGGAGTTCTAAAGCATGAGAATGATGAACCGCCTGAGCGGCAAGCGCGAGAGCAGAAACACGGAAGGTCCGCAGCTCGATGTGCGTGTCGTTCGGACCAATAAAGTCTTCAAGACTCACAAGGGAGGAAAGACCGCATCCTGGTCCATCCTCGTAGTTGTGGGCGACAACAAGGGTCAGGTCGGAGTCGGCCTCGGCAAGGCGCGCGGTATCCCCGACGCCATCCGAAAGGCTGAGGAAGCCGCGCGAAAGAACATGTTCCGCGTACCGCTCATCGGCCGCACCATTCCACACGAGATCGTTGCGGTGTCGGGCACGGCTCAGGTCATGCTGAAGCCAGCCGCTCCCGGAACCGGAGTTAAGGCCGGTGGCGCCGTTCGAGCATTGCTCGAGGCTGCGGGCGTACACGACGTGCTTGCGAAGTCGCTTGGTAGCCGAAACGCTATCAACATGGCCTACGCAACCGTCGCTGCCTTCCAGGGCTTACGATCGCCGGAAGATGTGGCTGCCGAGCGCGGACTCGATCCCGCCCAACTCACGCCGTGGCTTGCCAAGGCACGAAAGGAGGAAGCCGATGCTGCGTATTAAGCTCGTTCGGAGCACGATCGGGGAGAAACCCCGCAATCGCGCCACCGTACAATCATTAGGCCTGCGAAAGATGCACCAAACCGTGGAGATCGAAGATACTCCGGCGATGCGGGGCATGGCATTTCAGGTCAAGCATCTCGTGACGGTCACGGACGAGAACGGCAACATGCCTTTCCCGGACGCAACGACGGTCGTGAAGAAGGCTCCAAGAAAGGATCGGCTGCCGGGAAGCTCGGGAGCGCTCAAGCATTGATGCGTAAGGGGTAAGGAGGAAGGGGTAAGGACGCGGTCCTGCTCCAGTGTCCTTACCCTTTACCCCTCACCCTTTACAAGAAAAGAACAATGGGACTACATAATTTCAACCCTCCCAAGGGCAATAGCTTTAGAAAAAGGCGGATTGCGCGAGGCATTGGATCGGGCATGGGCAAGACGGCCACCCGAGGTACCAAGGGCCAGAAGGCGCGGCGACAGATCCACCCGAACTTTGAGGGTGGGCAAACGCCTATTCACCGAAGACTTCCGGTAAAGAAGGGCTTCAGGAATATCAACCACAAGGAATACGACATCGTGAATCTCGATGATCTGCAGAAATTCTTCGAGGAAGGCCAAGAGGTCAACCCGGAGACTCTGAAGGCGGCGGGTCTAATTCACGGCGGGAAGGACGGCGTCAAGATCTTGGCTTTCGGCGAGTTGACGACCAAGCTGACGGTGCGAGCGCACAAGTTCAGCAAGACGGCAGCCGAAGCGATCGCAGCGAAGGGCGGAGAGGCCGTAACCCTGTGAGCATAGCAGCAGGCTTTGGCGGCGGCCAGTATTCTGGCGGCGGGGGCAAGGGCGATAAGGCTCTGTCTCTTCCTCTTACCGAGACCTTCCGGCTCGCCTTCCAGGATCCGGACCTGCGTCAGCGTCTGCTGTTTGTGCTCTTCATGTTCGGCGTGTTCGCACTTGGCGTGAACGTGCCAGTGCCGATTCCGGGTGTCAGCTCTGCGGATATTGATGCCCTCGAAGGCGGCATCTTCGACCTGCTGAACGCGTTTGGCGGAGGCGCGCTTCGAAAGCTGTCCATTTTTGCGCTTGGATTGAATCCGTACATTACGGCTTCGATTATCATGCAGATCCTGACCACGGGCATCCCCAGTTGGAAGAAGGAGTTGCAAGAAGGCGGGGAATACGCCAAGCGGCAGCAAAACAAACGGACGCGAGGATTGACCCTGATCCTTTGCATCCTTCAAGGTTCGGCGCTGCTCACGATGATCGGTGGCGGCGTGCCAGAAGTCGCCGCGCTCACCTGGTACATGCGAGGCATGGTCCTGCTGTTCTGGACTGCCGGCTCAATGTTTACTCTTTGGCTAGGCGAGCAAATCTCAGAGCGCGGTATCGGCAACGGTATCTCGCTGATGATTTTCGCCGGCATCGTCATATCCCTTCCGACTCAGGGCGAGCGACTTTGGGCGGCTTTGAGAGTGGGAGAAGTGCAGTGGTATCAGATCGCCATCGTGATCGCGCTCTTCCTGGGAGCCACTTGGATGATCGTCTACTTCACGACGGCTCAGCGCCGAATCCCTATCCAGCATATGCGACGGACCCAAGGGACCAAAATGAGCGGTGGCCAAACGAGCTATCTGCCGCTTTCTGTGAATATGGCCGGCGTTTTGCCGATCATTTTCGCGGTGTCGCTGATCTATATGCCCGCGCAGTTCGGCCTCATGTTCGGTGGCGACACCCCCGGAAACAAGAACCCGCTAGGGCCGTTCCTTACAAACATGTCGGAGTGGCTCAACCCCGGTTCACAGTTTTGGGAGCAGGCGCTGGTTGGATCGGTGCTCTATACGGCGCTCATATTCTTCTTCACCTATTTCTGGACGGCCATCCAGTACAACGTGGAGGACATCTCCAATAATCTGAAGCGCGGCGGCTCGTTCATTCCGGGCGTCCGGCCGGGCAAGCAGACGAAAGACTTCCTCGACTCGGTTATCTCCAAGATCACCATTGTCGGTGCGGCCTTTATCGCCATCGTCGCGCTCCTTCAATACATCGGGCCAAAGATCGCGAACATCAATCCGCAATACGTGAACATCATCGGTGGCACCTCGCTCCTGATCATGGTCAGCGTGGCGCTCGAGACGATGCGGCAGATCGAGGCGAACCTGCTGATGAAGCAATACGGATCGTAAGTGTGAGGGGTAAGGAGTAAAGCGTAAGGACGCGATGTCTTCACCCCTCACCCTTTACTCCTCAAAGCAAATGAGTCTCCGCCTAGTTCTAATCGGTCCCCCAGGAGTCGGGAAGGGCACGCAAAGTGCTCTTCTCGACTCTCGCTTGCATCTAAAGACCCTTTCTTCAGGAGAAATCTTCCGCAGGGAGATCGACGCACAGACCGATCTAGGCCGGCTGGCCCAACGGTACATCGCACATGGCGAGCTGGTGCCAAACGGAGTCACTATCGAAATGATGGCGAAGCGCTTGCGGGAGCCGGAAATCCGTAAACATGGGTTCGCGCTGGATGGCTTTCCGCGTACTCTGCGCCAAGCCGAGGCTCTCGACGAAGTGCTCGCCGACCTAGACATGCCGCTCGACAAGGCCGTGGCACTTGAAGTGCCGAGTGAGGTGGTCATTGAAAGACTTTCCGGTCGTATGGGCTGTACCAAGTGTGGCGAGATTTACCATGCCAAGAACAAGCCGCCCATGCGCGAGGGGCTGTGCGACAAGTGCAACGGGCCGCTCTTTGTGAGGCAAGATGATCAGGAGGAGACGATCCGGGAGAGGCTGCGGGTGTTCGGCGAACAGACCCAGCCGGTGATCGATTTCTATGACAAGAAGGGAACTCTTCAGCGCGTGTCCGCGACGAAGACCCCTGAAGAGGTTTACCAGGAGATCATTTCCTCCAAGTGATCATCCTAAAGAAGACTTCCGAAATCGCCATGATGCGCGAGTCTGGCAAGGTCGTTGCTCGTGCGCTGCGCATCATGTCCGAAGCGATCGTCCCCGGCAAGACCTCGCCTAAAGATCTGGACGAACTTGGCGGACGGATCGTGGCCGAAGCGGGAGGAGCTTGCAGCTTTCTGAACTACCGGGGCTTTCCCGCAAATGCCTGCATCTCTCCGAACAACGTGGTTGTTCATGGCATTCCGAACGAGGTGCCGCTGCAGGAAGGAGACATCATTAGCCTCGATATGGGTGTTCAGCTAAACGGATGGCACGCAGACGGCGCATGGACTTATCCCGTAGGGACGATCTCAATCGAATCGCAAAGGCTCCTGAACGTCACTCGCGAGTCACTTTTTCAGGGCATCGGCAAAGCTAGACTTGGTGGCCGCATTGGCGACATCGCGCAAGCGGTTCAGAGGTACGTCGAGCAGAACGGATATTCCGTTGTCCGCGATCTCGTGGGCCATGGCATCGGCAGGCAGCTTCACGAAGAACCGCACTCCGTTCCGAACTTTGGCAAAGCGGGGAAGGGTGAAGTGCTGCGGGAGGGAATGACCATTTGTATCGAGCCGATGGTTAATCAAGGCACCCACAAGGTGATCACCCTGCCCGACAAGTGGACGCTTGTGACTGCCGACAACAAGCTCTCTGCGCACTTCGAACACACCATCGCAATCACGAAAGGTGGGCCAGAAATCCTCACTTTGGAATAGATTTTTCAAGGCTTGCGATCACTTTGCGGATCGTGGAGGCTACGTTGTAAGTGGGCTGAAGAGGATGCGGAGGCACTTTGAGGGCCCGCTTCAGTTCTGGCAATGCTTCCCTCGCCCTCAGCTTCTCGAGCGCGCGCGCAGCAGGAGCACGCACCCAGGGCTGCTTGTCCACCACTGCAATTTGTAGAGATGGGATTGCTGCTCGATCCTGAACTCGGGCCACTTCCGCCATTGCCGACGAACGAATCCCCCAATAGGGCTTCGGATTGCCAATGAGCGAATGCAGATACCGTCGCCCGTGGGGCGTCTCCCCGAGGCCCTTGTGGAGAAGGCGTCCATGGGCGTCTAATGGATCGAGAATGCGAGCAAGCGACTCCACCGACTTGCCCTCCCCCGCCTTCAGGAGCAGTGCCGCAGGATCGGTAATTCCACGCCTCGTGGACATACGATGCCTTGCCTTTGGATATTCGTAAAGCGACCGAATTACCGGTCGGCTGCGATCATCGGCGCTCGCAAAAGCGACCCCAGCCTCGACTCTTACGTCCACCGACTTTGCCTCCAGCGAGAGTCTTAGCAGTCGGCTATTCTTGATCGGGCTATTTGCTATAGCTTCTACGGCCTGCACCTGCTCAGCCAGGCGGCTATTATCCACCAGCAACCGCTTGAAGGCAGATTCTGGATAAGTTAGCTTACGGGATTGAAGTTCAACTAGGCATTCTCGAAAGAGCGGATTCCGCTCGTCAGCAAGCCAGCCAAAGATCTCCGCGTTAGAAGCGGCCAGGGCAAGCGCAATGCTGCGCCGATCTCCCGGTCGAGGCACAGCGCTCACCCCGATTCCCTCATCGTAGTAGTGGTGCCACCGGTCGGCGTACTGTCGCGCAATCGCGGGGGACACCGGGCCAATCGGCCGAACTGGAGGATTGCCTCGTACTTGGGAGCCGGCAAGGCTCACCGAAAGCGCGAGTGCAAGGTAGACGTTCAGCATCTATTCCGATTGAACCTGCTGAAGAGGCGTCAAGTTCCCTGCCTGCTGTGGGACATAGCAGGCAGGGAGATATACTCTAGGAGTGCGGCTGCTCGATGCCCTCGAAAGGCCCTTTCTTATTGGTGACGGCGCGAACGGTACCTGTCTCGCTGAGCGAGGTTTCACCCGGCAGCCTTACGACCTCGCAAATCTCATCGCACCTGAATTGGTCCGTGCCGTTCATGCGGAGTATTTTGAGGCGGGCGCCGACTTTGTCGAGACCAACACCTTTCAGGCCAATCGTCTGCGATTGGGTGACTCCGCCTTCAGCATCACCGACCTGAACGTTGCCGGTGCTCGATTGGCAAGAGAAGCGGCTGGCGACACTGGCATCGTACTGGGTGCGATTGGGCCGTGCGGCAAGCCCATGGAGCCGATCGGAGCGATAACGGAAGAGATGGTGAAGGAGTCCGTGCGCGAGCAAGCACTGGCTCTCCAAGTAGGCGGAGTGGATGGGTTTCTGCTCGAGACCTTCACCGATATGTGCGAGCTGAAGGCGTCAGTGGAAGCCGTGCGGGAAGTCTCGGAGCTTCCAATCATCGTGAGCAAGGCTTACATCGAGGATGGCGAGATGCTGGCGGAAGGGTTGCCGACCCGCTGCACTCGCGAGATGGCGCAGCTTGGTGTGGTTGCCGTGGGTGCCAACTGCATCGTCGGTCCCCAGCGGATGCTCGACCTGGTCCGGCAGATTAGCGAAGTGACCGATTTGCCGATCATCGCTATGCCGACTCCGGGCATGCCGCAACTCGTGAAAGGGCAAGTCACCTACGACACATCTCCCGAGTACTTTGCGAAGGCTACCGCCCGCTTGATAGAAGAAGGCGCGCGAATCGTCGGCGGATGCTGTGGCACCACCCCCGAGCATATTCGTCAGTTGCGGGCGGTGCTCGATGCCGCGCACCTCAAGCCTAAGAAGAAGACCGCGGTATCGGCGGTGACGTCAGAGCGCGCGCCTTTGGCCCAGAGTGAGCCAAGCGAGCTCTCCCGCAAGGTTCGCAAGAAGTTTGTGACCGCAGTCGAAATGGATGTTCCTCGTGGGCTGAACATCGACAAATTGCTCGCCGGCGCGAAGTCGCTTAAGATCGCGGGGGCGGACGTGATCAATATCTCGGACGGCGCGCGAGCACGGCTCAGAATGAATCCTGCCGCGGTCAGTCATCTGATTCAGAGCAAGGTCGGCATCGAGGTCACGATGCACTTCTCGTGCCGGGATCGGAACCTTCTTGCCATTCAAAGCGACCTGCTCGGTTGGCACGCGTTGGGCCTTCGAAACATTCTCGCGATCACCGGTGATCCCGCGAACATCGGCGATTATCCGAGTGCCACAAGCGTCTTCGACATCGACGCGATCGGGCTGTGCCGAATCCTGAACCGCTTCAACGAGGGCATCGATTTGGCGGGATATTCGGTGGGGGTCCAGTGCGCCTTTACCATCGCGTGCGCTTACAACCCGATGGCGCTGGACACCGAAACGGAGATGGATCGGCTCAAGCGAAAGATCGACGCCGGTGCCCAAGTGGTCTACACGCAACCGGTGTTCGACAAGGCATTTGCCGATCAGGCTGCGGAAGACTGTGCGGCTCTAAAGGTTCCGGTGCTAGTCGGTGTGCTGCCGCTTCGTTCGATGCGGCATGCCGAGTTCATGCACAACGAAGTTCCGGGCATCCACATCCCCGAGTGGCTCCGCAAACGCATGGCCGAGGCCCCCGACGACGCCTCGGCGCTGGAAATCGGCATCGAAGAATCCCAGACGCTCGCCCGTGAGATCAGGCAAGTCGCGCAGGGCCTCTATCTCATGCCCCCGTTCGGAAGCAATGTAATCGCTGAGCGGGTCATGTCGGCCGTTATCTAAAGCACTTGATGCCAAACGTCCTGCTCAAGATCCATTAGCGTATCGAGCCGCCCGTCCGCATTGCGTAGCCTAGCAGCCAGCAAACGCGAAAGGTTAGCGAGCACCATGAATCCAGATTGCCGATCCTTGGAAAGTTGGGCTCGCAGTTCCTTGGCCGAAAAACGGGCAGCAGTGACGAAGCCTTGCGCGACATAGTGCGCGTGCCGCGGTCCGCCGTCGACGAAAGCCACTTCGCCTAAAATTCCGTTTGGCCCTACCTCCCGAAGCTTGTCGCTGTCGTGAGTCAGCACATGCACGTTGCCATCAAAGATCACAAAGAGGTCCGCGTCTTGGGACCCGATTTTGCCGAGGTGCTCGCCGACAAGGAAGTTCTCCTTTCGACCGACGGCCGCGATGGCCTCCGTCTGTTCAGGACTCAACCCCTGCGTCAGCAGACACCGCTTCAACAACTCGCCAATCTCACTCATTTGGAGAAAGTCTATCTGGTTTGGAGCGAGTTCCTTCAGGTTTGCATGCAATGCAACCCTGAAGGAGGAAGGCAGTAAGTTTAGCGTTCACCAGAGAGGGTGATTGCGGTGAGGTCTGCGCAAGCCTGATTGACGCTGTAGCTGGACGAATCGTCCCAGACGCTCTTGCCCCACATGGCGCGGTTTGGCTCGACGGTGTTTTTGCCCCACATGGCGCGCTCGCCAGTGATGTCGCCTTTGCCCCACATGGCGCGCTCTCCCCACAGCTCGTCGCCACTCAGGATGACGGCACCCCACAGAAGGTTGCCGAGAAGCGATTGCGCCACCACGATGATAACGTCGCCCTCCGACTGCTTTTCGGCAGTTGGGCTCATTGCGTAGCTTGTGGCCTTCACCGTGCTATTGATCGCTTTGGGAATGTTGAGGTAGCCAGCTCCATAGGTGAACAGGTCTCCGACGCCTGCGGGCGAAGCCCACTTATCGGCCGTGAGCATGAGCCGGGCCTTGATGGTGTCGGGAGTGAGACTCGGATCTAGCTCAAGCATCAGCGCGGCTGCGCCAGCAACGACCGGAGCGGCCATCGAGGTGCCGGACATGGTGAAGTAGTGGCTTGACATGCCTGTGTTGGAAGTCCTCAGATAAGCCTTGAGAGGAACGCCATGAGCAGCTCGATAGAGCTTGTCCAATGTCCCATTGGTGGAGAGGGCGGAGACGACCCTGTTGCCTGCGGCCACGATGTCCGGCTTGACAACGAAGTCGAGCCGAGTCGGTCCGCGACTGGAGTAGGTCGCAATCGTATCGTTTCCGCGGCGGCCATCGACAGATTTCATTGCGCCAACCGTGATTACGTAGGGGCTGTTTCCGGGAGAGGTGATCGATCCGTAGTTCGCGCCAAAGCCTTCGTTGTCCGCTCCCTTGGTCTCGGTCGCATGCTCGCGGCCATCATTGCCGGCGGCGGCAACCACGACGATGCCGGCTTTCCATGCAACTTCTGCGGCAAGGCATAACGGATCGGTCCGATAGCTCTCGCCGACCTCATGGCCGACCGAGAGATTCATGACTCGGATGTTGTGGACTAGCTTGTTTGTGACCACCCAGGCCATTCCCGCGACGACTTGGCTTACCTTGCCACCGCCGTTGGCATCGAGCACGCGAACATTGATGAGCTTGGATTCGGGAGCAATTCCGTAGAAAGTTTGGTAGCTGCCGGAACCGCTGGAATTCCGTCCGTTGCCAGAGATAATGCCCGCGACGTGGGTTCCGTGGCCGCACTGGTCATCTCCGGACAGCAGTCCATCGGACGCAAAATTCGTGCTTGAAACAATGCGGTTGTTGCTGAGCAAGTTGCCTAGCAGACCACCACTTCCGCTGAAATCGTTGACGGTTCGAATTCCGCTGTCTACGACAGCGACGCCCACACCTTTGCCGCTCGCCCCGTACTGATTCCAGGCAACATTTGCGCCACTCGAGGACACGGTGTACGCATCGGTTTTCTTAACCGAGACATCGGAGGACACATGCTTGACGAAAGTGAATCCGAGCAGCGTCGCGAGTTTGCGCCGGGGAACGCTTACTGCGACAGACTGAATAATTGGCAGATTGCGATAAACGTAGCCGCCGATCTTCGCCAGCTTTACTTCTTGGGCGCAGGAAAAAGGTTTGTTCGTCTGTAGGATGAGGTCGATCTGGCCGGACTCTTTGGACCTGAGAGCTTGGTCGACGAAAGCATCACGGCTCGCCTCGTGTCCGAAAGCGGTAGCGGTGCCGAGTACGGCAGCCAAGGATAGAGCCAAACGGCCTTTAAAATAGACAGGAGCTGTCAAATGTGACTGCATCAATAAATTTCCCCGAGACAGAACGAAGCTTATGTATCTATCGGAAAAACCGCAAGAAATCTGTAGGCCGCTTCGCACAGAAACCAGTTTACATCGGTAGTTATATGCTGCCTCTGCGAAATTCCTGTAATAATTACCAGGTTTGATAAGGCTTAGAATCGTTATGGTTAGACCAAGGCTTGGGGGGCAGGTATCGGGAGTGAATACTCCGCCGCGATGGACGGGTCCGCGACGATGGGGCCGATCCCTTCTTCCGCCATCTCGACCACTACACGATCGATAATTCGTATAAAGGCAGCGACCACTTCTGAGTCGAAGAGCTTGCCTGAACCCTCCTCGATAATCTGCATGGCTTTTTGATGGGTGCGTGCCCCCCGGTAGGATCGATCGGAGGTGATTGCATCATAAACATCCGCTACGGCCATGATCCGGGCCGTGTAAGGAATTTCGCGACCCTTGAGACCCTCGGGGTAGCCACTTCCATCCCAACGTTCGTGGTGGTACTTCACGGAGGGCAAAACGGGCCAGGGGAAATCGACAGGCTCAAGAATGGCAGCACCGATTTCAGGATGTCTTTTGATCATCGCGAACTCTTCGTCCGTGAGCAATCCTGGCTTAACGAGGACCTTCTCGGGGATTCCGATCTTGCCGATATCGTGAAGTAACGCACCGGTGCGGACGCCTTGTAGCTCATCTCCCTCGAGTCCTAGCTCTTCGGCTAATGCCACGGCATACCGCTGCACGCGAATGATGTGCTGATGCGTATACCGATCTTTGGCATCCACCGCGAGGGCCAGTGATTTGATCGTGGCCAGGTAAAGATCGGCGAGCTCAGCCTGCTTTTGCTGAAGCTCTTCGATGTGGCTTTGTTTATCTTCGGCGAGGGCAATCGAGGTGGCGAAGGAGCGGTACACCACGTAGGCGACCGGCACGATAAACAGCACGATGGCCGTCGAGCTCCCTTGAAAGAGCAGCATGGCGAGAGCGCCCATACACGCACTGGCGAAATAGCTGGGAGCGGTCCAGAGAAAATTCTCCTTCCAGATATCCAGACTCCTCTCCTGGGTCATCAAGGAAATCATCGCGGCTACGCCAAAGGTGTTCGCCAAAAAGAACACGGTGGAGCTGCCAGCAACCGCTACGAACGTGCGGGCGCTTTCCAATTCCAGGCTCCAGCCGTTTAGGGCCACGAAAACGATGCCTCCCAGGAAAGCTTCCAGCGCGCAGAGGGCGACATTAAAAAGCAGTTGGTAGGCGGGTTGGCGAACGGGATAGATGCAGCTCGACAAGCACGCAAGCATCGAGATTGGCACCGTCATGACCGGGCCAAGACGCAAGAGGCTGGCAAATGTAATCGCGAACCCGAGGGTCATCGACATGCCTTCGTCTTGTGAGCGAAGCTTCTTCAGGTCGAACTTCTGGCCACCAAAGAGAAGGGCGAGGAGCGCGAATACGGCGACTTCCCAAGGCGAATGCGTGTTGGACGGAAGGGGCAGAACCTGCGAAAACAGCACCGCTGCCGAACCAATAACGACAACGGCCACCCAATATACTCTCGCCAAAGGCGGCAACTTGGACATGATCTCGGCCTAGAGCCTTACACTCTCCGCAACTGCTAATTTTAACGGAATCTCGCGTCGTTGAAGGTCTCTTTTATTGCGTACCTGAAGTGCGTTTGGGCCGAGAGGGCCAGAAATCAGGCTCCGCGAGCGGTTGGACCAAAGTTTGCCGAGTAGTAATCCACGTGGTGAGAGCCAGGATCGAAGATGTCGTCGACGCTCTTGAGCACCTTTTCGCTGAGCTTTATCTGGACCGCCTCAGTGGACTCGCGAAGCTGTTTCTCGCTTCGAGCGCCGATGATTGGGCTGGTGACACCTGGCTGATTCGCGACCCACGCCAAGCTGAGAACGGCCATGGTCATGTCGTTTCGTTCTGCAAGGCTCTTTAGGCGCTGGAGCTTTTGCCGGGGCAACTGCTTCAGTCGTCCGCCCGGGTCGCTCTTTGCGTAACGGCCTTCTTTCGCATCCCCTTCGAGGTACTTGCCGCTGAGCATGCCGCCGGCGAGGGGAGACCAGGGGATCACGCCGTAGTCGTAGCTGCGGCAGAACGGCAACAACTCACGCTCGATGCGCCGGTCGAGGATGTTGTATGGTGGCTGCTCGCAGACGAAGCCGGCGGTGCCCAGTTGTTTGGCAACGTAATGCGCCTCACACGCTTGCCAAGCCGCGTAGGTTGAGCAGCCCGCGTAGCGAATTTTGCCGGCCCGCCTCAGATCGTCGAGGGCGCGCAGGGTTTCTTCGACGGGGACGCTTGGCTGAGGGCGATGAATTTGGTAGAGGTCGATCCAGTCGGTGCCTAGGCGTTTTAGGGATGCTTCACAAGCCTCGACCACGTGCTTGTAGGTGTTGCCCCAGGCGTTCGGATCGTTGTCATCCATCTTGCCGTGGCACTTAGTTGCGAGCACGACCTTTGCACGTTTGCCCTTCAGCGCCTTCCCGAGAATGGTCTCACTCGTGCCTCGGGCGTAGACGTCCGCCGTGTCAAAGAAGTTGATGCCTAGATCGAGGGCTTCGTCGGTGAGCTTCAGTGCGGCGCTCTCGGTCGATCCCCAATCGTCCGGATCCCAACCGAAAGTCATCGTTCCGAAGCAAGCCACCGAAACCTGCATGCCAGTGCGGCCAAGTGAGCGATATTCCACTCCTGTGTCTTACCCTTTAGACGTGAACAAAACCTAAGCGTCGTAGGCAGGTGTCATCCAATATCCAGCTATACAGCCATTTTGCACGCAGTATCCATCGACTTGCGAAGTCTGCATCTATGAGGAATTCGAGGGTTTAAGTTTCTCCGTTGACTGGTAAAAGACCAAGCAAGAGGGTCCCCGCGCATGCGCGGGGACCCTCTTGCTTGGCTCGCTACTCTTGATTAAGGATTAATCTTGAAGCTCTTCGCTCCAGAGTAGGCGCCCCGCGTAACGGTGATCTTGGCCGTCACTTGGTTTGGAGGCGTGGTGGTGTTCACGATGAACTCCGCCGAAGTTGCGCCGGCTACAAATGTGACCGATGACGGGCACGTTGCATAGGCGCTGTTCGAAGCTAGGTTGAAGGTGAAGCCGCTAGGGGCCGCACTGGTCAGGTAGATGGTGATCTTAACGGTTCCGCCGCCCGTCACCGTCGTCTTGTTAATTCCCAGTCCGTTGACTGTCGGCGCGGTGACCGTCAGGGTCGCGCCCATGGCCGTGCCATGCGTAGCGGTTACCATGCCAGTCGAGTTAGCGTCGATGGGAACGGTGGTGACCGTGAAGTTCACAGAAAGAGCACCTTCAGGGATCGTCACGTTGTCTACGGAGACGCCGGTCACGTCGGATGACATGGCCAGGGCATAGCCGCCTGCCGGTGCTGCGCGATTGATCGTTACGGTTCCGGTGGTCGATTGGCCGCCTACTCTCGTTCCGTTCACAAGCGTCACACCCGTAATCTTGCGACCGAGGATCGTGATGCTTACGGAAGCACTTGAGGAATCGTGTGATGCGTTGATTAAGCCGCTCACGTCATCCTGCACATCCGCGGCGCTTACTCCAAAGGCTGTTGAAGTAGCTCCCTCTGGGATCGTGACATCACTTAGCAGGATTCCCTCATCGTCGCCCATTAGATTGACAAGGTAGCCGCCAACCGGCGCAGGGCTCGAAATGGTGACCGTGCCTTGGGTTGATCCTTGAGCAAGGATCGTGCCGGAGTCGAGGGTCACATTAGTGATGGTCGGGGCACTGATAGTGAACTGCTGCGAGTGTGTCGTGCCGTCCGATGTCATTGCGGAGATCGTAACGAGCGCGTCAGACGCGACAGCCGTGGTGTTGATGGTGAAGGTCTTGCTCATGGAGCCGAATGGGACCCTGACCGGCGTCACGATCGTTGCCGCACCGTTGTCGCTGACAACCGTGACGATGACACCCTGATTAGTGGGTGGCAACTGCGAGATCGTAACCGTGCCCGTGAGGCTTTCACCACCGACGACCTGGTTTGTGCTGAGCGTGAGCGCAGTCACCTTCGGTTCGAAGATGGTCACGAGGGCACCCTTGGTGCTGCCGTTTAAGGTTCCGGTGGCCTTTCCGTTTTGGCGGATGCGAACCACTTTCGTTCCGTAGATTTGGGTGACGCTGGCGGTACCTTCAGGAACCGTCAGTTCTGTCGGCCCTATTAACCATGGATTCAGCGTGATAGGGATCGCGGCTCCTCCGGCTGGAGCTTTGCCATTCAATGAGACTGTGAGCTCAACATCCTCTCCGCCCTCGACCGATGCGGGCGTGAACTTAAGGCTCTTGAGAGTCGCAGGATTGATCGTCATGGCGACCGTGGAAGTGAGGCCGCTGAGTTTTGCCGAAACTGACTCGGCTACGGTAGCAGCCACGCCGCTGGACTTGACGGTGAAGTTCGTTTGAGTTGCGCCTTCTGCTACCGTCACCGTTGACGGCACTTCTAGGTTGCTCGTGGAGGTGAGGTTCACCACCGTGCCGCCCATTTGACCCGGCTCGCTGATCGTGACCGTGCCCGTTGCGTTGACTCCGCCATTAATCGTTGTAGGATTAACGGTGAGGACAACTGTCGCAGGGACATTAAGGCTCACGACCGAACCGTTGGATGTTCCCACGCGGAGCATCGAGCTGGTGAGGTCGAAAGCGACGGAACCTACGCTGCCGGAGATCGGAAGCTCGTACTCGTTGAGAGACGAATCGGACCATCTCCAGAAGCGAACCGTGTTCACGAACTCACCTGTCGAGGTCGTGCGAGTTCCCACGAACGCTGCCCACTTGCCGTTGGGGGACTGCTTTGCCTGCCAGCCCGTGAAGCCTCCGCCGCTCAGCAACGATAGCGTCATGGTCTTAGTCCGCAGCAAGGTCATCGTTGAGACACCGATGCTGTAGACACTCATCTTGGCCGAGTTGCTGGCACCGCTGTTATTCACAACGAGTCTCCACATACTGTTATTGTTTTCGAATCCGAAGTCGGCAAGGACTTCTGAGTTCGCATACCGAACGCCGACGCCCGTCGTGGCATTGAAGATGATGATCTCGTTAGTAAACGAGTCCATCATGGCCACCTTGGTGCCGTCGGGTGAGACCACAGGATCGAGAATGGCTCCGCGCTCACTCCAAGTGAACGAGATGCTCGAGACTGCGGCACCGCTGATTCTGAGCTTCGTCGGGCCATCGACCACTAGGTCGGTGCCGTTCATAAACGCTACGCCGGTCACGTGGCCAGCATAAAGGAAGTTCGAACCATCCGTGAGGTTGTAGATGCGCAGGTTGTTGCCACTGCCCGGCAACACCATGGCCAGATACTTACCGTCCGTGCTTACCGCAAGCTGCCGAGCTCGAGTGCCCGTGTATAGCGTTTGCGAGATGCTGCGATTACGCGCTCCCGTGTTGCCGTTAAAAACTTGCGATCCAATCGAGCCGGCTGGAGGCGCGGTCGATCCGGTGACCCAGATCGGCGCGTTTGCGACGGAAGCGTTTGCCGGCCCGGAGATCGACTGAGTGATCGGAGCAACGCTTAGATTGAACTGGGACCACTGGAGGGTCGCGTTCGTTCGAGCTGCATTCAATCGGAAAAGCTCGAGTCTCCATGTTGACGTCGATCCAACTTGGGAGACCAATGCGAAGTCGTCGCTAATTGGCGAGAATGCGAGGCTCTTGGCGGCACCTACCGTCGAGGTGGCGACGTTTCCGAGAACGCCTCCGTTCGTAGCATCGAGAATCCCGACGAAACCAGCCGTGTTGCCAGCATTGTTGCCAGCGATGCAGAAGACTCTGCGGTTGCTGCTCATCGCGCCGGACATTGCGCGAGGAGTGATGTTGAGCGTCGACACATCGAAGGTCTTATAAACCGTCGGTGCCGAGAAGTTCCACAACTCGTAGAGAGTCGTGTAGGATCCCGCATTCCCTTCTAACACGAAGGTTTTGCCGTTTAGAACCTGATGCATCGGCAGGGCAGAATCCCCTGCAGCACCGCGAGCGCTGCCCCAGAAGGTTCCGTCCATTGCGTACCCGTTCGTGCCCACGAGGACTCGGAGAGGCTGGGCATCGGACGCCTTAAAGAAGCTGACATAAGGGGCTGACGGGCCCGGACTGGTCGGGAAGGAGCCAATAAGAGCTCCCGTAGTGAAATTGTAGAAGCTGAGGGTGGTGCCATCAGCGGTCGCTGCTACCTGGGTGCCACCGGGAGTGACCGCGATGTAGCCCTTCGCACCGACTTCTGCGCTAAACGCGCCCGTGTCGACACCCGAGCCAGCGGAGATTTTCCGAATGTCGGTAGTAGTTGAAGCGAGAACGACGGATGAGTCGGCACTGAATTGTGCGTCGACGAGATTCGAGACTCCTCGAGACCATAGAAATGCACCGTTGCTAGCCCGCCACAGCCGAAGCTGATTTCCGCCGATCGTGAGCACGTTTTCGCCGTTAGGCGAAAAACGGACAACCTGCGTTTCATTGACGCTGGAAGCTCCCCACTGAACATTTGGATTGGCTTGGGTGGATGCGACGGCAGTCAAGCAAGTTAGAAGCAATAAGATTAGTAGCCTGATTCGGTCCATAGCGCTTAATCGGGAATCGTATAGCCGATCCCGTCCAGCGTTACTATATCAAGAAACTGCGACGTCCTCCCAAGCCGCTCGAACAAGGGTTCGCTTTGTTCCAAAAACTCGTATATATATGGGGCTAATGGCCCATTGGCTGAAAAAGTTGCAGGAAATTGTCCACAGCAGATGGAGTCATTTAGAGCTTGGATCCCAACATCCTGCGCACGGCTGGCATGTGGAGGGCCCCGCCACTCGCGAAATTCTGGGTATCAGAAAGGGGCCTGCAAAGGTACACTTCCAGCGAGCCGAGGGAGTCTCTTGCCCCTTTTGCTGCCTGCCGCAAGGCTCATTTCGGTAGCCGTGCTCGCCCTAAAAATCCATGGTAAACGTCACCTCGCCCAAGAGGACCCATATTCAGCAGTTGGAAAGTGAAGCGATCTACGTTATGCGCGAGGTCGCTTCTCAATTCGAAAGGCCCGTCATTCTCTTTTCCGGAGGCAAGGATTCGATCATCATGGTCCACCTCGCGAAGAAAGCGTTTGCGCCGGGCAAGATTCCTTTCCCGCTGCTTCACATCGACACCGGCCACAACTTTGATGAGACCATCACCTACCGTGACTGGCTCGCCAACGAAGTAGGGGCGAAGCTCGAAGTCCGCTATGTACAGGATTCGATCAACGAAGGGCGAGTGCAGGAAGAGACGGGGCTCAACGCCAGCCGCAACGCCCTGCAGACGATCACTCTCTTGGATGCCTTAAAGGAGTTGCAGATCGACTGCGCCATGGGAGGCGGTCGTCGCGATGAAGAAAAGGCTCGCGCAAAAGAGCGCTTCTTCTCGCACCGTGACATGTTTGGACAGTGGGATCCGAAGAATCAGCGCCCCGAGCTCTGGAACATCTTTAATGGGCGCAAGAATCCCGGCGAACACTTTCGAGCGTTTCCGATCAGCAACTGGACTGAAATGGATGTGTGGCAATACATCGCTGCAGAACAGATTCCGATGCCTTCCCTCTATTTCAGCCACACCCGACCCGTTTTCCGGCGACAAGGCGTGCTGTTGGCAGCCACCGATTTTCTCAGACCCATGGAAGGCGAGACCCTCGAGGAGAAGGTCGTGAGATTCCGGACCGTAGGAGATGCAACCTGCACCGGTGCGGTCGAATCGATCGCCTCGAATATCCAGGAGATTATTCAAGAAGTCGCTGCGGCGAGAATTACGGAGCGCGGTGGTCGGAACGACGACAAGCGCAGCGAAGCAGCCATGGAAGACAGAAAGCGCGAGGGTTATTTCTAGTATGAGCACCGCTCCAGAACAAGAGGCGATTGCGCCGTTCGTCGATGCCAATTACCTCAATATGGACATGCTGCGGTTCAGCACCGCGGGCAGTGTCGATGATGGAAAGAGCACCCTTATTGGGCGGCTACTCTATGATACGAAATCGATTTTCCAAGACCAGATGGAAGCGATCGAGACGGCAAGCGCCCGCCGAGGCGAAGAGTATGTCGATCTTGCGCTTCTCACAGACGGCTTGAGAGCGGAGCGGGAGCAGCGGATCACGATCGATGTTGCCTACCGCTACTTCGCCACCCCTCGACGTAAATTCATCATCGCGGACACTCCAGGGCACGTCCAGTACACGCGAAACATGGTGACGGGAGCGTCTACGGCCGAGCTTGCGATCATCCTCGTCGATGCCCGCAACGGTGTCCTGACGCAGTCCAAGCGGCATTCCTTCATCTCGTCCTTGCTGCAGATCCCGCATCTTGTGGTGGCCATCAACAAGATGGACCTCGTGGACTATAGCGAAGAAGCTTATGAGAGCATCGTCAAGGACTTCGAAGATTTTGCCGCCAAGCTCGATGTCCACGACGTAATTTACATCCCGATTTCCGCGCTCCTCGGCGACAACATTGTCAACAAGAGCGAGAAGATGCCGTGGTACAACGGCCCAACCCTGCTTCACCATCTGGAGCACGTAAACGTAGGGGCCCGCCGGAACCTCATCGACTTCCGTTTCCCGGTTCAGACCGTCCTTCGCCCGAACTGGGAGTATCGCGGATTTGCCGGCCGGGTGGCCTCCGGGTCCGTTCGCCCAGGCGATGAGATCGTGGTTCTTCCCTCAAAGCAGACCTCCAAAATCAAGAGCGTCGATGGCCCCGAGGGTCCGCTGGACGAGGCGTATGCAGGCGATCCGGTCGTGATCACCCTTGAAGATGAAGTCGATGTCAGCCGCGGCGACATGATCACGCGGCGAAACAACATGCCGAACATCGGCAACGTGGTCGAGGCGTATGTGTGCTGGATGCACGACACCCCGATGGAGCAAAACAAGCCGTATGTGATCATGCATACGACCAAGTCGGCGATGGCCCACGTGAGCAATATCACGTATCGCATCGACGTGGACACGCTTCATCGCGAGCAGACGGACCAGCTTCAGGTCAATGAAATTGGTCTGGTAGAAATCGTCTGCGCGAAGCAACTTGCTTTCGACCAGTACAAGAACAACAGCGAGACGGGAAGCTTCGTCCTCGTCGATCCAGCTTCGAACGTAACCGTCGGCGCGGGAATGATCCGCGGAGCTTCGTCAACGGTCCTAGACTCGCCAGGAGAGCGAGAAGCGATCTCGCGCGATGTCGTCTGGGAGCCATGGAACGTGGCTCGAGAAGAGCGGGAGGCGCGGAACGGGCACCCCGGCTCGGTCGTTTGGTTCACGGGGCTCTCCGGCTCAGGCAAATCGAGTATCGCAAAAGAACTCGAGCGGCGGCTCTTTGAGCGCGGTGCCCAGACCATGCTGCTCGATGGAGACCAGGTACGGCACGGTCTGTGCGGTGATCTCGGCTTCAGCAACGAGGATCGGGATGAGAACATCCGGCGCGTGGCTCAGGTCGCTCGGCTCTTCTTTGAACAGGGCAACCTCACCGTGTGCACGTTTATCTCGCCTTTCAAGAAAGAACGAGAACTCGCACGGAGCTTGATCGCCGAAGGTCGCTTTGTCGAAGTGTTCGTCGATTGCGATCTCGAAGAGTGCAAACGGCGCGATCCCAAGGGCCTTTACAAGCGGGCGATGGAAGGCAAGATCCAGAACTTCACAGGTATCACGTCGCCCTACGAGGCGCCGACCAACGCGGAGATTGTTATCGATACAGCCTCGATGAGCGTCGAGGAAGCTGTCGAGATGGTTATCCGACACTTGGATGGTGCTGGACTGCTCCCGAAAGCCAACTAGCGCGAGCGTGTGCCTCTAAGGGAGTGATTTGTGAAAGTGGAGGGCACCCTGCCCTCCATCAGGCCATGTTGCTATCCCTTGGGAAGCGTGAAGTAAAACGTCGCACCTTTGGAGGTCTCGCCTTCGGCGCGAACGGTGCCGCCGTGCTTTTCCACGATGCGTTTGACGTTCGCGAGCCCAATGCCGGTGCCCACGTAAGATTCTCCGTGCAGGCGTTCCAGTGGCTGGAACAGCTTGTGCGCGTAGCGCATATCGAACCCGATCCCATTGTCTCGGACAAAAAATTCCTCGCCGAGCTGCCCTACTTCGATGACCGGCACGTCTGTTACCGACGCGTATTTGCTTGCGTTGTCGAGCAAGTTTTCCAGCACGAGCCGAATCATAGATGCGTCGCCATACGCGGTCAGTCCTGGCTCAATTCTGTGGCTGGTTCCAGGCTTACAGGCACCCGTGTCCAGCAAAACGGCGGCAGCTCCCGTGGCAAGCGCACTTATGTCTAAAGGCTGCGGGTTCGGCTCCATTCGAGTTAAGCGCGCGTGGTGGAGCAGATCGTCTACAAGAAGCGACAGTCTTTTTGCGTTGTCGATCATGCGCTTGAGCGTGTCGCGATGGGCTCCCTCAAGCGAATCCCCTGCATCAATAGCAAGTATCGAGCCATTCGTGCTAATGCCTCGTATCTGCTGGCGTATATCATGAGCGACCGAATGAGTAAACCCTTGCAGTAGCTCGTTCGCGGAAAGCAGTTCTGCGGTGCGCTCCATCACCCGTCGCTCAAGCTCCATGTTCATTTCCCTGATTCCGTGAATTTCGGTGTTCGAGCTGAACCACTTCACCACCTTCCCCGATTGGTCGCGCATCGCCATCGCGTGGGTTAGGTGCCAGCGGAATTGACCATCGTGCCTTCGGAACCGGTGCTCCCTCACGAAGGGTTCTCCCGTTTCTATGGAGGCTTTCCAGGCACTACTGGAGGCGGGGAGATCGTCGGGGTGAATGATTTGCATCCAACCTCCGTCGCGGAGCTGCTCTACTGAGAGCCCTGTATAGGCTGTCCAATTTGTGTTGAAGTAATCATATTGGCCGTCAGCTCCCGCGGAAGCAATTTTATCGGGAACCATCTCCAAGATGAATTGGAAGCGCTCCAGGCTGAGTCGCAGCGTTTCCTCCGCTTCCTTGCGGGCCGTAATGTTTTTGAAAACCACCGCCACGCGCCGGCTGGGTTCAATTTCTATTCGAAACGCATAGAGTTCAAGAAGCCGATCCTGGGACATGAACGTGCGCTCGAATCGAGTAGGTTTGCCGGTCGACAGAATTGTTTCATAAGTGTCTATCCAATCTTCCGATCCATCCAGCAAGACTTCCCGAATCGTTTTGCCCACCACGTCGCTCACCCCAGAGTGCACGGCGAATGCGGGATTAGCCTCTAGATACCGAAAATCTGCAGGCTCGTCCGGAGTCCCCTGCACCTTCTCCAAAATGCAAAACCCTTCTTCGATCGAGGTGAAGAGCGTTCGATACTTTTCCTCCGAAGTCCGGAGGGCCCTTTCCGCCATCTGCGCCTTTTCGGTCAGCTCATGTTGGGTGAGGGAGGAAATCAGCAGCGCTTGGTTGATTTCGAGAAGCCGATTCTGGACGTCTTCGTCCGGCATCAGAGAGCTCGCGGGTGTCCTATTCATGTCCATTTTCCTCATGTCTCGGAGCAATACTTTCCTGGGATGGCCCTCCTCCAGCCGTGACACGCGGCAACGGCGAGGGGATTCCGCTGGTGAGACCCTGATAACCTCTCAACGGCTCACCCATAATGACTCCATCCGATGTGAGCGTGTATTCGCACATGTCGATGCTGTGTGCGCTGCCGCGCATTTTGACCACAAGCATCATCTTGCGCAACTGGCCATTAATCGACACATAGCGGAGACGCACGATGTCATCGGCGAGGAATGAGATGGCGAAGTTGCTCAGGGCCATCGAATTAAAGCTTTCCTCGATCTCGACCGTGCTGATGATCGTCACCCCGATCCGCGTGAGCGCCAAGATCATCCGATAAAGCGATTCTCGGAACTCATGCCGAAACTCTGGAGCAAGCGCTAATTCGAGCCCCACCAGCGAGTCGATCACTACCCGTTTGGCACCAAGTTCCTTGACCGCGTTGATGATTTCGTGAACCGTCTCATCGACGGAGAGGTCGAGCGGCCTGATATAGATGACTTTGAGCAGGCCTTTCTCTTGCGGCGTGGTGAAATCGAGCCCGATCGTTGAGGCACGTCGCACGTACTCGGAGGGTATTTCTTCGAAAATCGCGATAACGCCCGGCACGCCATCCTTGAGGCCCTCCGCCACGAATGTCGACGCAAGGGTGGATTTGCCCGCTCCGGAGGGGCCTGCAATCAACATGCTGTCGCCTTCTGGGATCCCCCCGCCCAGCATCGCGTCGAACTCCGGAATGCCCGTCGCAAGGCGGCGCTGGCCCTTGACGTGTCCTGATTCTGTGGTGAGGCCGAGCGTTCGCGGGAAAGCCTGCAATCCCTCATCTGTAATGCGGAAGGTGTGTAAGCCGGGAACTGTCTCCTGACCCCGCATCTTCATGATCTGCATCTTTCGAACGATCGAGTTTCGTTCGATGTTTTGGCTCAGCATGATCAGGCCATCCGCCACGGTAAAGACGGGATTGTCCCTTGTCTCGCTCTCCAAGTATTCTCCGATTAGAAAAGTGGTCGCCTGACAGCTCGTCAGGTGCAGTGCCAAGCGCTGAATGAATCCTTGCAGCTCCATGAGGGTCTCGTGGCCCTCGCTTCGGCGTACCGCCGAACGGAACGAATCGACGACCACGTATCGGGCGTTCGAGGCTTCCACCTCCTCAATAATTATCTCGAGGACGCCGGCGAGGTCCTTGTCCAAGACGAGCTGACTTAGGTTGATAAAGCGGATATTCGACTCAACTTTCGATTGATCAAAGAATTCAAATTGCTGCTGATAGCGCAGCATCTTGATCGCGGGTTCACCTAACACGGTGAAGTACAGCGCGGGCTCCTCTATGGTGGCGTTGTGAAAGAGAAACTGATGGGCGAGCGTTGTCTTGCCACAGCCCGGTGCGCCAGCGATGATGTTGAATGAGTACTCGGGCAGACCGCCCCCGAGAATTTCGTCGAGCCCTGGCACTCCCGTAGCAAGCTTTTTGATCGCGACTCGCTCTTGTTTGTGATTCATTCCGTGCGTACTCATATAGGTTCTAGATCTAGTTGTAATGTCGTGTCGGGCCACGCGTCGTTCACCAGACGAAGCGCGAGCGGTTGACCAATAAAGGTAACGAGCAGTTCGAGGAGGCGAGTGGTGATGGCGATTGCCCCTTCGGCTCCCATATCTTCCGGTCCCGCAATCAGATCGTCAAGTCCATGAAGCGAGCCATCTGCACTCACATGAACTCCCTTCAGAGACGGAACGTCCGCTCGGGCCATCGAGACCGCTCGTCGAATGAGCGCTGTAAAACCGTCCGCTCCCGCAAATTTGGTTAGGGGGGTCCGAATCTTTTTGCAGACGATGACGGCTACGAGCGCGGGCGACCGTTCTTCCGCCTCGCATGCCGCTTCGGCAGCTAGCAATCGTTCCGCAAGTCGTTGCACAGAGCCATGGGTGAGCATCAACGCACCCTCTGGTGACGTTGGAAGCCAACGAATCCCCGACGCTTATGGAGGAATTGCATGATCACGTATTTCGAAGCCCGACGTAGTGCTGAAAGAGGCCAGGGTGAAAGAAAAGAATCTTGCGGAAAATCCACCAATAGTGCAGCGGACATTCACCCTCCCTCAAGGTAGCACACTTTTGAATGGAACGAGCTTTATCTGTCCGTCATTTCAGCAGCCAGCCCTCTTCTTAACCTTCTGTCTCAACCGATGCATTTTTTTATCAGGTGCAATTCTGCGAAGCACCCTATAATGTGATCGTGAAGAGCTGTTATGCATTGGTGCTGCTATCGCTAGCAATTGTGGGATGTGGTGGCTCAGGGTCGAGCGGACCAGGTCCTACACCGAATCCCACTGCATTCCTTGGTCTGGAGCGGACACGCCAAGTTGGGCCCGTGAATTACTCCTACTATCAATTCGGCCAGGGTCAACCCCTCGTTTTGATCAACGCTTTCGGGATGACGAACGCGAACTGGACCACCACGCTCTTGCGTGAGTTGGGCAAGCGTTATCGCGTCACCATCTTCGATAACCGAGGGATCGGCAGGTCGGTCGATACCAGTCCGGACCAACTGACGATCGATACAATGGCTGATTCCACCGTTGCTTTAATTGAAGCACTCGGTATTCATAAGCCAGATATCCTAAGCTGGTCGATGGGTGCCGAAACGGCTCTGACAATTGGGTTGCGCCATTCGAACAAAGTGGGCAAGCTCATCCTGGTCGGCAGCGACGCCGGCGGCCCCAACACCCTTCCGCCGACCCCTGAGTTCATGGCCATCGCGGTGCTCGCAGACCCGACGATCGCTCAGGTTATGAGCATTATCTTCCCGCCTGGCCATCAAGCAGCCATCGACCGCTACCTGGAAGGTTGGCACGAGATGCCCGTCGATCTCGCGCTGCCGGACCAGCGAAACGTCCAGCTAGGGGCATTCGCCATCTGGCAAACGCAAGGCGTCTGGGAACAACTTCCAACCATTCAAAACCCGACCCTGGTCCTCCACGGAGCTGAAGACATCTCCACCCCTATCGAGAACGCGCAGGGCATCGCCAACCGAATGCCGAATGCGACGCTGGTCCAGTTCCCCAACGCGGGCCACGCCGTGCTCTTTCAGGAGCAGGAGACCTGCCTCACGATCATGGATATCTTCCTCAAGGAATAGGAGGTTTAGAAGTCTTTCGCCCAAACCCTTTTCGTTAAAAGGAATAAGGCGGGCGGAAGACTCCCCTTTCGGTCACGATCGCAGTGATCAGCTCGCCAGGAGTGACGTCGAAGCCGGGGTTGTACACGTTGCAGTTATCCGGCCCGATCTGTACGCCCTCACTGTGCGTCAACTCCGCGCCACATCGTTCCTCAATCGGAATCTGAGAGCCGTCCTGCAGAGTCGAATCGAGAGTCGAGGACGGAGCGGCAATATAGAAAGGAATGCCGTGATGCTTGGCAAGCACGGCAAGAGAATAGGTGCCAATCTTGTTCGCGGTATCTCCATTCGCGGCAATTCTATCGGCTCCAGCCACGACCAGATGAACTTTGCCGGCGCTCATGAGGGAGGCGGCAGCGCTGTCTGCGATGCTTTGAAAAGGAATGCCTTCCTTCATCAGTTCATAAGCAGTTAGGCGCAGGCCCTGCTGGCGTGGCCGGGTTTCGCAGGCGTAGACGTGAATCTCGCGTTCGCTCTGGTGGGCGGTCCGAATCATCCCGAGCGCCGTCCCGTGGCCCGCGGTCGCGAGCGAGCCCGTGTTGCAGATTGTGAGAACCTGGGCTCCGACTGGGATCAGTTGCAAGCCGAAGGCACCGATCTTCAGGTTCATTTCGATATCCTCGCGTTCGATCGCCTGGGCCTCCGCGAGCACGGTTTCTGCGTCCCACGAATCCAGCGACTGGATGCGATCCAGAGCCCAGAAGAGGTTGACGGCGGTCGGCCTGGAAGCGGCGAGTTCGGCCGCGGCCGATGCTTTGTCAGCACCATTCTTGGCCGCAAGCGCCATACCGTAAGCAGCCGCCACCCCAATCGCGGGTGCGCCGCGAACGGCCATGTCCTTGATCGCGTGTACTACGTCTTGGTGAGTCCTCAAGTCGAGCCACTCCTCGCGGTTCGGAAGCACCCGCTGGTCGAGCATCAGTAAATGCCCATCTTCCCAGCGCATCGGTTTGATGGCCGCTTGCACCGTCTCGGTTATCGAAACTTTCACGAGCGCTTTACCTCTACCTTGGTGTGCGGCAACAGCCCCATCAGGTTCATGCGGATGCCGGTCACTTTTGGGCTGATCAGCATCGAATCGCGACCATAGTAAAGCGGCACTCGCGCCACGTCCTGGATCAAGATATCTTCGGCTTGCTGGTAAAGCTGAATTCGTTTGGCCGCATCGAGCGTCCCGTCTGCCAGTTTGCCGACGCGGTCGAACTCCTCGTTTTTGTACTGCTCATAGTCCATCGTGGAATCCGACCGCAAGAGAAACGTCGTAAAGTTTTGAGGGTCGAGATAGTCGGCTCCCCAAGATCCAAAGAAGCCTGGAAGCTGCCCCGCATTGCGCTTGGCAAAGTAAACGCTTGCTTCGAGGGCTTTCAGCTTGGCCGGAAAGCCGAGATTCTTCGTTAAGGAGGAATGGACGCTCTCCGCAACGATGCCCGAGTCAGGCTGCTGAGCCCGGTAGAAAATCTCTAGGGGTGGAAGCCCCTTTCCGTCCGGGTAGCCCGCCTCGGCTAACAGTTTTTTTGCTTGTGCTGGATCGTAGGGGACGCCCTCATAATTCTTTCGGTATCCGATGATGCCGTGGGCGATCAGGCCATGGGCCGCCGGCATGCCATCGAGGAGGTCATCCGCAATGCGATCGCGATCGATGGCCATCGCGAACGCTTGGCGAACCTTGAGTGACTGGAACGGCTTATAGAGGTTGCGGTTCATGCCGACGTAGTAGACCGTCGGACTGGGTCGAAAGCGGAGCTGTTTGCTCTGTTCGGGATCGCTCTGCACACCTGCGACTTCGCCACGCTGGACGCTGAGAAGATCGAGTTCGCCCTTTCGGTACTTGGTCAACCGAGTCTGTGAATCTTTGATAATGGGTCGCTCGATGGTGGCAATGGTGGGAGCGCCTTCGTGGTAATCAGCATTTGCGGTGAGCGTCACCTGCTGCTCGGGATCGATTCGCTCGACCCGGAACGGTCCCGTGCCGATCATCTGCTTGGGGTCTCGGATCTGAGCTAGTCCGGCAGATTCTTTCGCCAAAACAAAGGCGCACGGGTAGGTGATCTTGCCCAAGAAGTAGGGCCTTGGCGCGTCGAGGGTGATCTTGAGAGTCTTTGAGTCGATGACCTCTACCCCCTCCAACGTCGGCGTCTTGCCTTCGCTATAGTCCTGCGCCCCCGCGATATCGCTAAGGTAGTTCAGGGCCACCGGAGACGCGAATTCTTTCTTAAGATTGCGTTCGAAGCTCCACTTAAAATCTTCGGCGGTGACTGCCCGGCCATTGTGAAACTCGGCGTCCCGCAGCTTGAATATCCACACTTTCCCTGCGTCCTGCGCCTCGAAGGATAGCGCCAGACGGGGCACGACCTCATTCTTTTCGTTGTACGCGACGAGTCCCTCGAACACGTTGCTAATCAGGTCTATGTCTTCAGGATCTTGAACTCGGCCAGGGTCATAGGTGACCGGAGACTTGTTCAAAGCGTAGCGGAACACGTTTCCGCGTTGGGCGGAAGCTCGGTCAGAAAAGCTCTTGTTCCCGCAGCCGGCAGCGCAGAGAACCGCGCCCAAAAGAAGAATTGGAAAAGTTCGCAAGGGTTAGATTCTATACGCTTGGCAGGTCAGTCGATCCCGCTCATTTCTTGTGGTATTGTGCGAAAAGCCACCGCGGAGGTGCCACGGTTGTCACCGCCCAGGCAAACGGAGACCTCGCCCGAAGGGTCACGGTAGGCGCGCGGGGCGAGTTTGACGATCTGAAGCGGACCTTGAGCACCATGCTCGACCGCTTCGCCTATGAAGTGACGAGAATCACGCGAGAGATTGGAACGGAAGGTAGATTCGGGGGCCAAGCGGAGGTGCCTGGGCTCTCAGGCTCTTGGCAGGACCTCATCGCGAATGTCAACCATATGGCTGAGAATCTAACCTGCCATGTTCGGGACATTGCGAAGACAACGCGAGGTGTCTCTTTGGGCGACCTACGTCGTTGGTGAGGGTATTTGCCAAGGGCGAAACGCTTGAGGACAAGGAGTGTCTCAACCGGCTAGTTGAAAGAACGCTTCTCGGTTCACAGTCCTAAGAGCGCTTCCTCGATCGTTGGGGGTCTGGAGACGACCAAATGAACGTCGCCATACCCCTCCAACAGCAGCCTTGCGGCAAGCTCTTGGCCCTCTGTAGCAGAGAGGCTGACCTGATCACCCTCAGCCTTCAGCGAAACCTCGAAGGGCGCGGTCACCGCACGTACGCCATCTTGGTTCTCCGTGGTGAGCGTTAACTCGTGCTTGCCTCCGTGGCGAAGCAGGTCTGAGGGTGATCCAGCGAATCGCACTTGCCGCTCTTTGAGGACGACAATTGCGTCGACTCGCGAAAGGATGTCCGTCCGATTGGTGGTGCTCACAACCGTCGTCTCCGTCCGGGCCCGTAGATACTCCAGGACGGAAGCGAGCGCCCAAGGATCGAGCAAATCAAGTTGCCCGTCGATCAGGATCAGCTCTGCCTCACTTGCAAGCGGGCCAAGCAGTTCTGCTGCTGCAACTTGCGAGGGAGAGAGTTCGCTTACGGAAAGATGCCGCTGATCCCACAGCCGCGCCGCAGTCAAGGCCGCGGACGCCCGTTCGCTACTCGCATCCTGTTTAGCGATCGACTGCACCTTCGAGCGCCGCACAAGCGAGCCTTGAGTCGCCATCGCGAACGCTCCGCGGATACGAAACGAGCCCTGCGAAGCCCGTTCCTGTCCGGCCAAAACCCTGAGCATCGTTGACTTTCCAGAAGCTGCGGGGCCAGCCACCGCCAGCCATTGACCCGCTCGTACGCTCATCGCCAGGGTCGGACCCGTCGCAGAAATCGAAAAATGTTCGAGGCTTAAGACCTCGTTCATCTCTGGGGAAGCTCGAGCAACTCCTTCGTCGAATGGGTCAGGATTTCGATGCCGCTCTCGGTGACCAGGACATCATCTTCGATGCGAACGCCCCCGAACCCGGGAATGTAGACGCCGGGCTCGACGGTCCAAATTTGCCCCGGCTGGAGCACATTCTCGCTCGTCGGGCTTAGTCGGCCGCTGTCGTGAACCAGCCGCCCCAAGCCATGTCCGAGTCCGTGCCCGAAGTATTGAGCCAAATCGTCCTTCGCTAATACATCCCGCGTCAGCTTGTCGACGTCGCGCGCCAGCACGCCGGGTTTCATCGCGTTCAGCGCCTGAATCTGGGCATCGAGCAAGCATCCGTAGACTTTGCGATGGCGCTCCGTTGCTTCGCCGACCACGATGGTTCGGGTCATATCAGAGTTATAACCCTCGACTCTCGCACCGAAGTCCATCGTCACAAAATCGCCCTTTTCAAGCTTCTTGGCGCTAGGTTTCCCGTGGGGTCGGGCGCTCCTCTCACCGCTGACGACGATAATAGGGAACGCCGCCTCAGAGCCTTGCGCGCGCATAAACATCTCGAGCTCGGTGGCGACCTCAAGTTCGCTGCGCCCTGGCTGAATGAACTCGACGATGTGCGAAAAGGCGGCATCGGAGATCACGCAGGCGCGTCGAACCTTGTCCACCTCATCGTCGGATTTCTGGATCCGCAGATCGGCCACCAGATCGGGTGCTTCCTGCAGTTCGACCCCCAGTTTCTGGCTCCACTTCTGCCATTGGCTGTAAGTGGTGCTGCCCTCAAAGCCGATCCTTGAGATGCCGAGCTTCTTCAACTGGTCGGCCAGGAACTCATCTGCGTCGGTCGGCGAAGCAAACCAGACGGTGGGCATGTTCAAAACCTCTTCTTCGGCCTGCAACGTGTATCGGCTGTCGGTAATGAAGATGGCATCGGTCGGCGTAACGATCGCTCGTCCATAGGTGCCGCTGAACCCTGTCAGCCAGCCTAAGCTGCTCATGTCTGTAATCAGTAACGCCGGGATACCGGTCGATGCGAGGGGTGCCTGCAGCCTTGCTAGTGGATCCATATCAAATAACCTCTTTCTCGAAATTAAGCAGTGCCCGAAGCGCAAGAACGTAACCAAATCCGCCCAGACCAACAATTTGGCCAACGGTAACGGGAGCGATAACGGAATGCCTGCGAAACTCTTCGCGGGCGTGAACATTGCTTAGGTGCACTTCAATAACCGGAAGCCTTACGCTGGTGATGGCGTCGCGTAGGGCGATGGAATAGTGGGTCAGCCCGCCCGGATTGATGACGATGGCATCCGCCCAGCGGCGATGCTCCTGGATCGTGTCGATCAATACCCCTTCTGAGTTCGATTGCAAAATGCGAATCTCGATGTTGAGTTCTTCGGCAGCGGTTCGAATTGCGGCGTCGATGTCTTCGAGAGGCCGCTTTCCGTACACGTCCGGCTCACGAAATCCAGTCAGGTTCAAATTGGGCCCATGAAGGACCAGCGCCTTGAACCCGCCTTCACTTCGCACGCGTCATCTCCTGAAACGTTTCCGGGGGAATTGCATCCTCCGGAAGCAGGTGTGGGATGTCGTCTTTTACGGGAAATGCGGATCCGCAAGAGGTGCAAACGAGGTAGCCGCCAACATCCCTAAACGGGGGGCGGTTAGCCTCTAATGGGCAGCCAAGGACCTCTAACAAGCTCTGATCAATCAAGACGCCACCTCGCGATAAACCTCTAACGTTCGGCGCGCACAATCTTCCCATGTGAAACGCATTTCACGCTCAGAACCGCGCCGCCTGAGGTCTTGAAGTGTACTCGCATCCCCGAGCATTGATTGGATGCTGTCTGCCCACTGCTGCGGCTCCCATCCCTCTTGAACAAAGGCACCCGCCCCCGCTACCTCGGGAAATGCACCCCCGGAGCTGCAGATGACGGGGCATCCACAGCGAAAAGCCTCCAGCAAAGGCAGTCCGAACCCCTCATGCCTGCTCGGGGCGACGTACAGATCGGCAGCGGAATAGAGGCACGAAAGCATCTCGTTTGAAACGTAGCCTGTTGCGATCCCAACCGACCCCAGTTCTCCCTCGCCCCACCCTTGCTTTCCGGTGATGACGAGCTTGTGGGGTAGTTCCTTCGAGAGCAGGTCCGCCGCTTGAACGGCCAAGTCCATATTCTTTCGAGGCCATCGGGTGCCTACCGTCAAGAGGAAAGGACCTTCGATACCGACACTGCTAACCCGCCGCACAGCTTCTGCTCGCTCGACCGGTTGAATCCAGTCCGGACAAGCAAGCGGCGTGACCACCACCTTGCCCACCGCCGAGGGAACATAGCTCTGCAACTCGGCTTTCGAGGTTTCGGAGACGGTAATCACACGACTCGCTCGCCTCACCGTGGCGGGGATCGACCGCTGCAGCAGAAATCGATCACGCGCCTTAAACCATTCCGGCCCGATGAAAAAGGAGACGTCGTGGATCGTGGTTATTCCGCCTTTCCGTATCAGTGGACTGAGGCTGTATTGCGCGTGAATCGCTCTGGCCCCCATCGCTTTTGCGGCTAGCGGAAAGGCGACCAGGCTCCACCAGCGTTCGTTTCGCGCCGGCAGATGAACCCACTCGAAGCACATTGGGACTTGGGACGGGCGTTGCGATCGGCCAAAGAGCACGATGCGAAACCCGTGGGCAGAGGCTGCCAAACCGCCCAAGAGCCCCGCCCAATAAGTGCTGTCCCCGGTGTACTGTCCACCCACCAACCGGGCGTCTATTGCGATGATTGGCTGCTCTATACGCAAAAGGTTGTCCTGGCGGGAATGATATCGCTCTCAATGTCGTTCAAAATATCATAAGCACTGATTACGTTAGGAAATGCGCATGAGAAAGCGAAACAAACCCTTTTTATTGGCCACTCTGTTATTTGTCTTCGTTGGCGCGGCCGTCGCCATGAACGAGATGCTCGCTCCGCCATCGCTAAACGAGCCTCCTCACCAGGAGACGCCTGAGGCTCCTGAGCGCCCGGCTCTCGGTGAAGCCCGCAAGGACGACAACGCAGCCTCCGCCAAAGCGTCAGCTTCGAAGCTCGCGGGAGCTAAGCCCATGACCCCTCCTTCAGGACCGGGCGAGTCGCCAAAGATGAGTATCGTGAAGCCAAACGCAAGCATCCACAAGCCAAAGCCAAACGACTCGATGACGTCGGGCCAATGGTATGCAAAGGAGTATGGATACACCGGCGAAAAGCCGAAGTAGGTTTCAACTCGCCAACACCAAAAGTCGGCCATTCGGTAGCTCTACGCGCTCGAAGTCGACTTGATAGGTTTCATCCAAGAGACGGCTGCGGAGGATTTGCTCGACGGGCCCATCCTCCGCGATACCGCCGTCTTTTAGAAGGATCGCTCGATCTGCCAGCAACGAAGCCATGTTGAGGTCGTGAATGGCGGTGATCAGCGCCGTCCCCGACCTTGCCATCTCTCGGAGCATCTTTGCCAAGCTGACCTGGTGTCCCACGTCCAAGTGAGACGTCGGCTCGTCCAACAGCATCAAGGGAGCTGCTTGGGCAAGGGATCGCGCGATCAGCACCCTTTGTCGTTCTCCGCCGCTCAGGTCCGTTACCGGCCGATCGGCAAAGCTGAGACAGTCAACGAACTGCATCGCTGCCATCGTCGCCTCGCTATCTTCTACCGAGTCGAAAAGCCCCTTCGACCGGCTTAATCGTCCCATCGCAATAACGTCCCGCACCAAGAACGGAAACGGTGCCAACTCTTCCTGAGGCACGAACGAAGCTCTTCGCGCCACTTCTTGATGCGAAAGCTCCCGCACTTCGTCACCCTGCAGTTTCAGGCTGCCGGACTTATACTGTTGAGTCTTGCAGCAGGCCCGAAGGAGAGTGGACTTGCCGCTTCCATTCGGCCCCAATAACGCAACGGCTTCTCCCGCTGAAACGGAAAAGGTGATTTCCCTAAGAACTGGCTTATCGTCGTAGGCGCACGTGAGCCCCGCGCATTGTAATAGCGGCGTCAATCCAAGACTCCGCCGCTAAACGCCTTAAACAACCCGGCGTAGACGCCCCCTGCTGCGATCAGTTCTTGGTGGCTCCCCTGCTCCACGACCTCCCCTCTTCTCAAAACCGCGATTTTGTCCGCGCGGGCGGCGGTCGTCAGGCGGTGGGCAATGAACAGTGTCGTCCGAGTCTTCATCACTTCCTCTAACGCTTCGGTAACGATCTTCTCGCTTGTTGGATCCAGCGCCGACGTGGCCTCGTCGAGCATCAGAATGGTCGGCTTGCGAACGACTGCCCTCGCGATGGCGATCCGCTGCATTTGACCGCCGCTGAGCCGAACGCCCCGCTCTCCCAATTCGCTGACGGAGCGATCGTTCATCTCGTTGGTGAACTCTTCGGCGTGCGCTTGGCGCAGCGCCTGCTTGACATCGCTATCACTTGCCTCCGGTGCCCCCAGGCGAACGTTGTCTTCGATGCTCCCCGCGAAGAGAAACGTATGCTGCGGAACGACGCCGATCTGATCTCTTAGCCACGCAACGTCCAGTTCTCGAAGGTCGACCCCGTCGAAGGTTATTCTTCCGCCAGACGGATCATAGAACCGCAGCAGGAGATCGGCGATCGTCGACTTGCCGGCCCCGCTCGGTCCCACCAGAGCCAGCGATTGCCCTGGGGCAAGCGTGAAAGTGACGTCCGAAAGTGCGCGAGTTCCGTCCGGATAGGTGAAGGAGACGTTCTCGAACTCTATCCGGCCCTTCGGACTTTCAATCGTGCGGCTGCCGAGCGCCTCGTGGGCGACCGGCACGTCCAGCACTTCCCGATGGATACGCTCGGAGGCGGCCTGGACACCGGCGTAGGAATTGGTCACGCCGGCAAGGCTGCGAAATCCCTGGTTGATCGCATCCATTGCGAGGGCCATCGCACCGATGTCGGCGGCTTGAAGACTTCCATCTGCGGCCAGCCTTCCGCCGATATAGAGGAGCAACGCGAGGGCAGCCGCCCCGATAAGCTCCACCAAGGGCCGCAGCGAAGCCAGAATCGCGACGGCGTGCATTTGACTCCGATAGCTCTTTTCGACCGCCGCCTCATAGAAACTCGCCATCCGATCCTCCGCGCCGAAGGCTTTCACGACGCGCGATCCCTGGAGCACTTCTTGGGAAGTCGCGCTGAGCTCCGAGAGATCTTCCTGCACCTCCCCCTGGGTGGAGCGCATCTTGCGAGAGTTGCGCTGGATGACCGCGACAAAAAGTGGCATCACGAGCAGGGAGATGAGCGCGAGCTGCCAGTGAATCACGAACAGCATGACGATTGCCGCAGTGGCCTTTATGGGCCCTTCGATGCTGTCTCTAATCAACATCACCGCGTTTTGGTAGACGTTGACATCGTTGGTTAGCACGCTCTGGATTGCCCCCGACCGCCGCTCGTTGAAGTAGCTGACCGGGAGGCTGAGGAGCTTTCGGAACATGCTCGTGCGCAGATTGGCCGCGAGCTTGTTTGCCGCGCTGGTGAGATAGAAAACTTGCCCCCGGCTGAACCAGTAGCGAGTGGCAAAGACCCCGACAAAGATAAAAACGGCCGCCTGAAGGCTCTGGAGAGCCTCGCGCTGAAAAACTTCGCGGTTGGCTATGGATGGATCGCTGTATTTAGCGATCGTCTCGATGGCCGAAAGCGTTTGCTTGGTGAGCCAAATGGTGGAAGCGTAAAGAACCGACGTGATCGCCGTGCAGGTGAGCCCAATCACGATGGGGCGCCGCTGCGTGCGTAGCTCGGCTGCCAGGCGGGGATCAAAGCGCGGGAGTCTCAACCGATAAGCACGATACCTTTTGCCCCTCGCGCACATAAGGAATCGGTTGGGGCAGAGCCTAAATGGGAAAAGCCCGAATCGACTCCGGGCAATTCCTGACTTGTTAAACCCGTTCGGATCTCTCTGCTCGCTCTACTTATGCTCACCCTTACGGGATCGCTACCTCACGGGTCAAGTCTCGTTTATGACCCAGCCCCTTAAACTTCGGTTCCTGTTCGAGGGCAAAACTTAACGCGTCTCAGTCAAAATGTTTTGAGATGTTGAGGCACCAGGAATCCAAGCTAGGCGTGATGATCGCTTGGCTGCTCGCTCCCGCGATTTTCATGCTCGTAGGTTTTTACCTTGGCACGATCTGGGCCTCTCCGACCACCATCGACCTCCAGGCTCCCGACCTCGCGGAGGGCTTTAATACGTCGCTGATCGGGTTGGCAATCGGCCTCATCATCGCGATTGCAGTCACGATTTTTTATCCGCCGGTCATCAATCGGGAATATCGTCAGATGGACGAGCAGGCCCACTCCGACCCTCACTAGGACGACCGAACACAGGTGTCGCATGGACCCAAGGCAACTTGGCGTGTCACACTACGATGGGTTCAACAAACTGCTATTTGTAATCTCAGTTCAGCTTTCTCAGGCTCATTCGTATGCCAGTCGATTTCACCAAACTCCCGTTCTCCCAAATCAGCGATCCTCGCGCTGCGACTCTGACCGAAGCCATCGCTCAGGAGCCGAGCCAATCGGGGTTTGTTGTCATTACCGCCAATGCAATCTATCCAGAAGGCTTCGCAGAAACGATCCGACACTTTGCGCGGCTAGTGCGAGCCAATGCCGGAGACTCTGGGCTCATCGATATCACGGCTTACCGGCAACTCCGGGCCGATGAGCTTGGGGGCTCTGTGCCTTTCGACCAGGGCGTTTGCAGGTCGATCTTGAAGCGGGGTGAAGCCGTGAAGTCGCTGGTGCTCGAGAATCCGCGCGCGAACTGGCTGCTCTTACTCGAGTATCGGACCCCTGAGATGGCGGTAAGGGAAGCGAAGCGGGATAGCGCGGGTTTTGCGGCCATCCTTTCAAACGCGGCTCGAGACTATACCGTTGGGGCGTTCCAGAACATGCGGCAGTACTCAAGCGTATCGAGAGATCCTGAATCGATCCACTTTTTCAACCTGTTCGGCGCTCCCGGGGACGTGGACGTTCTCTGGCCCGCGTGGCAGGAAGCGTTGCCCTGGTTCCTAGAAATCGCCGAGTTTCGGTCCGCGTTCCCTCTCCTTGCCCTTGATCGCGGGCAGCCGCTGTTGCTGGTCAATTACGGCCATTGCGACTCTACAAAGCATTTCCTGAACGGGGTTCTCTACGATCCGGAATTTCAAAGGCTCATGGAGACGTGTTACTTCGAGCGCAGCGTCACCACCCCATCGCCCTTCTTCTGCAAGATCGTGCCCGTGTAATGACGGCGAGAACGCATGTGGCGCTGCTGCGCGGCATCAATGTGGGCGGCAACAACAAGGTCAAGATGACGGACCTCGCTGCAGCGTTGGAAGAGCTTGGCTTTACAAATGTCAAAACCATCTTGCAGAGTGGCAACGTAGCTTTCTCCAGCACTCGTGCGCCCTCAGAGGAGGAGTTGAAGAAGGAGATCGCGGCTCGCTTAGAGCTGAAGGTCGAGTGCTTTGTGAGAACGAAGGCTGAGTGGGCCCGGCTAGTGTCGAATAATCCCTTTGTCGAACAGGCCGCCAAGGACCCTGCACACCTGCTCGTGATCTTCCTGCGTTATGAACCGGCCGCAGAAAGCGTGCGGACCGTCCAGGCAGCCGTGAAAGGGCCAGAGCAGCTACAGGCGAGCGGCAATCATCTCTTCGCCATGTTTCCCGTCGACATCGGACACTCCAAGCTGTTCACAACTCCCGGCTACGCGAAACTCGCGGGCGCAGGCACCGCGCGCAACTGGAAGACCATTCTGAAACTGCAGGCGCTTCTGGAATGAGCTAACGTCCGCCCATTCCGCTCAACGTTACTCCCTCGATGAAGTAGCGCTGCGCGAAGAAGAACAACAGCAGAACGGGAATGATGGTCAACGTCGCAAACGCCATCAGGAAGCCCGGCTCGCCCCCCCGGTCTCCTTGGAAGAGTTGCAAAGCGTAGCTGAGCGGCATGTTCTCGGGGGAGTTGATGTAGATCAGCGGACCCATAAAGTTGTTCCAGGCCCCCATGAAGGTCCAGATCGCGATGACCGCCAATGCGGGCTTGATCTGAGGCATCATAACGGACCAGAAGGTCTTGAGGTAGCTCGCCCCGTCGATCTTGGACGCGTCCTCCAACTCCATCGGTATCTGCATGAAGAACTGCCTCAGGAGAAATACATTGAAGGCGCTCGCAAAGAATGCGGGTACCCATAATGGATAAAGCGTATCGACCCAGCCCAAGGTGCGGAAGATCAGGAACTGCGGGAGCATCGTGACCGCCGCAGGAAGCATCATCGTGCTCAGCAACAGCATGAAGAGCGCCTCTCGACCGGGGAACTTCATGCGGCTGAACGCGTAGGCGACGATGCTGGAACTCAAGATCGTGCCGACCACGCTAAAGATCACAATCAGGAGCGTATTCTTGAGATAGACAAGTCCGCTGTTGGTCTCCGGAGGAAGGAAGGAGAGGGCTTCTGAATAGTTTTTGGTTCGCAGGCCGACATGCCGCACCGGCTCGGTGGTTCCAGGTTTGAAAATGTGCTCTTGGTCTTTCAGCGTTGCCGGTTCGAGCACCCTGACTCGCTGGCTGCCGTCTTCGAGATCTTCGACGACCATGCCCTTGACTGTCTGATTGGCTATGAGACCCGAAACTACGTTGGAGTCTCGCGGGATTTCCTTGAGCTTGTCCTCGGTGGTCTCGTAGGTTCGTCCGCCGAGCGCCCTGGGCTGCTCGACTTCGACTCGGACCAGCCCTCCAGGCTTGCGCTCGATGATCTTCGCTTTTATCTCGGTGCCTTCGACGGTGGTTTCGTACAGCGGATTCTTCTTGTTGAAGTACGGCACCGTCTCCTGCACCCGGGGCACCCAAACGATGCCTTTCGGGCTGGACATGTCCCGGTCTTCTTTGAAGCTGGTGATGACTAGGAAGGCAAAGGGGAGGCCGAAGACGACGGAGCCGGCAATGAGGGCAGCTTGGCTGATGATGGTGCGGGTGGCTCCGCGGGCGGCTGCCCATCGGGCAGACAGGGTCATCGCGATGATGCCCGCAGCGGCGATGAGGATGATCGCGATGGCGGACTGCATCGTCAGGGCAATACTGCCTTTCAGGATCGAGATCTTGTTCTCAGGGTCGCGAAAGAAGAGGTAGAGAAAGAGGCCGCATGCGGTGGCCCAGAGGATCGCTGCTCCGACCCGACCTTTCTTCTCCTTCTCATTAAGCGCCAGCCACGCCTGCGCTCCGCGTGCGGCCGCCATGATCAGGCTCGTCAGGGCTGCCCATGCAAAGAAGGGCATTACGAACCAGACGAGCGGGAAGCTGACGCCCCGATTCTCCTTGGCGATCATTACCGAGCCCGCGATGAAGCAAACAGCGGCAATGATGGCGATGAGAGTCGCCGCTTTTTGAGTGCCTTTGCGATCCAGTCCTGGAGGATCGGATACGAGTCTCGTGGCAAGAATCAGAAATCTGGCGGCGAGGAACCAAGCGGCCCAAGTCAGCAGTGTCGCGACCGCGTACACGAGATTGTTGGTCATTATCGCTCCGCCTCGTAATGGACCCACTTCTTACTCAGCCTAAATTGGCTAAAGGTCAGGATCAGGATGATCGCGAAGATCATCCAGGCGAGGGAGCTGGCGTAGCCCATCTTGAAGAAGGCAAAGCCGTTCTTGAAGAGGTGAAACACCGGGCTGAGCATCGAGTCGTCGGCACCCACTGAGCCATCGGTGGCCGGCTTCATGACATACAGCCGGTCGAACTCCTGCATCGCGCCAATGAAGCCCATTACCAGGTTGAAGAAGATAATCGGCGTGAGCTGGGGGAAGGTGACGGACCAGAACTGCTGCTTTGCACTCGCGCCGTCGATGCTGGCTGCTTCGTAGAGGCTGGTGGGTACGCCCTTGAGACCCGCGAGCCAGAGGATCATGCCACTGCCCGCGCCCCAAAGGCCCATCAAGATAAGCGCGTCCTTCGACCAGCCGGCGGACTGCAGCCAAACCGGGGGCTTCTGTCCGAACCAGGCGCTGATGGTCTGCTGCCAGAAGGAGTTGATCAACCCTTTGTTGGGGTCAGGCGTGAGAACCCAGGTCCAAAGCACGGCACTCGCTACGCCAGGAACGATTGCGGGCATATAGAAAAAGGTGCGATAGAACCGCATGCCTCGTGTGGCCATATTCAGCAACAATGCAACGGCAAGCCCCGTGGCAAGCCCCAGAGGCACGCCGACAAGTGCAAGGTAGGCCACATTGCTGAGGCTCTTCACGACGGACGCCTTGTCCACGCCCCAGAGATCGTTGTAGTTTTTGAGCCCCACCCAACGCGCTTCGTTCAAAACGTCCCACGAGGTGAAGCTGAGGAAGAAAGACGCAACCATTGGGCCGAGCACCCAGATGAGGAAGCCAACGACCCATGGCCCGATGAAGAGATAAGCCCAAAGCGCCTCGTTGCGAGCCAAACGGCCGAGTTTCAGGCGCGAGAACCAAAATGCGAGGCCGCCGAGGGTAAGGATCAGTGCGCCGATTCCGATGTTGCGCGGAAGGCTCAGGTCAATTTCGCGGTACTTCTCTTTGCTGTAGAACTCGTCGAGATCGCGTTGCACGATCGCCTGGCCCGCCTCCAAGGCATCCTTAGGCGAACTCTTCTTGTAGTTAGCGACATCGATCGCTTTTACGTGCTGGTCCCAAAGGAGCTGGCCGACGAACGTCGCCGGGCGGATTTTGCCGTGGGGCCCCATCTCGAGGTGCATCTCGAGGGCGTCGGCGAACTTGGCTTCAGTAGGCTTGAAGGTCTTGAAGGCGAGCTCGTTCGCCTCGCGAGACGCGATCTGGCGCGGCATGAAGACGCGTCCGCGAGCTCTCTCGAACGCCTGCTGAGCCGTGCTCTCCAGCATCCGGGCCTCAGTGCTGGTAGCCCATTTGACAAACTTCCAGGCGTCATCGGGGTTCTTCGCACCGTTCGGAATCGCGTAGGAGAAGCCTCCGAACCAGGTGACGAATGTTTCCGTTTCGTTCTTGAAGTCGCCGGTCTTGTTGTAGCGGTCGTCGGGGACGGGCGGCGAAGCTGCTCCGAAGTCGAGGTTTGGGGCATAGCGCGACAGACCATTGAGAATCCAGTCGCCGTCGATCTTCATCGCGACTTTTCCGATGATAAATGCGTCGTTCTCCTTGCTCAGGAAGCCTGACTCAAAGGACTTCGCGTTCTCATATCCGCCGACTACATCGTAGCCTTCGACCATATACTCGAGCGCTCGCACGACTCCGGGGGATGCCAAAGTACACGTCTTCCCGTCTGGTGACATAAAGGATGCGTTCATCTGGAACGCGTACATGTACAGCCAAACGTTGCCGAAGTTCGGCAGGAATCCAGCCCGCTTGAGCGTGCCGTCGGAATTCTTCTCGGTAAGGACCTTGCTGTACCCGATCAGCTCGGTCCAGGTTCGAGGAGCTCTTTCCGGGTCAAGCCCGGCAGCCCTAAGCTCGTTCGCCTTCTCCTTGAAAATCGACTTGTTATAGTAGAGGATCCGGTTGTCGGCCCCGGTGGGGATGGCGTAAACCTTGCCTTTGTAGGTTGCTTCCTTCCAAGGGGCTTCGTAATACTGCTCGGGACGAGGCGTGAGCGGATCAATATCCTTGTCCCTCTCGATGAGATCGTCGAGAGGCCGGAAGGCACCGCGGCTGGCCCAGTCCGCGATGGTGAAGCGGTCTTGGCTAATCACGTCCGGCGCGACGTTGCCGACGATGCTCGTCATCAGCTTTTGCGGGTTCATGCCACCCGCGCCCATGCTGAGGATCTTTACCCGGATGTCCGGATTGCGCCGCTCGAATTCGCGGATGACCGCTTCGGTGCCTTTGCTTTCGGGCCCTAAATTAATCCCCCAGACAACGAGTTCGCGCTTCGCTGCTTCTTGGGCATTCAGGTACGCAGGGGCGCAGAGGAGTGCCGCGAAGGCAAGGGGTAGGAGGCGGAGCGGGCAATTCATTCCCTGTAGGCTCAGTATACGTATGGGCTGAGGCTTTTGTTAAATCCTCTTTTGCCGCTCCTTGCTAATCGAGCAGCTCCTGGAGGGTGTGGGAGTGCCATTGGCCCTCGGCGGGATGCTTTGTAACGCCAGTCAGGACCAGAAACGTCGGACAGCCCGCTCTTCGGCCGCTTTCAATATCGGTGTCGTCCCGATCACCTACGACGAGCGCGTCTTGGCTGGCGAGATTCGCATCGCTCAGCACCAGCTCGACCAAAAACGGATTGGGCTTGCCCACCACGAAAGGCACGGTCTCGCTGCATGATTGCACCGCGGCAACGATACTGCCTGAGCCGGGGATGAGTCGCTGGTTCTCCACGGGATAGGTGGAATCTGGGTTCGTTGCCACAAAGCGTGCTCCCGTCCGGATCAGTTGCATTGCTTGGTTCATCAGATCGTAGCTGAAGCTGCGGCAAAGGCCTACGACCACGGCGTCGACCTGCTCGTCAGCACCACACGTGGTCACATCATGCTCTCGAAGCGTATCCACCAGCCCTTGCTCGCCTACCACGAACACCCTCTGCATTCCTTCATGCCGCAGATACTTCGCGGTGCCCAGTCCCGAGGTGTAGATGTCTTCAAGATCGGCCGGATAGCCCATTCCGCGCAACTTCTCCACGAAGAACTCTCGCGTCCGCGAGGAATTGTTGGTGAGGTAACGCACCAGAGCCCCGCGTCGGTGCAATTCGATGACCGTTTGAAGCGCTTCTGGAATGACTTCGTCGCCTCGGAAGAGAGTGCCGTCGAGATCGAAGATGTAGGCTTTGTATTGCACGGAACGTCAGCTTGGCACGAGTTTCCTGGGACCTTGCAACCCTTGCTGCCAAATGACCGATAATGTGAGAGTAATTCCATGAAAACGCTTGCACTGCTCTCCGCACTCTCCTTGGGCCTCCTCGCTCAAGGCACGATCGATTTCAAGCCAAAGGTCGGGCAAACCCACACCTATGCGGTCCACACGAAGCTGGACCTTGGCGGCCAAGAGGCCCTTATCGTTGCCAATCTAGAATTCACGACCAAGAAGGTCGACGAGAAGATGACTGAGAAAGGGGCCAAGTGGTCGGACCTGAAGGTCGAAGTTGGCGGCAACGAAGTGCCAGTCGAGGTTGTCGACAGCACCTTCGAACTCTCGCCCTCCGGGCATGCCATGAAGGTTCGCGGAGGGATCGAAGGGAGCGATGCAGTTCAGTTCTTCCTCATCACCCACTTCATTCCCCCGACTGAGAAAGAATTGACCGCCGGCCTGAAATACAAAGTCGAAGTGAAAGAGGTTAAAGACGAGATGCCCGAATTTACTTACGAGGGCGAGTACGTCGGCAAGGAAACAGTTGCCGGTAAGACGCTGCACCGCTTCAAAGCGGAGTTGAAGGGCAAAGCGGAGGATGCATCGTCTTCGAAGCAGACGATCCTGGTCAGAGAGGACGGAGTGGTCGAAAAGGTCGAGGCCGACTTTAAGAACATGGACGTCCCGGCTGCCGGTGCGAAAGCAGACGGGAAATGCACGCTAACTCTGAAGAGCTGATTTACTCTTCCACAAGGTATTCGGCGACCAACTGAGCCGTGTCTCTGAGCGAATCCGAGTGGGTTCGCTCATACCCGTGGCTCGTGTCGATTCCCGGTCCGATCAGTGCCACTTCGGCTTTGCCCCCGCTGCGCCAATAGACCGTGCCGTCGCTAGAGTAGAAGGGATAGACGTCCGCTTTGAGATCGATTCCCCGGCGGTTCGCCAGCGTTCTGAGACGATCGGAAAGGTTCTTTGAGTACGGTCCGCCTGCATCCTTCACGCAGATGGAGCAGTGGAACTCGCTGCCCTGCAAGCCGGTCCCGATACAGCCCATATCCAGCACGACGAACTCTGCGAGGTCGTTTGGCAGGCCGTCGACTCCGCCGTGGCCCACCTCTTCATAGTTGCTGAAGAGGAAGGTTGTGCGCTGAGCTGGGGTCACCTGAGCTTCCGTCAGCGCCTTGATCGCGGCCAAGGCACAAGCAACGCATGCCTTGTCGTCCAGGAAACGGGAGCGGATGAAGCCCGCTTCGCTCTGCTCGACTCGAGGATCGAAATAGACGAAATCGCCAACTTCCACGCCCAGAAGCCGCGTTTCCTCGGCTCTCGTGGTGCGGCCGTCCACGCGCACTTCCAAAGTGTCGGCATCGCGAGGCGAACAACCGGCCTCGCGATTGACATGCGCGGCTCCGTTGGCGAGGACGAGCGAGCCTCGGACCTGCTGCCCCGTTCGTGTTGCAATTGTCAGACCTTCGCTCTCGACCGTCGCCCAGTTGACTCCGCCAAGCGGCGCAAGCCGGAGACGGCCAGTTGGCTTGATCTCGGCAACAATGCCCCCAAGGGTGTCCACGTGCGCGGTGAGGGCTCGCGGTTTATCGGAGCGCAAGCCTTCGAAGTGCGCCAGCAGCGCACCCTTGCGGGTTCGTTCGGTCGCTACTCCCATTCCCATAAGCTCGCCTTCGATGAAGCTGATGGCGTACTCGGTGTCGCCAGTCGGGCTAGGGGTGTTGAGCAAATCGACAAGAGTCTGTGTCAGGTAGTCGAGAGAGATCTCGAAGAGAGCCAATGCGTGTCCTCCGGTTAGCGGCTGGGGTTTACCTCAACGCGTTGCAGCTACGGTACCGTATCTAACATGGCGAATCCCTATCTCCTGCTCGGATTGCAGCTCGCGCCCCTCACGTACGCGCGCCTGATTCGGCTCGTTCCGGCTGACCGATGGGATCAACGCACCGATCCCCAGCGTTTCTCGCTTCGAGAGGCCATGGCTCATGTGAACGATTGGGAGCCCATTTTCTTGCATCGAATGCAGACCGCCGTGGTGAGTCCCGGCACCACCATTCTCGCCTTCGATGAGGCCACCCGGGCCGTTGAGAAGAACTATGCGGCGACAAATCCACTCGAACAGGCGGATCAGCTTCTGGAGCGGCGCGAGATAACGGTGCGGTTCCTTCGGAATGAAGGCGAGGGTCGCTGGGAGAACCTGGTGAACCATCCCGAACGAGGCCCGATCAACCTTGCCGATCAGGCCAATTTGATCCTCGGGCACGACCATTATCACCTCGAACACCTGAGTCAGTATCTCGTTTAACCTGAAGACATAGTAAACTTGAGGCACGAATGGGTAGAAGACGACCGCAATATAAACCGCAGCAGGATAAAGAAAAGGGCATTGAGCTTGAAGGAGTGGTTCTGGAGAACCTTCCGAACGCCCGTTTCCGAGTCAAGCTCGATGAGGGCCAGATGGATATCTTGGCTCACGTCAGCGGCAAGATGCGAATGAACTACATCCGAATCCTCCCCGGCGACCGAGTCCGAGTCGAACTAAGCCCGTACGACCTCACCATGGGCCGAATCGTTTACCGGTACAAGTAACCCCATCGAGTGCGGCGACCCGGCACCGCGCCGCCAACCACCCGTGGCCCGGTCCGGTAAATCCACCACAGCCATCAAACCGGGTTCTCGCCCGATCCATTCGTCTTCCGCAACAGCGCCGGGGCACGATTGCATTCGCGGCATACAGATCGTGACGTTACGCAGGGCCTAAGCCGGGAACCTGGGTGGGCCGAATCGCAGCCTCACTTCTTACGCATGAACAATGCACCGCCGTTACCCCAGGATCTCAGCGAGCTGATCTCTGCCGAGACCTGGGCGCCCTATGCCGAATTCATCCAGGCCGTCGAAGAACGGGGGCTCCGCTATTGCCTCGGAGGAGGCATCGCTTTCAGTGCCTACTCCTACCGAAAACGCCCTAGCAAAGATGTCGACCTCTTCATCCTCCAGAGCGAGCTCGAAAAATACCATGCGCTTATGAAGGACATGCATTTCTCCGACTACTTCGAAGAAAAGCCCTACGACCGGAGCTGGCTGTACCGGGGCCACCGTGATGGAGTCGTGCTCGACCTCATCTGGTCCCTCCCAAATCATCGCATGCGTGTTGAAGACGACTGGTTTGTGTTCGGCCGCCACATCCTTTTGCACGGCAAGGAGCTTCCGCTCATTCCGCTGATCGAGCTCATCCGCTCGAAAATCTACGTGCTCCAGAGCGACCGCACCGACTGGCCCGACCTCATCAATGTCCTCTACCAAGAGGTCGACAACATTAGCTGGGAGACCCTCGTGGACAAGATGTGGCCCGACGAAATGCTCCTCGCCGCCCTGCTGGCAATATTCGTATGGCTCAGACCGGAGCTTGCGGAAAAAATTCCAGAGTTCGTTTGGCAAAAAGTCGGACTCGCTCAGCCCTCAGGCAACCCCGTCCGCGAAGACAGAGTCAACCTACTCGACACAAGGCACTGGTTCGGACCAGGCTATTCGGAGCGAAGATGATCATAGGCGCAATGAACCACCCCAAGAGGGACATGCTCGAAGAAATACGCTGGATGGCGGACCTCGGACTCGATTTCGTGGACCTCACCCTCGAACCCCCTGCCGCATCCTCATGGAACGCGGAACCTGACAAAATTCGCGCAGAGCTCGAGCGCCTGAACCTGGAGGTCGTCGGCCACACCGCTTACTATCTCCCTATGGCCAGCCCCATGGAGGAAGTGCGGAAAGGCGCAGTTGTCGAATTCAAGCGCTGCTTGGAGGTCTTTTCGAAAGTGGGGGCCAAGTGGATGAATATCCATCCCGCCGCCTACGCTCCCATGCATGAGCTGAACTACATCATCGAGCAAAACCTGAAGTCGCTGTTCGAACTTCAAGACTGCTGCAATTCGCTCGGAGTGGGGCTTATGGTCGAGAACCTGCCCGGAGACTTCAACAACGTCGCCCAGCTCGGACCGCTGCTAGATCGATTGCCCGGCCTTGGCCTTCACCTCGATATAGGGCACTGTAACCTGAGGGCCGAAACCAACACCGCTACCGAACTGATCGACCGCTACGCCGATCGCATTCAACACGTTCACATTCACGACAACAAGGGCGGCTACGCCGACCTGCACCTGGCGCTCGGCGCAGGCACCATGGATTGGCGTCGCCACATCCAACATCTCAAGCGCTCTTGCTACGACCACACGATCACGCTCGAAGTCTTTTCGGAAGACCACCACTACCTCGAATACTCCCGAGACCTCCTTCGCGCAGAGTGGGATAAGCCCTAGCCTCCGCCCTCGTTAAGAGAAGAAGAAGCGCTATCAATCCCCGACGAAGTCGCCGACCTCATCTACCTAGACCCGCCCTTCAACTCCGCCCGCAACTACAACCTGCTCTTCAAGCAGCACAAAGGCCAAGACTCCCCCGCCCAGATCATAACCTTCGAGGACACCTGGACCTACAGCCCCTTCCTCCTCCAAGAGTTCAAAAGCGAGCCGCGCAACTCCGACCTGTTCGAGCTAATGGACAGCCTCCACCGCATCCTCGGCCCGTCCGAGATGATGGCCTACCTGCTCATGATGGCCCCCCGCCTCCTAGAGCTCCACCGCAAACTCAAAAAGACCGGCTCCCTCTACCTCCACTGCGGCCCCGTCGCCAGCCACGGCTTCTGATTCAAGAGTTTCCCTACCGCGTCAAAGGGTATACACCCCGTCATGCGAGAACACTTTGCCGAGGCCATTGAACAAGCTCTTACGGCCTCCAAACCTTCTCCGTCAAACGAGCAGGAAACCTGTTTCCGTATCATCGATCCGCTGCTGCTCGCTATGGGATATGGCTATCAGGAAATAAAAATCCAGGACAAGGATAATGCGAAACAAAAGCCTGACTACTCGATTCTTCCCAACGAGCCTGACTTCACGTGGTTTCTAGAGGCAAAGGCTTGGGACATTACTCTGGACGATAACCATGCGATTCAGGCCGTCAATTACGCTAACACGCAAGGCAAGCGCTGGGTCGTCCTTTCGAACGGGCGGGAATGGCGTCTATACGACAACTTCATTATCGGCACCGTGGCAGAGAAATCTGCCTGTGGCGTCGCGCTCGGCGATGCCGATTTCGGCAGCTTCCTGGATGCACTTTCAAAAGCATCCATTCTTCAGTCGAAGCTCGCAGATTACGTTCAGAACCAGCGCCTCTACTCCTTTCTCGCCACGCAAATCGTGCGAACTGATAGCGAGGTCATCAAGTCGATTGTAAAGTCTCTAAAATCCGTTCCGGGGCTCAACAACGTGAAGGCATCGGACGTAGTGCGGTTCCTCAGCGATTACTCCTCTCCCGCCGACACCGCCCCGGTGGTGCCCGAGACGCCACGAGGTTTGTCGGTGCCCAAGCAGGGGAGCGCACCCTGCGTGCCGGAGCCGGTCTTGACGACTGCGAGCACGCAGTCGTGGGGTCTGGGGTCCGCCCCCTCAACAGAGATAACAGGCAAGAAACTATTGCAAATGGAACTGCCGGATAAGTCTGCGGTCGCCGTCGATCGATGGAACCAACTGACGGTGCAGGCGACACTGCTGGCCCTTCGTGAGGGGCATCTGGAAATCCCATGTTTCGTCAGTGCACGGTCCAAGTCCCCGGTCGTGGCGCGGAAAGGCTCAGGTGAAAGCGAGTCGATAAGGGAGCCAATCGTGTTGCCAGCCCCCTTCGAGGAAATCATCGTTGAAGGGCACTTCAGCGCCGACGGCCATCAGAAAGCGGCGGCCGCCATTCTCCGAAGCTCCGGGATCGAACCTTCGACGATTCGATTTACCGTCACGACTTCGAGCACTCCGCGAGGGTAAACCGCACGGGCGCAGTTAAAGCAACGTCCGAGACTTCGCCCACGTGATCGAGAACACGAAGGCAGTCTTCGGCATCATGATCGCCCAAAAAGAACCCACCAAAGAAATGATTCTCATCGCCGAAGCCATGGGCTACGCCACCTGGCCCGGCAACAAAAAAATCCCCCGCTACCAAATCCTAACCACCCAAGCCCTCCTCGAAAGAAAACAAGAAGCAATCGTCCCCGAAAGCTGGCTGATCCCGGCGGATAAAGGCGTGGGCAAAGCCAGCGCCAATCAGAATGAACTAGGCTTGTAGGCACATGAAAGTGCGCTGCCGCACAGCTAAGAATCAAGCACCCGCTGTCAGCGGGGTGACCATATACTTGCGCTTCGCCGACAAGCCGTTGGAACAAAATATGGACTTCAAAACGCAACTCAAGAAGGAAGAACAAATGGCAGAAATTGCGCAGCTTCGCAAGTTTGCCGGGGGCAAGTGAACTCGCTGTCGGAAGCGTCGCTTCCCTTGCGCGTTGGACGAGTGCCGCGTCACGTCGGCCTTATTCCCGACGGCAATCGGCGGTGGGCGCGCGAGCGTGGGCTTCCGGTTGCCGAGGGCTATATGCGAGGCGTTGACCGTGGGCTCGCGATGCTTCAGGACTGCTGCGACCTCGGTATCGAAGAGGTTTCGCTATATGGTTTCACCCAAGACAACACGAAGCGGCCCCGTGAACAACGCATCGCCTTTGCCCACGCCTGCGTTGCGTTTGTGGAAGCTGCAACGGACTTCGAGATCGCCCTGCTCGTCGTCGGCGACACTACTTCGACCATGTTTCCCGATGAGCTCAAGCCCTTTGCTACCGAAAGAAGGGGCTCTGGGTTAAAGGTCAATATGCTCGTGAACTATGGCTGGGAGTGGGACCTCAAAGCTGCGGCCGATTCGGGGGAGAAGCGGGTGATGGACGGATTGGCCTCGTCCCGGGTCTCCCGCATCGACATGATCGTTCGCTGGGGAGGGTGTCGTCGGCTAAGCGGGTTCCTGCCTGTCCAATCCGTTTACGCCGACTTCTTCGTCGTCGAAGAGTACTGGCCCGACTACGAGCTGCCCCAATTTCATCGCGCGCTGGATTGGTATCAAACCCAGGAACCCACGCTTGGCGGTTAAAGGCGAAGGCTATTTAGGTAGCCATGTCATCTTTTGAGCGTCATCAGGGGTGACGGGGTGATGGGGTGAAGGGGGGGCATCCTAGGTAAGTTTGCGGGTGCCTTGATCATCATACTCTTCCCCCCTATGGGTTGTGACGTGATGACTTTGCGTTTTGAGTTGCGAGAGGTTGGGGTGCTTTCGCGTGCATTCATCTGTATAGGCTTCAAACAGCGGTTTCGTCAACCAATGAGAAATGATTTTCTCGGTCTGGCCTGTGGGCGTTGGCTTCCGGGGCAGTGACAGGCTTTCGAGGTCGCCGCTTGCGGTGATCGCAGACTATGGCCTCAACCGAATCGCACTGCGTGAGTTGGGAGCGGGCCAAGGGCTCATGAGCGCGAGCTTGATTGAGGCATCGCAGCTCCGGCTAGCAGAAGTTCTGGAGGGGGAGGGTTGAGGCATTAAAGAGGATTCGGACATGAGTGCCCGAACCCTTGCGGACCCGACTCTTCGTTGCTTCTTGGGGGATGCCAGGCGCCTAGCAAAAATAATTGCGGCACCCCGTAAGGTGCCGCTGAGATTTAGAGACTGCGGAAACTCCATTGAATGGAGTTCCTTGTTAGGGAGGTGCCGCCAGTCCCCTTTCTGATACAAAAACAGTATACCTGATACGCTAAGGGTATGCCTAAATACATTTTAGGGCTCGACATCGGAACCGCGTCCGTTGGCAGTGCCCTCCTACGTACAAATGACGACGAATCCGAGGTTGAACTCGTAGACGGAGGAGTGTATCGGTTTCTGGACCCTTACACTGAAGGGGATTCACCTCGAAAGACAAATACCACTAAGAATAAGCAGCGTGGCGAGGCAAGACGTGCCCGCAACTTGAGAGGGCGCAAGCGTTTGAAGTTTCGGGCACTCGTCCGCATTCTTCAACGGGAAGATTTGGCGAACCCTGGGCCGGATCCCTTTCCAATTCCAGACAAGGGTGCCCGATCGCGCTTTTGGCCCTACGATGTGTGGGCACGGGCATACGACGAAGACCTTACTCGTCTGGAGTTCGGCAAGATTCTCAGTCTGCTTGGGCAGCGCAGGGGCTTCAAAAGCAATCTAGGAGCGGGGCTTGGCCGGCTCCAAGAACGACCCGAAATAGCTGCGTACTTAGGCGAGATCGAAGCCGAAGAGGCGAGACGTGCAGTTGAGCGTGAGCAGACGACAAAGCTAAGAGGCAAGAAGGCCAATACAGCATCAGAAGGCGACGCTGACGAAGGCAAGGTGTTGGCGCAAGTTGGGCGCTGGCGAAGCGCTTTTAGTGATCTGCCTCTTGGGCGCTTCTATCAGGCTCTCTTGACCCCTGGCGATGGCATCCTCCAGTTTCGGGCGATGGGGCTGCCAGAGGAGGCACTGCAGCATCTGGCAAGCGCGGGTTCTAGAATGCAAGTGCGAAATAAGGCATCGAATCCGCTGTGGGCACGGCCGGACCGTGAGGCTTACGAGCGAGAGTTCGATCGGTTGTGGGAGCGTCAGGCCGAACAATTGGGCTTACCCAATGAGCTAAAGATCGAAATTCGGCATATCATCTTTCATCAGAACCCGCTGGAGTTCCCCGCGGATAACCGCGCGTTTTGCGAGTATGGGAGAGTGCTCGTAGCTGACACGGGAGAGAGTATCCCTGCTCATCGGGCACCTAAGTGCTCGCTTATCTTTCAGGAGTATCGGCTGCGAAAGCTGCTCGCCGACATGAAGCTTCGAGATGTTCCAACCGAGGCTTTTCGGCATCTCACGTCAGCCGAGAAGGAAAAGCTGTTCTCCTTGCTGAATCGTTCGAAATCGGTGTCATGGTCAGAACTCGAAAAGAAGCTGGGCCTACGAAAGGGCTGCTCCTTCGAGGCCCGTGACCGGAAGATGAAGGGGAGCGATTACACCGACAAGGGCATGCAAGGAAATCTGATCGCGGGTTGGTTCGCTGGGCTCGATTTGAAGGACACCTTGCGTCAGCTTTGGGAAAATCCTGAGCGCTTCCTAGTGCAGGAGCTAAAAACCCTATACAAAGGGAAGTCGGGTCGGCACGTGCGAAATCACCTGATACGTATCCTAGGCGAAGCGGCGTTTAAAACCCACTACCGGGACGGCAGGATTTTGCCGAAGGCTAGCTTAGAGCGCGTGGTGGAGTTGATCCAGCAGGATTTTCGCATTGATGATGAAAGCGCCTTTAGGTTGGCGACTGCACCGATGCCCCCCGGGTTTGGGTCAATGAGCTATGAGGCCATGAGCCGCCTATTGCCTCATATGAGACGCGGACTCATGGAGCATGAGGCGCTTTGCATCGAATACCCTCCGAACCGGCGGGAAAACGACAATCCGGATCGCGCAATCGTGAAGCCGCCAGAGGTGCGTAAGATACTTAGTCCCCGCGTTCGCAAGGCTCTGAATCGGGTTCGATGGATTGTCAATGCATTGCTGGAGAAGCATCCGGAAGTGGTTCTTGATGAAATTCGCATCGAGCTGGCGCGTCGCATGCAGGTAGGAAATGACAAATATGCCGCCGAGTTGGCCCATCAAGCCTACAACAAGCGGCTGGCTGACGACGCCAGAAATTTGTGGAACGAGTGTCGGAATGAGGTGAGAATGCCGAACAACTTTGTGGACAAATACAAACTCTGGATCGAGTGCAACTATGTATCGCCTTATGGAGGAACCGACGGCAGATCCATCTCCCTTACTGACCTCTTGACGGAAGGCATTTTAGAAATCGAGCACATCTGGCCTAGAGAGATCGGCGGTAACAGTTTCAGCAATAAGCTGCTCGTTTTCGCAGTCGAGAACCAACGGAAGGGCGGCAATGGGCCTTGGGACTTGGGGGAGGAATGGAGGAGCCAAGTGGCCGCTACCATTGCCCGATGGCCAATTATGTCGGGTAGGTCGAGTGATGCTTCTTCCAAGAGCGAAGCGATGCCGCCTCCCAGCACCAAGGCGCAGCAGATCGCCAAGCGCAAGCGAGACAGGATTCTCGCAGTGCATGCTCCGAAGGAGCAGACCGACTTTGCCGAACGACAAGCGGTGGAGACAGGCTACATCGCCCGCGAAGCGGTGACCTATCTCGCGCCAGTCGCCAGAAAGATAACGCCGATCAAAGCTACCTTCAGTACGTCACTCGCGCGAAACTGGGGCCTCTATAAGCAGCTGGGGATGATCCATGGCGATGTGCTCTCGGGAGCGCCGCAGGATCAGAAGAACCGTGTTCTTCTGCGCCATCATGCGGTTGATGCACTCGCGACTGCGCTCTGTTCGCCCCGAGTCATCCACCGGATCGCTGGGCTGGAGAAGGAAGCCGCCGAGCTCAGAGAGACTCGGAAGGCCCTGCGTGAACTGAACTGGCAGGGAGAAACCCCTTCGAGCGACGCGGAGGTGAGAGAGGCGTGGCGAAAGAAGAAGGTCAAGGAATTGCGCCCCTCGGGCCTTGGGGCAAGCGTCATCCATTGGCTTGACGGAATCGTGGTCGTCTCCGAGCCGAGGCACAAGCCCCGCGGGAAGTTCTTCTTGGATCAACCGCTCGGGCTGAGTAAGAAGCAGATCGAGCGCGGGGACATCGCTACTTTGAACACGTGGGCAAAGGTTTCGGACTTAACTTCCGCCCAAATTTTCACAGATAAGAAAGGCAAGAAGGGATGGATAAGGTCGAAGCTAACTCAGGAGAGGATTGCCAATTATTGTTCAGAGGCTGGGTTTTCTGACCAGACGCCGAACGAACTCGTGAGCAGCCACATAATTGGCCTTCCGCATGGAATCCCATTTCACACCAGTAAGGGCATCCGACACATACGGAAGGTGAAAATGGCCGTCACCAAGAATGACCTTAGCAATAAATTTTTTAGAGCCGGAAGCAATGGTGGGCTCGCACTCTATCCAAAAATAGACAATCATTGTGCGCTTGTTGGAGGAAAGGGAAAGCAAGCATGGATGGAATGTCTTCTCGTCGCCAGTGCCGTTTCGCTCAATGATCGTGCAGCATCAGTCCCCTATGATCAGGCTTTGAGAACCCTCTTCGCGACGAACTCTAAGCGACAATCCTCGGAGTTGCAGGACGCCGTCTTGATTCACAAAGACGACTTAGTGCAAATCAGGCCTGTCGGCAGTGCGGAATGGGATTCAGCTATCTATCGCGTCGAAGGAATTGAACCAAGCCGCAGCGAACTGAGCCTCCGCGAACATTGGAGCGGAGGTAGACCAACAAAGGTTGACGACGGCACAGGTAAGAAGAAATCTGATGAGGGTCCTGGGCATAAGGCCTGCAACATTCGGCTCTTCGAGTTCCGGCCGGTGCCAGTTGATACGCTCGGGAAGTTGCTTTGAGCCTCCGCGTGGTGCTCGTATCCGGTCCCGCACGTATTCGGCTGCAGGACAACTCCCTGGTCGTGGAAAAGGACGGCGGGGGTGGGGGGCGGGTGCCGGTGGAGGACATGGCGGCGTTGGTGTTGGACGGGCCGGACATCGAGCTGACGAATGCCCTGCTTAGCTTCTGCATCGACAAATCGGTGGCCGTCATCACCTCGGACCAGAAGCACCTGCCCAGCGGGCTGCTGCTGCCACTCGCGGGCCATTCCTTGCACAGCGCCACGCTGCGCGAGCAGATTGCGGCGGGGGTTCCGGCGAAGAAACGGGCTTGGCAGAGCATGATCAAAGCCAAGCTACGAGCCCAGGCCGACCTGCTGAAGCACAATGGACTGCCTTACGACCATCTCGAAAGGCTCATTCCGATGGTTCGGAGCGGCGATCCCGATAATTGCGAGGCAACGGGCGCCGCTCGCTACTTCGAGACGATCTTCGGGGACGACTTCTTGCGCACGCGGGACGAGCCAGGGCTTAATTCGGTGCTGAACTACGGATACGCGCTCATTCGCGCGGCCGTCGCGCGGGCGCTGGTGGGAGCGGGTCTACATCCCGCGCTCGGTATTCACCATCACAACCAATACAACCCGCTTTGCCTCGCCGACGACGCCATGGAGCCGCTTCGTCCGATGGCTGACCGAATCGCGTTCGATATGCTCAAGGCGGATGCGATTCCGGACGAGTTGTATCCCCAGGTGAAGCGCCGCATCATCGGCGTCCTCGGCGGATTTATCAAGATCGAAGACCGTTCGTACCCCCTGCTTGTGGGCTTGGAACGCTACGCCGCGGCCCTGCGCCGCACCATCTGCGAAGGAGCCCCCTTGGAGCCTCCCCTACCCGACCTAACCCGCCCCTGACGCCAAACACCCAACGCCGAACGCCCCCCCCCCCCCCTCCAATGATCAGCGGATACAGACTCATGTGGCTACTCGTCATGTTCGATCTGCCGGTGCTTACGAAAGAAGACCGGCGCAACTATCGCGAATTCCACGATCATCTTGAGGATGACGGCTTTTCGCGGATGCAATTCAGCGTGTACGCGCGTCCCTGTGCGACGGAAGAGAAGACGGCTGTGCACTTTAACCGGATCGTCGACGAGCTACCTCCCGATGGCGAAGTTCGGATTCTTAAGTTTACGGACAAGCAGTGGGCGCGCATGTTTTTGTTTCGCCGGAGCCGGAGGGAGAGTGTGGAAGCTCAGCCGGAGCAGTTCGAGTTCTTCGATGAGGCGATGGAGCCGCTCTTCGACGAGCGGGGGGATGCGGACGTGGAGAATCGGATTCGTACCAGCTTTGCGGAACGAATCGGGCCGAATATCGAGAAGCGGGTAGAGAAGCTGAAGAAGCGGGCGAAGCTGAAGCCAAAGGAGGAGCCGCCGACGCTGGAGTTTTTTGACTGAGTATTTTTTGAGAAAAATCGCCCGAGCCGCCCGGGAGGGCGGCCAGAGCGGCTGGTTTCTTTCGATCCTTTTGAATCTAAATCAGGTTCAAAGGAGTGTATCAGAAAGGGGCCAGAGAGCTTTCCCCAACGAGGCCGCTCTCGCATATGCGGCGGCAAACAGTGTATCAGAAAGGGGCCAGAGAGCTTTCCCCAACTTTAATCCACCGATGCCGTTCACGCGGCTAAAGTGTATCAGAAAGGGGCCAGAGAGCTTTCCCCAACAAGGGCAATGGTTTGGGGCATTTGATGGGAAGTGTATCAGAAAGGGGCCAGAGAGCTTTCCCCAACTATCGGAGAGCGTGATCCTAAGCAAGCGCTAGTGTATCAGAAAGGGGCCAGAGAGCTTTCCCCAACGAGTTTCCGCAAACAGACGTGTGGACGGCAAGTGTATCAGAAAGGGGCCAGAGAGCTTTCCCCAACGAATTATCGAGCAGACTAAACTCGATCCTCAGTGTATCAGAAAGGGGCCAGAGAGCTTTCCCCAACTGGCGAAGACTGTGCCAAACAGATCGAATAAGTGTATCAGAAAGGTGCCAGAGAGCTTTCCCCAACTTTCGGAGTGCGTGATCCTAAGCAAGCTCTAGTGTATCAGTAAGGGGCCAGAGAGCTTTCCCCATCGAGTTTCCGCAAACAGACGTGTGGACGGCAAGTGTATCAGATAGGGGCCAGA
>JBBQWO010000011.1:0-97916 GCA_038210535.1 Fimbriimonadales bacterium | reverse complement strand
GGCCAAGGCACCCATGGCCTGGTGGGAAGCCTGGGCAAACAAGCTGACTTGGATCGAGCCTTTTCATACGGTTTGCGAGTTCACGCCGCCGGATGCAAAGTGGTTCATTGGCGGGAAGCTGAACGCTTGCTACAACTGTGTGGACCGTCACGCTGAAAGCGACCGGAAGAACAAAAGGGCGATCGTTTGGGAGGGAGAGCCGGGTGAGGTTCGGACGATTACCTATGCGCAACTGAAAGATGATGTCAGCCAGCTCGCAAATGCCTTAAAAGAGCTTGGCGTGCAGAAAGGCGACCGCGTATGCATTTACATGCCGATGGTGCCCGAGCTAGCGATGACGATGCTGGCCTGCGCACGGATCGGGGCCGCGCATAGCGTGGTATTTGGCGGATTCTCAGCCGAGTCGTTGCAGGAGCGGACGAACGATGCCCAATGCAAGGTGATCGTGACCGCTGACGGCGGTTGGCGTCGCGGGAGTGTGGTTCCGCTGAAGAAGATAGTGGACCAGGCGATGGAGCTCGGATGTCCGACGGTGGAGAAGATCCTGATTCTGGAGCGGATCGGAAAGACCCCGACCCCTAACGCCCCCCCGCCAGAGGAAGGGGGATTGGAGGTTTGGTGGAGTGAGATTGTCCCGCGCCAATCCACCGACTGCCCATGCGAACCGATGGACAGCGAAGATTTGCTGTTCATCCTCTATACCAGCGGTTCGACCGGCAAGCCGAAAGGCATCGTCCACACGACCGCGGGCTACCTGACTGGCGTCATGGCGACTTCGAAGCTCGTCTTCGACCTTAAGGAAAGCGACCTTCATTTCTGCACGGCCGACTGCGGCTGGGTGACGGGGCATAGCTACATCGTCTACGGGCCGATGGCAAACGGAGCCTCCGTGCTCATGTACGAAGGCGCGCCAGACACGCCCGATAAGGATCGTTTCTGGCGATTGATTGAGCGGCACAAAGCAACGATTCTGTACACCGCCCCCACCGCAATCAGGGCCTTTATGAAGTGGGGCACCGAGTATCCGAATCGATGCGACCTGTCTACGTTGCGGCTACTGGGCTCCGTCGGAGAGCCCATTAATCCCGAAGCATGGATTTGGTATCACAAGGTCATCGGCGGCGAACGCTGCCCCGTGGTCGACACCTGGTGGCAAACGGAAACGGGTTGCATCATGATCACGCCTTTACCGGGAATCACCCACACGAAACCGGGCAGTGCGACGCAGCCCTTTCCCGGAATCTCTGCGTCGATCTTCAATGAAAAGGGCCAAGACATCACGCCGACTCACGGTGCCCTCAAGCACTTGGCCAATGGGGAAGCTGCGGAAAAGGGACAGGAAGTCGGCGGGTTTCTAGTGCTGACTCAACCCTGGCCCAGCATGACGCGCGGCATCTTCAACGATCCTCAGCGCTTTAGAGATGTGTACTGGTCCAAGTTCGAGAACGCCTACTTCGCCGGAGACGGCGCGAAGGTGGACGAAGATGGCTACTTCTGGCTGTTAGGACGAGTGGACGACATCATGCTCGTCGCGGGGCATAACATCAGCACGATGGAAGTCGAGTCTGCGCTTGTTTCGCACCCGTCCGTGGCCGAGGCAGCCGTCATCGGCAAGACTCACGATCTGAAGGGACAGGCTATCTCGGCCTTCGTCATCCTCAAGACCGAGTTCGCACACTCCGAGCCAGATGCGATGGTCAAAGAGCTGAAGCAACACGTAGCCGCCAAAATCGGCGCACTTGCTCGTCCAGACGACGTTTTTCTCTGCGCCGACCTACCAAAAACACGTAGCGGCAAGATCATGCGGCGTCTGTTGCGAGATGTTGCGGAGGGCCGGGCCCTAGGAGACGTGACGACCCTCGCCGATGCCAACGTGGTGGCAGCGCTGAAAACGCAGTATGAGGATAAGGAGGGCTAGGCGGATTTCCTCGCAATATCACCTGTGTCTCGGTGGACTGGACGTTTCGATGTGGAAGAACCGTATCGTTGTATACTATGGACCTCGCGGAGAGATGGCTGAGTGGACGAAAGCGCCCGCCTGCTAAGTGGGTAAGGGAGTAAATCTCTTCTCGGGTTCGAATCCCGATCTCTCCGCCAGTCCAAACACGACCCTTCACTATGAAACGGCTCGCATTGGCTCTCTCTCTCAGCCTCATGGCTTCGATCGGTGCCGCCCAGTCGGTCCAGCAATATCTGCTGTTGCGCAAGCAGCACGGAGTAACGGCCCCGATCGCTGCACAGGCACTCAACTCTTTCGTTGGCTCGAAAGTGGTCGAGCTGCGCGGAATCATTAAGGGCTCCTTCCAAGTAGGCGATCGCTCCGCGATCATGCTAGAACGAGCGGACGGAGGCACCGAGATCATCGATGCGGCCGCGATCCCCGATTGGCTATTGGGCAACGAAACCCCTGCCCGTCTCCTGGTTAACGCGCATCGAGAGCGAGAACTCGAACCGATAAGAGCCGTCCTCATTGCCGCCGCCCGCGAGAGTGAAATAAGTCAGATCGAAAAGGAAGAAGCCAAGAAAAAAGCCACTGCTGAGGCAGCCACCAAGAAGAGAACCTCCGCACCCGCTTCGCGAGCGGGCGGATTAAGCGGCCCGATCGGCCGCGGTGGAAGAGGCGTGGCGGCCACTCCCTCGTCGCGACGCGAGTGGGTGCTGCCTTCAAGCGAGGTGACGCCCGTTTATGCGGCGTTCATCAAGAAGCAAAACAAAAGGCTGACCGAGGCAGAGGCGCTTCGAATCGCGAAAGGAATCGTTGGATTCAGCCTGCACTACGAAGTCGATCCCCGACTGATCATGGCGATGCTGATCTGCGAAAGCGGTTTCGATCCGAATGCCGTCAGCCGCGTCGGAGCGATGGGGTTGGGCCAGCTCATGCCCGGAACCGCTAAGTGGATGGGAGTTCAAAACCCCTTCGACAGCGTGGACAATATCTATGGTGCCGTCAAGCTGATGCGCACCCACCTGAACCAATACAAAGAATCGCTCCCGCTCTCTCTCGCCGCCTACAACGCCGGCGTCGGGGCCGTCAAGCGACACGGGGGAGTGCCTCCTTACCGCGAAACTCAAATTTACGTCCGCAAGGTGATCGCGATCTACTATCAGCTTGCCGGCATCAACTAGGACGAGCTTGCCCTAGAAAGCCATAATGAACGATCTATGGCACCGGAGCACGCACTTCTTAGCAAATGAACCAACCTCAAATTTGGTTTGTGACCGGTAGCCAGCACCTCTATGGCGAAGCTACGCTGCGACAAGTAGCAGAGAACGTACGGCAAGTCGTCGCCTCTCTCGATTCCTCCCACCATCTCCCAGCGAACCTTGTCGCTAAGCCGGTGATGACGAGTTCGGCAGACATCCGACAGCTTTGCCAGGAGGCGAATGCCGAAAGCAACTGCGCCGGATTAATCCTCTGGATGCACACCTTTTCACCAGCGAAGATGTGGATTGGAGGGCTCAAGCAGCTCCAGAAGCCTCTGCTGCACCTGCACACCCAGTTCAACCGCGACCTGCCCTACGAGTCCATCGACATGGACTTTATGAACCTTAACCAGGCCGCCCACGGTGATCGAGAGGCCGGCCACCTTCATGCCCGCCTCGGACTGGCGCGAAAGGTGATTGTGGGCCACTGGAGCGAGGAATCGATCGCGCAAGAGATCGGAACCTGGGTACGGGTAGCCCTCGGTTGGCAAGATCTCCAGGGGGCGCACTTCGCCCGCTTTGGCGACAACATGCGACAAGTAGCTGTGACCGAAGGCGACAAGGTATCGGCAGAAGCAACCTTCGGCTTCTCCGTCGACGGCTTTGGAGTCGGAGACTTGGTCGCTCAGATCGATGCCGTCCCAGACAAGGCAGTCGACGACCTGATCGACGTCTACCAAGAAGCCTATAACTGCGCTCCCGAACTCCAGAAGGGTGGCGCACGACACGACTCCCTTCGCTACGCCGCCAGACAAGAAGCAGGAATTCGTGCCTTCTTAGAGGAAGGGAAGTTCAAAGGCTTCACCACCACCTTCGAAGATCTCCACGGTCTTCGGCAACTCCCTGGGTTTGCCGCCCAGCGTCTGATGGCGGACGGCTACGGTTTTGGCGCAGAAGGCGATTGGAAGACAGCAGCACTCCTGCGGTTCGCAAAAGTTACCGACCAAGGTCTTCCGGGCGGAACGAGCTTTATGGAGGACTACACCTACCACCTCAATCCATCGAGTCCTAAGGTTTTGGGTGCGCACATGCTGGAGATCTGCCCCACGATCGCGAGCGCAAAGCCTAAGATCGAGATTCATCTTTTGGGAATTGGAGGCAAGGAAGACCCCGTTCGTCTGGTCTTCGACGCCCATCCTGGTCCCGCGCTTAATGCGTCCCTGGTAGACATGGGGGGCCGTTTCCGACTCATCGTCAACGAAGTGACAAGCCTCGAAGTACCTCATATGCCGAAGCTGCCGGTGGCGCGAGCGATCTGGGAATGCAAGCCCGATTTCAAGACCGCCGCAACGGCTTGGATCTATGCGGGCGGGGCCCACCATACCGTTTTCAGCTACTCGCTAACTTGCGAGCACTTCCGCCAATTTGCCGAGATCGCTGGAATCGAGGTGCTGGTCATCGACGAACACACAAGAATCGAGGCGTTCCGCAACGAACTGCGCTGGAACGAGGGGGCGTACCGCAACCGTGGCTAAGCTTTCATTGGGGCTCGATTACGGCACGAACAGCGTTCGTGCCCTTCTTGTGAATGTGGAGACCGGCGAAGAGGTCGCGACCAGCGTCGTCGACTTCCCTTCCGGCGACGCTGGAATCCTTCTCGACAAGCACGATCCAAACCTTGCGCGTCAACACCCCGGCGACTACATTGAGGGCTTTTACGCGGTTGTGCGGGAGGTCTTGGCGGGAATCGATCCGAGAGATGTCATTGGAATTGGCGTCGACACCACAGGCTCTAGCCCCCTGCCCGTCGATGAGAGCGGCACTCCCCTGGGCATGCTGCCTCATTTCCGAGACAACCTTGCCGCCCAATGCTGGCTCTGGAAAGATCACACCTCCCACGCAGAAGCCGCCGAGATCACCGCGAAAGCTCAAGAGATGGGAATGCCATACCTTGCGAAGTGTGGCGGCACCTATTCTTCGGAGTGGTTCTGGTCCAAGATTCTGCATTGCGCGAGAACCGCGCCGGAAGTTTTTGCCGCCGCGGACTCCTGGGTTGAATGCTGCGACTTTGTCACCGGGTTTCTGACGGGAAACCAAAACCCCCGACGGATCGTGCGTAGCGTGTGCGCGGCCGGCCATAAGGCGATGTATAGCGATGAATGGGGCGGCTATCCCGACGCCGAATTCCTCAAGGCATTGGATCCGCGATTGGCCGATCTGAGACAAAATCTGGGCAAAGCGGTCACGAGCGATCAACTAGCAGGACGCATTTCCGAAGAAATCGCCAGTCGATCTGGGCTGCGGGCGGGCACTCCCGTTGCGGTCGGTGCATTTGACGCCCACTTCGGCGCCGTAGCCTCTGGCGTGCGGAAGGGCGTCCTTGTCAAGATCATCGGCACCAGCACCTGCGACTGCATGGTGCATCCCCTGGGGGAGGAACTCGCCGACGTACCTGGACTCTGCGGCATCGTCAATGGCTCCATTCTGCCGGGCTACTATGGCCTCGAAGCTGGACAATCCGCGGTGGGAGACATCTTTAATTGGTTTGTCTCGTTCTGCGGGAAGTCGCACGAGGAGTTGAGCCATACCGCTAACGAGTTGCGTGCTGGCCAATCAGGACTGCTCGCTCTAGACTGGAATAACGGAAACCGAACCGTGCTCGTCGATCCCCTTTTGACGGGGCTCATCGTCGGACAGACCTTGCACACCAGACCCGCAGAGGTTTACCGCGCGCTCATCGAAGCGACGGCGTTTGGCGCACTCAAGATTATCAAGCGATTGGAAGAGTACGGCGTCGTCGTCGACGAGGTTGTCAACTGCGGCGGCATCGCCGACAAGAGCACGCTGGTGATGCAAATCTATGCGGACGTCTGCAATCGCCCCATGAAGGTCTCGCGCTCGACGCAAACCTGTGCCCTCGGCTCTGCTCTTTTCGGTGCGGTCGTGGGAGGGGCATACCGGACGGCGGAAGAGGCGCAGGCAAAGATGGTTGCTTACAAAGACAGAGTATATGTGCCTGATCCCGCCTCTGCGGCCGTCTATGCTCGGCTCTTTGTGCTCTACGAAGCCCTGCACGATGCCTTCGGCACCCGCGACTGGAGCGGAAACCTCGCGCACGTGATGAAGGACCTGATCGCCATCCGAGAGGAAGCGCGTGGATCTTAGACTGGAGGTCGCCAAGGCGAACTGGCAGTTGCCAAAGGCGGGATTGGTGACGATGCACTCCGGCAACGCCAGCGGCTACGATCCTTCGGGCGATGTGCTGTATATCAAGCCTTCAGGAATGGACTATGAAAACATTACGCCCGACAACCTGGTAGCGGTAAGAGTGAGCGACGGCAAACTCCTCACGACCGGGACGCGGCCCAGCGTCGATCTTCCGCACCACCTATTCCTCTACCGAAACATGCCCGGCTTAAGAGGAGTGATCCACACCCACAGCAACTACGCCACGGCTTTCGCCGCCGTTGGGCGAGCTATACCCCTTGTGCTTACGGCTATTGCCGACGAATTTGGAGCTGAAATTCCATGTACCCCTTATGTCGACAATGAAGGAGAGCACATCGGAGAAGCGATCCTAAAGTATCGCAATAGATCACCCTCGATTCTATTGGGAAATCACGGCGTCTTTGCTTGGGGCGACTCACCCATCTCGGCCCTAAAGGCGGCTATCATGGTTGAGGATGTCGCCAAGACTGTATGGCTCTCTTACGCGCTTGGTGAGCCACAACCAATTCCGTTGAAAGAGGCCGAAAAGTGGTACGACCGGTATCACAACCGCTATGGCCAGGGCTGATGCCTTCAGGCCGTTCTCGCTGCCGTGCGCTCGATCAATTTCTGCAAGAGGATGAAGACGAGCAAGAGGGTTCCGATGGCGATCTTGGTCCACCATGAGCTGAGCGTGCCGTCGAACGTGATGGCGGTTTGAATGATTCCCAGAATGAGCACGCCGAGAAACGATCCTAGCACCGAGCCATATCCCCCGGTCAACAACGTCCCGCCGATCACAACAGCGGCGATTGCGTCGAGTTCTAATCCAGTGCCAGATACTGCGTTTCCCGAGCCGGTGTAGAGCGCGAATACCAGACCACCGAGGGCGGAACAAAAGCCGCTGAATGTGTAGATCAAAATCTTGGTTCGTTTAACTGGTAGTCCCATTAGCACTGCGGAAGGCTCGCTTCCACCGATGGCGTAAGTGGTTCTTCCAAATCGAGTCTGCTTCGCTAAATAGGCACCCCCAATCAAGACAACTAGACAGACCATCGAAGTCAGTGGTAGCGAGCTCTTGCCCGGCAACTCGACTGAAAATTGCGACCATGCACTAAACAAAGGGTGATCGATCTGCATTGATTCTTTGCTAATCCAAAGCGCCAATCCCCGACAAAGAAAGAGGCCCCCTAACGTAACCAGGAACGGCGGCAACTTATACAGTTGTATAAGCACCCCGTGCAAGAGCCCGAGCGTACACCCGAAAGCTAAGACCAACAGAAACGCCAAGATCGGATGAAGGTGCCCCTTCGTGATGAGAGAGGCCCCCATGATGCCTGCACATCCGACCATCGCACCCACCGAAAGGTCTATTCCGCCGCTGATGATCACGAACGTCAAGCCAACCGCGATAATCCCCAGGAACGCGTTATCGCTGAGAAAGTTGAAGAAGACCCTCAGCGTGAGAAACCCTTCAAATCGCAAGCCGGCAGAGATGTAGAGGATCAGACATACGGCGACCGTTGCGAGAATCGGCAGCCGTTCTCTCAAGCGGGGGCTCCCCGGCTCATCCGTAATCGCGTTCGGAAGGTTTCCGACTGCAAGACGCAGACGCCGATAACCATCAGCGCCTTTAGAATCAACGTCGCTTCCGGCGCGACCCCACGCGTCAGAATCGTCGTAGTCAGCGCCTGCATCAGGATCGCGCCAACGACCGACCCAGCTACCGAAAACCTTCCGCCAGCCATCGCGGTCCCGCCCACGGCCACCGCGAGAATGGCATCGAGTTCTAGATAGAGGCCCGCATTATTGGCATCCGCCCCTTTGATGTCTGCAGTAGCGATAAGACCGGCGATCCCTGCGCAAACCGCGCAGATTGCATAAACCGCCAACTTGGTGGAGCGGCTGTTGATGCCTGAATACTGGCTCGCGACAGCGTTACTGCCGGTTGCCGCAACGAACAATCCGAAAGCCGTGCCTCTCACCAATAGGAGAATCACAACTAACGTAGCCAGGAATATCCACACAGGATTCGGAAGGGCGAGCAACGAGCCACTGCCAAGCGCCTCAAACGAAGGCATCTCGAAGATGACGATTTGGCCGTTCGTGAGCAGTTGGGCAATGCCGCGGCCCGCAACCATCAGCAGCAGGGTCGCGACAATGGGCTGAACCCTGAAAAAAGCCACGAGCACCCCGTTAAATAGCCCCAGCACCAAGGCGACGATCAGCGAGAACGCGACGATCGAAGGCACTCCGGAAATAGGGAGGCCACTCAGACTCGAGCCCTCGGGCCGAACGATAAGGCTCGCCGCGACGGCTCCCGTGATGGCCATAACCGCTCCAACCGAGAGATCGATTCCTCCCGTTGCGATCACAAGAGTCATGCCTAAAGCGAGAAGGAGCACCGGCACCGCACGATTGACAATGTCCACAAGGCTCCCAAACAGTCGTCCGTCGCGCATCTCCAAAGAGAAGAATCCTGGAGTGAGAAAGAGGTTGAAGGCTAATACAGCAAGCAGTAAAGCGACGGGCCAAACTAGAGGCGAGCGATGCCAGTTCAAGGACCCTCACCCGCAATCGCACTCATCACTCGGTCCTCGGTGATGTCGCCCCCCCGAAGCTCGCCAACCATCCGTCGATCACGCAGGACCACCACCTTTGTGCTGCTTCGCACCACCTCTTCGAGCTCGGAGGATACAAACACAAACGCCATGCCTTCCTGACGAAGTTGCTCGACGAGGCTCGAAATCTCAAACTTCGCACCTACGTCGATGCCTCTAGTGGGCTCATCCAGAAGCAGCAGCCGAGGGTTCGCCGCCAGCCACCGTGCAAGCAACACTTTCTGCTGGTTACCGCCACTGAGAAACTGAATCGGCTTTTCAGCGTCGGAGGTTGCGATTCGAAGCTGCTTGATGAATCGGTCCACGGTCGCCTGCTGTTCTTTGCGGGAGATCCTTCGCCACCAACCGCGCTTGCTCTGCACGACGAGCATGAGGTTCTCGCGAACGCTCAGATCAGGAAGGATGCCTTCTGCCTTGCGATCCTCCGGGCACAGTCCGAATCCCGCTTTGATCGCGGCAGCCGTACTTGAACGTCGCATTCTGCGTCCGCCAATATCCAGAGTCCCCGTAGACGGCGCGTCGATGCCGAAGAGCAAACGGATGGTCTCCGTTCGGCCCGAACCGAGCAACCCCGCGAGACCCACGACTTCACCGGGACCAATATCGCACGTGACGTCTTCCACGGAGTTTTTCCTGCCCATTTCCTTTGTAGAGACAAGCGCGGGTCCGCTGGCGGCCGCCTTTATTGAAGCGACAGAAGTCAACTCGGAGGCATCTCTCCCGATCATCGCTGAGACGAGACTCATTTTGTCAAAGCTCGAAGCCTCATACGATCCGACCAGCCTGCCGTTCCTCAAGACGGTAATTCGGTCGGAGACCTCATAGACCTGCTCGAGGAAGTGGGTGACGAACACGATGCCGAGACCTTCCGCCCGGAGGCGCCTCATTACGTCGAAAAGTTGCCTGACTTCCTCTTTGTCAAGACTAGACGTAGGCTCATCCAGGATCAAAACCTTGCAGGAAACGTCGAGCGCCCTTGCAATAGCTGTAAGCTGCTGGAGGGCAACCGAGTAGGAGCCCAGCGGCCTCGAAACATCCAGGCGAACGCCCAATCGATCCAGTGCCGCGTCCGCTCGACGCCTGATCTGCCGCCACTGTATCCCGCCCAATCCTCGTGTTTCGCGGCCGAGGCAAATGTTTTCCGCTACCGAGAGGTTCGGTGCCAGGTTGATTTCCTGATACACCGTGCTGATGCCTTTTGCGATCGCATCTTGAGGAGACGCAAGCCTGACGGTCCTTCCCTCCAATGCAACGCTGCCCGCATCCGCTTGGTATACGCCCGTGAGCACCTTGATAAGCGTGCTCTTGCCAGCCCCGTTCTCGCCCATGAGGGCATGAATCTCACCCCCTTGAAGTGAGAAGTGCACGTCGTCCAGCGCCACGACCCCCGTGAACTCTTTACGTATGCCTTCGGCGTTGAGCAAAGCTGTCATAGAACCGTCGCCCACCGAACTTCCACAGACTTGAGAACGACAGGATCCAAGCGTTCCCCTTGGAAACGATCAGTACTTGCGATTTGGGAGCTCTTTGGCAGCCACCGACTGGTCAAAGATCTCGTCCTTCATGATCGTCCGCTTAGGAAGCGTCTTGCCCGCCATCACGGCTTCAATCGCATCGAAAAGTGGAGGTCCAAGGAGCGGGTTGCACTCGACGGTGCAATTCAATTTGCCCGCGACCATCGCCTCAAAGGCTCCTTTCACTCCATCGATCGACACGATAATGATGTCTTTGCCGGGCTTCTTTCCAGCTTCCTCGATTGCCTGAATCGCGCCAAGGGCCATGTCGTCGTTATGCGCGTACAACGCGTTGATCGTCGCTCCGGCGGGGCTCTTTAGGAGCGCTTCCATGACTTCCTTGCCCTTCGCCCGCGTAAATTCTCCAGTCTGGGAGAACGCGACCTTCATGTCGGGATGCTTGACGAGCTCATCGGCAAAGCCCTTCTTGCGGTCGTTTGCCGGAGCGCTGCCGGGGGTGCCCTGGAGCTCTGCAATCACGGCCTTGCCGTTCATTTTCTTGGCAAGCCATTCTGCCGCCATGCGTCCTTCCTCCACAAAGTCAGAACCGATAAACGTGACGTACAAATCCTCTGGCACATCCGGTCGGCGATCTGAGACGACGATCGGAATCTTTGCTTCGGCAGCCTCTCGCATCACCGGCTCCCATCCTGTCTCAACCACTGGAGCAAAGGCAATGACATCGACTCCTTGGGCAATGAACGACCGGAGCGCTTTGATCTGATTCTCTTGCTTCTGCTGAGCGTCCGAGAACTTGAGCTCGACGCCTCGCTTCTTGGCTTCATCCTGGATGGACTGCGTGTTCGCCGTTCGCCAAGCGCTCTCGGCTCCGATCTGCGAAAAGCCGACGGTATAAGACTTCTTAGGATTGGCCATGCCCGAGCTTCCGGTAGTGCCTTCTGCCGTTTTCTCCCCGCCGGTGCAGCCTCCTAGAACGAGTGCGCCCACGGTGGCGCATGCAAAAACCGTCATGCCTTTCATGTACGTGTAATGTATCGCATTCCTGCAAGAGAAGTAAGATGCTGAGCCTATGGCTCGTTGTGTCGTGCTGCTTTCCGGGGGATTAGACTCCGCTACGTGCCTCGCGATGGCGCTGGATCAAGGTTTTGAGGCAACTGCCTTAACCGTGCTCTACGGCCAACGCCATGCGGTGGAAATTACTGCGGCAAAAAGCGTTTCCGAAGCCATGAAGGTCACCGATCACCGGTTCGTACGGGTTGAGCTAGACGCCGTGGGCGGCTCCGCATTGACTGACGACATCGCCGTTCCCAAAGACCGGTCGGAGGGCGAGATGGTGGATATTCCGATTACCTACGTGCCTGCGCGCAACACAGTCTTTCTTTCGATCGCTCTCGGACTGGCGGAGGTCGTTGGCGCACGGGACATTTTCGTGGGGGTCAACGCGGTGGATTACAGCGGCTACCCCGATTGCCGCCCCGAATTTATCGAGCAATTTGAGAAATTGGCCAATGTGGCCACGAAAGCAGGCGTCGAAGGGATCGCATTCCAGATTCGGGCGCCCTTACTCCATCTTACAAAGGTGCAGATCATCGAGCGCGGCTTAGAACTCGGTGTGGATTACTCGCTCACTCACTCTTGCTACGATCCTGATGAGAGCGGACAACCTTGCCGCCGATGCGATTCCTGCCAAATTCGACAGACCGCTTTTGAGACAATTGGATTGAAGGATCCGGCACTGAGCGCGTCAGACCCACGTTGACGCACGCCTAAAAATCTTGAAGGTGATCGGGCGTCGCACGTGGCCATAAACAAAGTCGGGCCAGCCCGCCATGAAGTCCAGCTCGTAATCTTCTGGAGCGGCGATCAGGACAAGTGGCACGTTCTTGGCGCCAGGGTGGCTCATCTTGGCCATCGCAAAATGCTCGTATCCCGCGATCTTGTGCGGCTCATTTAAGGTCGCCAGAAGATCGACAAACATCAGGTCGGTACCCTCACCCGCATCCAATGCCTGCATCCAGTCCTCAAACACGATGCATTCGTCAGAGGGATGAAATCCCTCCTTCGCTGCCTCCTGAACCTCAGGATCCTTGGTGATGAGCACGAACTTCATATCTAGACAAAGCTGATCTTACTCAAAGTTGCCGAAAGAAGGGGCCCTAAAAAAGGTAGAATCGTTAGAACCCGTGAGTCAGAAGAAACCCTTGCCAAAGCCGGTCTGGCACAAGAACACTTACTTCTGGATTGCGGCGGTGCTGTTTATCTTGGGCGTTCTCGGCCTTCCATTCCTCGGAGGAGACCAGGCAATTAGAGATCCAGGGCAAAAGCAAGAAGATCAACTTTACATCCTCTATTTCGCTGCATCGGCGATTATGCTCATAAACGGAGCGATCAGCCACCGGCAGACGGTGCAGCACTACGAAGAGCAAACACAGGGAGCGGAATAAATGGTTACGTGTACGAGCTGCGGAAAAGCAATCGAGAAAATGCCGAACTGGCTGACAGGTGTCCAAGTCGAGTTCGTCTGCAACAACTGCCCCAACCGGCAGACAAAGAACATCGCCTTCATCAATCTTGAACCTGAAACGGCCAAGACTGGCATCGCCCTCGACGAAGAGGAAGTGGATGTTGACGAGCAGCCCGACGCCGAAGCGGACGCCTAAACCAAGCTGCTTACTTCCCGTTTTCCACCATAGAATTTGACGAACCTGGGGGGAGGTTAGGTGGGGATGGCGAGAGGGGTGACCGGGGTGAATGGGGTGAAAGTTTAATACCATTCACCCCATTCACCCTCTACCAGCACTTATCCGCCAACGCCTACGCTTTGAACGCGCCACTGGTTACTCCGGACATAAAGGGCTTGGTTGCGTAGACGAAGAGGATCAGCATGGGAATGCTGGCTAAAACGTAGGCGGCGTACATGCTGGCGTAATTAGACGCAACGGTCGAGCTGGACATTGTGAACAGGCCGGAGGAGATCACGTGAAACTTGGAATCGGTATTCGTGATGAACGGCCACAGAAAGTTGTTCCAGGTTCCCAGCACGTTCACGATCAGCACGACCGCAGTGATCTGCTTCGAGAGCGGGAGCACTAGGTGCCAATACTGTGAAAAGTGGCCCGCGCCATCCATCCGCGCGGATTCGAAAAGCTCGCCCGGCAGGCCATCGAAAAAGCCCTTAAAGACGAAGATCGCAAAGATCTGGCCCCCCGCGATGTATGGCAGGATAAGCACCCAATACGAGTTGAGGAGTCCGAGCTGCTTGACCCAGAGAAAGCTCGGCACGAGCGTGAGCACGCCGGGAATCATCATAAAGCTGAGCACGATGAGGAACAGGGCTTTGCTTCCAGGGAACCGGTAGCGAGAGAAGACGTAGGCTGTTATCGAACCGAAAAGAACGACGCCGAAGGCGGTGACGACACAAACGAAGAGCGTGTTGAGCACGTAGGGGCGCAGGACTTCCCAGGCGTAGACGTAGGCTTGGGTCAGGGTCTTGAGAGGGGATGAAGGGGGTGAGACGGATGATTGGGGTGGCGGATTTCCCTTCACCCCATTCACCCCACTCACCCCCACTAGCTCCAACGCCGCCTCGGGCAGGCCGAAGAACGAGTGGTTCATCTCGGTGTTCGTTCGAAACGAATTGTTGATCACGAAGACGAAGGGCAGCAGCGTCATCGCCAACAAGGAGATGAGGACGATATGGATGACCAGGTCCTGTAGCTTGCGCCTGCGCTTCAACTCTCTTTCACTCTAGCAGACCTACTAGGACGAACGCGGCTATGTCAGCTTCCGAAAGTGGTGCTTGCCTACTTTCAGGGTTTTGCCACGGAGTTCTCCTTCGGCTACTTCCGCCTCACTCACTTTCTGGCCATCTAGTGATACTGCCCCCGCCTTGATCAGGTCCTTGGCAGCCCCTTTGCTCTTTGCCAGCTCGAGTGCAAAGAGCAGGTCTGCGAGCCGAACGCGGCCGCTCTCAACTAGCTCCGCCGGAATCGCAGCTTCCTCCGCGTCCACCGGCTGTTCACGTTTGCTGAACGTGGACACAAAGTAATCTTGCGCCTCCTGAGCAGCCTCAGGGCTGTGGTAGAGCGCCACGATTTCGAATCCCAGGCGCATCTTCGCGTCGCGCGGGTGGCCCTTCAAGAGCTCGGCTGCTTCGGCCAAGGGCAGGTCTGTTATGAGTTCGAAGTAGTTGGCCATCAACTCGTCCGGGATAGACATCGTCTTGCCGAACATGTCATTTGGAGAGTCCACGACGGAGATGTAGTTGCCAAGCGATTGCGACATTTTCTCCTTGCCATCCGTGCCCACAAGGAGCGGGCAGAGCAGCACGACCTGAGCTTCTAATCCAAAGCTCTCCATCAAATCACGGCCGACCAGACAGTTGAACTTTTGGTCGTTGCCCCCGATTTCGACGTCCGCCTTGATTTCAACCGAATCAAGCCCTTGGGCGATCGGATAGAGGATCTCGTGCATCGCCACGGGCTTGTGCTCTGCGAGACGATTTGAGAAGTCATCGCGCTCCAAAATGCGAGCAACGGTGTACTTCGAGCACACCTTGATAAGGTCTTCAAAGGTCATGCGGCCCAGCCAATCTTTGTTGAAGACGATCTCCGTTTTCGACCGATCCAGAATCATCCCCACCTGGTCCATGACCGCATCGACATTCTCTTGAATCTCCTCGCGGGAGAGCTGCTTTCTTGTCTTGCTCTTGCCGGTCGGGTCACCGATCATGGCCGTAAAATCGCCAATAATCAGGATGGCGGTGTGGCCTAAACGCTGGAAATCCCGCAGTTTGCGAAGCACCACCGCCCAGCCAAGGGTGACGTGGCGGGCCGTAGGATCGACCCCGAGCTTGATGCGCAGAGGCGCTCCTTTTTCCAACTTCTTGCGGAGGTCGGCTTCGCTAATGATCTCGATCGTGCCGCGACGCAGAATCGCAAGTTGTTCGTCAATAGTCATGGCAGGGGGTCATTTTACCGTCCGGCTAATCTGGCCCGAGTGCATTTCGTAATTGTCACCATCCCGTCCCTCAGGACCGGGCCTTCGTGCAGTGTCCACCCACATTCAGGCAGAATTCCAGCAATGCAACTGACTGAACGACTCGCATCAGCTTTAGCCGAGCTGCCGCTTCGCGGCATTCTCCGCGAGTATCCCAATGTGCTGGTTCACGTGTTGAGCGGGCCGGAGGACATTAAGAGCCCACGCGAACTGCATCCGGCGTTCTTTGGCTGCTTCGACTGGCACTCTTCGGTCCATGCTCATTGGATGCTCGTGAAGCTCTTAAAGGAATTCGACCTTCCCCAGGACGGCGAGATTAGAAGGGCGCTTCGAACCACCCTCAGCAAAGAGAACCTCGACGGAGAAGTGGAGTACTTCAAACGGCCGGGGCGAAAATCGTTCGAGCGAATGTATGGTTGGGCATGGCTGCTCAAACTAGCTGACGAGCTCAGCGACTGGGAAGACGAGGATGGCGAGGTCTGGGCTGCGGCGCTCAAGCCTCTGGAGCAGATCATCGTCGAACGATATTTGGAGTTCCTCCCGAAGCAGACCTATCCCATTCGCCTCGGGACGCACACGAACACCGCTTTCGGCTTAATCTATGCGCTAGATTACGCAGCCGTTCTAGAGAACGAGCCCTTACGCCAACTAGTGTCGCAACGCGCTCGGGACTACTACTCGGATGATCGGGACGCCGCAATCCAGATCGAACCGAGCGGGGCGGACTTTCTCTCGCCAGCATTGGTAGAGGCCGACCTCATGCGCCGCGTGCTCCCCGGCAAAGAGTTCGTCACCTGGTTCGACCAGTTCATCCCCAATCTGGTGGACGCGGAGAATCTGCTCCGCCCGGTTACTGTTTCGGACCGCAGCGACCCTCAGATCGCGCATCTTGATGGCTTGAATATTAGCCGCGCATGGTGTATGAACGGCATCGCCTCTGCACTCCCTGCCAAACACGGCGCAGTGTCTTTGCTGAAGGTTGCTGCGGAAGCGCACGCTACGGCGGGGCTTGCGAACGTGGCCAGCGGACACTACGAAGGCGAGCACTGGCTGGGATCGTTTGCGGTATATATGCTGCTTGAGTAGGTTGCCGGGGCGGGCCTAGGTTCCCACAAGCCGGATAAGCGCGCCCTGGAGCTTGATGATTCCTTGCGCCTCCATTTGTCTGATCACTGCGTGGCCCTTGTTGAGGGCGTCTTCGCCCACTCGCTTGAAGCCAAGTTGCCCATATGCGGATTTGATGGCGGGCTCTGCTTCGACGCCATAGCTGCCCTGAATCACCCCGCGGAGCGCCGCCACGAGCTCGACATCGGTAAGGAAGGATATCTTGCGTTCGCTTGCCGGGCGTAAGGACCAGTCGCGGGGCTTAAGCAGTTGATGGCCATCCGTGTAGTACGCATCGCCCGACTTGAAAACCTTCTTTGCCGCCTCAGCATTCAGGATGAGCGCCTCGTAGTGGTCCCGCAACGTTTTCCCGGCTCGGCCAAATCCTGATGCGTCACGCAGTCTCACAATCAACAGTTCGTGGTGAATTGGCCCCTCATAGGCGACGACTCGAAGCAAGTACTGCTCCAGGTCGGCCCGGCTGCCGATAGCCTCCGGCTGTGGAGGCTGCGGATAGGGCCGAGTTGAGGTGTTCGCTTCCTCCCGGGGAGCCTCCTCGATGAAGGCGCTCTCCGGTTCCTCAGCTGTCTGCATCTGCGTTGCCGACTCTCCCTCGATGGCCGCAACCAGTCGGGATATCTCCGCCTCCCGGTCCTGCCACCAGTCGTGAGACCAGATGCGATGGATCCGCCATCCTCGATTCTCGAGCACCCTCTGTCGCAGTTTGTCGCGATCCCGAGCGCTTCGTGCGCTGTGATAAGTTGCCCCATCGCACTCGATGCCCAACAAGAATTTCGATGGAGACAGCGGATCGCGAACTGCCAGATCGATACGGAACTCGGCGCATCCCACCTGAGTTGCCACTTCATATCCTCGCTGCGTGAGAGCGAGGCTCACTTCCTCTTCAAAAGGCGACTCTTCACCGTCGCCGGTGGGGGCAGAGATGCCGAGATCGCCCATTTCCGCGAACCTCAGATAACGCTTGAATGCCAGAAGCCCCGGTCGCGGACCGTCCACTCGAATGTCGTCCGAAGTCATATTGCTGAAGACCTCACATCGCCTTCGCGCTCGGGTGATTAAGACATTGAGCCGCCGCTCGCCTCCATCGCGCAGGAGCGGGCCGAACTGTTGGCGCACCGTTCCGGCCGAGTCTCGGCCGTAGGTGATGCTGATGTAAACCACGTCTCGTTCATCGCCTTGCACGTTCTCGAGGTTCTTCACGTCGAGCGGTTCGTGTGGGTGCTGGGCCCGATAGTCCCGGAACAACACCGGATGTAGACGCTCGAGGACAAGCAGCTTGTCGTAGATGAGATCGGCTTGAGTCTTGTTCATCGCCGCGACCATCAGGCTTTCGCCTGGCGAAACTTGCAGATGCTTGAGGATCGAGGATACGATCTGGTCCGCTTCTTTATTGTTGATGCGCTTGCGCGATCCCGGCTCGTAGACGGTCGACGCGTCGTGGTGAAAAACGACGCCGATCTTCTTCCCCTCGATTCGGTCCCCCGGACTGGGAAAGATGATGAGCCGGTTGTTGTAGAACATCTCATTCGACGGCTGAATGAGCGATGGATGGACGCTACGGTAATGCCATCTGAGATCGGGCCGCCGAGTCTTGCCCATCGCCGCCGTGCTCATCAGGCTCAGAACACTCTCGAGCTTCGACATCTCTTGAGCTGCCTCGTTGAAGTCCTCGGAATCGTCGTCAATCTCGGCGTCGTCGGCAACTCGATCGAAAAAGCTGGTGGGCGGCATCTGACGCGTATCACCCACCACGACGGCCTGCTTGGCCCGAATGACCGCGCACATCGCATCCTCCGGCCGCACCTGAGACGCTTCGTCAAAGATGACCACGTCGAACGCCGGCAGTTCCGGAGGCAGGTGAATGGCAACGGAGAGAGGGCTCATCATGAAGACTGGTTTGATACGCTGGATCGCCTCCCCGGCTCGCAGCAGGATCCACCGGATCGGCTTATGGCGAGTCTTCAGCTCGCATTGGACTCTGAGCAGGTGCAGATTGCTTCCGGGTGCCGCCAAGTCGAAGGCCGGAATATTGCGTACGTGCGCCATGCGGACTCTGGCTCTGTTGTAGAGGAGCTTGAAATCGTCCAGCTTGCAGAACTCGGCGATCTCGGATTCATGCAGATGGCGGTCGAAAGATCGTAATTCTGGCCGGGAGGCCATCGCCTCGCGAACGACTCCTGTGTAGTAGCTGCGTAAGAAGCTGTCAGAAAGCCCCTGAGCGGCTCGGGGCCATCGGTCGGCAATATCCACCAGCGGCTTCAGGCCGCGTTCGACGAGTGATTTTCTAGATTCGTTGAGCGCGATGATCTCCGTCAGCCGCGGCAGTGACGCCTGCCAACGTTGCGCCTTGCCCAGCAGGTCCGCAAAGCTGGCGTTCGGGTCCAGTTCGGGCAGCAAAAGGAGGACATGGACGATCTTCGCCCTTGCCAACGCTGTAACCGTGCAATTCGAGGCCGTTTCCACCTTTATCTTGAGGTCTTCACGTTCAACCTGCCCGGCAAAGAGGTCCAGCAAGCCGCTGGGTAGCGTGGTAGACACGCTTCGGTGGAGATCGACCACCCACTCCAGAAGCCCTTGCAGAACGTCCGCATCTGAGCAGGCACCCTGCCACTGCACCCCGTACAGCCTCCCCATAAAGCTCATTCCCACAAGGCGGCTGTCGAGCTGTTTTCGCTCGTTCAGAGAGCGGACGATTCCGAGTTTCTCAGCGCCTGAGAACTGCCCCATCAAAAACGGCTGAAGCGATGCCTTCGCAGCCCGAAATTTGCCCGAGAGGAACGAGTACCACCGAGGCGACCACCTTTCAAAGATGGGTTCCAAACCAGAGAAATCCTGCGCCCAGGCATTCTCATTGACTTGCGCCTTGAGAGTTGTGGTCAAGAGTTGGTGTCGCCGCACGAGCGAAATCGCTTCTAAGATCTGAGCTTCTTCTTTTAGCCAGGAGTCCGTTTTGACCGCGACTCCGTCGAGCGCCGGAGCAGAAAGCGCACGCTCGAGGCAGGAACGCAATACCGCGACATCCTTCAGGCGCGAGGGCGGGACAATGTGGAGGGCCGCGGAGGCCTCGGCTATCGCATCCTGCGCTGCAACAAGCTCCGTTGCCAGGTGGCCGAGCTCTTCCCCCAAGTCGAGTCTGATGGCGGGGTCGATCGAGTTGATCTCTGCCCCCCAGAACGGATGCTCCATGGGCACTCCGGTTTGATTGAGCTTCGTCTGAAGCGCCTGAATGGCGGGCAAGCTACTTCTTATCTGCGCTTCGGTGAGACTGCTGAGAGCCTCGAAAGGAATTCTCGCTTCGCGGTCCAGAGGGTCTTCTTTGGGTAGTGCACCAAGCCGGCCCATCGCCTCAAAGGGAGTAATTCCGAACGGGGCGAGTGGCGCATTCACTGCCTGTGCGTGGGCATTGAGCTTATCCCGCAACTCCGTGAGCCTGGCGACTTTCTCCGCCTCCTCTCGTATCCTCAGCGATTTATCTGCAGTGCGCTTGATCTCACCGTAGAACTCTCTGCGATTTGTGAGCTTGTCGTGGAGATCGAGGCAAATGTCGCCAAGGTCCGCCTCTTGCAGCTTTCTCTTGACTACATCGAGGGCGGCTCTCTTGGCCGATACGAAGAGCACGGTCTTTCCGGCAGCCACGCACTCGGCGATCATGTTTGTGATGGTTTGCGACTTGCCAGTTCCTGGAGGGCCCTCCACGACGATCGAGTGGCCCTCCGCAGCCCTCACCATCGCCAGAACTTGCGAGGAGTCGGCGTCGTACACCTCGTGCGAATCGGCCACGCTTCTGATCTGGTCCAGTTGCGTCTCGTCCCCGAACGGCGATTCGGCTGGAGAGTAGCCGCCTCCGAGCATGGATGTGAGATCGGCGTTCATCCAAGGCTTTTGCTCTTCCGGCCATTGCTCGCCGCTCAGGTCTGCGTACATGGCGTACTTTTCATAGTTGAAGAACCCCAGGCAAACTTCGTCTCGGTGGACGGCCCAGTCGTCGCGACTTTGAATCGTCGATTCAAGCTCCTCGAAGTAGGTGAGGAGGCTCTTTTCGTCGGTGAACTCTGGCAGCTTGAGATTGAACTCCTTGAGCTTTGCTCGTAAAGGAAGGTTTTCACCCACATCGTTTCCGTCGTGCAGCAGCCGCATGGATGCGTTGCTCACCGTTTCCAGCTTGACCGGCACATAGAGAAGGGGGGCTCGAAAAGAGCGTTCGGGCGTCTCTCTCCACTCCAGTGTGCCAAGCGTAAGGAAGAGCGTATTGATCCCCAGCTCTTCGTTTGCAAGGTTCGCTTCTCTTTGGATCGCTCGTAACTTGATCTGCAGAACGGACTCTGTGTCCGAAACGTTGAGCTTCGTGTCCATCTGATCGACCGGAACGGCCGCATTGTCGAGAAAGGCGTCGAGTTCCTCTTCCGCTGCCCGTCTATGGGTCTCGAGAGCGACCGGATCGTCATGTCCGCGGACCGTATTGAGGGATCGCGTGAGCAGGGGCGGCTCCGCTTTGCCAACGAAGGACATCCTCTTCCCCTGCTCAACCATGAGCTTGTGCACCTCAAAGGAGCTTTCGCCGAGAACGGCCACCCCGAGCCGGACGGAGGCTCGGTAGTTAAGCATACGATTGCGAAGAGTGAGGTCGAGGAGCTTCCGCCGAAGCATCTCCAACTCGCCCTTCACTTCAGACATGGGAACGATTGTACGCGCACGAGCCTGTTCGGGCTATTGGTCGCTGAGTCCCAGCGCTCCGCTTTTGGGCGAATAAGTCGGCGTCAGGGGAGCTTTGGTTAGGATCGCTCGGACCATTTCGATCGGAACGTTGTTCTCTTTGAGGATCGCATCGTGGAACTGGCGATGGGTCATCACGCCGCTCTGAACCAACTCTCTTTGAAGGGCTCTGATCTGGAGCCCTCCGATCATATAAGCGGCTTGGTAGAGCGGAGGATAGTTGCCCTCGAACGACCGTCGGACTTCGCCTTCCGCGCTCGCGCGCTCGTGCCCGACCTTCTCTACCAGATAGTCGATGGATTCCTGAGGGCTCATCTTGCCGAGGTGGAAGTTGAGGGAAAAAACGATGCGGGCACACCGATGCATGCGCCAAAAGAGCATCCCGATCCGATCTTCGGGCCCTCGGTTGAAGCCGATATCCCAAAGGAGCATTTCCCAGTAGAGCGCCCAACCCTCGGTCCAAAACGGCGTCGAGAACAGCGAACGGTACGGCTTGTAGCGAGCCTGCATAAAGCCTTGTAGGTGATGGCCAGGGATGAGCTCGTGCTGCACGGTGGCTCGTGAAAAATGGGCGTTGTTTGCACGCATGCTCATAAGCTTCTGCTCGTGAGTCATGGTGTTCGTCGGATATGAGACAAGGATCTGCTCGCCCCCCAGGAAAAACGGCGAGACAAGCTGTCGCTCGGGGGACATCATCTCCATGCGCCACGTGGATTTCGCAAGCTCCGGAATGGTGACCAGGTCGCGCTTTTCAATGAACTCGATCGCCTCCAGGGCCAGATCTCTCACCAATTTTGTCTGTTGCCCGGGAGGCACGTGCAGCGTTTTGACGTGCTCTTGCGCCTTCTTCCAGTCGTCGCCAAATCCCATCTCCCGTGCGGCTTTCTTCGCTTCACGCTCGCACCAGGCGTATTCCTTTTCGGCAACTTCGACGAGCTGCTCGGGCGTGAACGGAACCATTTCGTATTGCAGGTCTGCGAGCAGGGCTTCGCGCCCGATCGGATTGCCAATGATGGCGCTGTTGTCATCCGACTTGACTCCCGAGATTTTCTCCCGTACAAAGTCGGCGTATTCGCTTAGAGCCTTGTCGGTGGCTTTATACGGTTCAGCCGCCCACCAGGTGAACATCGGATCGTAGCCGGTGTAATAGGTCGACCAATTTTTCAGGGCTTCACGGAGTTGTCTCGTGGCCTGGGCGACCTGGCTGCCCTCGTGCTTTTGCCCCTTGAGGGTTCCCGCATCAACCTGCTTCCTCGTAGCAGCGATCTCCTTCGTGATTGCCAACAGCTGCTCGGCTGCCTTTTGCGGGTCGAGGGGCTCCATTCTTCGTCGGGATTCTTCGAGTCGGATGATTTCTTCGGCGAAGGGAATGAGGTGAGCGATCTCATTCTGGTCAGTTGCCTCGATCTGCAATTGTCGAACGCGCCGTTCGAGGTGATTGCGAAAGAGCACGTAATCGACCTTGCCATCAAAGCTGAGGGTCTCGAACGGAGTCCGCCGGAGTCTATCTTGCCATGAGTGGAAGAGCTTGCCCATTTCGGCTCTCCTGGTTGAAGAGGGGTCAATCGTGTAGAAGCGGCTCACGCTGCCCTGATCGGCGCGGAACTCTTCGATCATGCCGCGCAATTCGCTGCCGTTGGTCGAGGGGGCGGGTACTTGGTCCATGGAGGTGGAGATGGGGGTTGAGGCGGTGCCGGTTAGCGACAGGAATAAAGTCAGAGTTGGGATCATCGCGATTTGAGATTGTTGAAGAAGGCAATGCTTGCCGTTCGTAAATTAGTCTAGCTTTAAGCTCATAGACTTATATTTTCGAGTGGGCTCGAAGCCGTGCTTGCCATAAAAGCTCACCAGGCTGGTCCAGTCGATAATGCATCGCTTAACGCCCCGGCTCTTCAATTCTAAGAGGGAGTGACCGAGCATGGCATGTCCGTAGCCCTTGCCCCTAAGGTGGGCGGAAGTTCCGATCGGGCCGAGGCTCCCCCAGTTGTCACCCAGATCGGCTCGCCAGTTCGCGCCTCCGACCGGTTCGTTGTCATGCCAATCCTGAATGAGCGCAAAGCCTTCGACGTTTCCATCCAGAAAGAGCGCCTGACAGCAATCAGGCCCCTCGCACGAGATTTTGGACATCACGTCGTAGTGCCAGCGGCCAGGAAATTCTCGTTGGAGGAAAGTCACCAAGGCATCGATGTCTTGGTGCTCCAGTGTGCGATACTCGGCGCCCCCTGGGGGCGGAAACGGGTTGGCGTACTCCGGGAGATCGCGCTCGAGGTCCACGGCTTCTCCGCCTTCCGTGAAGCCTTCGATCATCAGGAAATCCTTGAGCGCGGGAAAATCTACCGGGCAGCCTGGGAAGAAGTGTCCGCAGTCCGTTCCGAAAGTGAGCTGCGCCAGCCCCCTGTTGCGCAGGTTCTTCTTGACGTCGCTTATAAGGTCGATCCCGTACTGCGGATCGCAGTAGGCCAGCAGGGACAAGATGGCGTTATCTTTATCGGGCCCTCGGTAGAGGCTTGCCGCTGATTTCTTGACGGAAGCAAAGCCCAGGATCTCCCCGTCGGCCTCTTCAATGATGGAGGCTCCCCAGTCGAACACGGGGCAGTCTACGGTCTTCAGCTTGAGCAATGCGCCATCGATGCGGTAGCGCTCCGGTGCAAAGTCATTCCAGAACGCGGCGAGGCGGTCGAAATCGGCTTCGCGGAAGGAATGCTTCATCCCTGTTCCTCAGTTTCCGTGGTTCGCTGGACGAAGTTGATGCGTAGATCGCGGACCATGCTTTGGATTCTTCTACGGTCCTCATCGTCGAGACGAGACTCGAGTTGCTGTGTGAGATAAGCCGTCACATCGATTGCCACTCGGGCTTCCGTCATATTCGGCTCCAGCTTGCCACTCACTGGGTCGTGCTGCAGGCCAAGCTTTTGCCAGGACACGGCAGACATTTGCTCAACCATGAACATGATGAGATCGTAAACGCTAAGCGGTGCTTGTTCCTCTTCCATGTAGCTCCACCTGACGTTACCCCGGCTCGCCGACGGGTTCAATGTGTCGCTCCATCTTTTCCGGTGCAGACACGCCCAGAAGATCAAAGGTTGCTTTTAGGGTCAGCTTTGTCGCTTCACAAAGCGCGACTCGCGCCTGGGTGAGATCGTTGTCGTCTGGCAAGATGACCCGGCAGGCATCATAGAAATGATGGAAGGAGCGAGCCAGTTCTACGGCGTAGGTGGTCAAGCGGTGGACCCCATAGTCTTTTGCGCTGCGCTCTACTTCGAACGGAAGGTCGAGGAGCTTCTTGATGAGCGCGCCTTCTCTTGGGTGAATGAGGAGGTGCCCCGGCACGTGCGACTCATCTAAAGCGGGAGCCTTTCTTAGAACGCTGCAAATCCTTGCGTGGGCATATTGAGCGTAAAAGACGGGATTCTCGTCACTCTGTTTAGTCGCAAGATCGATGTCGAAGTCCATATGAGTGTCATGGCTTCGCATGAGATAGAAGAAGCGAGCGACATCCCGTCCAACTCGCATCTGCTCATCTTCCGCTTCGCCGGGCGCGGCAGCCTGCCCGAGTTCGACGATGAGGTCCCGCAACTCGTAGATGTTCCCGTCTCTCTTTCGCATGGGCGCGGGTTTGCCGTCTTTTATGAAGCGGACGATCTGGAAAATCACTACCTCGAGTTTCTCTTTAGAGAGTTCCAGGGCCCGAAGGCTTGAGGCTCGCTCCTCAGGAGAGTCGTAAATCTGAGCCTCAATATCCGACAGCGGCTGGCCGGTGCTTAAAGCTAGCGAACTCGGATCTTCCAGCAAGGCGGCCACCACTGCATGAAGCCTGGCGATATAGCCGTGGTGGTCCGGGCCAAGGATCGTAATGAGCTTATCGGCATTGGGCGGGCGGTTGAACTTGTCGGCATGATAGGCCACATCGCTGGAGATGTAGGTGAGCCGGCCATCCTTTCGCCTCAGCACGCGGTCCATGTCGTCCCCGAATTTGGTTGATCTGAGCCAGAGGGTGTTGCCTGCTTTGTCGCCGAGCGCAGTGTCTGGTTGACCCCCTTCATCCTCGTCCTCGGTGGCCTGCTCTTCCCGCTCGACCGACTCGATGCCCTTCTTGGTGAGCAGCAGCTTTAGGCGATAGGCTCCCTCGTCGGCGACGCCTTTGTCCTCGAGCTCCTGCAGTAACGAGTCCACCCGCCCACTCTCGTGAAGCGACTGTTCGGAGAACCAAGTGTCGAACTCGACTCCAAAAAGCCTTAGCGACTCTCTTTGATCCTCCTTCACTTCTTCCTCGGCAAAGGCTCTCAGCAAGCTTTCCGGCTCTCGCGTTTCGGTAGGAAGTCTCCGCTTGGCAAACAGGCGTGCAGCTTCTTGAAAGCTGTTGAATCCATGTTCCTGTGCTTCTAGCTGGCCCTGAATTTCATGCTCGAAGGCACTGTTCACAAGCATCGAGAGGTTCTCGGTCATCCGAAGCTCCTCGTCGCTAAGCTCCTCCTTGTCGGACAGGTGGTGCCATTGTTTAAAGCACTCCGTGATGCCCGTTTCAAGGATTTCCAGGGGCGAAGCGTCCGGATTTTCGTTATGAAACTCTTGAATTCTTGAAACAACTTCTGGAGAGGCGACGGGCAAGCGAGCCTGGAGGCGCTTCATGTATTCGCCCTTATACTGGGCTCCCTCCAGCGAGTCTTCCAACTCGGAAAAGAAGAGAAAGTGCCGCCACAACGACTTCGCGAATTCGATCATTTGAGTCGAATTCACGCCATCGTTGATGTAGTACTCGCGGTTAATCGTGTGCCCGGCGGCGGTGAGAACCCGGCAGAGCGTATCTCCATAGGCGGCCCCCCTGCCCGAGCCCACCGTGATCGGCCCGTTCGGATTCACGGAGACGAACTCGACATTAATCCGCAGCGCTCGGGCGGGGTCTTCCGGCTGGGCGATGGCTTGTCCCAGAGCAAGAATCCTCGGCACATAAGCCGCTATGAACTCTGGCCTTAGTCGCAAGTTAATGAACCCGGGGCCCGCAAGCTCGATCGCCAGAAATGCCTCGTTCGACTGCAGCTCGTGCTGAAGCATCTCACCGATCTGTCTAGGCGGCAGTCCGGCCTTCTTGGTCGCTACCATCGCGAAATTGCAGGCGTAGTCGCCATGCTCCGGCTGTTTGGTATCGATAATCTCCACCTGCGCCTCGCGCACCGCAGCAGGCAACGTCCCTGATTGGACAAGGGAGTCGACGGCAGACGTGACAAGACGGGCAAGGTGTTGGCGGAGCAAGGCTAAGTTTTACCTTTTAAGTGCGTTTGCTCCCCCCTTTTTGCGTATTACACTAAGCCATGCTCTTCCACCTAGCCTTAGTGGCCGCAAGTTGCCTCCAAACACCGATTCCGAGCAACATTCAAGTGCTCGATGCGTTCGGCCGCGACGTGACGACCCACGGGATCACATTGCTCGATTGGGAAGGGCAGATCGCCAATCCGGCGATCAAGCTCAGCTTGGAGTTGCCGAGCGATTTGAAGTACCCGGCTCAGGTCTATCTGAGCGGAACGTCAAGCCGAGTCCACTTCGACCGAGGCACTCCCGACGATCGCAACGGGATTGGCAAGCGAATGGAGCTGCGAGCGGACTCGCCTCGCGAATTCTATGTAGCGATGTTTCCGGATCGAGATGGAAAAGACGAGTCGCATTCGCTACTGGTGCAGGTTTTCGCGGACGGAAAGGAAGTGGCCAGACGCACGATGCCAATCAGGGTCGTCGATCAGGACAAGCCCGGCGTGAACGGTAGTTATCCGATCCACCTGGACTTCAGCGAAGATCGTACGCACTTCACGTCTCACAAGCAGGTGGTCAGCGTTCTCCGTGAGGCAGCGGGAGATTGGGCTTACTTCATGCTGGACGTGGGGCAGGATACAGTTCCCGTCGGAACGGAAAGCACCCCGGTGTGGGATCCCGATGGCTTTGTCACGCAGCGGCCGAATGTAAACAAGCGGCCGTACAAGGGATATCTGATGTTCATCACCGGCATTCAGCACGACGAAATGCGTGCCGGAGGCTCCCCTTCGCTCGTCGGGCAGGCGCAGATGGCGAATGGGAAGCCCACCACCCTCCGGCGATCGGGCACCGTCGAGTTCGAGACTCGAGGCAACTGGAACCAACTCGGCTGGTTCCTTACAAAGGGCGACGAAGACTGGTGGTACAGCGGGAGCCTGCGGGGAGAGCAGCAGGACCTCTATTCGATCGCCATGCATGAAATGGGGCATGCGCTCGGTTTCCAAGAGAAATACCCTGTCTTTGGAGCGGCACGGAAAACAAGCCTCGACGACCCTAGACTTGTCCGCTATCTGGGCTTCGCACCCAAGATCGACGCGAGCGAGCATCTCGTCAATGTCATCGATCCGGTAAGTCTCTATGGTGGGTACGGGTGTGAATACTTCGCCAAGATGAAGGCTCGGCGATGGCTCATCACGAAGTCGCACCTTCTTTGCCTGGAGGCGATAGGTTATCGAATAAGGCGTACCGCAGCCTTCGAGGAACTCTCCGCGGTCGAGGCGATCACAGAAAAATCGATCCGACTCGGTGACGAAGTGGATTTCAAGGTACCCATTCGCGGCGGCATCCCCAGCTTCCACTTTGTCGTGACCAGCGGCACCTTGCCCGAGGGTCTACTTTTGAACAGCTTTACCGGTGCGGTGAGCGGAAAAGCCAAGAGTGCCGGCACAACCGTCGTCCAGGTGAGCATCGACGACAGCGACCCAAGCACTCCGAAGGCGGTTGTCGAGCTTCGCATGGTGGTGCGAAACTAAGCTTGCAGGGTTCCCCCCTTGCGCGAAGAGGAGGTTAGGAGGGGGAGAGATAGAGACAACGACTAACAGCGTACTAACCGAAAATCACGCAAAGGCTTCCAGATACTTCAATCCGGATCCAGTGTTGAAAATGACCACCTGATCTTCTGGCTTGATCCAGCCCTGGTCGCGCAATTGTTGGGCTGCGGCGACAGCGGCTCCCCCTTCAGGTGCCGCAAAGATTCCGCTTGCGGCTCCCAAAGCTTTACACCCCAAGACCATTTCTTCATCCGTCACCGTCAAGGCCGTCCCCCTTGAGTCGCGGATCAGATCGAGCATGATGAAATCGGCAACCGCTTTTGGGACGCGGAGCCCGGATGCCCTGGTGCGGGCGTTGGGAAACATCTCTGCGAAGCGCTCGCCCCGCTTAAACGCCGTCGCAATCGGGGCGCAGCCCTCAGCTTGCACGCTGACCATTCTTGGCCGAGCGGAGTTGATCCAGCCCATCTGCTCCATCTCATCGAAGGCTTTCCACATGCCCACGAGGCCAGTGCCTCCCCCCGTGGGATAAACGATCACGTCCGGGAGCCGCCAATCAAGCTGCTCAGCAAGCTCGTAGCCCATCGTCTTCTTGCCTTCGACGCGATAGGGCTCCTTCAAAGTGCTTAAGTCGAACCAACCCTCATTGGCTTTTCGCTCGGCGATCTCAGCGGCGCAGTCGGTGATGAGGCCATCGATGAGCGTCACATGCGTTCCCAGCATCTCGCATTCGATAATGAACGCCCTTGGAGTGTCTTTCGGCATGAAAGCGCAGGCTTCAATGCCTGCTGCTGCCGCGTAGGCAGCCATGGCACCAGCGGCGTTGCCCGCGCTCGGAACCGCTACTTTCGTGACTCCCAAATGCTTTGCCATCGAAATCGCGGTGGACATCCCCCGCGCCTTAAAGCTGCCGGTCGGATTGAGGGCTTCATCTTTTATGAGCCAGTTCTCGCTGAGCTTAGGTGAGCGGATAAGCGGCGTGAACCCCTCGCCCAAAGTCACCGGGTCGCACGGCGGCAGCACCTCGCGGTATCGCCACATCGTAGGCGCACGGTCGCGCAACCGATCTCGCAGAAGCGTGTGCTCGTCGAGGCTGTAGCGCGGCATGAGCGGACGACCGCATTCGCAGGTGTTGAGCAGCAGGCCCGGTGCATAGTGCCTGCCGCAAAGAGAGCATTCGAGGTGGGTCAGCATTTGGGAGAGATTGCCCGACTTGGGCTGTGCCTAGCTCTCAGGATAGAGATTCCGCATCAACATCTTGATCGTGGCCCGCAGATCCTTGTCGTGATGCATCATCTCGTGGATCTTTTGATACCCATGCATCATCGACGTATGGTCGCGATCGCCGAATAGTCCGCCGATATGCTTCCATGAATCGCCGGTGATCTCGCGTGTGACATACACCGCGATGTGCCGGGCGTGAACGATGGGAGCCTTTCTCGATGTGCCGGTGATGTCGTCCGACGGAATCTTGTAGTGCTTGGAAACCGTATCGACGATCTGGCCAAAGCCTGGCTTTGCCAATGCGCCTGCTCGGTAATACTGCTCAACCATCGATTGGGCAAGCTCCAATGACAGCGGGCGTTCCTCGACACTTGCTTTCACGACAAGTTTGGTCAGCGCACCTTCCAGCACGCGGATATTGCCAGGCACGTTTTCGGCCAGAAACATCGCGACTTCGTGTTCCAAGTCGATCCGGTCCTGAAGAGCCTTGCTCTGGATAATCGCGCAGCGCGTCTCCGTGTCCGGCATTTGAATGTCGGCTACTAGCCCTGCTTCGAAGCGGGACCGCAGGCGTTCATCCATCGAATAGAGATCGCGTGGCGGACGGTCCGAAGTGAGGACGATCTGCTTGCCAAGCGAATGGAGGTAGTTGAACGTGTGGAAAATCTCTTCTTGCGTTTTGTCTTTGCCGGTAATGAACTGAATGTCGTCTAAGAGCCACACCCCGACCGATCGCTGTTGCCGTCGAAACTGCTCGATACGGTTCGTTTGCAAAGCGTTGACAAAGTCTTCAGTGAACTGTTGAGCGCTGATATAGACGAGCGGGAAACGGCTGTCCACTTTCAAAATTTCGCGGGCGATGGCGTGGAGCAGATGGGTCTTGCCGAGGCCGGACGATCCGTAGATGAAGAGGGGGTTGAACTTTTGGCCCGGCGCTGCCGCCACCGCTTTCGCGCCTGCGAAAGCCAACCGGTTGCTTTGACCTACCACGTAGGTGTCGAACGAAAATTTGTCTGCGGGTTTGAAAAGCTGCTGATCATTCCGAGCGGTCGCCGCCATCGGAGCATCTGCCATTCTCACCGCCCCGGTAGAAACAGGTTTCTCTCGCGCTTCGGTGTGAAGTTCGATGACCACAGATCCGCCGAGCTCATCGGACAGCATTTGCTGAAGCGTTGCGAGAAACCGCTCGCGGACCCACTCCAGGATGAACTTGCCGGGAACCGCGACTCTTACGACGCCTTCTTCAAAGGCCACGGGGTTCAGAGGTCGAATGAAACGCTCCATCCAAGCGGACGGCACCTCGGGCGCAAGTCTCTTTAAAACGCAGTTCCAAGCTCTTAAGAGCTCACCATGGTCATCGGAATCGTCGAACGTCAGTTGCTCGGTCATATCAAAAGGAAAGGGCAAGTAGCGCCTTGCCGGGACAGGGATTATACAGAGGCAGCGATTCTTTGTGGGGGTGTTCAACGTCTTTATTCGTCACTTTTCGCGGGACAGAGAAGATGTCAATCCCAGGAGCAAATAATATGGGATATTTTCGTCGATTTTCGCCTGTTTTCTGCTTCCTAGGTTCATAATCTCGGACTTGTATGACAAGCGTCTACCTTCGGCAAGACTGATGCAAAATGCGCTAATAGCGGCAGGGTGCGAATTCCGCGAACATCAGCCGGCGAGCCCATTCTTGCTTTGCGTCACAATGGAATCGTATGCGTCGCTGTGCTTGGATCGCTTTGTTGGCTGTTGCCCTGGGCCTGGTTGGTTGCCAGTCGAAGAAATCTGTTCAGAGGCCGATGCGGGACAAGTACTACCGCACGGCGGTGAGCCTGAGCCCGGGAACTACCGAGATATTCGCGGCTGAAGTCACAAATGTTCCCCTAGTCGGACGCACCGCTGCGGATAACTGGCCTCCCAGGGTGAGCGCCATTCCGATCGTTGCTTCGGTGAAGCCGAATTACGAGCGGCTCTCCACCCTCAAGCCGGAGTTGGTGGTCTACGATGCAGCCCTCTTCTCGCCGGACGACGTGGAAAAAATCAAGAGCACGACGGGTGCCACGCTGTTTGCGATCAAGGCAAACACTCTCGGGGATTTCACGAAAGAGCTTTACGAGTTGGGCACCTTGACGGGTTCGGAAGTGGCCATGAACAACTACGTGACCAAAATTCTCGCCGAAGTAGGCAATGCGAAAGTCGAGCCGTTCAACCCCGTTCCCAAGGTGGCGGTGATCCTCCCCGGCGAAGGGGGACGTGACTATATCGCCGGCACCGGCAGCTTTGTCGCCTCCGCCGTGGAAGCCGCCGGAGGAACCCCCGTGGGTCCCAACGATACAAAGTTTGTTGCCGTGAGCCCCGAGTCGCTAGTCGGTATGAATCCCGACGTCATTATCGTTTCTGGAACTAAAGCGGACATGAGTGGGGCGGTTGCGCTGCTCAAAAACCCTCGCTATCAGACCTTGAGCGCCATCAAGAACGGCCGAGTTCGGGCAATCGACGAAGACGTCTTGGTTCGCAGGGGCGGACGTGTCGATATCCTGCTCAAGGCGCTCCACCAATCCATGAAGCCTTCGGCTGGAGGTGGGTAGTGAGCCTGGCAGAGATAGGCGTCTTCGGAGGATCGGGCTTCTATAGCCTTCTCGAAGGCGTCCGAGAAGTGAAAGTCGACACCCCATACGGACCTCCCAGCGACTCGTTGTTTTTAGCCGAAGTAAACGGCCGGAAGGTGGCGTTTCTTCCAAGACATGGCAGGCATCACACGTTGCCGCCGCACATGATCAACTATCGCGCCAACGTTTGGGCAATGCGCTCCGCGGGTTGCCGGTGCATTATCAGCCCCTGTGCTGCGGGCTCCCTTCAAGAGCACGTCGCGCCCGGCGACTTCGTGGTCTGCGACCAGTACGTTGATCGAACGAACAGTCGCCGAGACACTTTCTACGACGGCCCCATCGTCGCGCACGTGTCGGCTGCCAATCCTTACCATCCGCTCCTTCGCCAGCTCGCCGTGGATTCCATTCGCGAGAACGGAATCAATTGCCACGACCGGGGCACGGTGGTCGTCATTCAGGGACCCCGATTCTCGACTACGGCCGAAAGCAAATGGTTTAATCAAGCGGGCTGGGAGGTCATCAACATGACCCAATATCCCGAAGCCTATCTCTGCCTGGAGCTTGGGATGGGCGTGGTCAATATCTCTTTGATTACCGATTACGACAGCGGCGTGCATGCCGGTACCGAGGCCGTCAAGGCCACCGATGTGCTTGAGGTCTTCAAGAGCAATTCCGAGAAGATCAAGAAAGTCGTTCTAGATTTAATTGGGCGAATACCCCAAGACCTTTCGCTCGTCAGCACCGTAGATCAGCTTGAGTACACACGCGGCGACTCGGTTAAGGCCAGCGATGAGGATATTCGGCTTTTTGGTACGTGGGAATAAAGATATGTCGATTTGCTCGGCGCTAGTTGCATGGTCCTTTGTTGTGAGTCAGGGCGCAGATGTGCCTCTCAAGGTGGGCGGAAAGGATATTCCTTTGCGACTCGTATCTACCCCTGCGCCGACCGCTCCGGCAGACTTCTTGGCATGGGAAGGCTGGCAGTTTGTGGCCGGGCCGACCAAGCTGTTCGAGCCGTATTCCGTTGCATCGAACTGGAGCGAGATAGCCTCTCGCTATGAGGCCGCCAAAGCGACGAAGGGCAGCCCCTGGCGCAGCAAGATCTACGTAATTTCGAAAACGGAGTCCACTCAAAAGGATGTCAACGGCGTTCTCAGGACCGATCGAGATTGGCTCACGGAACAGCAGCTCCAAGAAACGCTCGAAGCCATCGCGCGAGTAAAGGCATGGATCCATGCCGAAACCGGCGGCAAGGTGCAGTTGGAGGCGGACGTCGAGTTGGAGACGGACCCAATTCGCTGGAACACCTATGGCTCCGAGTTCGCGCAGTGGTATATGGGTCCCCGCGTCAATGGGGGCACGTACGTGGCCGAGGACAAGGTCTTTCGAGGGCCGTTCAATTCCGTCTTGTACGTGCTTCCCGGTTACGGTGAAAAAGATCCCGAGCCGACGGTCGTAAACGGCACCCCGGTGGCGGGCGTTTATAGGAACTCGATCGACATGCCCCTCGAAGCCGGACGCCTGGAGCTTGCTCTTCGCCGGACGTTGCTGCAGCAGGTTGAAGAGCGTCTCCGAATGCAGGGCTTTGCTGGCTTGGCAGCCGATGGCGCGGCTCAGGAGTGGACGCTTGCGACCAGTCTCGAGGCCCCTTCGACAGAAGTGCTCTTAGAGCGGCTGAAAGCAAACAGCGGAGTTTCCCTGGCCCGGATGACCAGCGAGCCCTTGACCTGCCAGTGGAAAGCCCCGGGAGTCGAGGTGGCAATCGTGGACGATGCCGACCGTGGAAAGGTACTCAAGCTCACAGAGAAGCCAAATTACCGAATCGGGGGCGTAGGCTTGCCGCTTGCGGGAGAGCCGATCTCCACCGTGGAGAAGACTCCCACCTTAAGCTTCTTCGTCAAATCGCTCGACCGTGATCCTATATCTATTCGTGTGCAAGGCTCTAAAGGTGCCTTCTGGATTTCGGCGGGGCGCGATCCGATCTTGGCCCAGCCGACTGCCGCAATCGTCGCAAGTGCGCCCTTTGAGGATGACGGACAGTGGCAAAAGATTTCTGTGGACCTGCGTCCTTTAGCGCTGAAGGCAGGCGTGACCGACATCATGGGTCTCGCCATCGAACCCTCTCCCAACGCGATGATTGGCGACATGTTGGAATTCGGGAGCGGGGAATATTTCCTGGACGACATCCAACTTTCTGCGGATGCAGCTTCGCCATTGCTGGCCGCGGCAACTGCGGACCTTGCTTCTAAGGACATAGAAGCACGCGCCTTGGCCGCTGCGATGGCCACCGAGACCTCGCCTGCGCTCGTAGCTGCCCTCAAAGATCCTTACCCCTTAGTTCGGCTGAATGCCGCGGCGGCATTTACAAAGTTCAAGGATCCGACGGCCGAGAGTTCGCTGGCTTTTGCCGCCGGAGACTTCTCCGCGCCGGTTCAAGAGCAGGCTCTGCTTGCCCTCGCTTTTCAGGGAACCGAAACCGCAAAGGCAAGCCTGCGCCAGACGATCCGATTCACGCTGGGTGATCTGGCCAAAGCCACCGCCGCGAAGCTCTTGGCCGACACGGGCGATGCGAAGTACACGGGCGATATTTTGCTGATGTTCACCAACCCAAGTTGGCAGGGCGCGATCATCGCGGTGGAGGCGCTGGCAAAGCTCCCCGGAGTCAACCCGCAGGCCCGACACGTCTTTTTGCGAAGCGAAAACCCGGCTTTGCGCGGCAGTGTCGTGCGATTCGCCGATCCAAAGATCATGAGTGACCGCGGTGCGCTCGAGTGGCACGCGCTGAACGACCCGTCCGACGCGGTACGGTCGGCTGCCTACATGAAGCTGATCGAGAGCGGAGATGCGGCGGTCGCGGCGGAAGGCTACAAAGGCATCCGCGATGATAGCCGGTACGCCCGAATCCAACTTCTCAACCTCCTCGCCGCGGCGCCCAAGGCTCAGCACCGGCCCACGCTCATCGTCGGTCTTTTCGACACTTCGCCCTGGGTTCGTGCCGCCGCTATCGACGCCCTCGCTATGCAAGAGGGCGCTGTTACGCTAGAGGAGCTTGGGACCTTGACGCAGGACCTGCATCCGCAGGTGCTTCTGGCGCTTGCCGCCCTTTCAACAAAGAAGTCTCTGAAGCTGCCCGCCGAAACGATCGCGGCAATGAAGGAAAGCCCCGATAAGCGGGTTCGGGACGCTGCCGTCACTCTTCAGGGCTAGAACTTAAGCGGAATGGACGACGGGCCGTTTCTTCGGGTCGTCCTCCATTCTGCGAAGAATCTCGCGAGTCAGCGGCGCGGCTTCTCCGCGGCCGAAAAATAGGAAACGCAGCAGGAATACGAACGGGTTCCCCTCGCTCCAGTTGAAGTAGGCGTGTGGCCTCTTGCCGGTCCGATCACGAATCCACAAAAGGAAGGCCGCAATCGAGTTTGGAATCGCCGTTCCCCTCGCCCGGAGAACCCGGTAGGGACCCACTCGGTGGCCCTCTACCTTGAGAACGCCGGAGAACTCCGACGGATCGGTAATGTAGACCTCCAGGAACAGCAGCTTTTCTCCAGCAGGAATCTGGTGATCACGCCGAGCCTCCCGCTCTTCTCGCTCATAAGCTGCCTCATTCATGTTCTCGGGGCGATTCGGCACAATCCTAACGACGCGGTCGCCCTTGTCCGTCTCTTCGATTAGCTCAAGAGCCCGAATATCGACCTCCACACGGTCGACCCGCAACTCAAGCGTCCGCCAGATACGCGAGAGGAAGGAGACGCCGAGGATGGTCACGATAAACATCGAGGCGATGCGGACACCGTCGGGCCGCTCGATCACGTTGGCGATCGTCGTGTAGGCAAATGCGATCGCAATCAGGCCCGTCGCCCAAGCAGCTTTTCTTTGACCGGCCCGACTGTAGGCGATGGTGACCGCGATGGATGCCGAAGTCATTAGGACCAGCACCCCGGTGGCGTAGGCGCCGCTTTGGGCAAAAACGTCCGCCCGGAAATACAGCGTAATCAGCACGCAGATGGAAACGAAAATCAGCACGAGCGGCCGTTGCGCCTTCGACCACTCTGGGGCCATCCCGTACTTCGGCAAATATCGCGGCACGATGTTAAGTAGCCCCGCAAGGGCTGAAACTCCCGCAAAGCAAAGGATTAGAATCGTGCTGATGTCGTAGAACGTGCCGAAGCCACCGCCAAAGAATTCATGCGCCAGATAGGCCAGTGCGCGTCCATTGGCTCTCCCGGCCTCTTGTCCAGCGGTTGCATTCCGAAACTCCTCTGCCGGGATGTGCGCGATCGTCACGATCGAGCTCGTCATCAGGAAAACGCTCATGATGACCGCGGCCGTCGTGAGCATCTTGCGAGTGTTGGCGATCCGCCGGTGCGGCTTCTTCGGGGTGTCGCCCTGGCCGCCCTTTACGAGGGGCATGACGGTGATGCCTGTCTCAAACCCAGACAGGCCCAAAGCCAGCCGTGGAAATACGAGCAGCGCCGCCCCGACGATCAAGAGCGGGCTGTTCTTGCCGTTCGATTCGATAAGCGCCGCCCACCAGTCCGTGACCTCATGCGGCTGAAGCATCAGCGCAAAGATTCCCCGCGAGATCACGATCACGTTCAGAGCGAGGTAAATCACCACGAGCACCACCGCGATGCCTACGACCTTTCGAATGCCAATGAGGAATGCCAGCGTCAGCACGCCGATCAAGGCCAGCGTGACAAGGAGGGACTGCCCTTGCAGGAACGCAGGAGCGTAGGGGTTATGGATGACATGGACCGCAGCATCCGCCACCGATAGGGTGATCGTAATGATCAAGTCGGTGGCAACAAAGCCCAGCAGCGCGAGCACGAAGAGCTTGCCCGGCCAGTATGAGAGCAGGCTCTCTAGCATCGCAATCGTCCCATCCCCGTCGGGGCTCTCCTTCGCGATCTTGTTATAGATGGGCAGCGCGCCGAAGAGCGTCAGAAGCACCAATATGAAGGTCGCGAGCGGCGAGAGCGCGCCCGCCACGAGCGCCGCGATTCCCGGCTGATAGCCCAAAGTCGAGAAGTAGTCGACTCCGGTCAAGCACATAACCTTGTACCAAGGCTGCTTCGTACCGGCCCTTCCGGGATTATAGGGTCCCTCGGTTTCCTTGACCTGCCCTTGGAGCAGCCAGACGCTAACCGCCTTCGTCGCCTCTGATAGAGATGTCATGCCGGGAGTCGTCGAATCTATTTTGACAGCGCGGCCATGCTATCGCCCAAGAGTCTTTTCAGAGTGGGCTCCATCTGGTCTGCCCAAATCTTGTAACCCTTTGCGCTGAGGTGCAGATAGTCGGGCATGATCTCTTTGCTGAGGGTGCCATCCTTCTCCAGAAAGGCACGACTGAAGTCGAGCACGGTCACGCCCGGCTGCTGTCCGAGGGGAATCAGCCGCCGATTGAGCTCGATGATCTTGCCTCTCTCGGGCGCGTCTGGCGACTGCTTCCAGGGGAAGACGCCCAGAACGAGCACCTGAGTCTGAGGAAGGTATTCCCTTAAAGTTTCAACAATTTCTTTCACGCCTAGCGCGGTGTCCGCAGGGGTACACCAGCCGATGTTGTTGACCCCGATGAGCACCACTGCGACTTTCGGCTGGATCCCGTCGATCTCGCCGTTGTGCAGACGCCAAAGCACGTGCTGGGTGCCGTCCCAGCCAAAGCCCATATTGATGGCTCTTCTCGGCTCGTAATGGCGCTTCCAGAGTTCGCTGTTCCAACCGTGCGTAATCGAATCACCGATCATGAGCAAATCGACATCCTTCCTTTTCACCCGCTCGACCACTTGCTGATGGCGCTCCAGCCAGTTGTAGTCTTTCGCTCGCGTGGGTCCTTCGTTAATCACGGGCCTGAGGGTGACCGGTTGCTCCTGTGGAGCGAACAGCGTCAGGCACAAGGCGGCTAAGAGAGCAGACATAAGCTGATCATACATGCTCAGGCCGTACAGCCGAGATTCCTGCTCTTAACACCCGTGTGGGTCATCTTTACCGGCATGATCGATCCGTCGGGGCCGAATTCCAGCCGATCCATGCAAGTCACGCGATGGTTCGCGTGTGTCTCTTCGAGCGGCCTGCGATGGTAGACGATGTAGTGCTCGTCGGTCCCAGGAATACAGATCACCGAGTGGTGCCCGGCACCCTTCGCGACTTTTTCATCGGTGCTGAGGACACCTTCCCGCCGAATGAACGGGCCCAGGGGGTTGTCGGCGGTCGCGTAGGCTACCCCATAGCTTGAGCCCGTCCATCCGCCTTCCGACCACATATAGTAGTAGGTTCCGTTGCGCTTCAGCATGAAGGGACCTTCCACGTAATTCTCCGGGGTGATTTCGTGGAAGTCGCCTTTTATCGAGATCATGTCATCGCCGAGTTCGACGACGACCGCGTGTGACCAACCACCGTAATACAGATGAGCCCGGCCGTCGTCATCGATGAACGCGTGTGCGTCGATTGGTTGAGCGCCATGGTGATACTCCTTGATCAGCGGACATCCCAAGACATCTCGAAAGGGGCCGATAGGGCTGCTGGCCGTTGCCACCCCGATTCCCGCTCCGTCGCCGGCGGAAAAGTAGAGGTAGTACAGGCCGTTCTTGGACGCAACGGTGGGTGCCCATGCGGCACGGTTGGTGCTCCACTCGATGTCCGCAAAGTCTAGAATCCGCCCGTGGTTCGTCCACTCGACTAAGTCGTCCGATGAAAAAACCTCAAAATAGGTCTGCTTCTCAAAAGCGTCTGACGTTGTCGGATAGATGTAGCCGCGTCCCTCAAAAATGTGTGCCTCGGGATCGGCGTACCAGCCAGGAAAAAGCGGATTCCCTATTTTGCGACTCCGTTCTGAGGAGCAGGGACCCCAAGGGCTTTCAGAATCATCGCCGCCATCAGAGCATTTCCGGCATCGTTGAGATGCACCCCGTCGGTGGTCAAGAGCAAAGATCTCGTTCCTGCGTGCTTCTGATATGCAGACACAGCGTCATGGAAGCCCTTGTACAAATTGACATAGCGAACTCCTCGCGCCTTCGCTAGCTTCTCTCCGGCACGAACATACTCCTCGACGCGTTTGTTCTCGGCTCCCGTCAAGTCCTCGTAAACGAGGGTGGGTGATAGCAGAAGCACCTGAGCTTTGGCCGCTTGAGCCGCCTGGATCATGGCGTCCACATTCTCGACGAACAGCGGCAGGGACACCCCCTGTCCACTGTCACCAGTCGGAACTCTTCCGCTGGGCGAGTTGAAGTTGTGCCACACGTCGTTCACTCCCACGCTAATCGTGACAAGGTCTGGCTTTTTGTCCAGAACGTCCTTTTGAAAGCGTGCGGCCATGTCGGTCGCCTTGTGGCCACTGATGCCTGCGTTCACGATTTCGATCGGCTTCACTGCATTCGCGATCAGCGTCACATACCCCCTCGGTCCCGCCCCACCTTGTGTGATGCTGTCTCCAAGCGCGACGATCCGATGAACTCCCTGGAGCTGAGGCGGCAGCGCAACGACAGCGCAGGCAAAAACGGCGGCAAGCATCGACTGAGCTTACCGGGCACCTGTGGAGTGCGGTCGCTCCTTTCCCCGTCGTCGCGCCTTGGGCACTAAATTCTGCGCAACCCCTCAGTTCGGATTCAGCGGCTGTACTCATGTGAACTCGCACCGATTTTGTGGAACAGACGTGCCTTGAAGAGCGTTATATGGTATATAAACTATAAGAGTGAGCAAGGACCTTGTCTGGATGGGCAAAAGTCTGAGAGACCTGAAGAAATTGCCCGCGGAGGTCCGGACCGCGGTGGGCCATGCCTTGCGCGAGGCGCAGGACGGCGGAAAGTCAATCGCAGCGAAGCCGTTTCGCGGCAAAGGTTATGGAGCGAGTGTCTTGGAAATTGTGGAGGGATTACGACACCGACACCTACCGATGCGTGTACACGGTGAAATTTGAGGAGGCGGTTTACGTTCTACATAGCTTCCGCAAGAAGAGCACGCAGGGAATAAAGACGCCGCAACGGGACATCGACATTATTGACGCAAGGCTGAAAGAGGCCGAGGAGCTACATAAGCAATGGCTAAAGTCGCAGCTAGCAACAGGAGAGCAGGACAACTCGGGCAAACCGAAGAGAAAGAAGTGAAGTTCACTCGCAGTAGCGGGAACGTATTCGCCGACCTTGACCTTGAGAATCCCGAAGATCTACTACGGAAGAGCCAATTTGTCTCTGTGATCCGTGCTGTCATGACAAAGCGCAGGCTCACCCAAGTTAAGGCTGCCGAGATCATGAAGATTTCGCAACCGGATTTGTCAAAGCTCCTTAGTGGGCGAACTCAGGGTTTTTCGATCGACAGGTTGCTTGGCATGATCATGGCAGTAGGCGTGTCTCCACGTATCAGCTTCGAGGTGCCTACAAAATTCGGACGTCCTGGCAGAGTTGTAATGGACAATTCGCTAGTTCAGGAAGGGCAGGAACAGCGAGAACCCCAACTGGCCTAACCTAACACATTTTTCAAGCAACGATGGAGGAGATGTACACCCTGGCGATGAGTTCATCGACTTCGCCCGAGGAGCAACTCTTAGGAACTCCGAAGCCCCCTCCGAAGGATTTTCATGTCTGCTGTAAACCCAACTTGCAGATACGTGGCCAAGCCGATATTCGTATGCGAACAGAACTGAAAAGAACTGATCACCCATAATAGCTACTGTGCGCAACCGACCGACTCAGCAGGAAATTGACACCTATCAGGACAGCGGCTTCGTCGTCATCGAGGGGTTTTTGACTTCCGGGGAGCTTGAGAATTGGCGCGTCAACGTGGCAGAGGCGATCTCGGAGAGGCTGCAGGCGCCAAAGCCAAAGCCTGGCGATCCCCGGTTGATCAACACGACCGAGAACTCTGAGAATGACTACTATGCGAACGTCTTTCTGCAGTGCATCAAGCTGGCCGATACCCATGCGGGCATGAGAGAGATCATGTTTGACGAGCGGATTGGCGAATTCGCGGCGACCTTGGGCGGGATGGATGGCATTCGGATCTGGCACGACCAGGCGCTGATCAAGCCTCCCTTTGGAAATCCGACTGGATGGCATTTGGACAACCCTTATTGGTCGTTCTATGACAAAAGATCACTTTCGATTTGGGTGGCTCTGGACGATGCGACCCTGGGCAATGGCTGCATGTGGTACTGCCCTGGATCGCACAAGACCGCACGATTCGAAAACGCGAGCATCGGCGAAAACCTTGCCGACCTGTTCCGGGTGTATCCGGAGTGGAAAGAGATTACAACGGTTTCCTGTCCTTGCCCGGCGGGGTCTGCGGTGTTTCACAACGGGATCGTCGCGCATGGAGCGGGAGCGAACATGACCAACAAACCTCGGCGCGCGATGACCTGCGCCTACATGCCGGACGGAGCGACTTTCAACGGCAAGCAGAACGTCTTGCCAAAGGCGTACTTCGACAGCCTCTCCATGGGCCAGGTGCTGGATGACGAAACGATCAATCCGCTGATTTGGCGCAAGTAGCGGGGTCTAAGCTGAAGCCTGTCGGGGCCCCTGGGGCAGCCAGCGGGTGGCGACGAGAGCGATCGCAGCGATGCCCACTCCCACCCAGAACGGCACCTGATAGTTGCCGGTGCTCTTCCACAGAAGTGCACCCCCCACGGGCACGGTGACCGCCGCGATATGGTTCATGGTGGTACCCATCGCCAGGCAAGGAGTCAACTCACCCGGCCGTACGATTCGGTGGAGATAGGTAGTGAAGCCGATGCCAAAGGTGAATAGAACGTTGTCGATGAGAAAGAGCGCGTAGAGCGCCCAAACGTTCTGCCAGGTGGCATAGCCGAGAAAGACGACGATGAGTCCGATGGCATAAAACGTAAGCGGTTTGCGTTCTCCAAGCCGGTCGACGATTTTACCGATGCGCGGAGCGGTAAACGCGATCAAAATCGCATTGATGAACTGCAGCAAAAGCATGTTCTCGACGGGCTGATGGTAGATCAGGATCAGCGCGAAGGAGGCGAAGATTGCGAAGATTTGTCGTCGGCAACCTTCGAGGAAAGCCAATAGATAGTAGAGTCCGTACTCGCGCCTGAAGATAAACGGCTGTCGCTTTGCGCCATCCGCTTGGGAGCTCAGGCGCGTGCAGAGCACTCCCGCCGAGCAGATGAGGATGCCCGCGACCGCGAAGTAAATCGGGTAGAGCACGCCTGATTTGGCGGCCTCCGGGAAGATCCGAGAAAGGAGCCACGAGCTGCCCAGGGCGGAGATCGTCGCGAGCGCTCCCACTCGGGACATCCGGCCGAGGTGCCGACCGCCCTCTTTGCCTTTCGCCAAGGATAACGTGATCGCGCTCTGGACCGTGGCCCATAGGTGATAGCCGATCGACCAAAAGACGGTGATTAATACGAGCGGCGTGAACCGATAGAAGAGTCCCGTGAGACCGATACCGACGCCGGTAATGAGCATGCCGAGCCCAGCCACACGCGACTCGGCCAGCGCATAAACCGTGCCCGCCAGCAGTGCTGCCAAGAGCCCAGGAATTTCGCGCAGAGACTCCAGCATCCCCAGATCGAGTTCGTCGGCGTTGAGCCGGTCGCGAAGGAAGTTCTGAAAGACTCCCATGTAAACCGAGAAGCCAAAGGCGAATAGGAAGACGAGGATCGTAAACGTACGCCAGTCTTTCCTTAACTGAGCTTCTTCCTGCGGCGTAAGCGCCGCGTGGGCTGACATCTGCTCAGATTATGCCGAGTTGCTATGATGTGTTTAGTGAGACTCTTTCTTTTCCTCGCGATTCTTTCCAGCTCGGTCCTGTTGGAAGCTGACGACGTTGCCTACAACGCAAACAGTCCCAGCCAGTCGCTGAAGGTCGGCGACACTTTTACGATCAAGCTCGATGCGCTACCGGGGGCTGGCTACGGGTGGCAACCTTCGACGTCGGGACGGCCGAACATGAAGTACATCTCCGTCAATACGCTGCCCATGCAGACGGCCGGAGTCGGCGGAAAGCAAACGATGGTGTTGCGATTTCTCGCCACCGCAACGGGAGAAGCCACGATCTCCCTGGCATATGGGAGGCCGTGGCTTCTGAAGAAAGGCGAAAAACCGGAGAAGACGCTGGCGGTTAAGATTCTGGTCCGCTAAGGCAGTGCGTGTCCGTCAGCGGACTTGCTGCAGACGGGCCGGGTCGACATGTCGCCAATCGTGTAGGTTCCGCTGGTTGGGCAGACGGGAAACGTTTTCAGATATCCCTCTGTTGCGGAACCGACAAGCTCAACTGAAGTGGGAGTGTCGGTTGAACCTTTCTTGGCGATCATCGCCCACTGCTCCTTCGCGCCCTCGATCTGCTTCAGGTTCGCCATGCACGTGTTCTTTTGGCTATTGCTTCTGGCGGAAATGAAATTGGGAACGGCGATCGACATCAGGATGCCAATGATCAAGACCACGATCATGATCTCGACAAGGGTGAAGGCGCGGGTTCGTTGAACTGGTCTCATGAAAACAACCTATAAGGGAGCTACTTGCGCCTTATTCCACATTCCTCCGGGATAACTCGGTTCCTAGGCTCTAAGCACCAACACCGAGTAGTTCTCCGCCACCACCTGGTGGAAGGACACGCTTCCAGATTTGAGGCGATCGAGGAAGCCATGACCTTGCGCTCCCAAGATCAGGAGGTCAGCCTTCTCGGCAGCCATCACCCGAGCAATCGTTGCATTTACTTCGCCGGCTTCAATACGCTCTTCGCACGACCCAACATGTGGAGAAAGCCTTGCGCAAACCGCGCGGTTTTCGTGCTCCATCCGGTCCTCGGCCCACATGCTCAGATTGCCTGACATCTCCGCATCCCCTTTGAATGCCTGCATGGCCTTGTGGGCCTTGGGATCGAGGACGGACAGCACGATCAGGCGGCCGATGCCCTTAGAGGCGAATCGCGTAAGGAGATCGATCACTCGGTCTGCATACTCGGAATGGTCCGTCGCGAACACCGCCGTCAGAGGTCCTTCGGTCCTGAATCCGTCTTTTGCGGCGAGGAAGCTGTGGGTGGAGGCAGTGAGAAGGCCCCGCGTGACGCTGCCCATCAACATCGCCTGCAGCGAACTTTTCTTTTGAGTGCCCACCGCGATCAGATCGATTTCATCCGCATCAGCGGTATCCAGCAGGTTTCGCAACGGGTCGCCGGGAATGAGCTTCTTCTCGACTTCCACAGCTCCACCTACCGCTTCAGCGGCTTCTTTAAGCGCCTGCTGCCCAGCCTCCTCGATCTCATCCAGCATGTCCGTGTAGGTACCGCCTGCGGCGAGACCGGGAAAACTGCCATCGGGCATGACCGATTCGACACTGTGCAGAAGCACGAGCTTGTCCAGCGAGAAGTCGAGCCGGCGAACCAGTTCGATGGCGGCGTTGCATTGGCCGAGAGAGTCGACGCCGATAAGGGCTTTCACTTCTATACGGTAGCCGGAATAGTGCGCTGAGGGCAAGGGGGGGCGGTTGGGGATGATGGGATGAGTGGGGAATGAATGGGGATTGAATGGGGATTGAATGGGAGATGAATGGGGGATGAATGGGGCGGTTGGGGGATGAATGGGGATTGAATGGGGAATGAATGGGACGGTTGGAGGATGAATGGGGTGAATGGGGTGAATGGGGTGAAGGTTGGAGAAAGCGTGCCCCGGTTGACGCAAGTGAGTGAGTCTTCTTTCACCCGCATCACCCCAGTGACCCCCTCACCCCATTCATCCCCAGACGCCCCCTGCCATAATCTAGGCCAATGAAGGTCAGCATTATTGGCGGTGGCGGACGGGTTGGGTCGGATGCGGCTTATGCTCTGCAGCTTGGCGGAGTGGTTCGTGAGATCGCGTTGGTGGACATGAATGCCGAGATGGCGGCGGGCGAGGCGCTCGACTTGCGGCACGGAGCATCGCTTACCGCGAACCAGAAATTTACGAGCGGCAGTTCTTATGACATCGTGAATGACAGTGATTGCGTCGTCATCACCGCCGGTCTTCGCCGCAAGCCTGACGAGACGAGGCTGGAGCTTGTTAACCGGAATGTCAGCCTTTTCAAAGGCATTTTGGAGAGCCTGAAGGGGGTCACTCTGGCGGCGGGGGCAACGATCGTTGTGGTCTCGAACCCAGTGGACATCCTAACGCACCTGGCCGCACAAGCGGAGATCGTGCCTCAGCAGCAAGTCCTCGGCCTGGGCACGGTGCTCGATACCTGCCGCTTCCGTTCGCTTTTGGCGGACCACTTCAATGTCAATGCCACCGACGTCAAGGCCCTCATCCTGGGCGAGCATGGCGATTCGATGGTGCCGATCCTCTCCTCCGCAACCGTCGCCGGCGTACCGATGAGCTCGCTGACGAACTATAAGCAGGAGATTGAGGGAGTCTTTGACTTTACGAAAAAATCCGGTGCAGAGGTGATTCGACTCAAAGGCGGTGCGGGACGAGCCGTGGGCGTTTCGATCCGCGAAGTCGTCGAGGCTATCGCACTGAACAATGAGAAGATTCTCCCCGTCTCCACCTGGCAGAAAGGAACACTAGGCATTAGTGATATTTCCCTTTCTCTTCCCACTAAAGTCGGGAGAGCGGGAATTATTGAAGTGCTGGAGCCAGTAGTAGACGAGTCGGAACGAGAGGCTTTGCACAAGTCGGCAGAGTCTTTGAAGAGCGTTCTCGCTCAGATTTCATAACTACAAAAGACCCTTCTCTTCCGAGGAGGAGGGGCAGGGGAGAGGGTTCGGAAACTCTTCCGAAAAAGGCGGGTTGTTCAATTTATGAGCAACTCGCCTTAATTTTTCTTAGGCGTAGGCCCTCTGGCCCTAAAAAGTTGTGAGAGTGGAACTCCGGGGCGGTCATTTGCGATAATCACTATCGAGAGCAAATAGAAAGGAAAGACAGATGCGAATAATGGATTACGAAACAACCAGGAGCCTCAACGATGTGGCCGTCTTTTTGACGATCGAAGAAGCCGAAGACCTCCTGAGCTACCTCAGGCGATTGCATGATCAGCCGGAGATCCAGCGCATCCACCTAAGCGATTACTCGAACGACCGGCTGGAGCGCGAGATCACCGTCTCCCTGACCGACCGCCCAGTCCCCGTGGGGCGCTCATCTCTCCTCGCCCGCCCGGCCGTTTGAAAAGAAGTTGGAAAGGATAAGTTAAAAGAAAATGATTACAAAGGAAAAAACAAGCATCAACCCCGTAGCCGTCATCAGAGCGTTCGCGAAGGCAAGAATGGGCGACGAGATCGCCCTGCGATGGCTGATCGACGCCAGCCAGGCGGGCAATGCAGCCGCTACGAAAGCCATCCAAGACCTCGCCAGAATTCAGCCCCAGGTTGGGGAAGCCTTCGTCGCATAAGTAAGCCGTTCAACTTGGAGGTAGGTCGGCTGTTTCTCCGCTGCTCGGATCAGGTTGGCATGCGAGCAGCGGGGCGGTAGGTGAGTGCAGGGGCGCACTGAACCTAGGAATCTGCCAATTGTAGGACCACCGGGCCGTCGCTTGCGTCCACGTACATCTGGGGGAGGGCACCTGCATTCGCGGTGAGCTGGTCCCAGTTTAGGCGCAACTGGCCTCCGAGCTGGCGTACGGCCTCCATTAGGATCAAATACTGCCCCTTGTTCAGCGTGTTCAGCAAGGCGGCAACTTGTTCGTCTGGTCGTTCGGGCTCCATCCCCCTATCTTGAAGCATCTTAGGGCCGAAACTCTCGGATAGAGGTGCTCCGCTCGACGGCCGCCTGCATTTCGCGGATGTTGGCAAACTGTCCGCTCGCCAAAAATTGCATTGCCAGATTGCCCAGCACCGTTGCCTCGGCGGGCCCTGCGAGCACCGTTAGTCCGCTCTCCCGAGCTAAAGACTCGCAAAACGGAATACTCTGCGAGCCTCCGCCGCCGACTCTAATAGACGTGAAATGCCGGCCCGTTAGGCGCGAAAGCTCACGCGGAGTTTGGGCGATCGTGTGGGTGAGGCTTGAAAGGATCAGTCCGGCCCATTCGGCCTCGGATCTGGGAGTTCTCCCGGCAAGCGCCGCGCAGGTCGCGACCATGGAAAGTGGATTGTAGAGGTCGGGATGGAGCAAATCGATGCGCTCGCTCACTGATTCCGCCCCTGAAAGCCATGTAGGGACTGACGCGGCGATCTCCAGCTCTTCGTGAATTCGATTCACCACGTAAAAGCCAGGAATATTCTTCAAGAGTCGGACGCGTCCATCAACTGCTCGCTCGTTCGTAAAGCCTGCCTGCTCTGCTTCGGGTGAAACCATGGGATGGTCTAAGAGGACGCCCACCAGCGACCAGGTTCCGACGTTTAAAAAGATCTGATCGTCCGCCAAAGATCCGAACCCGCAGACCGCAGAAGCCGTGTCATGGCTCCCCACATGAGCGAGTCGAACCGTTCCTGAGATCGAGCCGCCAAGCGAACCGGGGAGTCTCGGCGGCAGCGAAGGCTCAGGCCAGCCGGCAATCGCAAAAGCTTCGGCGCTCCATTGGCCATCCAAGCCCATGAGTTGGGTGGTGGAGGCCTCAGTCAGTTCATGATTCTTCTCACCGCTAAGGAGAAATCCAAGAAGGTCGGGAAGAATCATCCATTGCGCTCGAGCGGGCAACGAAGGGTCCTCTTGGCGGCGAGCCACCAGTTGGCAGATCGTGTTGAAGGGCTGATGCTGGACTCCGGTCAATTCGTACAGCCGCCGGCGATGGGGCGCGAGCGACTCGAAGGCAGGAACATGAGACAGGTCACGATAGCAAACAGGAGCATCCAGCAACTCGCCCGCCCCGTCGATGAATCCGTGATCCACACCCCAGGCATCGATTGCCAAAGTTGCCAAATCAAAGTGAGCCGCCCCATAGGCTGCGGCTTCTTGGCACAAACCCAGGAGAAGGTCGAGATTCCAAAAAAGCTTGCCATCTCGCTCGGAGGCTGCATGAGGCACTTGCCGAATCACCTCGAATTCGATGCGGCCATCCACCAAACGCCCTGCTGCATAGCGTCCAGAGGTCGCGCCAAAATCCAGAGCAATCGCCCCATTCATCGAGGCCTGTTTTACTTTAAGAATCGGTTGAGCGTCACGCGAATCTCCGCAAGACGCTCTTCGGGCGACATGTTCGGGCAGTCGCCGCCTTGCTCGGCGTGTCCATACACGCAGTTTTCCAGATGCTCCGAGAGCATTAAGACTCCAAACTGGTCCAGAGCCGCTCGCAAGGCGGCGACCTGGGTGAGGATGTCGACGCAATACCGCTCGTCGTCTACCATCTTCTGGAGCCCGGACACCTGGCCCGCGATACGAGACAGTCGTTTGCGGGCGTCTTCGGAAACCGTTTGATTCATGTGTACTAGAGCTTACGACTTGGGGATCGAGATGGCGACAGCTAAACTGAGGATGTGCAAGGCAGACTGACCCCGTTGGGAGTTTTTCTCAAGTGGATCCTCATTCCCGGGGCTCTTGCGGCGGTGGGTTACTTCGTTCTGGGGCCGAGAATCGGCAAAGGAATTTTCGAGCGGGTGAAGCTTCCGTCCAACGTTCGCTCCATGCTCAATCCCGCCGATGAGAAAGAAGCGAAACCCAAGCAGCCTTCTGTCGAAGTGAGTGTTAAACCTTCGGCTAAGAACTAAGTCCCTACGGCAATGGCCAAGACTCCGGAAGCTTCAGCCGCTTATAGGTTTCGATGGCGAACCGATCGGTCATTCCGGCGATATAGTCCACCGCTCCTTGGACTCCCTCGTACTCTTGGGGCAGATTGCCTGGTTCGACAAAGTGCGCGAACAGCTCCTTGACCAAGATTTGCGCCTTGACCACGTCTGGAAATCGCACGGGATAGCTGAGATACACGTTTTCGAAGAGCCACTCCTTCAGGTCATTCATTTGCACAAGCATCGGCGCGGACATGATGATCGCCGGCTTTTCGTGACTATGAGTCACGACATCCAGAACCATCGCGCCCACCCGCTTCGCATGCGAGGGGCCCAGGCCAGCGAATCGAGAGGGGATCCCGTCGATCATCCCGGAACGAACGGCATCATCCAGATCGTGGTTCAAGTAGGCGACGCGGTCGCTGATTCGGACCACTGCCGCCTCTAGGGTCGAGGTCGGCTCTCCGTCGAAAGATGACAGATCACTGCGCCCCTTGCTATGCCCGCCAATTCCCCGCCGGGTTTCCTGAGTGAGATTCAGCTTCTCAAGCTCATCGACGATTCTTAGGGACTGGTCGTAATGCTTGAACCCAGACATCTGCGAGTCGTAGGAGCGAATCGCAGCGTCGAGGGCGGATTCTCCTGCGTGGCCGAACGGCGTATGCCCCACGTCGTGGCCCAGCGCGATCGCCTCGATCAAATCTTCGTTCAGTCGGAGTGCGCGTCCAATCGTCCGGGCGATCTGCGCGACCTCCAGCGAGTGCGTCAATCGCGTTCGATAGTGGTCCCCCGCCGGATCGATGAACACTTGCGTCTTGTGCTTCAGCCGCCGAAAGGGCTTTGAGTGGAGAATGCGGTCACGATCGCGCTGGTAGACCGTACGGACTGGATCTTCGGGAGTCTCGGTCATGCGCCCTTCGCTCTCCGCGGCCTTGGCGGCGAAGGGGGAGAGCCATTCCAGCTCATGTTGCTCCGTTATTTGTCTTACAAAGTGCGGCACCGGCAGAAAAGACGTTAAGAAGCGACAAGACGGCGTCAAATGTCGTGTTTAATACATTAGGGTGTGTTGGGCTTGTTCCTTCGTGCCCGATGCAAACGCTATGCGCCATAAGATCAGCAAACGCACCGGAATGACTCTCATCCGAGTTCTGGCTCTCTCGACCGGATGTGCGGTGTTCGCGATTGGCGCCATCGGTTCTCCTGCCCAAAAGCCGAAAACGCCGGCACCAGTTAAACAACCGACCTTCGAAAAGGCGGTGAAGCCCTTTTTAGATAAGCATTGCGTGTCCTGTCACTCCGGCAACGACGCGATGGGCGGAGCCAATTTCGATCTCCTGAAATCCAAGGCCGACATCGTGAAGCATCGAGAGCTTGCCGAGCGGGCGGTGCGGATGGTGAACAACGGCCTGATGCCGCCAAAAGGAAGACCCATTCCTTCAAAGGCGGAAAAGCTGGCGATGGCCTCTTGGATCGACTCCACGATTGCCACGGAGTGCGACATCCGAGATCCGGGCCGAGTCACCATGCGGCGGCTGAATCGGCTGGAATACAACAACACGATTCGCGATTTGACGGGCTTGAATCTGAAGCTGGCGGATGATTTCCCCTCGGACGACGTCGGGCATGGGTTCGACAATATCGGTGACGTGCTCTCTATTTCGCCGTTGCTGATGGAGAAGTATTTGAAGGCCGCCGAGGTGGTCTCCTCGAAGGTGATCGTTGTTCCGGACAGCAAGCCCCAACGGTTCGACGCAAGCTCACTGAAATCAGACGGCAAGGCGGACTCAGGGCCGGAGAACGATCTCGCGATGCTTGCCGCCGGTGAGATTTACGCGAACTTCGATTGTCGCATTCCGGGCGAGTACAAGCTGCGGGTGAAGGCATATGGACAGCAAGCAGGTCCCGATCCGGTAAAGATGGAACTCCGATTGAACGGAGCCCTACTCAAAGCCGTCGATGTGCTCGCTACAAGCGACAAGCCTCAAGACTACGAAGTAACCCTGAATTTAACCGTCGGCAAGCACAAGATTGGCGCGGCATTCGTCAATGACTTTTACCAGGCAGGTCCTCCCATAAGAGACCGAAACCTGATCGTTCGTTGGATGGATCTTACGCCTCCCGCCGCGTCCTACGCTGATTTACCCGCTACCCACCGAAGCATCATCGCGGCCGCGCCGACTGCCGCTAATAGGAGCGTTCTTGCGCGAAAGTCCCTCAGCGCATTCGCCGGTAAGGCTTTTCGCCGTCCGGCAACCGCGGTAGAGGTGGATCGTCTCATACAGATTGCCGATTTGGCTTGGAAGAACAACGAGCCGTTCGAGCGTGGCATTCAGTTGGGAGTGCAGGCGGCGCTCAGCTCTCCACACTTCTTGTTCCGAGTCGAGGCGGAAGATGGCTCTGGCAAAGTCGGATCTTTTGAGCTTGCGACGCGGCTTTCCTATTTCCTATGGAGTTCCACCCCGGACGAGCAGCTTCTCAGGCTCGCGGCTACCGGCGAAATTCAAAAGCCAGCGGTGCTGGAGGCTCAGGCTCGGCGGATGCTCAAAGACCCACGAATCGCGGCTCTCGGAGAGGCGTTCGCAGCCCAATGGCTTAACCTTCGAAAACTAAACACGGTGAACGTCGATCCGGCCACTTACAAAGGATTTGACGAGTACCTGCGGCAGTCGATGATGACGGAGACGCGCATGTTCTTCGACTCTGTCATTGCGGAGGACCGCAAGGTAACCGACTTCATCGAAGCCAAATACACGTTCGTTAACGAAGCGCTTGCGAAACACTACGGTCTTTCTGGCGTCGCAGGGAAAGATTTCCAGCGGGTCTCGCTGGAAGGCACTCCGAGAGCGGGTCTGCTCACTCAGGCGTCGATTTTGACTCTGACCTCGAATCCGACAAGAACCTCGCCCGTAAAGCGCGGCAAGTGGGTGCTCGAGCAGATTTTGAATGATCCTCCCCCTCCGCCCCCTCCCGGAGTGCCGGACCTGCCCGATGCAGATCCCAATGGACCGACGGCCACTACTGCTCGAGAAAAGCTCGCGCAGCATTTGAAGAACCCCGTGTGTGCTTCGTGCCACACGAGAATGGACCCGATCGGCTTCAGCCTAGAGAACTTCGACGGGATTGGAAAATGGCGAGCCAGCGACGGATTGGCGGCTATTGATGCGACCGGAGAGCTGCCGGATGGCACAAAATTTACGGGTGCTGCGGAGCTGCGAACGCTGTTGTTGGGCAAAAAGAGCCAGTTCGTCAAAGGACTTTCTGAGAAGATGATGACGTTTGCAACCGGAAGAGGGATAGAATCGGCAGATAAGTGCTTCGTCGATGAGGTTGCGGCAAGAGTCGAGAAAGACGGATACAAGTTCTCGACGTTGATTGCGGGAGTCGTGTCGAGTGAGCCTTTCCGGCTGCGAAAGCCACAACTCAAGGTCCCGGCGAAGGCACCCGCGAAGGTTTCGCAAAAAGCAAAGGTAAAGAAGAAATGAGCAACTTGATTGAGAGACGAACCTTCCTGAGAGGCGTGGGAACGCTGATGGCGCTTCCCCTACTGGAGGGGATGCTCCCCCTCACGGCGATGGCACAGTCCATCAAGCAAAGGCCGAATCGCCTGGCGTTTCTGTTTGTGCCGAACGGCGTCATGATGAACGACTGGACGCCAGGATATGAGGGCGCGTTGAAGGACCTGCCACACATCTTGGAACCGTTTGCCGACTTGCGGTCCGAAATCAACATTCTTACGGGTCTGACTCAGAAGAACGCCTTTGCTCTTGGGGATGGCCCCGGCGATCATGCTCGTTCCGCTGCCGCTTGGCTGACTGGCGTGCATCCTCGAAAAACTTCGGGAGCGGATATTAAGAACGGCATCTCCGCTGACCAGGTCGCGGCGGCCCGGATAGGCCATCTGACACCTTTTGCCTCGTTAGAACTCGGCTGCGAGCGAAGCGCGCAAGCGGGTGATTGCGATTCTGGCTATAGCTGCGCCTATTCCTCCTGTGTCTCCTGGCGAGGCGAGGCGACTCCGGTTGCGAAAGAAGTGAATCCGAGGCTAGTCTTCGAGAGGCTGTTCGGAAATGGAGATGCTTCTCAACTGAAGGAAAGCAGCGTTCATCGCACGAAGTACAACCGTTCGATTCTCGACTTCGTTTTGGAAGACGCTGGTGCATTGAAAGCTCGGCTTGGCGATCGCGATCAACGGAAGCTGGACGAGTACATGACATCGGTGCGTGAGATCGAGCAGCGCGTGGCCAAGTTCGACCGAGCCTCGCAGAAGGCCGTCGACGGCGGCGTTCGCATTCCTACGGGGGTACCTCAAGATTACGCCGAGCATATTCGCCTTATGGGCGACATGATGATTCTCGCCTTTCAGACCGATCTCACTCGCGTCGCAACGTTCATGTTTGCTAACGAGGGAAGCAATCGCAGCTACCGCATGGTCGGGGTGCCGGATGGGCATCACGACATGTCGCACCACGGAAAGGACCCGAAGAAGGTGGAAGCCAAGCGCAAGATCGACCGTTTCCACTCCGAGCAACTTGCCTATATCCTGGGGCGCATGAAGTCAATCAAGGAGCCAGAAGGCAGCCTTTTGGACAACTCGATGGTGGTTTACGGTGGCGGGATCTCGGACGGCGATCGCCATAACCACGACGACCTGCCAATCATGTTTGCGGGCAAGGGCGGCGGCACCATTAAAACTGGGCGACACGTGAAATACACTAATGGAACGCCTCTCAACAACCTCTTTCTGTCGATGCTCGACCGGCTCGGAATTCCGGCCGAGACGTTGGGCGACAGCACGGGTAAGTTGCAGCAGTTGTTCTAGATCGCTTACCGAGTTAAGCTGATCTTCTGAACGGCTTTGGCCCGAGCTGCCTCCGCCCCGAAGTGCGTCTCCTTGTAGCGTCGCGTTGCAAAAATGCTCATCTGATTGGCATAGTAGGGGCTTGCCGGGTCGTGCGAGTTTCCGTAAGGCAGCACGCTCCATGACTGCACATTGCCGGGTTTTAGCGACACCACCATGCGCCAACTCGATCCGCGAGTCGCGATGATCTCGCCCGTGATGGGCCCACGGCGAGGCGTCCCGGTTGGATTTACGGCGGCACCCATTCCTGGTACGAGGTAGCCGAACCCGGAGACACCGATCTCGCGGGCCCCTCGACGCATGCGAAGCACCTCTCCCCATCGCACGGCAACCTTTCCAAAATCTCTTACCAACCCCTTTTCGGCCGCGGACAAAGAAGAAGCCGCTGCCGCTTGTTCTTCCGAAGACCAAGGCGTTCCTGCTGCTGCCTTCTGGATGAGCGCCGCCATACCCGGATTCTGAGAGCCCCAATAGGCAACGAGTGCAGTCCCGACCGAGTCGATATCCGCTCGCCCATCCCACCGCCTGAGCACTTCCATGCCCTCACCGGCTGCACCGGCAGCTTGGAGAGCCCGTGTCACTGCGGCAAAGTACGGCACATGGGTGTCCGTGGCAATCACTCGTGCCTCGCTTTCCTCCACGCTTCGGTCTTTCTCCAGCAGCGAGCTAAGAAGCTCATAGCGGGTTGTCGAACCATAGGTGCTGATGTACGATGGCCATTCGCGCGCGATCTCGGGACCCAAAGACGTCAGCCCTGGAGCGCTGTTCGCGTTCACCAACAGCCTGGAGGCTGGATTCACGACATACGGCAGTTCGTCCAAGGTCAGCAGACTTCCGAGCCTTGTTTTGGGATCGTTCCCGGGCACCGTTCCGCGCCAATTGAACGCGGGGTCTCGGCGTCTCAGATCGGCGTTGTACTGATAGCCGATATTTCCTTGAACGTCGCCGTAAACGAAATTCCACATCGACAGCCCGCGCATGCCCAGTGCCGCCCTCAACTCCTGTCCAGAGCCCGCTCTCATCATCGCCAGAGACTGGTCTAATCCCGCAAAGTTACCCAGTGGCTCTACGTAGGCCGCCTCGCTGCGCAAGGGAACCATGGGCCCCCACTCGGTCAGGCGCAAGGTCTGGGTTTGCTCCTTGAGTTCACCTCCTTCGAGGTAAGCCATCTTCACTTGCTTCGACCGAAACTCCTTCCACTCCCCGTGATAGTTGTATCGATTGCGGTTTTCGGGATCGGTGACGACCGCGTAACGCACTGCCAGCACCGGGTTGTTGTTCGTGAATGACCAGGCAACCTTGTCGTTGTGTCCCATCGTGCCTGCCGGGAGGCCGGGGATGGTGACACCTCGGAAGTTTAAGGACGGTCCATAAAGGCCGACTTCGGTCCAGACAATGCCTCCGTCCGCACCATTCCATTCCAGGTGCGGATCCATTGACACGATGGGATGGCCGGTCGCAGTCCGCTGAGGGCCGATGGCGAACTGGTTGGACCCGGTTCCGGGCATCAAGGCGCTTGCAAGGTCTAAGAGCGGGAAGGCGCAGTTGACGAACTGCCCCATCGATAAAACATCCGTCCTGGTGAACGTCTGAACCCACGGGGCGACGGATGAGCGCTTCTCGGCGAGGGCTCGGTTGGCCCCCTGGAGATAGGATCGCACGATCATTTCACTGGTAGGAGACAGCTTCGCCGCTTCCGCCCGCTCTTCTATCTCCAAGCCCCGGATGAAACTGTCCTGAAGCATATGAGCCCTTCCTAAGACCTCCGACGATCTACCGCGGGCGATCTTGTAATTCAGCGCCATCCTCTCGGCGTTGTCGGTCACGTGCATGTACCCGAGGCCATAGTAGATGCCCTCGATGTCCTGCGACACGATGCTCGGCACCCCCCAAGAGTCGCGGTAAATCGGAATCTCGGGTTCAACGAACAGCGTCAGCGCAAAGAAGAGGCAAACGGACATAGTGCCATTATGGGTGATGAGCCTCATCCCGGGCACTTTAACATTGATGGAAGGATCATGTAGACTCCTGTCTGTGAGTGTTCCCGAGTCTTTGCTCTTCGCGCGCATCGAACATGGCATTCCGCACCATAATCCAGGTCAGAGATGCGCTATTTCACCGTTCAACCAGCACCTTTCGGTCTAGCCACTCCGGTCGTGGATCAGGATGGACGGCTCGTCGAACTTTGGACCCGCGATGCCTCCGAGCACCTGAGTTCTAAGGGGGCTGTGGCAGACGGGGAGAGGCTGAGATCCGTTACGGAGCAACTTGGCCTTTACTTCGATCGCAAGTTGACTTCCTTTTCACTCTCTTTGGCTATGAACGGCTCGCCCTTCCAAATGGAAGTGTGGCGGCTCTTAATGGAGATCCCTTATGGCCAGACGAGGACCTATGGGGATGTGGCGCGAAGGCTCGGAAGACCTGAAGCGTCCAGAGCGGTGGGAAGAGCCAACGCGACGAATCCCATCGCCATCGTGGTGCCGTGCCATAGGGTCATTGGCTCAGCAGGTGCTTTGACCGGCTACGCCGGGGGGATCGACACGAAACGAACGTTGCTGGACCTCGAGAGCGGCAACTTGGGCGGGCTCTTCGACTAAGCAATGTTAGCGTGGTCGCCACGCTAACATGCGGTTCGGGTTATTCGGAAGCTTCGACTTCGGCTTGGCCAACGGCGAAGTAAACGGCCTGAGCGACCTTCGCTCCGGGCGCGGCTTCGGCGAGATGCTGACCCACGCTCTTGCTCGGATCGATGTAGAACGGTTGCTCCAAAAGCACAACCTTCTTGATGTACTCCTTGTTCACTCGCCCCTGAGCGATGTTGCGGGCGATGTTCTCAGGCTTGCCCTCGTTGACTGCTCTGCGCGTCTCCGATTCGATCTCATCGTTGATCTTGTCTTGCGAGAGCTCTTCCTTGTTGACGACCTGTGGCGGTGCGGAAACGACTTGGACGGCCAGCTTCTTCACTGCTTCGTTCGTGTGATCGCCCGACGAGAGCACGATAGCCGCGCCCTTTGTCTTGTCGTGGTGAACGTACGTCGCGATGCCGGCCTCTGCTTTGAGCAGCTCGGCGCGAGCGACGACAATATTTTCGCGAATCTTTGCCACGGCGGCCTCGACTAGGTGCTTGACCTCATCGCTAGCTGCGGTCGCTCCATCGCGAACGTGCTCGGCGATGGTCTGAGCCACCTGAACAAACTCGTCGTTTCGGGCGACAAAGTCGGTCTCACTTTCGAGGACTACAGCTCCCACGGTCTTGCCGTCGGGGCTGGATGCAAATGCGACGACGCCTGCGGCCGTGGATCGGCCCACCCGCTTGGCAGCGGCAGCCTTGCCTTTCTCACGAAGGATTTGCTTGGCTCGGTCGAAGTTGCCATCCGCCTCATCCAGGGCGGACTTGCATTCCATCATCGGCGCGTCGGTCTCTTCGCGCAGCTTCTTAACATCTTGTGCGGTGTAATTCGCCATTTCTTTTCTCCATGTAGGAGCGTGTTGATGCGCTAGCTGCTAGTGCGCTGCTTTACGCCAACACTCTAGCAACCAACAACCAACATGCAGGTTTACTCTTCGGCTCCGAAAGCCTTGAGGAGTTCGGCGTCGATGGGGGTGGAGTAATCCATTCCGGACTCTTCCTCAATCGTTTCGCCGGTCTCGCTGGTTAAGCCTTCGGTCAGCGCCTCGCTGAGCGGTCGGGCTTCGAGGATGACATCGCTGATCTTCTGGGTGACCAATCGAATCGCGCGGATCGCGTCGTCGTTGCCTGGGATCACCACGTCAGCGAGGTCGGGATCACAGTTGGTGTCCACGATCGCCACGACGGGGATTCCCAGCTTCTTCGCCTCTTGAACCGCGATCGACTCCTTATTGAGGTCGACGATGAACATGAGGGTGGGCGGTTGGGCCATGTTTCGGATACCGCCGAGGAATCGGTTCAGCTCATCGCGCTCGTCGCGGCGGAGCTTGGCTTCCTTCTTTGGCAGGCGATCAAAGTAGCCGTCCGTATCCATTCGATCGAGCTCTTTGAGTCGCTGAACGCGGCCCTGAATGGTCTTCCAGTTGGTAAGGGTGCCACCGAGCCATCGCTCGTTGATAAAGTATTGTCCGCTGCGCTCGGCGGCTTCCTTGACAGCGGCCTGAGCCTGCTTCTTGGTGCCGACGAAAAGGACGGTACCCCCGTCTTCGACGTGCTTCTTAACGTAGTTGAGCGCGTCTTCGAAAAGCTTGATCGTCTGGTGAAGATCGATAATGTAGATGCCGTTGCGAGCGCCATAGATGTAGCGCTTCATTTTCGGGTTCCACCGTCGGGTCTGATGTCCAAAGTGAACGCCAGATTCCAACAGCTCTTTCATGCTGAGCTGAGTTGCCATATTGCCTCCAGGTTTGCCTCCGAGCCGGTTTGATTTTGCGCTGATAACCCGGGGGCTAGCATGTTGGTTGTTGGTGTCTCAGCGTGTGGAAACTTTCCACGCCAACCCACTAACAACTAACACACAAACATGCCACTCGGGACCTGTCCGCGCAACCGCACTCGTGCGAAGTAGTTGCGAGGTGAGTATACCTTTGAGCTTAGGAGTCCGGCTGAAAGCAGCAACCATGGGAAGATTGGGTGACCGGGGTGACCGGGGTGAAAGCGCGAACGGAGACACCCTTTCACCCCCCCCCATTCACCCCATTCACCCCTTTCACCCCTTTCACCCCTTTCACCCTCTCGCAAATATGCCGGAATCGATCTGCGGGAAGGGCAAAGAGGGTCCGAGACAGAACGCGAGGCGGAGAAATGTCGTCTATAAAGTTCTTGCCGCTAGTCTTGGGGAGTGGCGGCTTTGTTATGAAAAAGGCAATAAACCATCGATCTGTTGAATTGTACAAAGTTCAATGTCAGAGCATGCTATTCAATGATCGCGTCTACGAGCAAGGCGAATTGGTGTCAGCGGAAGTGGTTGGCCCACAAGCTCACGTGCTCTCCGAAACCGGGTACATCAAGCCTGTCGATGAAGAAGTTGGCAGAGGCTCGTTGCGAGCGCGACTGAGTTCGTCGGTTGCAAGGCTCCTCGGCCGTGCAACACGCGTTCGATGAATGAGGCTTCATAACTTAGACAGGCAGTTCCGAATGCCATACTAGTCAACAATGTTCGATTGGGTCGCTAATCCTAGTGCGTGGATTGGGTTGTTGACGCTGACGATACTTGAGATCGTTCTCGGCATCGACAACATTATTTTCATCTCGATTCTCTCGAACAAGCTGCCAAAGCATCAGCAGGAGCTTGGCCGCCGATTGGGATTGGCCGGGGCGCTGGTGACTCGCGTGCTGCTTTTGCTCACCATTGGGTGGGTGGCGAGTTTAGTGGCACCGGTTTTCACCTTGCCTTTCGCATTGCCCAAAGAAGCAGTCGAAGTTTCCTGGCGTGACCTCATTCTTATCGGTGGGGGCCTGTTCTTGATTTACAAGGCTATTAAAGAAATTCACGAAAAGCTCGAAGGTTCCCACGACGAGGATGTAAGTGGGGGCAAACGCGCGACTTTGGGAGCGATCATCGCTCAGATCATGGTGATCGACATCGTGTTCAGCTTAGACTCCGTCATCACGGCGGTCGGCATGGTCAAGGAAGTCTCCATCATGATCATCGCGGTCGTGGTCGCCATCGGCATTATGATGTTTTCGGCGGGATCGATCGCCCGCTTCGTGGAGAAGCACCCCACGGTTAAGATGCTTGCTTTGTCATTCTTGGTGCTCATCGGAGTCAACCTGGTCGCAGAGGGCAGCGGTCAGCATATCGAGAAGGGATACACCTATTTCGCGATGGCATTCGCAATTGCGGTTGAGATGGTCAACCTGAAACTCAGCCGCAAAGGCAAGCCGGTGCAGCTTCACGAACCGCGTATGCCTGATAAATAGCGTATGAATGCAGAGATCGTGTCCGTCGGAACCGAGTTGCTTCTTGGCCAAATCGTGGACACTCACGCCGCCACGATGGGACAAATTCTCGCGCAGACGGGCATCGTCTGCCAGCGCAGATCGACGGTGGGCGACAACTTCGACCGCATTTGCTCGGTGCTGACAGAGGCACTCTCCCGGGCCGACATCGTCGTCACGATAGGCGGCCTAGGGCCGACGATGGACGACCTCACGCGTGATGCTATTGCCAAGACGCTGGGCGATGACTTGGAGCGAATCCCCGAAATTGAAGCGGAACTCCGTGATCTGTTTACGTCCAGAAAGCTGCGGTGGACCGAATCGATCCTCCGCCAGGCAGACAAACCCACGTGCGCCCGAATTATTCCGAATGCCAATGGTACGGCACCGGGCCTGATCTGCCAGAAGAACGGAAAAACCATCATCGCTTTGCCGGGACCTAAGGGCGAATTTGATCCGATGGCATTCGGAGCCGTCAAAGACTTCCTGGCGCACTTGTCCGGCGAAGTAATCCATTCGGTTGTTTTGCGGGTTGTCAATATGGGCGAGAGCCACGTGGAAGACTTGCTCCGGCCTCTCATGGAGGCAGAGACCCCGACCGTCGCCCCGTACGCTCATCCAGGTGAAGTGCATCTCCGCGTCACTGCCAGAGCGAGTACCCAAGCAGAAGCCGAGAAGGTGATCGCTCCGACCGTTGAAGAGATTCGAAAACTACTCGGCCAGAACGTCTTGCCGGTCGAAACGACTTCTCTCGAACAAGCGCTCCAGATACTCCTCTCCACGAAACACGCAACCGTGTCGGTTGCGGAGAGCATGACGGGCGGAGAACTTGCGGCCCGGCTCAGCGCCACGGCCGGCTCCAGCCAAACGTTTGCCGGAGGGCTCGTTGTTTACAGTCAGGCTGCCAAGCATAAGCTTGCGGGTATCACCCCGGCCCTTCTTGCGAGCAAGGGTGCTGTCAGCGACGAAGTCACCGCCGAACTAGCAACGAAGGTTCGTGACCTTCTCGGAACCACGTTCGGAGTCGCCATTGCCGGAAATGCTGGACCAACCGTCGACACCGGCGGCCAGCCCGTGGGCGTCGTCTACATGGCGATCGCAGGTCCGAACGGAGTCGCGGTAAAGCATCAGCAATACCGGGCCCAACGCGCGGATGTTCGCCGCAGGGCAACCCAGTTCGCGCTTACCTGGCTCCGAGACGAAGTCGCTAACTATAGCCCGGAATCCTAGCCTCTTCCGCGCGGGAATGTCAGAGCGTTCTCACCAGTTCCGCCGTCAGAGTTGCCAACTGAGTCATGGCATCTCGATGCATGATCTCAAATCCGTGGCTGTTCTCCATCGCCAGTCCAAGCGTGATCGGGCGAGCACAGAAGCCTCGGCTGGCCGCGCAGGAAGCATCGCTCCCTCCGCGCGAAAGCGCCTGAAACTGGAGCGACATCCCTAGCCGTTCACCGGCTTGGGCAACAATCTCGATGTCTGCAGCCTGCATGGCCGAATATCCATCGTTCACCCAGACGGTCGTGTTGGCCGAGATTTTGATCGGCGCATCAGGAACCGCCGGGCCGAGCTCAAGGGCGATACAAATTTCCGGCGGCTCGTGGAGCATGAGCCAAAGCGCTCCCAGACCGCCGACTTCCTCTGCAGCCGTAGCCGCAAACATGACCTCTCCTTCAAAGCCCTTCAATTGTTCGAGCGCCAACAGCCACGACACGACGTCTGCTCGGTCGTCGAGAAAATAGCCACTTACCAATTCGCCTAGCTGAACGAGTTCACGGCGCGAAGGATGAACAACCACACGAGTGCCGGGCCGCACACCCCGCATCGCCAAGTCTTCTGCGGAAAGCCCCGTGATGACCCGAGCCATGTTCCAGTCGATCGAAGCATGATCGGTCTTGCGAACATTCGAAGTCGGATCTTCCGTGTGGATCGACCCGAACGACAGCACTCCGCTCAAGGGTTTCGCCGCTAAGATCTGAACGGGGCCCTCACCTAGCTTCCAAGGAAAGATTCCGCCGAGTCCGCCGACCACAAGCCGCCCGTCTGGCTCCACTTGCCGAACAAGCATGGCGATCTCATCCATATGTGCGGTTACGAGGATCCGCGGCTGCTTCGATCCAAGGCGGACGACCAAGTTTCCGCGAGCATCGGAAGCATGCACATAGCCAAGCCGCTCGACATGCGCGGCAACCGCGTCACGGACAAGTGCCTCCTGTCCAGGAGGGCCAGGGATCGAAACAAGTTCCTGTAGTATCGCGAGCGGGTCCACGTGATGGAAATTACCTTCTTCAGCATCTAAACTAAGCAGTGCCCATCCCAATCTGGTACACGTTCGGCAACCACATGCATTGGGTAGACATGCAGTGGCTCTGGGGCTATCACGTACTCCCCGGCTCGGTTCGGGACATGCTCCACTTCTGTCGCGAGACTGGCGCGAAGGGGAACGTGAACTTCGATGGCATTGGCTACGAGAAGCTGGCATCCGAGAATCCCGAGGCTCTTTGGGAACTCCGCGAAGCCGTCCAGGTAGGCACTGTTGAAGTAGTCGGTGCCTCTTATGGCCAGCCCTACGGCTTGTTTCATGGAGGCGAATCAAACATCCGCCAGCGGATCTATGGCGCTCGGGCGGTCATGCGCTTGCTGGGCGTGCGGCCCAAGACATTCTGGGAGGAGGAGTTCGACTTCTTCCCCCAACTGCCACAAATGCTTGCCGGAGTGGGTTTTGAGTACGCGTCTCTATTCTTCCAGTGGACTTGGCACACGCCGGAGATTCCAAAGGAGGAAGCTCCGGTGGTCTGGTGGGAGGGGGTGGATGGGTCACGGCTGTTGACGGCAACCCGGAACCACTTGAACCTCCACCAGTGGCCCGAGGATGTCGAAATCCTGATGGACCAGCTTGCGGAAGGGACGGCAGAGAACCAGATCATCCAGCAGTGGCTCGAACTGATGCCTTCGCCCGACTGGATGTGCCGAAGCGAAATTTTGCTGCCGAAGACGAAGGAGTTGCTAAGCGATCCAAGGTTCGAGTTTAAGTTCGGCACCCTTAGCGAAGCTATCCGTGGCGGGAGTGCCCCACTCCCGGTCTCCTCCACCGTCCCGGTGAAGCGGTATTTGATGGATGAGGTTTGGCACGGGATGTCGCTGGGGAAGAATGCGGACCGGGCACCACGCCAGAGCCACTATTCCGAGCGGTGCCTTCTTCAAGTTGAAAGTCTTCAAGCCATGCTCGGCCTTTTCGGGCGGCCCTACGATAACTGGGACGTGTATCCCGTTTGGGAGTTAGAAGAGGCGTGGCGCAGTCTGCTCGCCGCGCAGCACCATGACAACCATGAGTGCGAAGGCTTGTGTGGACATGTCGCCGAGCCTCAGTACGACGCGGTTCATGCGATCACTAAAGGTGGGCAACGCGGACTCGAGCACCTCGCCCGACGACTGAACCTCGCCGATGGCGAAACCCTCCTCTATAACTCGCTTGGTTGGGCGCGACAAATTGGCCACGAAGGCTTCTTCGGCACCGGTGTCTTTACCGTTCCAGCCCTCGGCTACCGAGTAATCCAGGCAGCAGAGCTTAAACCAGAGACCACCGAATGGCTTATCGTGGGACAAATCGCGACGTTCGACAGGGGCGAGTTTTCAGTCCGCATTGATCTTGATGCGAGAAACTTGGAGTTACGGATTGGTGACAGCAGGCGTCTCTTGTCTCTGCCGGAATTGCGGTGGACCAAGGATGGACATGAAGTCCGCTCGCAAGAGCCTTTGCTCTTTGGTCAGTGCGATGAGCGCTCTTTGAAGATCGGATGGGAGCGGCAAAGCAACTGTGTTCTCTATCTCACCGTGCCGCTGGCGATAGACGCGTTAGATTTGACCGCGCAAATCGATCACTCCTCCGAGGATTTTGCCCAGAGCACAGCTGATGACTGGTGGCCGGATGCCGGGATGAATGCCGGCTTTCAGTGCGTTTGGGAGTTTGGGGAAGCGTGGGATAGCCTCAGAAGCGACACGCCCTATGCAGTTTCAGAAGTGAAGCCTTCGGGACCTTGGCAGCGGAAATATCCAACTGGAGACTGGATGACCTCGCCTCAATGGTTTGAGACGATCGAGAACGCCTTTACTTCCCTGAGCCTGGTCGATGTCCTTTTTGAAGGCAACGAGGGACTGCTGATCCTGCACGATGGTAGCCAGCAATGGTTTGGGGAAGGGAAGCAGCTGAGGAACCTGCTCTCGATGCGGGACCCTTGGGACGAGGGCCGGGCCAAGCCTGGCGCCCGCACCCGCTACAGGTTTATTCCCCACCAGCAGCTTAGCGATGCAAGCCGCTGGAAGTTAGGTCGCGAGCTTTTCGGCACGAACCTCTATCCAGACGTGCTGTCTCAGGCATGGAACGGGACCGGCGAGAAATTTGAACACTCCTTGCCGGAAGAGATTAGTTCTGTTTCGTGTGCTGCCGATAATGTGTGCGTGACCGCCTTCTACCGCGAGGCCGAAGACTATTCGTCCCGCGATCTCCCGGCTTACGCTGGCACGGGCGTAGGGCACCCGTACGTGCTGAGGCTCGTGGAATTCGACGGAATCGAGACGCTGGCCGAAATCTCGGTTGCGGGCACCGTGGCTTCAGCAGTGAGAACGAATCTTCTTGGGGAGCGGCTGAATGAACTAGAAGTCACTCCCAAACCTGGCCACTCAAGCACGACTTTCACGGTCGGTCTGCGGCCGTATGAAATATCCACCCTCTATCTCGATATTATCGAGGGCAGGAAGCAGACCCGAGACCTTGACGCTGCGCGAAACGTCTGGGCGACCGTACACCGGCTGGAGGATGAATGAGCGAATACAAAGATGACACGTCTGATTTCGGCCGGGTGAGGCTTGAAACCCTCACAGACGGCATCTTCGCGATCGCGATGACCGTTCTCGTCCTCACCCTGAGCCCCCCGGACTTCCCGGACTCAGCGACCAACGCCGAGGTCTACGAGAAGCTCCAGAACATGTTTCCCAATTTTCTTGCGTTCGTAGCCAGCTTCTTCACGCTGGGCATGTATTGGGTCACCCATCATGCCGCGTTTCGCTTTCTCATTCGCACCGATCGAGTGATTCTGTGGCTGAACATCTGCTTTCTGCTGATGGTTTCGATCGTGCCGTTTACCACGGGTCTCTATGCGGGGGATGTGAACAACATGATCGTCAACACGATTTTTGGCGCGAACCTCATCATCATGGGCCTGATCAACTATGCGATGTGGACGTACGCACGCCATCAGGGCTTTGTTTTCAAAGGCATTTCCGAAGAATCGCGGCATTTCTCCACGCGCCGAATTCTCACCGCTCCTGTTATTGCCACCGTCGCGATGTTCGCGTCGATGATTCAGCCGCGTTTTGCTGAAGCTATTTATTTTGCGATGGTTCCAGTCTTTCTTCTCTCCGTGAAGCGAATTGATCGAAATTCGGCGAAAAAGATGGAAACTTTTCCCAGTAATGATCGTCAACCTATCAACGATCCATAAAACAGTTGCCAAAATTGCTACGGATCGCGCAATAATAGATAGCACGGAAGCGGAACAAAGAAAACAGAACAAGGCCGGAGCCGCATCTTGGGAGAGCGTGCGGTTCCGGAGGCAACCTAAGCCAGGACGGCGAAGGGCAGCCAAGCCAGCTTTCCCGAAAGTGAGCGTGGAGAGCAAATGCAAAAAGTACAGTCCGAAGACAGCATCCTGATCGAACGGTTTCAAAGAGGCGACAAAGGCGCATTCGATGCCTTAGTCCAGAAGCATCAGGCGAGAGCCTACCAATACGCGTTTCGTCTTACACGAAACCCCGATGACGCTGCAGACGTGGTTGCCGACGCGTTTGTTCGAGTCTATCGAGCCCTCCAGACGTTCAAGGGTGACAGCGCCTTCACGACCTGGCTGTACCGTATCGAGACCAACTGCTTCTTGGACATGAGAAAGAAGAAGAATGCGCGGCCCACAACCAGCCTGGACAGCGCCCTCAACCTTGGAGACGGCGAAGTCGAGCTTCAAGTCGAAGATCATGGCCCCACCGCTCAAGACGAAGCCGAGCGATCTCAGCGAATGAGCGCCGTGGAAGAAGCCGTGCAGAAGCTTCCGGAATACCAGAAGGCGATGATCATCATGTATCACGCAGAGTCCATGTCGTACGAAGAAATCGCTGAGTCGCTCAACCTGCCAATCGGCACCGTCAAGAGCCGCCTCAACAGAGCCCGTCTCAGCCTGCGCCAGCTCCTGGAGCCGCAGCACGAGATGTTTGCGATGATGGCCTAAGAATTACATCCAGAAACTAAAACTCCGAGCATGGATGCAAGGAGCGGAAAAGGCAGGGAAAGCCTGAGCAGAAAGCATAAATGCCATAGCTCACGATTGGAGAACAAAACTGAATAGAGTTGTAAAACTGAATAGCGTGAAAAACTGAATATCGGTTGCCAAAAATTGAATAGCGTTCCCCAAAAGCCCCGGTCTTGCCGGGGCTTTTTTGGCAGCCGTCCTAAAGCGCAGCCAGGCCGCCGCGCCATCCTGCGCGATCCCACTCATAAACCCCCACATACGCGTTATGTGAGCCTCCCTGGCAGATCGCAGTTCGCCCCACAAGCAATGGTTGTCCGAGCACGGTATGAGAGTGGCCGCCTAGAATTGCGTCGAACAGCGGGCATTCTTCAGCTAAACTCATGTCTTGCTTGTGCCCAATGTGGGTCAGGGCGATCAACAGATCCACACGCGGCCGCAATACGCGAGCCAACTCACAGGCGACGGAGATGGGCGGATCCCACAGATAGGCGCTTGCCCCCTGAGTGCGCATCTTATCGGTCACCATCGGCACCATCACTCCAACTAACCCGATACGAACGCCGGAGCAAGACACCTCAAGGGTCCGGGCAAGTGGGTAAGTTCCATCCTTCCGCCGAAGATTCGCGCAGAGCAACGGGTGCGCCGCCCCCTCGATCTTCTTCCGAAATGCTCCTTCTAGCAGGTGGGTCTCGCGGTTTCCCAAAACCGACGCCGTACACCGGAGTTCGTTCAGCATCCCCCACACGGGTTCGCGCTTCAGGGGAATGCCTAAGTTTCCTGTCTTTATGCAGTCGCCACTGTCGAAGTAGAGGTCCATTGCCGAACGCATCGGCAGCAGTCGCGACATCACGCCGGAACTTAATGTGCCGTGCATATCGTTTGTGTGAAGGATCCGTATCGCCACGGCGTCTTGAGGTTACCGCCGGTACACTTGACGTAACGGCACCCACGACTCGAACGTAAGGTCTATTGCAGCTATGAACAAATTCGCACTCGTTTCTATTCTCTCAGTCGCCGTGGTCGGCATCGGCGTCGCACAGACGAAGAAGCTCCCTAAGCCAGCCAAGCCTCAAACCGTCATCAACTGTGCCGTCATGCCCAATGACCCCGTAAAGATCGCGGAAGCGACGAAGACCAAAATGTATGCGGATTACAAGGGCCGCCGATATTATTTCTGTTGCGCGGGCTGCCCAGGCGCGTTCAAGAAGGACCCAGCGAAATACGCCAAAAACGCAAGTCTTCCGACTCCTAAGCCTGCCAAAAAGTAGGCCTAACTTCGGGTGCTATGGAGATTCCTTTCCATAGCACCCGAGCCTATTGCCCGAGCCCTATAGCCTTCGTGTCTTGAATCGTCGGCCCACCAGCACAATGGCAGGAGCGAGGAAAATCGCAGGCAAGTAGTTCGCGGTGTGAAGGTCCTTGATCTCCAGTAGCCCCAGGCCCGTGCCGAGCAAGATAGCGCCACCCGTAGCGCTCAGCTCCGCCAATGCCTCCGAGTCATCGGAAACCGGCTTTAAGAAGCGCGCACCCAAGGTCAGTGCGCCTTGAAAGACGAGCATCAACGCAGCCGTAATCAATACTCCGGCACCCAACCCAGCGGCTAAGAACACGGCGGCTATTCCATCGAGCGTCGACTTGAGTGAGAGAAGCTCGATCTTCTTCTCTAAGGCGTCTTGTATGCATCCGAGCAGCGTCATGGGTCCAACGCAGAACAACACGAAGGAAGTAATCACGCCTTCGGCAAACGAGCCAGATTCTCCTTGGCCCAAGCTATTGCGCGCCCATTCAGCTAGCGATTCTATGCCGGAATGCAGCCCAAGAGAAACCCCGATCACGCCGCCGATCGCAATCGACGCCGCGACAATAAGCGGATTCTTCGCCTGCAAGAACATCTTGATACCGATCGCGCAGGTGACGAGCCCCAAGCCGTGAAGTGCAACTTGACGGAACGACTCGGGGGCGGCCCGTCCCACAAGCAATCCCACGGCCGCGCCCACCGTTACGGAGGCAACATTTAGAAGGGTGCCGCGCATTAGCTGAGGGAGCCCCTGGGTGGCCTTACCGCGGGCACTCGCGGTTGCCGTCCAACTGCCAAGGCGTGTTATCCCGTCGCAGGTACAACCGGCCGCTGTCTTGGTAGTTGCGTGTCTCGGCACCTTGGGTGACCGTCAGAGAAAACCCTCCATCGAACTCGGCGGTGTTCCGTAGCTCGTTCACCTTCTTGTTCGTGGGTGGCTCCGTCAAGAATTCGATCGTCCCGCCGGTGCCAAGCACGCTCATGATCCGCGAAAGCAGTATCTGCTTGTCTTGACAGTCGTCCAGATAGTCATCCGAAATCCTTGTCGCGATAAAGTCGCGGTCCCTCGTCTCGATCGCCGCCCGAAGATCGGCCAAATATTGCTCGGGGACAAGAGACGTGCTGGAAGATCCGCTGTCGTTCTTGCCCGCTCCGCCACAACCGCCCAGGCCAATGATGAGGCAAACAAACAACGCTAAAACTCCTATTCGCATAAGTTCTCAGTATATCGGGGAAGGTATCGACTCGTTCGCGCGTAAACTAGCATAATGAGCACCACAACGCTATTGGCTTGCCTCACCATGGCAGTCGCCCAAGCTCCCATCAAGGCTGGGACTCTTGCGCCCGCTTTTGCCGCAAACGGAACGAACGGCAAAGCTCACACGCTGAAGGATTACACCGCGAAAGGGGATGTGTTCCTGCACTTCATCAGCACCACCTGCCCCGTGAATGCGGCGGCTCAAAAGTATTACAAGAGACTTAGCAGTGCGTACACAGGCAAGGCCACAATCCTCGGCGTTATCAACACAGACGCCAAGGGCTACACAGCCTGGCAAAAGGAATTCAAGGTTCCGTATCAGAGCATCTACGATCCAGAGCTGAAGGTGATACGCAGCTATAAGGCCAATGCTTCGCCCTGGGTTATCCAGGTTTCGAAGGCAGGAAAGATTGTGCAAGTCTGGCCCGGCTACTCCGCTACCGCGTTGAAGGAGATCAACGCAGCTATGGCAAAGGCCGCGGGCACTAAGATCGCTCAAGTCGATCTCTCAGGAGCACCGGCTGAAATGGCCTTTGGCTGAGCCTTCTAATCAAGTCTGCCCGTGTGGCAGACTGACAACAATGAGAGGGGTCGTATCAGGCTGCAAAGCCCGATACGACCCCTCTCTCGTGAGCTACTTGAACGTAACCGATTTCTCGAGGCTTTGCGAGACGCCTTTGGTGTAGCGGCCTATCTTGAGAGGCTTCGTGTCACCGGGCTTTACTCGCTCCATTTCAGTGATCAACTCGTCAGCGGAGGTGATCTTCTTGTTGCCAAGCTGCGTAATCACGTCGCCTGCCGATAAACCGGCATTCGCGGCAGAGGAGTCGGGCTGGACGCTGGATATGAAGGCACCCTCCACGCCAGAAGGAATTGATTGGCTCTTTCGAATCTCGTCCGTGACATTACCGATGCTCACACCGAGTTGGGCGCGTCCGGCGCGAGGCTCTTGGCCCTCGCCACCGCCTTGTTCCATCTGCTTGCGGAACTCCTTAAAGACATCTTCCTCACGGCCGTCGAAGCCTTTTGGGAAACGCTTTAGGAACTCATCCTTGTCCATCCCGGGCATTTCTTGCAGATTCTGTGCCTGAGGCTTGGCCGGAGCCTTGTACTCCTCCAGAGCTACGTCTAGTGTTAATCGCTTACCCGCGCGCACAACCTCCACTGGCACCTTTGTGCCCGGTGCGTAGATTAGCATGGCGTTTCGAAGGTCGAGCTCTGAGTTGATCGGAGTCGTTCCAATCTTCGTCACGATGTCGCCTTCCTTGATGCCCGCTTTCTTGGCCGGGCTCGCGCTCTGAGTTTCTGGCGGGAAGCCGACGATACGGGCGCCACCGGTGAGGCTCATGTCCTTCTTCTCGTATTCCTTCAGGTTCTCTGGGTAGACGCCGATCACGGAGCGGACGATCTTGCCTTTCTCGATCAGCATGTTGCCGATAAACTTCGCTTGGTTGCTGGGAATGGCGAATCCGATGCCGGCGCTGACCCCCGACGGACTATAGATCGCGGTATTGACGCCAATAACCTGTCCATCGATGTTGAGCAGAGGGCCGCCAGAATTGCCCATGTTGATCGACGCGTCGGTTTGGATCATGTCTGCGTAACGGCGACCCTGTTGGGTCACCGACGCATCGGGAATATTGTTAACCCGGCCCAGGGCCGAGATGTGGCCGAAGGTCACGCTGTTTTCAAGTCCGAATGGGGCGCCTACCGCCATGCACAACTGTCCAGGCCGCAGTTGGGAGCTGTCGGAAAACGCCAGGGACGGAAGATCTTTGGCCTCGATCTTGACGATTGCCAGATCTCCGCTGCTGTCCTCGGCCCGGATGACTTTGCCGTCGTATTCGCGTCCATCTTTCAGGACGACCTTGACTTGATTCGCATCTCCAACGACATGGTCGTTGGTCATGATGTAGCCGTTGGACCGGATGATAAAGCCGGAACCTTCTCCTTGTCTCACCGGCATGCGCGCGCCATTGGGGCCGGTGGCCCGATTGCTGGTCGCCCGGATGTCCACGACGCTTGGAGCGACAAACTCTGCTAGGTTGGCGAACGATTCGTCGAGGTCACGCAGCGTGGCAATGTTCTCGGTCTTGACACCGGAGATGGGCTGAACGCTAACTTGTGGGGCCTGCGCGAATGCTTTTGGAACGGCGATACCAGATCCGATGCCAGCCATCGTGATGGCTCCAAGCCCGAATCCGGCAGCTAGGGTGATGATTACGCCTTTTGGCGTTTTGACCTTTTGGCTCATATGTGTCTTCTCTTACGGGACTCGCCTTCGGACGAAGACTCTATTGCCGCGGTTACGAACTGGGCGGAATAGGCCTCGACACTTGGACGGAATCAAAGTCATCGGTTCCGCTTAGGCTATCTATTCCAGAAAACGCCCAAATGGAGGTGATCAGTTCCAAGGAAGACTGAAGGCCCCCCTCGAGTGGCACCAACATTCCAAAAAGCCGCTGCGCACGCACCGCCGGATCGACAGAGGATTCGGAAATGAAAGCCTTGAGCAATTGCATACGCACGGCAGGGCTGAGATCGGAAACGATCATCAGCTTCAGCCCGGTGGTCTTGTCAACCATCGTCGAGCTATTGGAAAACGTTTGCAGCGTCACCTTCGAATTCGCGGGCCATTGATAGAGCGTCGCCCTCGCAAGACCGTCCGACATGCGCACCACAATGGACTTCCAAGCACCATCTTCGCTGAACTGCAACTCTTGAACTTTGAAGCCGAGCGGTAGCCCAGTTGGAACGAGGGGCACAAAGCCGACCAAGTTCTTTGCTTGGCTTCCACTCAGGATTTTCTTGGGCTTCGTAAACTTCTGAACGTAAACGTCTCCAGAGGGTTCGAGGGTGAAAAGCTTGGGATCGAGAGACTTCGGAAAACTGATGTCCTTCGTGTCGAACATCACGTTGATCTCGTTTCCATGGTGAAACGTCTCTAGGCGCAAAGGGTAAGCCGTTTGGGAATCCAAGAAATACCGCCGAATTTCCAGGTCGTCATTCTTAGGCTTCGCCTCGATGCAGATGGTGTTGCGGCCCGCGATGGGCTCACTGGGCATGATGCGGAGGTGGTAGTTGCGTTTGGCAAGCGCCATCCTTTCGGCCACCTCGCCAGCCTGAGTTCCGGGCGACTCCTGATCCAGAATGATTCGCTTGTCTGGGAGATAGGTCAGCAGGCGCTCGCCGGTATCGACGGAAGCCATGCCTGACCACCGGAGGGGAGCCAAGATGGTGCATCGAGCCATGCCGAGCCTATTTCGCTCGACCTTCACGCGTTGATAGCTCTCTGACCGGGGGTCTTTCTGCAAAATGACCGCGATCACGTTTGCGGGGAAGGAGCGCTGCATGCTCCTGCTAAGAAGCGCAGCGGCAGTCTCCTGCCCCAACGCCACACCGCAGAGGGTGATGGAGGCGGCAAGTGCCGCTAAACCTCTAACGCCCGCCATAATTCGCCACCGAAACGACAGGAGCTCCCATCGGATCTCCCGCAACGTCGTATGCCTCGTGCCGAGCGACATCGATGGTGATATCTTGCCCGGCCGGCGGTGTGCTGTTGGGAGCGCGGAGAGAAAAGATGAAAAACGTCACGAGCATAGAAGCCGCCGCCACCGTTGCGAACGTGAGGACCGGCTTTCGCCAAGACCATCGCGTCTCGCTCTTGCGGGCCTCTTGAAGCACCGCGCAGCAAAGGCGGTCCGCCAAATCGTGTGAGGGTGCAGGTGGTTCGAGACCGCCAAGCATTAACTTGAGGTTCCGCAGCTCAGTTTCTTCGGTGCGGCATTCGCGGCAGTCGGCGAGATGCGCACGCAACTCCAGGAGCTCGCTTCCGCTGAGTTCTCGGTCCAGATAAGCCGAGAGGCGGGTTTGTACAGAATTACAATTCATCGCAATAGCTCCGATAAGTCTCAGGCGCGGTCTTCAAAAGAAAACTCCGTATCTGCTTTCGGCCGCGATGGATGCGGGATCGAACAGTTCCAACGGAGGTTCCCATGATGTCTGCCACTTCTTCGTACGCCAGACCTTCTACATCTGCTAACAAAACCGCCATACGAAATTCTGCGGTCATTGAGTTGAGCGCCTGCTGAACCGGCTCTTCGAGCGCATTGTTCATCATGGCGCGGTCGGCCATGCCATTGACGTCCGGCACGTCCCACGTCCCCGACCCATCGGTGCCGGCGCCTTCCAAGCTCGTGGTTTTGATTCGTCCACGCCGTCGCACCATGTCGATGTGTGCATTCGTCATGATCCGATAGAGCCAGCTCGTGAATGGCAGGCCGTCGTCATATCGATGGAAGAAGCGATAGGCGCGAAGAAAGGATTCTTGCACCAGATCTTCAGCTTCGGTGGCGTTGCCCGTGAGCCGAAAAGCAAGGCTATATGCCTGCTTGTGGGTATCGCGAACGAGCCCTTCGAAAAGAGCGGTGCGATCTCGCGTGGTCATTTTGTCTCTGACAGCGGTTAAGAACATTGGTGTCTTTAGCCTGGAGGGGATTCGTGTGCTGTTACGCACCCCATGTCCCAGAGAGTTCCCACAAGTTCCAAGTGTAGCAGACGGGAGTCTCAGAAGCTTCACTATTGCAGTTCGTAGCACCGACCCTCGGCAGACGGTACGCTTCTCCATAATGCCCCCGGTAGAGCCTCAGGAGCAACGCTGCGACATCCTCATCGTGGGGGGTGGCACCGGCGGCTGCGCGGCAGCGATGGCAGCTTGCCGTATGGGCATGCGTGTCATTTTGACCGAAGAAACCGCCTGGATCGGAGGGCAACTCACGTCCCAAGCGGTTCCCCCAGACGAGCACCCCTGGATTGAGCAATTCGGTTGCACCCGAACCTATCGCGACTATCGTGACCGCGTCCGCCAGTGGTATCGAGACAGCAAGCCGCTCAGCAGCGCGGCAAGAGCCAACCCTCGGCTGAACCCTGGCGGGGGATGGGTCAGCAATCTTTGCCACGAGCCCCAAGTCGGGTGGGCGGTGCTCAATAACATGCTGGCCCAGTTCTCGGACACGCTCGAAATCCATTTGCGCACCGTTCCCCTCGCGGCCGATGTCGAGAACGACCGGGTCCGATCCGTGCTCGTGGGGAACTCGGACACGGGCTGCGAGACTCTCATCCACGCCCGATACGTCCTAGACGCCACCGAACTCGGCGATCTGCTCCCGATGACGGGCACGGAATATGTTGTGGGGGCAGAATCCGATACCGGCGAGCCCCATGCGGCAGCGAGCGCCGATCCTACCAACTGCCAAGCCTTAACCTGGGTGTTCGCGCTGGCGCACGACGAAGGCTCCCACAGAGTGATCGACAAACCCGCGAGCTATGAACGTTGGATCAACCTCAAACCCCCGTTCTGGCCGGGCCCGCTTGTCGGCGAATGGGACCTGAACCCAGTCACAAACGAACCTCGAAGGCTACCGTTTTGGGGAAACGACGGGTTCAATTTTTTCACGTACCGCCAAATCGTCGATCCTCAAATCTTGGAGGGAAAGCCCCCGGAGCATCCGGTCACGATCGTCAACTGGCCCATGAACGATTACTTCGAAGGCACCATTATCGATGTCGATCAGGCGGTCAAGCAGCAGAGGCTGGACGAAGCAAAAGAGCTTTCCCTCTCGCTACTCTACTGGCTCCAAACCGACATGGAGCTGCCGGGCCTCTATCTGCGCCCGGACATAACGGGAAGGAGCGATGGATTTGCGATGGCCCCCTACCTCCGTGAATCACGACGAATCAAAGCGAGGTTCACCGTCCTCCAAGAGCACGTCTCGGCGGACCAGAATGAAACTCGAGACCGCGCACAAGCTTTTCCTGACAGCGTCGGGATTGGGGCCTATCGCATCGACCTTCATCCAAGCACGGGCGGCGACAGCTATATCGATCTCTCGACGCTTCCTTTCCAGATTCCGCTCGGCGCTCTGATCCCTACGCGCATGCGCAACCTGCTGCCTGCATGTAAGAACCTCGGGGTCACCCACATTACGAACGGCTGCTATCGCTTGCATCCTGTGGAGTGGAATATCGGTGAATCGGCGGGCTATCTTGCCGCCTACTGCCTCACTCACGGAAAGGAGCCCGCCATGGTCCACGAACGCTCAGAGCACACGCTCGATTTTCAACGGTTGCTGATGGCTGAGGGGGTCGAGATCGAGTGGCCGCGCCTCAAGGCTTTATAAGAACTCAAGCGCATCGGCAGGCGACGGCGGTAAAATTTATCTCGTGCCGTACGTTGTAACCGAACCTTGCATTGGTGTGAAAGACAAATCGTGCATGACGGTTTGCCCAGTGGACTGCATTTACGAAGGTGCGGACATGGTGTACATCAACCCTGACGAGTGCATCGACTGTGGCCTGTGCGAGCCGGAATGTCCGGTCAACGCGATTTTCGTCGACACCGATGTCCCCGGCCAATGGCGCGAGTATGTGCAGAAGAATTTGGTCGAATCCGTGAAGCTCAACGGGGGCTAAGAGCCGGGTTTCTGTTCTGCCAGCTTCTTCTCGACTCTCTCGAGATTTCTCTTGGCGGTAAGGTCGCTCGCCGCGAGCCGGATGTAGCGTTTCCAGATGCCTTGCGATTCCTTTAGCTTCCCGAGCCGCTCGTAGGAGTGGGCCAACACACGGAAGGCGTTAGGATGCGCCTTGTCTGAGATGCTCTCCAGTAGCGGCAGCACCGGCTCGTACTTCTTCTTACGGAACCAGTATTCGGCCTCCGGAAGCGCGGCGTCGGGGTCTTTGGGGTTTCCCTTCCGATAGGCGGCATATGTTTCCACCGCAAGGTCCCATTCTTCGATGTTCTCAAACATCCAGCCCAAATTGGTGGCAATGTCGTAGTCCGCTGGTTTGAGGTCCGCTTGTACGCGGAGCAGTTGAATCGCCATCGGGAACTCGCCGTCTTTAAACCAAATGTCGATCTGGCTGCTCATGCGATCATTCGCGGCTTCCCAGATGGCGTCCACGCGTTTCGCATCCTGAGCACCTGAGAGGGTGCAGACAAAGAGCAGAACGGCGGCAAAGAGGGCTTTCATAATTCGAGGGCTTCTTCTACGATTCGTTGAACGAGCTTCGGGTTCGCTCGGCCCTGAGTCTCCTTCAGTACAAGGCCCACGAGAAAGCCTCTGCTTCCCAAGTTACCGCCTTTGAACTTTGCGACCGTCTCGACATTGCTCGCGAGCACTCTTTCGACGGCGGCTCGAATAGCGCCTTCGTCGTTTATCTGCATCGAACCCTGCGCCTCGACAATCGTGGACGGCATCTTCCCGGAGTGAAAGGCATCGGCAAGCACAGCCTTGGCCATCTTTCCGCTGAGGGTGTCCTTTTGAACGAGGTCCACCAGGTCCACCAGATGCCGCGCAGAAAGTTTGCTCTCGGCGATAGAGATGCCTGCGGCATTGAGGAGCTTAGAGAGATCGGAGGTGATCCAATTCGTGATCGTCTTGGCATCCGCCCCGGCGGCGACCGCTTCTTCAAAGAAAGCAATCCAGGACACATCCGCAGTAAGCCAGGCGGCTTCGTAGGCCCCCAGCCCAAGCTCTTCGCGATAGCGTTGTTGCTTCGCCAAAGGCAACTCTGGCAAGGCGTTCCGCAGCCCATCGATGGTGGCATCTTCAAAGCACATCGGCACCAGATCGGGATCGGGAAAATACCGATAGTCGTTTTCCTCTTCTTTCACTCGCATCAGGTAACTGGTTTCCTTCTGCTCGTTCCATCCGCGCGTCTCCTGCCGGACATCGAGCCCTTCTTCTAGAGTCGCAGTCTGCCGGTTTATCTCATACGCAGAACCCAGTTGCACGCTGCGAAACGAGTTCAGGTTCTTAAGCTCTGTCTTCGTTCCCAAAGCGTCGGTGCCCTCTAGCCTGACGCTCACGTTGGGCTCGCAGCGAAGCGACCCCTCCTCCATCTTGCCGTCGCAAACTCCGAGGTAGAGCAGGATTTGGCGAAGCTGCACCAAGTACTCCTTGGCCTCTTCCTCATTTGCGATATCGGGAGGGAATTCCGTCACGATCTCCATCAGCGGGGTACCCGCTCGGTTGTAGTCCACCCCGCTCTCCCCGGTCCCCAAGTGCATGAGCTTGCCCGTGTCCTCTTCCAAATGCACTCGCCGGATACGGATGCGCTTGGTGCCGCCGGCTGAAGGAATGTCCAAGTGTCCGTGATAGCCCAGGGGATTCGTTTCGCCGTATTGCGTCACCTGATACGCCTTGGGCAGGTCCGGATAGAAATAGTTCTTTCGGTGAAACACGCTTTGCATGGCGATCTTGCAGTTCAGCGCGAGCGCCGTCCGAATCACCATCTCGATCGCTGCGCGATTGGGGACGGGAAGGGTGCCAGGCAGGCCCAGGCAGATAGGGCAGGTCCGCGTGTTCGGTTCTCCGCCAAAAGCCACCTCGCATCGGCAGAACATTTTGGATCGCGTCGCCAGCTCGGCGTGAACCTCCATTCCGATGCTCGGGATGTACTTGGCCATCAGCACTCAAGATTGTATCCCTCCCGCCTTTCGGTCCCCACGCCATCCCAAAGAGAGGAACCCTCAACGGCACTACCCGGAGGGCATCATTCCTTCTTAGCCTGCTTCAAAGCCTGCTTGAGCGCGCGATGAAGCGCTTCATTGACCGAAGAGTCGATGATCTCTAGCATTTCTTTGGTCTGCTTCAAGTACTTCGACAGTTTCTTGCCTGATCGTAGCGATGCAGATTGGCGCAGATTCGAGAGGCGGTCGGCCAGCTTGATCGCTTGCGCCTCGGCAGACATGTTGCGCACGTCCGCCAGCAGCATCTCAGACCGCAGCTTCGCCACGGCGTCGGGGTCGAGGCCGTCGAGTTGCTCGGCGGTGGGTTCGGAGCGAGTGAGTTCGAGCACCAGCTTGGTCACTCGCTCGCCGAAGAGAGGCAGTAGCTCGTCAGAGTAAGTCTCGGTCTCCTCCAGCAAATCGTGCAAGGCGGCCGCGCAGAGCATCGCCTCGTCCTCCACGCGTCCGACGAAGCGTAGGTTGCCAATCACTTCTGCCACGTGGGTGGCGTAAGGCAGGGGCGGGACTCCGTCTCGAAACTGGCCCTCATGCCGCTGCACTGCCAACTGCCACGCCTCTTGCAAACTGGAACCGTCCATAGAGACACCATACCGGCAAACTTCAATCCTTAATGATTGACGCCGCTGCGCGTCGCATGGTGATTCCACCCGCTGAGCACCAGTTTCTCGTCCGGATGAGTGTTGCCTTCGACGACCCGGTCGGAGCCCGCATAGAGCTGCACCAACACCGTCTTACGAGTCTTAGGCGAGCGATTGGGCATCGAGCCGTGAATCGTAAAGTAGTGAAAGAAGACGACGTCTCCCGGCTCCGCCTCCAAAGCCAGAGCCTTCTCGAGTGGATATTGGGCCAGCAGCTCAGAATCGGCTTGACCCGAGGTGCCCTCGATGCGTCCCAGCTTGTGCGTACCCGGATAAACCCGAAGGCACCCCATCTCGTCGGTCGCCTCCGAGACATGGATGATCCCCGCGATCATCGTGTCGTTGACGGTCGGAAAATACGTCCAGTCTTGGTGCATCGGAAACGGCGCACCCTCTTCTGAGGGTTTTTGAAAAAGCTTCGAATGATGCAGGAGAACATCGGGACCCAGAATCCCCTGCGCCGCCTCCAAGAATCGTGGCTGCAAAAACGCGCGCAGCCACGCCGCCGAATACTGTTGGACGTTGTGCGTGTGCAACACCTTCAGCGCGGCTGTATTCATCCGCTCCATTTCCGGCCCACCCCACCGAGCGTTCACCTGCTCACCCGAACCGGTGATCTGCTGGACGATGCGATCGAAGTCAGTCTCAAGGTCCCGCACTTCATCGGGAGAAAAGACGCCCTTGACAACGCTGTAGCCCTGCTCCGCGAATGTTGCCGCAACTGAGTTCATAGACGAAGTTTGGCCCAACAAGTAGAATCGCCACCAACATGGCGCAGCTCCGCCCCAACTTTGATCTCGCTCCTTACACATTTCGGGGCGATCAGCTTCGAGAGATCGCGTTTCCGCTGGGAGGCATCGGCACCGGCTGCGTGAGCCTCGACGGCCGGGGCGGCCTGCGAGACTGGGAAATCTACAACCGGCCCAACAAGAATTCCCTCTTGGAGACCACCTTTCCGACCCTATGGTGCCAAGAGGAAGGCGAGGCCCCAAGAGCCCTCGTCGTCCAGGGTCCCAGGGTCAAGAATTGGATCGGCGAAGGAAACACGTTCTGGAACTATGGCCACGGACAGTTTTTTAAGCAGGCCGACGGATTGCCCTGCTTCGATGAGGTCGAATTCGAGGGGACTTTTCCCTTCGCCAGGATTCAGTTCAAGAAAGACGACCTGCCGCTCAAAGTCAGCCTTACCGCATTCAACCCGTTCATTCCGCTCGATATCCGCAGTTCCAGCTTTCCAGGCGCGTGCCTGATCTACACCTTGACCAACACGAGCAGTAAGCCCGTTCAGGCTACTTTGGCATGGAGCCTGATGAACCCGGTAGGCGAGGGCCGGCCTGTGCCTAAGGGTGAAGAAGAAAGAGCCGCCAACGAATTCACGTGCGCGAGTCACTGCCGAGGCATTCTCTTCTCGAACGCGAGACTCGCGGAAGACGACCCTGGAAACGGAACTGCGGCCCTAACCACGGATTGGCCCGAGACCACCTACGCTGCGAGATGGCAACCGGGCGCGTGGTTCGATCCGATCCAAACGTTCTGGAATCGGTTCCGCGAAACGGGCGATCTCGACGAGGATTCAATTGCTGAGACGGGGCCCAGAATGACGGGCTCGCTGGGATGCAACGTGACCCTCCAGCCAGGCGAATCCGCCGAGATCCCGTTCCTCATTTCCTGGTCATTCCCAGTCGCGAAAAAGTATTGGGCTGGCGAGACCGAAGAAGAGACGAAGCCTTGGAAGCCTTACTACACCACCGATTGGCCCACCGCTCTCGATGCAGCCGAAGAATTTTTCAGCCGAAAGGATGAATTGATCGGCCGCACGAGGGCCTTTGAGGACGCGCTTTTCGAATCCACGCTACCGCCCGAGGTCATACAGTCGGTGAGCGCCACCGCCTCGATCCTCCATAGCCCGACGGTCCTTCGGCTGCACGATGGCACCTTTTGGGCGTGGGAAGGCTGCTCGCCGAACGAGGGCTGCTGCTCCGGCACCTGCTCGCACGTTTGGAACTATGCCCAAACGCACGCCTACCTCTTCCCTGAGATGCAGTGGAACATGCGCAAGGCCGACTATAAGTTCAACTTCAACTGTGGCCCAATGGGGCAGCAAGGGGCGATGGATTTCCGCATGGCAATCCCGCTGGGGGCCCAGAGCAGTCTCTGGCACGCGGCCAGCGATGGACAACTCGGCGGAATCGTGCAGCTTTACCGGGACTGGAAATTAAGCGGAGACGTTGCGCCCATGCGCGAACTGTGGCCGAGCGCGAAGCGAGCTTTGGAGTTTGCGTGGGTCCAGTGGGATCGAGATCGAGACGGCCTGGTCGAAGGGGATCAGCACAATACCTACGACATCAACTTTCAAGGACCCAATCCGCTCACCCAATTTTTCTATCTCGCGGCCCTCAAGGCAGGTGCCGAAATGGCGGAAGCCTGTCAGGACCACGCGAGCGCCGACATCTACCGTTCCCTGTTCGTTGGGGGCCAGAAGCTAACCGAAGAGCGGCTCTGGAACGGCGAGTATTTCATTCAAACAATGGACTGCCTAGCCGCGGAGGCACCCAAATACCAACACGGCCTCGGTTGCCTAAGCGATCAACTCTTCGGGCAACTCTCCGCTTCTATAGCCGGGCTGGGACACCTGGTCGATTCTTCAAAAATCTCCTCGACGCTCCGAGCTATCTATCAGAACAACTTTAAACATCCGCTAGGCGATCACGAGAACTTGCAGCGGGTCTTTGCCATGCGCGACGAATCGGGCCTGCTTCTCTGCTCCTGGCCAAACGGGGGGCGTCCGTCGTATCCGTTCGTCTATTCGGACGAGGTTTGGACCGGCATCGAATACCAGGTCGCGGTTCACATGGCTCTAGAAGGGATGCTCGACGAAAGCCTTTCGATCGTGAAAGCGGTCCGGGATCGATACGATGGCACGAGGAGAAATCCTTGGAACGAATTCGAATGCGGCTCCCACTATGCAAGAGCTTTAGCTTCGTACGGCCTGCTCCTCGCGTTCAGCGGCCTGTCGTATGACGGGGCTGCTCGTGAACTGCGAACCCAAAGTGGAGAGGATTACAGTGGGTTTTTCTGCACCCCCCACTCATGGGGAGTTGCAAGCGTCGATCAAGGCCGGGTTGATTACTCAGCCATTGAATCTTGCCCGTAGGAAAAGTGTTCCCTTCAGGGAAGAGGGCATAACGTCCTGATTGAACTATTTTTGGTGGGCTTCATGCTGAGGAACGATTCGTCTCAGTCAAACTCTCGTGGGACAATCTCCGGCGGTCAGTGAAGATCACGTTAAGAATATGATGCGAGTCTCTGTTGAAGGAAACCTACGGCGAAGGTCCCGGTCCGGCATTGGTCCATTTCGCAGAGAGCGATGGCTGGATGAGCCGTTTCGTTGGGAGCAGATCGCAGGCCCTAACATCCCCGAGCAGGCGACCCAGGTCTTGGACTCCTTTCACATCGGTTGTTTGTCAAAAGACGACCGCGTCTTCATTCAGGCTTCCATCAGGGGCCGGCTCTACATACTCGGAGAGGCTAAGTACAACGTGGACAGCGCCTATTCCTTTTCTGTTCTCTCCGTTGCGGGGATGGAAATCAATGGCCGCATCACGTGCGCCACACAATCTGCTCCGTAGGGAAGGCTCAAACAGCAAAAAGGCTCCGGTTGCCGTCGGAGCCTCTTTCGTATTGGAGAACAAGCTTTCTGCGGAAGGAACTTGGGAGAGCGAACCGCGCTAAACCTGATATATAGATGACCGAGCCTGCGGGCACCTAGGTGGAAGAGATTTTGCGGTTGCGAGCGCAATTTGTCATCCCCGTTGCGATCAGAAGCCGTGCGTTGCGGCTCCAGCTATAATCGGAGGCCATGCCGAAGCGACCTATCCGCGCCGACGATCTTCTGAAATTCATCTTTGTCGGCGATCCTCAGATCAGCCCCGAAGGAACCCGCGTCCTCTTCTCGCACAAGACGGTGAACGAGAAGAACAAGTACGTGACGAACCTGTACACCGTCGATCTCGAAGGCACCATCGTTCAGTGGACCCAGGGTGAGAAAGGCGCAGGGCACGGTCGGTGGTCGCCCGATGGGCAACACGTGGCATTCACGTCCAAGCGCGAGGGACCCAGCGCTCAGTTGCACCTCATTCCGATGTCTGGGGGGGAAGCCAAGGCTCTGACAAAGTTGCCTGAAGGGAGCATCGGAGGATTTAAGTGGTCGCCGGACGGCAGCAAGATTGCGTTTACCTTCCGCGATCAGATGCAGACGAAGACCGAACAAGCGAAGAAAGATCGCGAACAGAAAGGTTTAAGCGAGCCGCCCGTCGAGATCGACAACATCTGGTACCGACTCGATGGAGATGGCTACTTCGCGGGCCAGCGCTACAAAATTTACATCGTCGAGATCGAGTCTGGCGAGTCGCGCGAGCTTTACGCAGCCTCCCCGGACGGCAATTACAGCTTCGACTGGTCACCCAATTCGCAAGAGCTTGCCGTCGTGCATACGGCGAGCCTGGCACCCTTTTCGGAGCCTCCAAATGATCAGATCTGGCGAGTGGACCTGACGGGCCAAGCTTGGAAGCTGGAAGGTCTCCCGAGAGGAGACAAGAGCGAGCCAAGGTGGTCGCCGGATGGAGAATGGATCGCCTACGTGGGCGATGTGGATGAGAAGGATCCTTGGGGCACCCGCAATAAAAAGCTCTATCTGGTCAGCGCAAAGGGCGGCGAGCCACGCGATTTAACCGGGCAACAAGACTACGATCTCGAAGTCGCGACCCTTAGCGACAGTAGAGAGGCCAGCTTTGGATCGATCTTGGAATGGAAGCCGGATGGCAGCGGGCTCTATCTTCAGATTGGGTGGCATGGCGAATCTCAGCTTGGATTCGTCGCAAAAGAGGGCGGAGTCCACCTCATCACAGAGGGGCAACATAGCCTAGGTATCGGCAACATTAGCCGCGACGGAAGGCGAATCGCAGCGACTCGCGGACACGCAACGATGCTGCCGGAAGTTGCGGTGATCGAACAAGAGCTTGGCACGGGCAAGCTTGCTCCGAGGCTCCTCACCGGCTTCAACAAGAGCTTTCATGACGAGGTGAAGCTGAGCGAGCCCGAAGAGTTCTGGCTCGACAGCACCGACGGCGTAAAGGTCCATACGTGGGTGATGAAGCCGCTGGACTACCTGGCCCCGCGGCGCTATCCGGCCGCTCTCGAGATTCATGGAGGGCCCCACACGCAGTACGGTTGGGCGTTCTTCCACGAGATGCAATTGCTAGCGGCTGAGGGTTATGCCGTTGTGTACTCCAACCCGCGCGGCTCAAAGGGCTATGGCGAGGCATTTTGTGCGGCGATTCGGGGTGACTGGGGCAACAAGGATTGGGACGATATCCAGGCGGTCACCCGCTTTATGCAGGGCCAATCCTTCATCCACCCCGGCCAGATGGCCGTTATGGGAGGCTCGTATGGCGGGTACATGACGAACTGGGTGATTGGGCACACCGATGAGTTTCGAGTCGCAATCACGGATCGCTGCGTTTCAAACATGGTGTCCATGGCGGGCAATTCGGACTTTCCGTTCAATAAAAACGGTTACTTCAAGGGCACCGCGTGGGGTTCGCATGAGGAGATCAAGGAGCTTTGGCGACAGTCGCCGATCGCGTACTTCGAGAACGTGAAGACGCCTACCTTGGTGATCCACAGCGTCGGAGACCTTCGCTGCAATATCGAGCAGAGCGAGCAGGTGTTTACGGCGCTACAGCAGCAGGGCATCGAGTCGAGGTTCGTCCGCTATCCCGAGTGCACGTCCCATGGGATGTCGCGATCGGGACCACCGGACTTAAGGCTGCACCGCCTCGACGAGATCACGAAATGGCTGGCTAAGTTCTTGAAATAGCCGCCTCAGAGTGTCAAGCCGCCGTCTACGGTCAAAACCTGGCCGGTGATGTACGACGCATCCTTGGACGACAGGAAAAGGACTGCGGAAGCGATGTCCTCAGGCTTGCCTAGTCGGCCAGCCGGGGCCGTTTTGGTGACGTGATTACGCATCTCCTCAGGCAACGACTCGGTCATATCCGTTTCGATGAAGCCGGGGCAAACGACGTTGCAGGTAATGCCTCGGCTGCCCAATTCTTTTGCAACGGATTTCGACAGGCCAAAGAGACCCGCTTTCGAAGCCGCGTAGTTCGCCTGACCCGCCGCGCCGCTGCTTCCGACAATGCTGCTGATGTTCACAATCCGACCGTAGCGAGCCTTCATCATCGACTTGGTGGCGGCTCGGATGGTGAGGAAAGCCCCTTTTAGGTTCACATCGATCACGTTGTCGAAGTCCTCATCTTTCATCCTCAAGAGCAGCGTGTCGCGCGTAATTCCGGCGTTATTGACAAGAACGCTGGGCGTGCCCATCTGCTCGATCACCGCGGCAAACAGGGCGTCCACCGAGGAGGAGGAACTGACGTCGCAAGCGAACGCGTGAGCCTCCCCGCCTTCTCCTTCAATTGCCGAAGCCGTCTTTGAGGCGCCTGCCTCAGAGGTGGCGATGCACGCGACGCTTGCACCTTCGCGAGCGAAGGCGAGAGCGATTTCGCGTCCGATGCCGCGGCTTGCGCCGGTGACGATGACAATCTGGTCTTTAAATCTCATAGTGTTCTAGCCGAGGTCATGGATCGTATTTGCCAACGAACTCTCGTCGGACACGCGGTTCAGGGAGACGCCTTTGTTGATTCGGCGGATGAGTCCACTGAGGACATCACCGGAACCGCATTCGATGAAGCTCGTAGCACCATCGCGGATCATGTTTTGCACACTCTCGGTCCACCGCACCGGGCTTCTGAGTTGTGCCTCCAGAAGAGTGGGCCAGAGGCGCGAATCCTCGACCGGCTCCGCCCCAACGTTGCTATAAACTTTGACGCCGCTCTGCTCGAGAGGTGAGCTCTCCGCCAATGCGGTGGCCATTTCCTTTGCGGGCTCTTCCATAAGGGGGCTATGAAAGGCGCCGCTGACGTTCAAGGGCAACACTCGCTTGGCTCCAGCCGCCAAAGCAGCTTCTCCAGCCGCTTGCACCGCTTCGACCTCGCCGCTGATAACTAATTGGCCAGGGCAATTGTCGTTCGCGATGACGACGATCCCTGGTGCAACGGAGCAAATTTCCTCGAGCTGGGAGCGCTCGAGGCCAAGCACCGCAGCCATGGTTCCCGGCTTCGTTTGCCCGCTCGCGGCCATCAGTTCGCCTCTTCGACGGACCAACCGGGCGGCGGATGAAAGTGCGTAAGTGCCCGAACAGGCAAGCGCCGCATATTCCCCTACGCTGTGGCCGGCCATCGCTTGTACCCGGCTCACAATCTCCGGCGTCAGGCACCGAAAGGCTGCAACCGAGCACGTGAAAAGCGCGATCTGCGCGTTTTGCGTCTGGCGAAGCGTCTCCTCGTCGGTCTCGAAGCACATCTTTCTCAGGTCGAGACTAACGGCGGTGCTGACCTCGTCGAACACGGCCTTAGACTCCGAATGCTTCTCCCAGAGCTCCAAACCCATCCCGGGCTTCTGACTTCCTTGACCGGGGAATACTGCGGCAATCATTGAGCGAAGTTTTACCGCCTCAGGGTGAAGCAGTACTCGCCTGAGTCTTCCTCGTATAGCGGCTCATGATTGGAGTGACCGAGATGCCATGCAGCACGACCGAGATCGCGACCACCGCGAGCACGAGCGCAGTGATCTCCTTGGCCAGGGGTTCCGGAAGGCCGTGCATGACGGCAAAGAACAGATAGTAAAGCGAACCTACCCCCCGCATCCCAAACCACGCGACGTAGGGGCGGTGCGAGCGGACCACGCCCTTTCCGTGGTAGGTCAAGTAGACCGCGATAGGCCGGACGACGCCGAACGACAACGCTGCAAAAATGAGGCTTCTTGTCGAGAAATTGGCGTAGGTGAGCATTGCGCCGATGAGTAGCACCACCGTGAGTTCGAGGATCCTTTCCATCTGCTCGCAAAAATTGAGGACGGATTGGGTTAGGTATGCCGGAGCCGTCCCCTCAGAGGTAGCAAGGTCTTCTTCTCGGGTTTCAGGCGCGTCGTCGATGATCTGTTGGGGTCCGAGGTGTGATCCGCTCATGCCCATCTCCACATGGCGAAGCGAGAGCCCGGCGGCAAACACGGCCAGAAAGCCGTATGCGTGGGCCGAAAGAGCCGCGCCGTAAGAAAGCGCGATGAGGCCGAGGGCCAGGAAGTCTTCGTAACCGACTGCGTGCTTGTAGCGTCTCCTGAGATAAATTGTTACGCGCCCGACAATTAGGCCGAGGATCCATCCGATCGCGAGACCACCAACGACTGCCCAAGTAAGGTCCACCGCAAACCAGCGCCACGCATTCTTGCCGATCTCGTGCAGTCCCATGAGCCCGAGTCCCAGCATGACAAAGGGAAAGGCGGTGCCGTCGTTAAGTCCGGCTTCGCCCGTCAAGCTAAACCGCAGCCGATCGCGATCGGCGGCGTGCCCGACCTGAACATCTGAGGCCAAAACGGGGTCAGTCGGCGCGAGGATTGCACCGAGCAGCACTGCGGCCCCGAGAGACAAACCCAAAAAACTGGTTCCGAGCAGGGCCACCAGGCCGACGGTCAGAAGCATCGTGAGAGACGCAAGCTTCAACGGAGGGTGCCAGCGATTGTCGCTAAAGGCCGTACGCATCTTCAGCCCCACGGTAAACAAGGAGATGACGACGGCAATCTCCGTCAGCCTCTCTAACTCAGCGGCATAGTCCTGAGGGTCGAAAACAAGCAGTCCGAACCCCAGGGGCCCCAGAATCGCCCCGACGCTCATGTAGAGCAACGATGTCGTGAGCGGAAGGCGCTTTACGACCGTTCCAATCAGCGCCATGAGCACCAAGAGGGCACCGACGATTGCAAACCAGTAACCCACTTCCATGCTCTTTTCTTAGACTCGGCTTAGTTCCCGGCGGTATCTTGGACGCATGATCGAACCCAGCAAAGCCGAACAGTTGCTTGAGACCCTCGACAACGCACCCCTCACCGGCGCACCCCTTCGCAAGCATGCAATGCAGTTGCTGGATGAGCTTTCGCAGTATGACTGGTCAGGGGTTTATCGGCTTGAAGGAGACACGTTGGTGCTAGATGAGTATGTAGGCGCGACCACGGATCACACCCATATTCCGGTAGGTCGGGGAGTCTGCGGCACGGCGGTAGCCGAAGACCGGAACCAGGTTATCGAGGATGTCCGCAATCTGACCAATTATCTGGCGTGCAGCACACAAACGCGCTCCGAAATCGTCGTCTTGATTCGCGCCAAGACGGGCGAGGTGCTGGGCCAGATCGACATCGACGGGCATCAGGTCGGTGCCTTTGATGGCTCCGATGAGAAGCTCCTGGAGGGCATCGCGCGCATCCTGGCAGGGCGATGGCAGTAACCGTTCACGGCCAACGATCCTATCGAATCGCCTCGAATTCCGTACAGGGGTGGGTTAGTGCGCTGGGGGGGCAACTCGGGCCCGTGACCTTCCAGATCGGCGACCGCGAGGTCCAGCCTTTCTCCGTCGCGCCCTGGGCAGAGGAGCGATGGGACGGGCAGCCACCCATTATTCAGGCGCTTCGCGGAGATTTTTTCTGCATGCCTTTCGGCGCGAATCAACAGCCGTTTGAAGGTGAGGTGCATCCCCTCCACGGTGAGGTTGCCAATAACGGGTGGACATTGGAAGAGGAGTCCGAGGGCTATCTCAGGATAGCGACCGAACCAATTGTTCGCCCCTGTCGGGTGAAAAAGGAGCTTTGGCTCACGCCCGGCGAGACTGCTTTGTATTGCCGGCACACGATTACCGGTGGCCACGGCCCCATGCCCTTGGGGCACCATGCCATGCTGAAGTTCCCTCAGGTACCGGGCAGTGGTTTGGTGTCCGTTAGCCCTTTCGGCTTTGGACAAGTGTTTCCGGGGGAGTTCGAGAGTCCCGCCTTGGGTGGGTATTCCAGCCTTCGCGCCGGCGCTCGCTTTGACAATCTCCAGGAGGTGCCCATGGCTAACGGCGACACCGCTGACCTCAGCCGCTATCCAGCCCGCGAGGGCTTTGAGGACCTCGCTATGGTCTTCTCCGCAGGGGAGATCGACTTTGCCTGGAGCGCCGTTGTGTTTCCTGAACTCGGCTACGCCTGGTACGCGCTCAGAGATCCGCGAGTTCTATCCGGCACGATCCTATGGCATTCGAATGGCGGCCGTCATTATCCGCCGTGGAATGGGCGTCATAGGGGAGTGCTGGGAGTAGAGGACATCACGGCTTACATGCACTATGGAGTTGCCGAGTCCTTCGCTGAAAACGATGCGAGCCGCGAGGGCTTCATGACGTACTTGCCCCTCGATCCTAAGGATCCGGTGGTTGTCAATTACATCATGGGAGTCGTAGCTGTGCCTCACGATTTCAGCCACGTCGCCGCGATCCACCGAGCGAAGGGCTCTGTTACGCTAGAGTCTGTCAACGGAGCGCAAGTGACGGCGCGAGTCGATGTAGCTCGATTGTGATCGAAGTCGCAACTAATCGGCTAACGAACTCCGCGGAAGAGGCGATAAGTACATTGAGGATCACGATCGATGCAAGTTGCGGGAAAGATATTCAGGATTCGAACCAACAGCATTTCCATTGGTCAACAAAACTGGTCCAAAGGCACTTTGATTTCTGAGGAGCGCTTAGGGCTGCTTGTCGAATATTTCTTGAGTCTGGGGATGATTGAACAAGTTACTTTTGTGAAAGTGGATCAGATTAACGAAGGCCATCGAACCGCCGCTTAGCCCAAATTATCGCCGCCCAATAATCGCCCCTGGTGCCTCAAGGCGCACCATCACCCATCCTAGCCTTCACCGCCGCGCTCATCAAGTACGGCCTAAAACGGATCGTGCTCTCTTTACCTCTCAAGCACAATTGCCGCTGAAGAGCCGATGCCCGTTGCGATTCGCAGCCTTCCCGAAGAAAGCTTTGCAGGCTTAACCTCGGACCACGCCCCCGTTCGACAGTTGAACAATCGCACTCGTTTCACTCCCGAGTAGTCAAGTTCCAGAGCGTCGCTGCCCGACGTCCAGATCAAAGCTGACTTGGCAGTGGCAAACGCGCAGAGGGCCGCCCCTTTTTCGCCAACGACCTTGATCGGAACATGGGTACCCGCCAGCCTCTTCCAGTCAACCGCCTTCGTAAACGTTTGCATCACCTTCAGGGTGTCGAGCATCCCTTCCGTCAAGTGGTGCGGATTTCGATAAGGCCAACGAAGGCCGCTGCCCGCCCCGCCAGAGGCAATGTGCGCCCAAGACATCGCGTGAAACACCTCGTTGTCCAGCTTGACCCCAGCGATCCACTTGTCGATCGGCCCATTTTCGGTGTCCATGTAGGGACGGTTGTCTCTGATCTGTGCCACGGCATATTGCACACCTTGATTGATAGCCATAGCGGGCCCAACCGCCTCCACGGGTGCCTTGGAAGCTCCGATATAGAGGTGCGTGGTCGCGTAATCGAAGAGCTTCGAGGTGTAGGCAAACTTGGCCATGTCTCCTTTAGGCATCGCCTCGGCGAAGCTGAAGCTGACCATGTGGTTGCGGCCCCACTTCCCCTTTTCATATTGCCGAACATAGCCCGCCATATCCGTAGCCCACTCCTCGAGTTGAGCGGCGTTCGCCCCCCACCAGAGGTCTCCTTCGTTCAAAATCTCCCAAGAAAAGATAGTGCCCGTGTTGCCCCAGCGATCGATCATGTACTGGAGTCTCCGCTTCTGCTGCTTGCGAACTTCCGGACTGGTGATGAAATCCAGGCGCTGTTTGACCAATCCGCCGTTGTCGGGATTGTAGGCGGTGGTCTCCCACCGCAAATTCATCCAGAACGTGTCCCATGGAGTGATGATGAGCTTTACGCCGTGCTTCCGCGCCGCAGCAACGATGGTGTCGATCCAAACGACATGTTCCGGTCGAAAGACTCCCAAAGGCTCTTCTAAGTTACCGCTGGGCGGCGTCTCGATCATCAGGCGAATCAAGTTGACGCCTTTCGACTTCACATGGGCCATGTGTTTGTCAGCCTGGGTCGGGTCAAAATTGTCTTCGTCGCCGTGAGCCTGGTTAAAGGTCGTCCAGTCGGGGTTGTGGTTGTATCCGATAGGGATAAAGGAAGTGCCATCGGCGTGGACAAAATAGCGTCCCCCGGGCATGGGCTTGGCGTAGTCCTCATCGCCTATAGGGGGCCTGATCTGCGGGCCAGGGTTCTGAAACCGTTCGAGGAACGGCTTTCGGGCGGTGTGGTAGGCGCGCTCGATAGATTTTCTGGCGGAGGCCAGGTTCAGAGAAATCTCGTCGCTCGTTCCTCTACTGGGCACATTCACTGCAAGGGCGCTCTCCAGAGAGACCGGATGAGCGGCTTGGGGTCTAAAATTCTTGAGCCAGCGGGTTGCACGAGTTTTCCAGTGCTCATAGGAGAGAGCTTCATGAACGTCGATAGAGCCGTGGTTCGCGACGCCCATTCTGACCCAGCGTTCAACCGAGGACTTGACATCGCCCACGCCGTACAGGCTCAGCCATGACTTCAAGCCTTCGATCGGCCGACCGTCGACGCCCACAATTCGCGCCAACAGGCCCCAGCCACCATTGCCCTGTTCGATCTTAAACAGCAACTTGTTATTGCCTTGCTTCAGGTCGAGAACTACCTTGTCTTCGTCGCGCTTAACCCCCCGAGCGAGCTGCTTCTCGAAGATCTTGGTGCCGTTCAGCCAGATCTTAGCGCCGTCGTCGCTCCCAAAGAGCAGATGCGCTTGCTGGGCGCCCGGGCTTTCAAGCTCCGCATAGCAGTAAGCGATTCCCGGCTTGCTTCCGTTAAGAAGTTTGGCTAGGTCGAGGCCGCTCTTGGGGTCTGCGATTCCAAGCTGCCAGCCCTCTTTCCTCGGAATAATGAGCTTGGGATCTTCGGCGGCCTCCTGAGGAATCTTCGCAATGGGATCGCGCTCTCTCGGCGAAGCCGCGGCTTCCGGGTTCAAATAGTCCCGCTGGAAACCCGTGCCCTTCAGCTCGAGCGCTCCGACGTTTGGAAACGGACCCGCGACCAGCCATGCGAGAATTTCGCCTTGTGGTCCGAGCCGAAGGGCAGCCGGCTCTCTGCTGAGCTGGGTGCTGGGGCTGAGGTGTAGAGCCGGGGTGGCGCTTAGGGTCATGAGAAGTGCTGCGAGGATCATGTTGATTTCAAAGGTCATCCCACCACACGCGCCGCGTGGAGGGTCGCGAAAGGCATCAAGGAATCAACCCTTTAGCCCCGTCATGGCAATACCTTCCGTGATCCGCTTTTGAAAGATCAGGAAGACGAAAATCATTGGAAGGGTCGTGAGAACGGCGGCCGCCATCGTTATCCCGTATTCCAGGTTGTATCGGCCCTGAAAGATGGAAAGCCCCACTGGAAGGGTTCTCATCTCGACATCGTTCGTGACGATCAAGGGCCAAACAAAGTCGTTCCACGAACCCATGAAAGTGAAAATGGCGAGCGTGGCCAGTGCAGGCTTTGCCAGAGGAAGAATCACTTTGGAGTAGATGGTCCAAAGACCGGCCCCATCCAGAAACGCTGCCTCTTCCAGTTCTTCGGGAATGGATTGAAAGAACTGGCGCAACAAGAACACCCCGAATGCACTCGCGATACCAGGCAAAACAATGCCGCCATAAGTGTTGAAGAGCCCCAGCTTGGTCACGATGAGGAACACCGGAATCAAGGTCACCTGTCCGGGAATGATCATCGTCGCGACGACGAACATAAAGAGCGAATCCCGCCCCTTGAATTGGATGCGGGAGAACGCAAATGCGGCCAAGCTTGAGATCAAGAGGACTAGGAAGGTCACGGAGACTGAGATGGCGATGCTGTTGAGCAGCCATCGCCCCACCGGGAACTCTTCCGCCTTCGCAAAGAGGCTGCGAAAGTTTTCCAACGAGCTGGTCTCGGGGATCCACCGGGGCGGGAGCGACAGAACCTCCCCTTCCGGCTTGATCGCTGTAATGAACATCCAGACGACGGGAGCAATCATCAGCAACGCGATCAGCGCCACCGCAATTTCCCACCCGACCTTCCTTAGTCTCATAGCTCCAAAAAAAGAGGAGGGCTGGCTAGTCATTTCCGCCAAGCCCACTGCGCGAATTTCCTCCCTTAACGCAAGCTAGAAAGCTCAGGTCAGGAGGGAGTTCCGGATCCCATGCAATTAGAAGACACTGCCCACACTAGCCACCTGGCTTGGTCATGTCCGGCGGTTTAAAGTTCTCCCGATTGTTTGCGTCAGCCTTTCGATTGGCATCCATTTGTTCAGGGCTTATGGGATTCTCATCCCCAGCGTTGCCACAGCCGACCAAACAGGAGCCGGCGATCAGGAGAGCGAATGCAAAATAGAACGTTCTGGTCATGGTTTTGTGTGCGAAGGCAAGAGTGACTCAGCCCGTCAACAAGACGGGCTGAGTTGAAGTCCTAAGGGACCTGCGAAGGATCGCAGTTGCCCCACGTTCCCCAATAGTCTTTGCGAGGGGGCCCTGGATCGGCGTCCATGGTCGGATTTCGATTGGGATCGGTCCATCCGCCGTGCCCTTCCTTGTTCACCCACTCCCAATAGCCAAGCTGCTTGTATCGAACCCCGTTGCGCTTGAAAAATTTGGCGTGTCCATCAGCGAAGCCGTAGTTGGCGCCCTTGGCGAAGTTGAAGCCCACCCAGTCCAGATCAGCGTCATTAGCGTGCTTGGCTCCGTCCGTGAAGAACGCCCGTCGCGGCAGGCAGAGTGCCTCCCGAGTGGTGGTGGCCCTTGTCTGGAAGATGATGAGATCGCCTGGCTTGCTCACCGAAGTCTGCGATGTATTGCTCGCGCAGCCGTTAAACACATAGCTGGTCCTGCCTGCCTTTGAGTTGTTTGCCACGGGTGCGAAGTCGGGGTTCACGTCGTTACGCGCGCCCGGACTCACCATCATATCCATGTTCTTGATATAGGGCTGAGTTTCTCGACCCCAGTTCTGAACAGCACCAGGATCCATGAAGCCCAAAGGAGCTCTTGCGCCCGCGCCGAAGTTTGTGCCGTAGAAGTCCTGCTGGCCGGTCCAGGGCGACATCGTCGACCAGTTGCTGGCATTAGAGGGCACCATGCCCTCACCATTGGCAACAAACATGTCGTCTGAGTCGCCGCTGTACAGAACATTCGCAAGCGTCGTGTTTTTGACGTTGCTGAGGGCTGCGGTCTTCTTGGCCGCTGCCTTGGCCTGTGCGAACACAGGGAAAAGAATGGCCGCCAAAATCGCGATGATCGCGATGACGACGAGTAGCTCGATTAAAGTAAATGCTTTAGAATTGCGGTTCATTTGATCAACTTCCTCCGTTGGAAGCGTGGCTCGTCAGGTCCATCACTGGGCCCTCTCCATGCCGAATGTTCGTGACTTATGAGAGGAATGGTCCCTCGTCACTGTATTGTAATGTAAGCGCAAAATCAGATCCTGCGCATAATTGCCGAAGCCCGCACCAAAAAGATTAAAGCCTCCATGGTGAGGGGCATCGGGTTTAACCCCGATGCGAATGGAAATTGGTTGGCCGGGCGCAATCAACGTCCCGCCTAGATTGACATCGGAGACGCGCGTACCATCCACAAACGTTCCCTCTTTGTCGATGGACCAGATTTTCTGCACCCCGTATTGAGTGCAGTGGTCGATCCACCAGTCCGGATTCAGCAGACCCCGACGCCCGCCGAAATCTCCGGGGCATATCCACGTGCCCACTTCGAATCCGTTGACCCAAAGCGTAATGTCCGATGGGTAGTTCAAATCGTAGTTGGGCGCCTCGGAGCAAATTTCCGTGATGAACTCCAGCCGCTGAATGTCCGAAGAGGTCGGCAGCGTGCAGGGGAACACGTATTCTGCGAATCCTTCCGCCATCCACAGAATCTGAGCCGTCGCACGAGCGGGATCGAAGAACGCCTGAGGAATATCGACAAACCCGATCATGCGCTCCCGGTTTGCAAGCCCGCAGGTGCCGCCCGGATTCACCAACGTGTAAAGGCCGATTGGCATCGACACTTCTTCAAGCTTCATATCCGAGCCAGCAAGGTTCTCGAAGGAGATGAGCAGCCGGTCGTAATTAAGCCGGCATCGCTTCTGCATACCTTGCTGCCCGGCCGAATACTCGCTCACCACCAAACCGCATTGCTCGAGCTGCTGGATGTGCTTGCTCACCGTAGGCTGGGCGATCCCCAGCGCCTGGCTGATCTCGTTGATGTTCTTCTCACTCTCAGCCAGCAGCGTGATAATGTCCAGGCGCTTTTCGACGGCAAGCGCCTTAAAAAGCTCTTTCGCCTCATTGCCACGGACTTCCAATATGGGAGAGCGGTGCGTCTCCATTAGGAAACACTATAGCTGGTGGGGAATGCTTTTGCAAGGAGAAAGTTTTTTGCGCTTCCATTCATGTGCTCTTTCGGGTTACGATGAACACGCGTGCGCCCTCTTAATCTTCTTGCTATTAGCCGCCGAAGCATGTTAACCGCATGTCTGGTGGTCGCCAGTCTCCTCAGCGCCTGCACCCCCACACCCGAGGCAAGCGGGGACATCACGGAAATTTCCTTTTGGAATGGCTTCAGCGGACCGGACGGTGCTGCAATGGAGCAGATCGTGCGCCGCTTCAATAAGGAGAACCCCGACATCCGAGTCAGGATGCAAATCATCCCTTGGTCCACCTACTATGACAAGCTCACCCTCGGGCTGGCGTTCGGAGATCCGCCCGACGTCTTCGTTCTCCATGCCAACCGCGTGCCCGAATACGCCGAACATGGGGCCCTGACCCAACTCGATTCCTACGTCACCTCGAGCGGACTGTCCGAATCCGACTTCGTCCCGAAAGCCTGGATCGCCGGCCTATGGGACCAAAAGCGCTATGGACTAGCCCTCGATTGTCACCCGCTCGGCATGTACTACAACCTCAAGCTCTTCGAAGAGGCGGGCATCGAGAAGCCTCCGGTGACGCAAGAGGAGTTCCTCGTCGCAGCGAAAAAGCTGACCAAAGATCTCGATGGCGACGGCCAACCGGATCAATGGGGCTTCGCAATCACCGACACCCACCTAGTGGGAACCAGCATCCTCTATCAGTTCGGTGGCGGACTGTTGACGCCCGACATGAAGCAATCAGCCATGGATTCGCCTGAAACAAGAGCGGGCGTGGACTATATGCTCAAGCTGATCAACGATTACAAAGTGTGCCCCCCGCCGGGAGCGAGCGATGCCTGGATGGGCTTCCAAACAGGAAAAATCGCCATGGCCCCGCAAGGCATCTGGATGATCGACTCGCTCGAAAAGCAGAAGGACCTCCGGTACGCCGCTGCTCCATTCCCGCTTATGGGACCCAAAAAGGCAGTGTGGGCCGGAAGCCACAACTTGGCGATCCCCGCAAAAATTTCGGCCCGGCGAAAAGACGCCGCCTGGAAGCTGATCAAGTTTCTCTCCGACAACAGCCTTGATTGGGCCAAAGGCGGACAAGTGCCCGTTCGAACCCATGTTCTGGAGTCCAAGGAGTTTCAAAGCCTGCCCGTTCAAAGCCAGTTCGCCAAACAGCTCGCTTACGTCCAATACGAGCCCTTCTCCCTGCTGATCAACCAAATGGGCACCTTTGGAGACGCCGCCCTCGAAGGAGCGCTCAATGGGTCCGAGCCACCGAGCGAAGCCTTGGCAAAGGCCGCAAGAAGGGTGAATCAGGTGCTCGCCCGCGAATGAAGCGCCAACAGCCTCTGCCCGCATACGGCTTTCTGGCACCTTTCGCGGTGCTCTTTCTCACCTTCACAGTGGTGCCAGTTTTCTTCGGAATCTGGATCAGCCTCAACCGCTGGCACGTGCTCGACAAGGCCCCCACCTTCATCGGCACCCAGAACTACTCCAATGCGATCCATGACGATCTATTTTGGTTTGCGCTCCTCCGAACGGGTTTCTTCGTGATGTTGGCCGTGCCGTTAGGAAACGCGCTGTCGCTCCTTTTCGCAGTCGCCCTCAACCAGAAGTTTCGAGGCACTACGTTCTACAAGCTGGCCTTTTATATCCCAGTCCTGCTCTCCGTCACCGCCGTCGCTGTCCTCTGGAAGTGGTTGTACAGCGCCGACTGGGGCCTCCTGAACTACTACATCAACCTGATGCGGTCCTGGCTCGGTCTCCCGAAAGCCACCATCGCCTGGATCGGCGATCCGAAATATGCCATGTCGAGCATCGCTATGATGAGCGTCTGGTGGGGAGCCGGAGGCAATATGCTCATCTATCTCGCCGCTCTGAAGGCAGTGCCGAAAGAAATGCTCGAAGCCGCCGAGCTCGACGGCGCAAATCCCTGGCAGCGCTTCTGGAAGACCAGCATCCCAACCATCAAGCCCGCACTTCTATTCGGCCTGGTTATGTCCGTCATTGCCGCATCTCAAGTGTTTGGCCAATCCTACGTGATGACCGGCGGGGGCCCCGCCTATTCGACCCTGACCGTTGTGATGTACATGTACCAGCAAGGGTTCGGCCAATATCAGCTCGGATACGCCAGCGCCGTCGCCTACCTCCTGTTTCTCGTCGTATTCGCACTGACGCTCGTCCAATTCAAGCTGCTTGGAATCAAGCGCACCTAACCGCAAGACCCTATCTTCGGCAACGTCGCCCTTCAATTGCTCGTACCACTACTTCGTGCCCGTAGATTCATCCCTCGATCGATTCCTAAAGAACCGGCCGCAGTGGGCCTGGGACTCTTAGACAAGCGGCTCACTCTGGTATGCCCAAATGGCCCGTTCAGAGCTTCAAACATCCAACGAGGATCAAGGGCAGCAGCTCGAGCATTGACCAGCACACGACACGGGTATCTTCAACCACCCGATGCCCAAGACGAAGCTCGAAGAAGCGATCCAGTTCGCACTAAACGCGCACGAGGGGCACCAACGATCGGGCGAAGATCCGCTTCCGTACTTCGTCCATCTCATCGACGTGCTCCACAAAGTGCGCCTAATCGGCGGTGTGATCGATGAAGATGCGCTCTGTGCCGCCGTGCTCCACGACACCCTCGAAGACACCCAAACGGAGCCCAAAGAGCTGGAAGAATCTTTTGGACCGAAAGTCCGACTTCTCGTAGAACAGCTCACCCGAAGAACCTCGACGACTGGCGACGACCATTACTCCACGATGCTGCTGGAAGACATCGCCAACATGCATCCCGATGCCATGAGGATCAAACTCGCCGATCGGCTCGCCAACCTCTGGGAATCCAGCCGCACCCGGCCCGAACAACGCACCCGCAAGTACGCAGAAGAGGCCCAGAAGATGCTGCAAATCATTCCGAGAGCCACTGCTCCGAATCTCTGGGCCGCAGTCGACGCGTTCTCGAGAGAGTGCATCGACAAAGCGCAAAGAATCGACGAATAATTCCTTGGATTCCAAGGAAATCCGTGCTATGATGCTTTTGTTCTTGTAATCATTGCCACTTCCTACCGATCCAGCCTCACTGATGAGATTGGATCGGTTTTCTTATGGCAACCGTCAACGCGGCTTTCTTGTGGAACGATATTCCTCACCTTGCGCGAAGCCGAAGTGGAGGTCAGGAGGGGGTTCCGGTTCGATTCATGAGCCACTACGCAGCCAGCATATAAATAGTTTCCGCCTGGATAAGCGGAAGTGAGAAGGTTGGTCGGCATGCCGCGGCTGAGGAAATACGGGTCCCCAGGTGAGGGCAAGCGCTCTATCGGCACGTCACGCCATTCAGCCTCGATATATCCAGGGTCGCGGATGGGCAGATTCGAGGCCAAGACTGCATTTTACGGCGTAGATTCATAAACTCTTCGCAGCTAGTAAAAAGACCCTCTCGCTGTCGAAAGTATAGTAGATGGTCATCGGCTTACAGAACGCGTATTCGCTTGCATCCGCAGCCCAAACGATCCCAGCAACTTTGTTGCCCACGGCTGCAGGGTCTCAGGCAAGTGCCCACTCAAGGCCACTGAGAAGCTCGTCCAGAATCGCCTGATCAGGCTCGATGAGCATCAGGTCACACAAGAAGGACTCTTCCTGGATGACCGTTCGCATTTAGTTAGCAAGAAGCTCCGTTGCGCGGGCATTAAGGCTATTCGCTACTGCGATCTTCTGAGGCGTGATCTCCGCTGGTCCTAAAAGCGCGACGGGATAAGGGATGTTTTCCCCGATCTTGGCGAGCTTCCAACCTAAGAAGTCGTGGCTTAACTCGCAAACGTAGGTCGCACTCTTTCCTTCGAACTGCCGGATCACTTCATCGACCAGCGCGATCTCACTGCCGCCGAATAAGTCGAGTTTCGCATCATCGAGGGCAAACACCGCCAGTTGCTTCTTTCCGTGGAAGGTTCGAGTCTCCACCGAAACTCGACCATTCTGATTAAGCTTCTTTAGTCGCTTTTCAACATGACAAGGCACTGGGCCTTGAGGGGCGCAAATGTAGTTCTCGCCGGTGATGGACTTGCCATACCGCTCATAATGTTTGAAGTCGGCATAGAACAGTATTTTATAAAGCCGAACCATGCCAAACGAGGCATCGCCGATACATCTTGACGACACGTGCAGGATCAGCTCGTCCAACTTGGACCAATCTCGTTCCGACATCATTTCTACCACCTGTGGATAAGTTGTGAACAATACCTTCAACAGGCTATGTCTCATTCTGACTAGAATTGCCGGG
>JBBQWO010000010.1:0-101259 GCA_038210535.1 Fimbriimonadales bacterium | reverse complement strand
CTGCCGCTGGAGAATGGATTGCACGATGTCCGGCGTGAGCCCAGGCACCGAGTTGAGGGAAAATTCGGTAGCCGTGTTCAGGTTAATGCGTCCGGCTCGTCGGGGCTCCGCGGTGGTCGTGGCATTGTCGAGAAGGATGCGCTGCATGTCCTGAGTAACGCCGGGCACTCCCGTAAACAATTGGCCAAGCGTCGGCCAGTTTCGGGCCGAAATCTGTTGCGCCACCGGCTGCGGGATGCCGGCTTGCACGAGCCTCAACATCTTCTGGCCCTGATCTCCCGCATTGAGGTTGATCTTAGCTTCGCCGGTCGGGGTTGTCTCCGGTGAGTACGAGTAAACAGTAGCGATATCGGCTAGTGCCGGCTGCTCGTCCGTCGAGCCCTGCACGGCGGTCGCCGAATTGACCACGTCCGTCTGGGGTTCATAGAGAATTTGAGCCGTAAAGCCCTTGACCTGCAGCAACTCGTCCAGCGTATCGAATGGGCGCAGCTTGGCATTATAGGACTGGGCCAGACCGTTGTAATACTGATCCTTGGCGCCTTCCGCCCGAAGCTCCTGTCCCGGCTCCCGAAAATCAAGGATGGACTCGATCTGCTCAGTCGTCAAGGCCAGTCTCTCGAGTTGCTGTTGCGTAGCCGTATTCAGGTTCACTCGGGAAGCAAGATCGATGATTTCTACTCTAAACGAAGCATTGCCGACGACGAACGTTTCGGCACCTTGCTGGCCAAATTGAAACCACTCGTCGTTCTTCGTGATCGCCCCGGAAGTCGAAGTGCTGGTGGTGCTGCCACCTGCGCCACTGGCTTGGGCATAAAGAACCTGGAGCGCACGCTGGACCCCGGATTCGGCCGCCACTCTCGCCCGATCTCTTTCAAGCCGGTTAGCCTCCTGGATCACAAAAGTGTGATGCGTAGCGGCGATGCTCACGAGCACGGCAACCATGCTCACCAGCACCGCGAGCGTAACGACAAAGATGCTTCCGCGCTGCCTTCTCATTGATCGGTCTCCGTTTGCAACGGGTTGAGCGGGGTGACATCGCTCAGAGGCAGCTTCGTGACGATGATGTGATCATTCTCATCGTTAGTCAGCTTGTACGTGACGCGAACGGCGGAGGGAAGTCGTTTCTGGCCGGTGCGCGTATCCCAATTCGGAAGCCACTGGGCGCCGTCATAAAATTCGAACTGAATGGACTCCACGTCCTGGGAGAAAACCTGCTCGGTCCCGCCTTGCGAAGGATCTCCGTCGGAGGGTCGCTGCTCGCGAAGGAACAAGCCTTCTTGCGTGGGTGCTTGTCCGATCGGAGTCATCCCCAGCGTGACCTCCGCGACCCCTCCCACCGGACCAACTCGATCATTCAAAGTTTGAAAGTCGTCCTGAGACGCCATGAAGGTGGAGGGAATTCTGGTCCCGGCGATCGTGAAGGTGAGGCTCTCGGTCGGTGTTCCCGAAGCTGCTTCCGCCTGTACGTCGGCGCCTATAAAGTAGCTCGAAGCATCTTCGCCATTTGCAGAGAGATAGGCATGTTTCAAAAGGGTTGCCAAACGGTCTTCAAAGGTGCGATAGCGGTCGCTCTCCTGCCGGCCCTCTCGCAGCCTTTGCTCATAGTCCAGGCTCATCACAAACGAGCGCGTAACTGCCGCCGTAATCATGACGATCAGGCTGATGACAATAAGCAGCTCGAGCAGAGTAACGCCGCGACGTTTCAAGGTGCAGTCCCTCCCAGGTCGCTTGCCGGCTGCTGAAATACCAATCCTGTGATGCTGGACGAAGGGTCACGCTCGCCACCTCGACCTCGCCTTTCTACTGTAAGGGTTACGGCGTCCAAATTCTCGATTCCTGTTGGATCGACGGATAACTCCCAAACATAATCAGGCCGGCCGGATTCGGTGAAATCGCCGCTCTCTGAACCCGAAAAGGTGTCGGTGATCGCTCGCAATTCATCGTATTTGGCGAGGGCGAGGCGGTGCATCGTTTCAACTTCCCGGGCGCGATCTTCAGAGCGGGCAATCGAGGAGTAGGCCGTGAGGACCGATACGATCCCAACCGCCAATAGCACGACCGAGGCCAAGACCTCGACGAGCGTGAATCCTCTATCCCCGTTTCTCAATTTCTCCTGCCGTCCATTTCTTGGTGCCGTTATCTTCCAGGTTGCCTTCCACGACCGTTAGCGTGCCATTGGTGCCTATCTGGAGGCTGCGAATGCGACCGTCGTTATTGAGTTCTACGCCCCCTCCGTCGGAGGAGCCATCGGCGTAGAACCGGAGACGCCAGTCGTTAGAAGTGGAATCCTCGCCTTCCGCGGCAAAGGAACCCGTGTCTACTCCTTCCGGCATCGTCAACCTTCGCAATTCGATCTCTTGGCCTTCCCTTTCTTCGTTTACCACGAAGCTGCGATCAGAGAGAGCAAGCGCAATCGTCTTGCGCTCCTGAATCGCCCTCTCTCGGGCATAGGAGGCCAACCTGTAGAGGCTCGCCTCGAAGTCACGCTTTTCCTGCCCCTCCTTTGCCCGAACCAGGTTCGGGATCACTAGGGAAGCAAGCACCGTGAGGACGACCACCACGACGACCAACTCGATAAGCGTGTAGCCGCGCTTGTAGCTAGGATTGGTCGGTCTCACCCTCTCCAATGTCAGCCGCCTCATCGATTCCGCCCGGAGCCTTGTCGGAGCCGTAGCTCACAATGCTGAACGAATTGGGATCGCCGTCTTGGCCAGGATATTCGTAGAGGTAGTCCTCGCCCCAGGGATCCTTGGGAATTCCTTTGTCAGCATACGGTCCTTTCCAGCCGCTTACGTCGCTAGGCTGAACGATAAGAGCCTGGAGGCCCGCGTCATTGGTGGGAAACTCCCCCGTATCGATTTTGTAGAGCTGCACGAATCCGCGAAGCTGCGCAATGTCTGCCTTTGCGCCCGCAGTCTTTGCCTGTCCAGATCGGCCAATGACGCGAGGCACGATCAGCGCAGCCAAAATGGCCAAGATCAGAATGACGACCATCAGCTCAATCAACGTAAAGCCCCGGCCTAGTCTCAGTTTGTTCCTCATGTTTCTTTTTCTTCCTAATGTTTAATTTGCAACGCGTTACTCGTCAAGCATGTCTCCCGCCTACTTGACCACTTCCTGTGCCTGCACGATGGGCAGCATCACGGAGAGAACGACGAATCCGACGAAGGTGCCCATGACGAGCACGATGATCGGCTCCGCAAGGGACGTGAGACGCCGCATACCGTTGTCGACCTCAAAGTCCATGCTGTCCGACACTCGGTTCAACATCTTCGGAAGGTCGCCGGTTTCCTCGCCAATGGCGACCATGTGCGTCAAGACGGGCGGAAATGCTCCGGTGTCTCGCATCGCCTCATGAATATTTCGGCCTTCCCGAACTTCGTTCTCGACCTTCCGAGCGCTCTGCATGAACAGTTTGTTTCCCGTAGCAAGCCCAGACATATCGATCGCCTGCAGGATCGGTACGCCTCCAAAAAGCAGTGTGCCCAACACCCTGGCGAATCGAGAGACGGTAGCCTTTCGAATCACCGGTCCTAAAATCGGTGCCCTGAGCAGCCACGTATCTCGGAGCAACGCCCCCGCCTCCGTGCTGACCCACGCCTTATAAGCGATCACGATGCCAACGATCGAACCCAGGATCAACAAATAGTGTGTCGTCAGAAATCCGGTTACAAGGAGCAGCAGCTTGGTCGAGGCCGGCAAGTCATTTCCTAGGGTGGAAAAGACGCCCGACAGCCTCGGAACGACGAAGGTCAATAGAAAGACGATAACGAAGAGGGCGGTAAAGGCCAAGATGACTGGATACACCAACGCGGAGACGATCTGGCTCCGCCGCTGCACGTCCTTCTCTTGAAATTCAGCCAGGCGAGCCGCGACTTGCGGGAACTGGCCAGAAGCTTCGCCCGCCTTCAGCGTCTGCGTATAAATCTGGGGAAATAGCTTCGGATAGGCAGCAAGAGAGTCGGAAACAGACTTTCCGCCTTGCACTTCTTTCAGGGCTGCTTCCGCGACCTCCGTCAAAACACCGCTCTCCGACTGCTCGGCCACCACGCGGAGCACCCGGTCGAGCGGAAGGCCCGCGTCGGCCATGTCTGCCATGCGTCTCGTGAAGAGTGCGATGTCGGATTTGGATACAGCTCCTCGCCGCTTGCCCTCCCCCTGCTCTTTGGCCGCCGCCTTAGTCGTCTGCTCTTTGATCTCTAGGACGAAGCGCCCGTCTGCGATAATGGAAGCCATGGCTGCTTCTCTTGAGGCAGCGTCTAGATAACCCGTCTTTTTCTTACCGGACGGCTCCAGCGCGACATAGGCGTACGTAGTCATGAGATTCAGCGTAAGCCGCTTAGAAGTCCTCCCGCTGAGAAACGCGAAGCACTTCTTCCGGGGTTGTCTTGCCTGCCAGGACGGCCTGCCGGCCCTCATAGAGGAGGGAGCGCATGCCTTGGGCCTGCACTGCGTAATTCTTGATGTCGCCAGAAGACGCTCGCTCGACCGTCATTCGCCGCACCGGCTCGTCGACGATGAGCAACTCGTAGAGACCTTGTCGGCCCTTGTAGCCCGTGCTCTGGCACTTGTCGCACCCACGCCCTCGTCGGAAGTTCGCCTTCGCCATATCGGATTCGTGAAGACCGATGGCTTTGAGCGCTTCGGGCTTGAACGTTGCCGGCTCTGAGCAGTTGCTGCACACGCGCCGGAGCAGCCGTTGAGCGATGACGCCAACAACTGAAGACGCGACTAGGAACGGCTCGACCCCCATGTCCAAGAGCCGAGTGACCGCGCCCGCGGCATCGTTGGTGTGAAGGGTGGAGAAGACCAAGTGTCCCGTAAGCGACGCGTGGATCGCGATTTCCGCAGTCTCATGGTCACGGATTTCACCGACCATGATGACGTCAGGGTCTTGTCGCAAGAAGGATCGAAGGCCATGGGCGAACGTCAGGCCAATCTGCGGACGGACCTGGACTTGGCTGATTCCCGGAACCTGATATTCGACCGGGTCTTCGATCGTCAGGATGTTGGTCGTCGGAGACCAAATCTCTTGCAAAGACGCATAAAGCGTCGTCGACTTACCAGACCCTGTGGGACCTGTCGCAAGGATAATGCCATGCGGCAGAGAAATGATCTTGCGGAATCTCTCCAGCGTGTCCGGGGACATTCCTAGCTCGGGCAGACCAAGCAGCGCCGTACCCTTATCCAACAAACGCATAACCGCGCGTTCGCCATAAACCGTGGGGACGATCGAGACGCGAACGTCGATCTGGCGTCCGGCGATGGTGATGCGAATACGGCCGTCCTGCGGAAGTCTTCTCTCAGCGATATTCATTTCGCCGAGAATCTTGATACGAGAGATGATCGCCGCGTGCATGCGCTTCGGCGGCCGCATCATGTCGCTCAGCATGCCATCCACACGGTAGCGAACCTTGACCTCTCGCTCGTAGGGCTCGATGTGGATGTCCGAAGCGGCGTCTCGCGCCGCTTGGGCAAAGATTCCGTTGACCATACCGACGACCGCGCTCTCAGATGCGAGACGAGTCAAGTCCTGAAGGTCCGTCGAATCGTCGATCTCGGTGGCGCCCGTGTCGTCACCCGCCAATCCCTGCAGGATCCTCTCAAGGAAAAACTCCTGAATGCGCTCTTTGATGAGAGCGCCATCCGCGAGCACTGCCTTGGTGGGACGCCCGATAAGAATCGCGAGGTCGTCGACCGCTTGCAACATCTGCGGCTCGCCCATTGCCACCACTAGCGTCTCGCCTTCGAAGCCAATGGGGAGGACTTGGTTCTTGAGCGCAAACTCGCCCGGTGCGAGGATCATCGCGTCATGATCGAGTTTTCGATCCGACAGATCCACCATTTCAAACCCATTTTGCGTTGGCCGCAACGGGTCCATGATTTCTAATTCTTCTCTAAAGGGCAGGTTTAAGCTCATATCGTCTGAAATATGCTGTGCGCTGACGGATCGTGGGACGTTTTGTTCACCTTGTGATCCTGGGTTCATGGCAAAGAATTGAAGTGCAAGCGCAGCGATACCGGGCGATACTACGTGACGCGCCCATGCGCGGTTCCTGATCTAACCCGCCAACAGGTTGCTTTTGCTTGAAAAGCGGCAATCAACAGTCTTCTTTAGCCGCGCCTCTTTCCTTTGTCTACGTAAAATTTGATCATTCTTAGACTTTTTTGAGAAACAAAGGTGGTTCGTCTAGCTTGGGATCGTGATAGAGGAGAGTGCCGTTCTCCTGCAACGTGAGTTCGATCGGACCGTATTCCGAGCGGACCTCGGGCGGCTGGCGATCGAGCGGCTTACCTGCTAACTCTATGATTTCCAGAACGGCCGAGTCTCGCGAGTACTGCACGCGGCCCGTCTTGGGAAGCCCTCTTTCAAAAAGGGCAAACTTTCGGTTTGCGGAGATGTGCAGGCTGACTTTCGAGAGGGTCTTGGCGATCGAGGCATCGGCCCCGGGCACGGCTTCGATCGGCCGGGTGCCCACCCATTTACCTGAAAGTTCCAGCACCGGGGCGCTTCCCAGCCAGAGAAAGGTGGCGATGAGCAACAAAAGGAAACCCGCGGCGGCCCACTTCATCAGCGACCCCGAAAAGCTATAATTTGCCAGATGACCCTCATCACGCCGGAAGTCTACACAACCATGGGCGTGAGCCCCGACGAGTATCGGCTCATCCTCGAACTGATGGGTCGAGAGCCCTCCTACACCGAGTTGGGAATGTTCGCCGTGATGTGGAGCGAGCACTGCGGCTACAAGTACTCGCGGCCCGTCCTGGGCTACTTCAAGCGATATAAAGAGGCGATGGAAGGCGATGGATTGGAGAATGCCGGCATCGTCGATATCGGCGATGGCTGGGGCGTGACGATGAAGGTTGAATCTCATAATCACCCCTCCGCCGTCGAACCTTATCAGGGTGCCGCAACGGGAGTTGGGGGGATAATTCGAGATATCTTGACCATGGGCGCGCGCCCAATCGCTTGCCTAAACTCCCTCCGATTTGGGCCCATAAGCCCGGTGGGAGATGACGCTCTCACCAGAAATCGTTACCTCTTCGAGCACGTCGTCGAAGGAATCGGGGGCTACGGAAACTGTGTCGGCGTTCCTACCGTTGGCGGGGAAGTCGGCTTCCATGAACGCTACAGCGGCAACCCCCTCGTTAACGCAATGTGCGTCGGCATGCTCCGTCTCGACGAAGTCACCACCGCCGGTGCCACTGGCACCGGCAATCCCGTGATTTACTTGGGTTCCGCTACGGGGCGCGACGGGATTCATGGAGCGACCTTTGCCAGCGACGTCCTGGATGAAGACAGCGAATCCAAGAGGCCAAACGTCCAGATCGGAGATCCATTTGCCGAAAAGCTGCTTATCGAAGCAACCCTAGAAGCTCTCCGAACCGGCGCGATTGTGGCGATTCAGGACATGGGCGCAGCCGGCATTACTTGCTCGACGATCGAGATGTCCAGTAAAGGCGATGTCGGAATGGATGTCGATCTCGACCTGGTCCCCATGCGCGAGCAGGATATGACGGGATATGAGCTGATGCTGAGCGAGAGCCAGGAGCGGATGCTCGCCGTTGCGGAGAAGGGAAGAGAGCACGAAGTGCTCGACGTCTTTCACAAGTGGGGTCTCAAGGCGGTCGTCATTGGCCACGTGACCGACAATGGCATCGTCACCGTGCTGCGGCACGGCAAAATCGAAGCGCAAGTCGATCCAAAGCTCCTTACTGACCATTGCCCTGTCTACAAGTCAACCATCGAAGAACCGCTTTATTATAAGCAAGCCGCCAACTTCGACCCCCGCGCCCTCCCCGAAACTGATCTCCATCAGGCGCTCCTCACGCTCCTGGCCGAGCCGAACATTGCCAGCAAGCGGTGGGTATATGAGCAATACGACCAGCAGGTTCAAACCCAGACCACCCTTGCTGCCGGAGCCGCAGATGCCGCCGTCATTGCACCGAGAGGCACGAAAAAGGGCTTGGCCCTCAAGATCGACGGCAACGGCCTCTACACCTACCTCCACCCCTACCGCGGCGGCACCCTTGCTGTAGTAGAAGCAGCCAGAAACGTTGCCTGCACCGGCGCGAGACCTGTAGCCGTAACGGACGGCCTCAACTTCGGCAACCCGCAAGAGCCCCACGTGTATTGGCAGTTCGACCACGCTGTGAAAGGTATTGCCGATGCGGCGGAAGGCATGGGAACGCCCGTTATTAGCGGAAACGTGAGCTTTTACAATCAGAGCGAGCTTGGCGAGGTGCTGCCGACGCCGCTGATCGGAATGCTCGGCATCCTCGAAGATGCCACCCAGCGAATCGGACTTGCTCCCCGCGAGGCAGCCGACCTCTACCTCCTCTTCACCCCTGGCACCACTGACGAACACCAGGGCCTTGGCGCAAGCTCATTTCTATCCGCCGTGCACGGCACGGAAGACGGCTACCCCGAAGCCCCCAACGTCCCCCAGGAAAAAGCTCTCTGCGAGCTGCTGGCCCAAGCTGCCGAGCAGGCCCTCATCCTTTCGGCCCACGACATCAGCGATGGCGGCATGGCCGTGGCGGCCGCCGAAATCGCTCTGGAATGCGGCGGAGCAACCATCCAAATCCCTGCGTGCGGGGGAGGCAAGCGAATCGAAAGTGTCCTCTTCGGCGAAAACCCAGGCCGAGTAATCGTCTCCAGCACCACCCCCGCCGAACTCCAAAAGCTCACCGAGCAAGTCGGCCTCGGATTCCTGCCCGTGGGTAGCGCAGGCAGCAACCAGGGCCTGTCCATCCAAGTAGGTGACAACCAGCAAAATTGGACGACTGCAGAACTGAAAGAATCCTACGAAGCCTCAATCCCACAAGCCATGTCCACAGACCGTCCAGTTCCCCCCCTTGCCGCTCCAGCGCGAGGGGGAGGCTAGGTGGGGGTTCCGGATGTGAGCTTCCAGCGAGCGAGAACCGGTATCAGGCACCCTCCCAAGACAGAAGCGGCGGCCTCAAGCCAGAAACAACTTTCCAAAGATTGTGAAAACGTTGTCGGTTATTGGTTGACAAAACACCGACTAGAACCCTACATAAACGTGAACAAACCAAATCACGAATCGCATACCTCCCCACAAGAGGTAGGATGCCCCTTCACCCCCCCCCATAGCGTGGGAACGGGAAGATGGGAACGCAACACCGACGCCGCTACGTAAACTCCTCCCGTGAGGACTCTTTATGTGGCTGCGCTTGCAGCGCTCGCCGTTTCCGCTCAGGCTGACCAGCTCGACGACTTTATCAAATCTGAGATGACCCGCCAAAACGTCCCCGGCCTAACGCTGGCGGTCGTAAAGGACGGCAAGGTCATCCGAACCGGTGCCTACGGCAAAGCCGACCTGGAGCTCGACGTTCCGATGAACGAGGACAACATCTTCGAAATCGGCTCGATTACCAAACAGTTCACCGCGGCCCTGATCCTTCAAATGATGGAGGAGGGCAAGCTCAGTCTCGACGACAGCGTCACAAAATACATTGAAGGTTCACCCGACCTGTGGAAGCCCCTCACGCTCCGCCACCTGCTCAACCACACCAGCGGCCTAAAAGAGTACGTCGTCATCCCAGGGCTCATGCTAACCGAAGAATTCGAACAGAAGACATTCCTCGAAAAGGTGAAGCCTCTCACCCTCGACTTCGAACCTGGCATCACTTTCGCCTATAGCAACACAAATTTCGCGCTCCTCGGCCTCGTACTGGAAAAGGTAAGCGGCAAGTCCTACAACGACCTCATCACTGAGCGCGTTTTCAAGCCGCTAGGCATGACGAGCACGACTATTCTCGACCCAGACGCTATCATCAAGAATCGCGCCCACGGATACATGAACGCTGGCGGCAAACAGTATCGCAGCCGCTTCTCGATGCTCAGCATCATCGCCGACGGCGCAATCCTCAGCAACGTGAAGGACATGGCGAAATGGGATGCCGCCCTAATAGGTGGAAAAATCCTGAAGCCTGCTTCGTACCAGATGATGATCGCGCCCGGAAAGTTGAAGAACGGGCGCACTCGGAACTACGGATTTGGTACCTTTTTGAATTCGTTGGGCGCTAAACCGCTGGTGGGACATCATGGCAATTCTGCCGGCTACAGCGCTGGCTACTACCACTACCCCTCCGCAAGTCTGAGCATCATCCTGATGGCCAACGTCTATGCGATAAACGGACAGCAAATGGCGACCCAAATCGCAGAAAGCCTCGACCCTACGCTCAAGATGACCGTCCCGGCGGAGCAGCCCGATACGAAGAAGGATCGAACCGAGAAAGTGAAGGCAGCGCTCGCAAAGCTGGCAGCCAACACCCCAGACGAGCAGATGATGGAGCCGGAAGTCATCGCGCCGATGAAGACCGACAGAGGACGCATGGGCCCCGGAGCCTATGGCGGATTAAAGGCGATCGATGCAATGACCTTCTTGGGAGAAGAGAGCTATGGCACCGACAAGCTGCTCACCTACCGCCTCTCGACCCCGCAGCGCAATTACATTGCCCGCATCGTTTGGTCGACGAACGATAAAATTGCCGAGCTAGCCCTCCGACTAGACGGCCCTCCAAAGGCATAAGGGCTCCCGCGATGGGAGCCCATTGTGCTTTTCGTGGTCTATGTTGCTACGGAGAGGGAGGGATTCGAACCCTCGAAGAGTTGCCCCTTACCGCATTTCGAGTGCGGCGCACTAGACCACTATGCGACCTCTCCGAGGGAGATTATGACCTATGGCGCGGCTGGCAGACTCAGCCTGACTGGGAGGCGCTGCATTGCCTCCTGAAGGCTAAAGGGTCCCGTCACCCCTTCGTCGACGATGTAAACCCCGGGAGGTCGGTCCTGAAGGTCCACACGAATGGGACCAACTGCCGCAGCAACGAAGCGAGTCGGAACGGTGCGAACGAGAGAGCTCGAAAGTTCCTGTGCCTCAGGCCCAACGCAGATCGCATAGGTTCCGTCCACCAATTCTGCGGAGGCACAAAAGAACCCTCCCACCGACGGTCCGCCCTCTCCGGCAATGAGGGCAAACCGATTGGAAATCTGCGCGGCCCAGCTCATCATCGACCTTCCTTCAGCCCTATCCTCGAAGAGCCGCCCGTAAGCCAGAAATAGTCTTAGCAGCCGGGCCGAACAGGACTCGCGAAAATTGTCTGAAATCTCCGGCAAGTTCGTGTTGGGGAAAAGCAATGGCTGTTCGGTCAGCCGGTATTCGCCCGTTCGCTGACCCGCGAATCTCCTGGGAATGACGGTTAGAAACCGCATGCCCTGCTCCAGCGAAACGACTCTGCCCGTTGCCAGATAGTCCTGTAACTTTGCATCCGCAAAGGCGATGTAGTCTCCCAGATATCCCGGCTCGGACGTTCCTTTCCCCAAGCGGCGGATCAGCCCTTTAGGGCCAATAAACCGATCGAGCACGGAGAAACGCTTAAGTGACTCCTCTTCCCATTCCCGGTTGCCCATGATGCGGGAGGCTTCCACCATTCGGGCTGCCACGGTCGCCTCGACCTCAAGGAACCCGATGCCGCTCAAGCTTGCCTGCCCGGAGCTTGCCTCCCGTAGCTTCCGCAGAACTTTCGGTAACTCCGGTTCGGCTATCGCCTGGCGCAGCGCCAGGTAGGGGATCATTTGGCGGTTTTGTAGCACGTCCAGGCCCAGCTTCTTAGCAGCCCACGAGCGTTGGGCGCCAGTAAGGGTCCTGCGGAGCGTTGCCACCGAAAAGCTGTAGCGCGCGCTACGCGGTTTCTCCGGCGAGTTCTCGGTTTGAAAGGCCGCAATCCAATCGCCGGCACGCATGGTTTCATTAAGCGTCCAGTAAGTGTTTTCTGCGGCAAATTTGTAAAGGTCGTCCCCGGTAAGCCCCCAGGCCAGCGCCAGCACCAAGAGCATTTCGGCTTGCTCCGTAGCGACCTTGTTGAATTCGACTTGCTGATAATTCAGAGAGGTACTCACCCGGAAGAACCCGCCATCGATCAGGTCCATCATCGGTGACATGACGAGCGGATTCAGGGACTCGCCCAAGGCAGGAAGGTCCCCAGTCAGGCACATGTAGCGCCAGGCATTTGGGAATAGCTGCTGAATACCGTCCCGAGGCAGACCCCCTTTTGCCGGATCAATCGCATCGTGAAGGGTTGCCCGAAACTGTTCGAATGGAGAGATCACGGAGCCCTCCTGCGAGGACAGGACCGCGATGTCGTTGCGCTGAATCAAATTTGCCGTGGGCTGCTCGTTACCCGCCTTGATCCGCAGCCACTTGCGATTGACTTCGATCAGCTTCGCGTAGAGGGCGGAAGGGTCAAAACTCTCATCGACGCGCGTGCGACCGATGAAGCCTACAATTTCCCCGTTCGGATGGAGGGCCCACATCTGAGTGCCGGGAAGAAACTCTAGTTTGAGCCGCGAGATCGGAAAGAAGGCGTTGACCCATTCTGGGTGCTGCAATCCGTCGACTCGGATCGGCACGAAGTTTCGATTGAGATAGCGCGCAACATCCGCATCTTTGAACGAAGTCTCATCCATCAGTTGCCCCAACCCACTCGAAACGATGCCGATCACCAGCAAGATCGGCTTGCGGTCCGCCTTCGCTTTCCGCACTGCTTCAGGGGTGAGCTCCTGCCAATCGATCGCTTGGTGGGCCGCTCGCCGAAGGAAGTCCTCGTCCGAGAAATTGAGCTTGTTGGTTGCGGCAGGCGGTAACAAGGGCCTCAGAACGTTGGCGATGAGCGCAAGCAGGCACAGCGCGGCGAGGACGCCAGAAACCACATTGAATTGAGGGCGAAACACCTTCCCCCATTATGGAGTTCGAATGGCTGTCGCGAGCGCGTTTGAGCCCGGTATGATGCGCGTGTGACCCCGACAGTGTGGACCGGCCGAAGAAAGTGGCTAGGGAATCTCATTCCAATGCTCGTTTGGCTCCCGCTCGCCATCACGGGGATTACTTGGATGGTCGATAAGGGAGAGATCGTGGGGCCCGGATTGTGGTTGTTGATCGCCGCAACCGTGCTTGGCTGGCTCGCCGTGAATCTCTGGGGCCTCTTCGAGAACCGTAAGATGCGCCTTCAACTAGCGCGCATCTTAGAGGCACGGGCAATCTCGGTCAAAGCCGAGCCCTTCGTAGGCGTGGCAACTCCTCGGTATTCGAGCCTACTGGACCCTCATGAAGAGGTCGGCTTTCTATTCGTCCACCCGGATCGGCTCGAATTTGTATCCGAAACAAAGACGATCGAACTGATGAAGTCTCAGGTGCTTCGAATTCGATTCCGCGCCAACGTGCACACGCTTCTTGGCCTCGGCCGATGGGTCAGCATCGAGGGAACAGCGGATGGCAAGCCGATACGGATGATGCTCGAGCCCCGAGAAAGGCCCACTCTGCTTGGCAACCTGAGGCGCTCGAAGCCGCTGCTCCAGCAGCTAAGGCGCTGGTTGGCGCAGCCATGATTCTCAATCAGTTCGCAGCGTCCACACGGCTCGCGATTCTGGCCGATCTGCAGGCGGGCCGCTCGCCGGTCAACGCTTCGTTCTCGGAGGAGCGACTCCGGGAGGCTCGCTCGAAGGGCAAACCTCCTCAAATGGGCATGACTCGGTACGATCCTCGAACGGTTCACTTCGAGTTCATTTATCCCGATCCTCAAGGCTCGCCGATCGTACTGACCGTCAGCGTTGAAGCCCCAGAGCGAATCGTCTTTATGCCAGTTCCGCCTTGGGTTCTGGAATCAATCTGGCAAGGCGAGATTTCCGGAAGTGCGCATTTTGAAAGCGACGCAATTCGGCTTCTCGAGGAATTCAATGCTCAACTGTTCTCCGAAGTCAACGCAAGCCTCTTCGGAGCAAGACCCCCCGTCGGCCGCGACAGCTAGCTCTCCCCCTCATCCGAATCACCCTTCATCCCTCAAAAAACCGCCCCCATCCCTGCTTCTAACACAGAGATGAGGGCTGGTATTGAGCGTCCTTAGAACTTTAAGGCATGTGCGCCACGAGCTGGCCGCGGATTTCTCCAATGGGGAATGCAGTCGTGTGTACGTTGAAGTACATGTCTCCGCTCAGCAGTGCGTTCACTGCGTCGGCGAAGGTCGCGAGACCGGGACTTGGCGTGAAGTTCGCATCCGTCATGGTTATCATGAAGTGGGCCGTCCAACCCGTTCCGCTAAAGAGCGGGAAGTTGACGGGGCCCGCTTCGCCGGGAACTCCATTGTGAATGTGAGCTGCGGTGACGTTATTGAGATTGGTCGTGTCGATAAGGACTGAGAATGAACTCATATCCCGATTGAACGTGACCGACCCCCTGCCAGCCGCCGTCGAGCTGTTGGGTGGAACCTCGCTGCTGCCCGAGAGGAGCGCAGAAAGCATGAGGTTCTCGCCGAGTTGCCCGCGGATAGCGCCCGCTGGGTTGGTCGTCGTATGAATGTTGATGTATGCGTTGCCATCCTCGATCGCTTGGATCAGCTCCGCCATCGTTATTCCGGAAAGCCGGGACTCATCGACCGTCACGTTGTAATCGTTGGACCATCGATCCGTAAGCACTGCGCCGCTGAACAAGGTGGCGCGAACGGGTCCAGCCTCTCCCAAGCCGGCCACATGAATGTGAGCAGCCACGACGTTCTGAAGTCCAGTGGAGTCGATCTCTACGAGCAATTCCGTCGGATTCAGAGGAACGGTCACGCGAGCAGTGCCTTTGGCAATGTTGTCTGGAGCGAGAACTGCGCCAGTCTCTTGGCCGGGGCCGAGAACTGTCTTGAAGGTCGTTCCCGGAACGCCCGCAAGGATTGCAAAAGTGCCGATTCCGTCGATTTCCGCTTCGACGTATCGCTGCGAGGTGTTGACGGATCCCATCGACATTCGAGCCCAGAAGTCGCCTTCCACGCGGTAGATCGCATAGGAGGTGGGGTCGGCACCGATCAACTCTGGATACTTGATCCGGATAATCGCGGGATCTTCTGGGTCAAACGTCACCGGGCTCGGCGAGCTAGCACGGAAGGCGGTGCCTGCAATCACACGCGGCTCGATGGGAAAAGTGCTCTGCGGCTCGACTGTGACATCGGCAGGCTGGTTGATTGAGTCGGTGGGAACGAGCAAGTTCACCGATCCGTTCTGGAAGGCAAAATTTCCACCACTTGAAGTGATTCGACGCGTGTTGCCGTTATCGGTTGAGCCACCGTCACCTCCGCACCCAGCAAGGGCAAGCGCGAAAAGAGACAGAAGCACAGCGAATTTACGATAATTCATAAAAAGCTCCTTAGTAAGGCTGAAGCATTTGTGAACGCTCTCAGCCGCACGTACGTTACCGCAACATGCGGATTGCTTCAACGGAATTATTGAGCCCCTACCTAAACAAGGCGCTCGCGAACCGCGCGCAATTCGCGCACTAACTCCTGTTGCGTTACGGTCGCCGTCAAATCGCTGCGGGTCCGCTCGATCACCGCCCTCAAGGCGTCGCACGTTCTTCGCAGGCCACCCGTCATGGAGTCGGCGAAGTCGAACGTGATGAGGTCTTCGTAAATGGTCTCCATTTGAACGAGAATCTTCTCCGCCGCCTCATGGTGCCCTCTCCTCATCTCGTCTAAGGCAAAGCGCCGAACCTCACTTGCCGCCTCACCCATCCCGTTCAGATAGCTCATCACGTACGTCCCCAACTCGTCTGGACTCGGATAGGGCCGACCCTGAACGATGGCTACGACTGCGGCCGCTTCGACCATCTCCTTCTCCGAATCGTGCAGGTACGCGGGATTGAGCTCGGGGAAGGGAAGCAGCGCGGCTCGGGCGCGTCGGGCAGTCGCCTTCGCTTCCTCTAAAAACTGCTCTGCCTCCTCAAACTGGTGCCGATGGACGTGGCGAATCGACTTTGCCGAAAGCTGCACCAGCTTGCGCGTCTCGATAAGCGCCGCTTCTCGAGCCTCGTGCATTCCCTGGGCGCGACCCCTCAAATCATTAACGATGCTGTCCCAATTTTCCAATGGTCAGGTTCTCCTGCTTCGAATCAGCCCGAGTTGGGCAAAGCTGCGATAGCTTCTCTCACCGATTACGATGTGGTCGATGACGGGTATGTCCAGCATATCGCCTACCTTGACCAAGTGATCCGTCACTTGATGATCCTCCGGGCTTGGTGTTGGATCGCCACTCGGGTGGTTGTGAACGAGAATGATCGAGGCCGCGCCGTCACGCACCGCCTCTCGGAACACTTCGCGGGCGCCTACGATACTGGACGTGAGCGTCCCTACGTGCACGGTGGCCGTTCGGATGATGTTGTTTTTGGCATCGAGCAGAAGCGTGACGAAATGCTCGCGCTTCTCATAGCGAAGATAATCCATATGCGCCATCACGTCGTCGGCAGAGTCGATCGTCTCCTTGGGCCCTTGAGCCGCGTTCGCCATCCGTCGACCGAGTTCAAGGAGGCACTGGCTGCGCAGGACCTCGAAATCGTCGAGTCCTGTCGTCGCTTGCAGATCGCTGCGACTCGCCTCACTCAGTCCTCGCAGGCTCTGAAATCGCTGCAGCAACTTCCTGCTCGATCCCTCCGCCAGCGGCACGTCTTCTTCGCGCCGTGAAAACCCAATCGCAACAAGGTCCACAACCGGCGCCGCTCGTACTCCGCCCGAGAGAACGCGCTGAACGATTCCCTTGTCAAAGGCAGCCACTCCTCCAGTATCGCAGTCGGGTTGCGGCAGGTTCAACGAGACAGAAGGTGACGTGTCCATAGCCACTATTCCACGTTTCCCGCTGCTTGACTGTATACGAGTCACGGGTGCACCGCCGCCTTGAGGGTCGTTCTCAACCTGGGCAGGACCGGCATGCAAACGGGCCCCCACGAACAATTCATTCCATTAGACGGGTAGCCGGATCGTTGCATGGAATCGCTCAGTATTCGTCGACGCGAGAGAAATAGATGACGGTCACGCGGTGCTCGGGCGTTACGAAGTCGCCGTAAATACGGCTCAGGATATTAATCACATCATCCCCCGTGCGAAACTCTGGATTCTCCCGCTCGATATCCCGGGGGGAGAGTTCGCCGATCGTCTTCACTTCCACCCGATCGAGGATCGCCGAGAAGAGTTTCTGCCGTTTGCCGAACCGGGGGCCGACGGTGATCCACACGATCATGCCGGTTTGATATTTGTCTGACTTGTCTCCCAGCCGGATACTCACCGTCTTGCGGTTGTTCTTGAGAATGTCGCCGTAAAGGTCGGAATAGAAGTTGAGCGCGTACATGGTCGAACTGCCGGTTCATTTTTCGCTATTTGGAGGGAAAAACGCAAACGGTCCCCTGCGCAACGTGTCCCGCAGGTGTGGAGTTAATGAAGGCAGGCCATGCTCACCTTGATTTTCGCAATCCTAATTCTCTACTTGTTGATCGTCTTCGGCATCGCGTGGTTCAGCCTGCATCCCATCCGAACGCCGGTTTTTATCTCCCCAGGCCTCATGGGAGCGCCTCAGGAAGATGTGGTCATCGAAACACCGACGCACCGGCTAGGCGGCTGGTGGGTCCAAGCAGAGGAGCAAACCGCCGTCGTGGTCTTCGTGCACGGATATCTGATGAACCGCGCCGAGCTCACTCCAGTCGCGTACCAGCTCTGGCAGCACGGTGCCTCGAGCCTCCTGATCGACCTTCGCAGTCACGGACGAAGCGGCGGTAAGAAGTGCACGCTCGGCTACCAGGAGCGCGAAGACGTGAAGGCAGCGCTCCGTTACGTTCGGCAAAGGGCGGGTGGGCTCCCAGTGGTGGTCGTGGGCAGCAGCATGGGCTCCGCCGCGTCCGCGCTGGCACTTTCCGAAGAGCCTGAACTTGCTGATCTGCTCGTGATGGACAGTGGCTATTCGCGGTTGACGAGCGCGATTCTCGGCTGGTGGCGCTTTCTCGGCGGACGGACGCTCATGTACTTGCTGGCTCCCACCGTCTACTTGGCTGCTCCGATGGCAGGCTTCTCTCCGTTCAGCATCGACATCGCCACCGCACTCCAGAAAATTGGACCCAAACCGATCCTGCATTTCCACGGAACGAAAGACACCCTAGCGTTGCCTGCCGAGGCGGAGCGCAATTTCAAGGCGTGTGTGGGACCCACCGAGATCGTCTGGTTCGAAGGCTACGGACACTCGGAGTATCGATGGGAGCAGCCCACCAGGTACCTTGCCGAGCTCGTCGCGTTTCTTCAAAAGCACGCCATTTTGGCAGAGAATGGGCAGAATTTAGACCTTTAATATTTGCGCTTCTTGTCGCAAATTGGCATAAGGCATGATGTCTTAATAGTGGTAGTTTGAGAGGGTGTCTTGCGATCGCTGCGTAGCGATTGAAAGACCCTTATTCGATTCTCGATTTGACCTGAATGAACAAGCTCGACTCTATGGAGAGCACCTGTTCAAAGGGCAAGTGACTGGATTCTGATCTCAATGCGATCTCGAACAGGCTGTTGCCGGGCTTGCCGGTGGGAGAGCGATAGCTGCCCAAATCGCCAAAGAGACACCGAGGTGAAGAAAAAAGGAGCTTGCCCCGAGCGTGAGGGAGAAGCTAGTTCGATAAGGTTCTGGGGCCGGTCGCATTGCACCGGCCCGTTTGTTTTTCAGAACCGGATGATCATTTTGCCTTCGATCTTAAATTTGCCGGTGGCCGGTCCTGAAAAAGGGGCCATCCTGACATTCGTCAACCGAAATTCAGAGATCCTCGCATCGTCCTTTAGCAGCAGTAAGGAGCCCGCTTCGGATCGCCAGATGCGCGTCCCGGTCGTGGAAGACTCCGAAATCTCGACGTAATTTGTATCGCCGAAATTCAAGCTGTATTCGGTTCCCACCGTCGCGGTCGCGACCGCGGAGCGCACAAGCCGCGTAGACAGCCCGACCGGTCCCGGAGTTTGGGTGGCGCTCACCATCAAACCGGTGCTTGCCCTGGTGCGCTGCCAATCGTTTGCGGAATCGAACCGCGTCAGGTTCACATTACTCGCGCCCGAGGGCTCGCTCAGAAGCAAACTTATCTCGTCTGCGGTGGGATCGGTGCGGCCGGCGCAGCCGAGCGCGAGAAGGACGAAGAAGGGGCTTAAGTGCGAGAGTCGCATCGTCACTATCTTAGCGGAATCGACGTCGATCGATAACGTTGGGCATGACCGGTTGAAGATGAGGGGCCAGGTCCACGAATCCAATCTCCCTGCGTAGGACAGGATGCCTGAGGCAACAGCATCGCAAGCTCACGCTTGAAGGATCCTACTGCGTGCCTCCGCATAGCGAGACTGCTGGAAGAGGCTTAGCCATCCAAGCGGGATTCAGCCTCGCAATTTCATCAAATTTTGGGCAACCTGCCTCATGGGCACCCGCTAGGTACCCCAAGCTCATCAAGAACTCACCGACAATCTCCGCGCCGACGAACTTGAAGTTCTTCTTGAACAGCTTGACCCACTCCCCCTTCTCGAGCGGGTGCTGGGCTTCCAGCCAGTTGGCAAATCCGCCGTGGGACTCTCTGAGTTGAAGCACCCTTTGCGCGTTCACAATCGCCGCATTGACCTTCAACCGATTGCGGATGATGCCCACGTCCTGAAGCAGTCGCTCCACGTCCGATTCTCCAAAAACAGCGACTGCATTGACATCGAATTCTCTATACGCGCGACGGAAGCTGGCTCGCTTGTTGAGAATTGTCTCCCAGGACAAGCCGGCCTGATTGATCTCAAGCACGAGCCTTTCAAACAGCACGCTTTCGTCGGCGGAAGGGAAGCCATATTCGGTGTCGTGGTACGCAAGGTGAACGACCTTGGCATCCGGCCGGCGAACATACTCGCAATAACTCATGAAGCATTATGAGGACGGGGAAAGTTAACGCTCAACACGAATGGCTGTAGATCGCTTTCGCGGGATTATCCTGGCCGGAATGGTGCTCCTAGGCTCCAGCGCACACGCGTGCTCGGCCGCCAACGGTGGCGAACAGGCGATTATTCTTCACGCGCTTCTCAGTTCGCGAGTCCTTTGGGCGATCTGCGTTATGCTTGCCGCCTTCGTCTGGCTAAGAAGGACTCCAAACATTCCGCTTGCAGTCTCTTTAACCGTCCTCGCTACCACCCACCCAACCTGGTACGTTAGCCCCTGGCGGGGAGATTGCGGTGGACAAACATTCACGACATCGCTTATCTGGACGATTGCGGCGGGATGCCTGGCGATCCGCTACGGCAAGTGGCGATCAAGGCGCTGATCTGAACCTTATCGGCCCCCTGGAACGTATGGATATGAGGTAGAATTCAGATTCAAAATCGCCCATTCTGGACCGATTTCGCTCCTCCCTTAATAACCTTATGTCCGACGAGAATATCCCAAGCGCCGACGACCAGTTAGAGGCTATCGAAGCCCTTACGAGCAAGGTCGAGGGCGATTACAACGCGAACCAAATACAAGTGCTCGAGGGCCTCGAGGCCGTCCGAAAGCGTCCCGGCATGTATGTCGGCGACAACGGGAAGCGCGGTCTTCACCAGATGTTCAAGGAGGTCTTGGACAACTCTGTGGATGAGGCTTTGGCAGGGTACTGCACGTCCATTACCGTCACGCGTTATGAAGACAATTCCCTCAGCGTGAGAGACAACGGACGCGGCATCCCCGTGGACATCCACCCCAAAATGGGCGTCTCGGCACTGCAGGTCGTCATGACCGTTTTGCACGCGGGCGGCAAATTCGGGGGCGAGTCCAGTGGCTACAAGACGGCAGGTGGGTTGCACGGAGTAGGAGTTTCATGTACCAACGCGCTCTCTGCTTGGATGGAGACGACGGTTCGGCGTAACGGCAAAATCTACAAACAGCGTTTCGAGAAAGGTATTCCCCAAGGCACGATTCACGAGCTAGGAGAGTCCGAAACCGCAGAAACGGGCACGACTCAGCACTGGTTCGCCGACCCCGAAATCATGAATGAGGTGGAGTACGACATCCACATCGTCAAGACTCGGATGAAGGAGCTGGCCTATCTGAACCCGGTCGTTCGTTTCGAATACATCGACCTTCAGGATTCGGAGCAGAACGAAGTTTTCTACTATCAGCGCGGCATTCCGCAGCTTGTCGAGGACCTGAACCAGGGCAAAGATGTCATTCACCCGGTCATCTTCTTCCGCCGCATAAAGGAACACACGCAAGTCGAGGTCGCCCTCCAGTATCACGACGGCTACAACGAGACCCTGCTCGCATTTTCCAACAATATTCACAATCCCGACGGCGGCACCCACGTCTCCGGTTTCAGTGCCGCACTGACCCGAGTGGTCAATGCTTACGCACGCCGCATGGGCTTCCTGAAAGAGAAGGACAACAACCTTGCCGCTGATGACATCACGGATGGACTTACTGCCGTCATTTCTCTGCGCCTGGAGAACCCGTCCTACAACTCCCAGGATAAAGTCAAGCTTGTAACTCCAGAAGTTCAGGGTCTTACGAACTCGCTCGTCGGCGATGGTTTGACAACCTACTTTGAAGAAAATCCAGCGGTCGCCAAGCGCATCGTCGATAAGTCAGTGATCGCTCAGCGGGCAAGGGAAGCGGCCAGAAAGGCCGCCGAGCAGATTCGGCGGGGTAGTGCGATGGACAGCTTCGGCCTTCCTGGCAAGCTCAGCGACTGCATCAGCAAGAAGGCCATCGACTGCGAGCTGTTCTTGGTTGAAGGCGACTCGGCGGGCGGGTCAGCCAAGGGTGCCCGAGACCGGCAGACCCAGGCCGTGCTACCTCTACGAGGAAAGATTCTCAACGTCGAACGAGCCCGCCTGGATAAGGCGCTCGACAACGAAGAAATCAAGTCGCTCATCGCGGCGCTCGGTGTTGGAATTGACCTGAGCATGGGTCGATCCAAGATCAACCAGGACGTCGACGAAGATCAACTTGATTTCGAGATGGTGGTCGGCGAGCCCCTGCCCGAAGCGCTGCACGCTGGTAGTGGCAATCGAGGCAAAAAGAGCCGCGAGGATCGCGAGCGTGAGATCACCTTCGACCCCAGCAAGCTGCGCTACGACAAGATCATCATCATGACGGACGCCGACGTTGACGGCGAGCACATCCGAACGCTCCTCCTCACGTTCTTCTACCGATACATGAAACAGCTCATAGTGGACGGCCACGTCTATCTCGCCCAACCTCCGCTCTTCGTCGTGAAGGCAGGCAACAACGAGCGCTACTACGCGATGACTGAAGCCGAGCGCGACGAGATCATTCGTGGGCTTAAGAAGAAGAAGGACCCGCAAGTCACTCGCTTCAAGGGACTCGGCGAAATGAATGCCGAAGAACTAGAAGAAACGACCATGAACCCCAAGAACCGCCGTCTAGTACAAATCAAGCTCGACCCCATGTACGAGATCGAAGTCGAGCAAATGTTCTCCAGGCTAATGGGCGAAAAGGTCGAACCAAGAAGAGACTTCATCGAAGCACACGCCAAACAAGCCCACAACGTCGACTGGCACTACTGAGTTCAGTTTTTGCCTGCGCTCGCAGTCCATGCTTCCCGATGGCGGGGCGATTCCGCTACACTCGAACGGTGGCGCAAATTGAAGGATGGTCGCCGGTAGAAGCCGCCTCCTGCTCTTTGCTACGACATTGGGCAGCCAGATCGCCTCCGATTCTCCAACCTCCTGTTCTCGCCAGCACCTCGGCGTTTAAGTGCGATCCAGTAAGGCAGGATCGCCATTTTCGGGCAGCAACCGCGGCAGTGGAGAATCGATGGTTGGATTTGGCTTCCATCGCTGTAGAAGGCCCGTGGCAAGCACCCAATCCAGCGCCTCATTCCAATCTCCCGGAGATCCGTCCAATCCGCGAGGCCGCATACGCCCTGGCTGAGCAGGGTCGATTCGAGGAGGCGTTTCTGATCGGAACGCGACTACGCGACTGCGATGGAGCAGCGATCTATCAAATGGTTGGGACAGCTATCAGGCTCAGGGCGAGGAGGGCGGGCTCCGCATCTCCTGATTATCCAACCGAGGAGACTCTGCGGCCAAGCAGCGAGGGGCGAAATCCTTCGGTTTTCAATCGTCGAAGCCCAGCTTGCCGAGATCGAGCCGTCCACCGAGCTCGACCCAGAAATCCCCGCGAGCTATTGCGCACGGCAAGATGCTCTCCGCATTCTCTTTGGCGGCAAGGAAGGTGCAGTGGATCGTGCCGCGTGTGTTAGCAGCTTACAAGTGGCTTTGGAGAGAGTCGAGCAGGACTGCAGCTCGGATTCCCTTCTACGGTGGTGCCGCGAGGAGGCACCGTTTGCGTCGCTGGACGCAACCTGGATGTTCGGATCTCCTAAACGACTACTTGCCTGGGTCACGTGGACAAAAGTGCGGCCAATTCAGTGTGAGAATGCTCTTGGCCGGATCGAGGTCGCCAGCGTTTACCGGTCGTCAGTACCGGGTTACAGATCTACTCCATTGCCTGGCTCGGCTTTTTTTGCGGCTGGTGCATTGGATCGTTCTTAATTATGCTCGCACTGGCGATCATGCAAGTCGCAGTGTGCGCACTTCCAAGCCGTGTCAACAACTCTCCTCGCTTGGACAGGGCACTTGGGACCGTGTTGGTGGTGGTCTCGTGCGCGGTTATCGTTGCATTCAGGCCTTATGAAATACCGAGCAGTCCTACGCTCAATGTCAGGCAACTTGATCAAACAAGCTGGAACGACTTCTTTGCTGCCAAACTCAAGCGTTCTGGGTGCTGCGCACCCTGAAAACATTCTCGTTTTCTTTGGTGATTTCGAATGTCAGCCATGCCGTCGCCTTTTGCGCCGCATTTCTCCGACGGTGAGCGCTTCAAACAAGTTGCAGCTGGTCTATCGCAACTTTCCACTGCCAAACCGCAAATTTGCGGATGTTCTCGCTCGGCTAGGAAGGATAGCGGAAGAGAGGCACCGCTTCTGGGAGTTTGTGGACATCTGTGAGTCGAGGCAGTTTGGATCGTCAGAAGAGTGTTTCGGCGCAGCTCGCCTTGTTGGCATCCCGGAAAAGGTCGCCCGAGCGAGAATTGCTGATAACGCTGACGTCTCTTCAGTGTCGCTCCGCGCCGAACTTGACTTGGGGAGGCGCCTGGAAGTCAACGCCACGCCCACAGTTGTACTTTTGGCTAAGGGTCGTAATCCTAGCTTCGTTCCAATCTCGCAAGTTGAGGCTTTAGTTGCCCGTCTCCGCTGACCGTCGTTTGCGGACCAAACCTTTGAGCATATCCTCGGAAATCTTTCGATTAGCTTCGGGAAGGCCCGGCTTTCGCAATTCGGCCCGAACCAAGTCTCGCCACTTCGGGTTGTCGGAGCGATAGAGTTGCAACAACGCACCGGTTCGGACCGAAGAATCCGGATCGCTAGTAGCCGTTCTCACCAGAATATTGTTAGCTTCTTGCCGCTGCTCAGGAGTCAATGCACCTGAAAAAGCACCAAAAGCCATTTGCCGCAGCAACGCGTGGGGCGACGCCGCGCCTCTAAGAATGACCTCCCACAGGTCTGCAGGCGGGGCTTCCTTGTGCTGCTGACTGAGTTGGTGACAAACGTCGACGAGGCGAAGCCATTCGTCGGGTGGGATACCGCGGTCGTTGGCCTCGCGCATGATGGATGCCTTTTGCACCTCGGTGGTGTAACTGTAATTTTCTGCCTGCGTTTTTGGCTTGCATGCAGAAAGGCAACCACAGATCAGAAGAGCGGAAACGGCAGCAGTCCATGGAAAATTCATGAGGCTTGTACTTGTATACGCCTTGCCCGTTTCAAGACGGGCACGGACGTGGCGAATGATCGGATCTTACGGATTGTACCGGTCGCATTGCAGATAGCAATCGGACAAGCCAGACCCAGACCCGCTGCAGTGAGTATCGCAGACGCTTCTGCACTGTGCATTGGACCAGTTGCTGTTCCACAGCCCACCGGGATTTTTCACGCAGGGAGGGAAATCTGTCGGGTAGGGACCCCATGTGGCAGCAAAGACTGTCACGGCGGTCATGAGGGCGGCTAAGGCAAGCACGATCTCAAAGTAGTTTTGTCATTGAGTTCTCCTGATATTTTATGATAATCGGAACGGAAGACATCGCAACGAATTGCAAATGCCTTCTCCATCTTAGTGCCGACGGTACAATATGTCAAGCATCAGATGCAACTTTTCCTGAAATCTAGGATGCAATTGAAGCAGGAACCTGCAGTGGAGTGAATGCCACGTGGGGTTGAATCGACAAATGACGCGTCCACAGCACACGAAGGGACCCCGGGGGTTCCGGATACCTCGATCGAGGTTGTTCGGTTTCACGCTTGTGGAGGTCTTGGTTGTCATAGGTATTGTCGCGCTGCTCGCGGCACTGCTGTTTCCAGTATTCTCGCAAGGGAGGCGCTCGGCCAAGCAGAACACGTGTGCCTCAAACTTGCGACAACTTGGCTTGGCGGTTGCACTTTACATGCAGGAATCTGACGGACTGTATCCTCTGGCCCTGGACGCGGTCGACAAAGCAGACTTGGCTTCTTGGAGTGCATGGCCCGAGTGGCAGGAAGAGATCGTAGGGCTGCCGCTTCTAAACAGCCTGTTGAGGCCACATGTGAAAGATGACAAAGTTTTCGCTTGTCCTCTCGACGGCGGCACGAACATTCTTGACGATTCAAGGGGTGGCCGCCTCTTGGCCAGTCCCTCGCTTTTCGCTCACACTGGCTTCAGCTACAAGTATCGCACTCTGCTAGCGCTCGAGCGCATGTCGGAAAGCCAGCTTAAGATGCCTGCAAATGTCGATCTCCTGCACGACGTTACCGGGGCCTGGCATGGTGTCGGACGAGCGGTCACCGAGGGTGACTTGGACGAGGAGGCCAAACTACGTACCGTCGAGCGTGACTTCCGATACAACACGTTGTTCACCGACCAACACGTAAAGCTTTTGACGTTTGACCAGTATCAGGCCGTTGCCAGTTCAGCGCCATAGAGGCGTGTTGCCGCTTACTGAAGCCCCAGTCTACTGACGCACACCATTCGCGCGCGTTCTTCAAATGGACTGGTGGAGGCTTCAGGGCATCGCTATAGATTGGGTAAGGGCCTGCAAAAGTGCAAGTTAGTTACTGAAGCAACCCCCGCATCCCTCTCTTGGCTTCGGGTTATCTCAGCTAAGAGGCCCCGAAGCATTTCTGCTTCGGGGCTTCCGGATGATGGCCGAGCCGCCATCGAAACCACGGGCGGGCCGCCCGTGCCACTTAGGTGCTCGCGAGTTCCTTTTGAGGCTCTTCGGGCTTTTCGGGCTCGATGATCTTGAAGATCACCGTGGTGCCGTCTTCCGTATCCGCGAGTACGTGGTCGCCGGAGTGGAAGCGGCCGAGGAGCATTTCTTCTGAGAGCGGGTCTTCGATGTATCGCTGAACTGCTCGTCGCAGAGGGCGGGCTCCGAGGTTTGGATCGTAACCGTCTTTCACGAGGATGTCCTTGACGGCCTCGCTCAGGTCGATCTTGATTCCGAGTGAAGCAGCCTGCTCGTTCACTCTGCGGAGGAACAGGTCGGCGATCTGCAAAACCTCTTCTCGCTTGAGGTGGTGGAACACGATTGTTTCGTCCACACGGTTGAGGAACTCGGGGCGGAAGAGTTTCTTCATTTCGTCCACCATCTTGTTCTTCATCGCCTCATAAAGCTTCGGATCGTTGAAGTCTTGCCGGGTGTCACGGAAGCCTAGTGGCTTATCCGATTCGATCGGCCTGACGCCTACGTTCGAAGTCATGATGAGCAGCGTGTTTCGGAAGTCCACCGTCCGGCCCTGGCTATCGGTGAGCTGGCCATCCTCCATGACTTGCAGGAGGAGGTTGAACACCTCGGGGTGAGCCTTCTCGATTTCGTCAAGTAGCACGACGCTGTACGGATTGCGCCGCACGGCTTCGGTGAGCTGGCCGCCCTCTTCGTAGCCCACGTATCCGGGAGGGGCACCGACGAGCCGCGAGACGGCGAATCGCTCCATGTATTCGGACATGTCGATCCGAACCATGTTGCTTTCCTTCTCATACAGGTAGGCCGCAAGCGCCTTCGCAAGCTCGGTCTTTCCGACGCCAGTCGGTCCGAGGAAGATGAAGCTGCCCATCGGCCGCTTCGGATCCTTCAACCCAGAACGTGCACGGCGGATCGCTCGAGACACGGCAGAAACCGCGTCGCCTTGTCCGATGATTCGCTGATGGAGGTCGCTTTCCATGCGGAGCAGCTTCTGACTTTCCGCTTCGACCAGCTTTGTAACCGGGATTCCAGTCCAAGACTGGACGATGGACGCGATCTCGGCTTCACCGACGATCGGTTCGGGCTTTTCAAGCGCCGCCCATTCTTCTTCACGAACCTGAACGCTCTCGGCCAGATCGTCTCGCTCTTTCTGGAGCTTGGCGAGCTGGTGCTCGTCGGCATTGCGCTTCGCGAGATGCTCGACCTCGTTATTCAGCTTGACGAGCTTCGCCCGATCTTGACGAACGTCAAGAGGCGGAAGGCTTTGCTGCAGCCTCACTCGCGAAGCTGCCTCATCTACTAAGTCAATAGCTTTATCGGGAAGGCTGCGGTCCGAAATGTACCGTTGGCTGAGGGTCACGGCTGCCTGGATGGCATCGTCCGTTATCTCGACATGGTGGTGCGCTTCGTAGCGCTCTCGGAGGCCCTTCATGATATCGACTGCCTCTTCTTCGCTGGGCTCTTTGACCTTGACGGCCTGGAACCTGCGCTCAAGCGCCGCATCCCTCTCGATATATTTGCGGAATTCGTCCTGGGTTGTGGCGCCGATGCATTGCAGCTCGCCGCGCGCCAGGGCAGGTTTCATGATGTTGGAGGCGTCGATCGCGCCCTCGGCAGCGCCGGCCCCAACGAGCGTATGCAGCTCGTCGATGAAGAGAACCACTTGTCCCTCGGACTTGCGGACCTCTTCCATCACCTTCTTCATTCTCTCTTCGAATTCACCGCGGTATTTCGTGCCTGCGACAAGTCCAGCTAGATCCAACGCGACAATTCTCTTGTTACGCAGTAGATCCGGGATATCTCCGCTGACTATGCGGAGTGCCAAGCCCTCGGCAATGGCAGTCTTTCCGACGCCAGGCTCACCGATCAGACACGGGTTGTTTTTGGTTCGGCGGCAGAGAATTTGCATGACCCGCTCGATTTCGTTTTGTCTTCCGACAACCGGGTCGAGCTTGCCCTCTCGAGCGAGATCGGTAAGGTCTCTTCCGAACTCGTCTAGGGTCTGCGTCTTTGTAGCTGCTGCGGTACCACCACTCGGGCTGGAGCTCCTCCCACCCGATTTCGTTTGCGTCTCATTATCCTGGAGGGCCATCACTTCTCTTCGTGCCTTCTCCAGCTCAACGCCAAGTTTGGCGAGAACACGCCCTGCCAGGCCGTCACCCTCTCGGATGAGGCCCAGCAACAAGTGCTCCGTGCCGATGTAATTGTTGTTTAGGTTGCGCGCTTCGTCATAAGCCAAATCAATCACGCGCTTGGCCCTCGGGGTGAGCGTCATATCCTGGCTTGGCCGAGCATCTCCGCGAGGGAGCTGCTTTTCGACTTCGGCTCGGATTCTATTAAGGCTGACGCCCAACTTCTCAAGCACGCGTGCGGCTACGCTGTCCGATTCGCGAACAAGTCCCAGCAGAAGATGCTCCGTGGATACGTAGCCCTCCCCGAACTTCTGCGCCTCTTCTTGAGCGTAGAAGACGACCTTCCTAGCTCTCTCTGTAAAGCGTTGCCACATTCTGTTTATTTCACCTACTTACCGGAGGCCGTAACCTAACTGGTTCGACTCTCCGTACCTATCCTTACGTTCCCACCCTGGGCCTCATTGCGACGTGCGACACGTTCATCCTTCTGACGATCCGAATTGGCCCCGGGGATCGAAAATCTCGCTATTTGATGCTGTTTTCGATTGTTCCATTTATGCAGGGCTCGCTGCTTGGGTTGAAGAGTGCCCATCGTTAGTTGAGGCAACAATTATTTGCTTCCGGCAGTTCGGAGAAGGTGCAGAATGCAAGAAAGGTCCTGGGCCGCAGTTTTCTGCGACTCAAGACCGATTTGCTCAATGCTTTTTTTAGCTTGCGAGTTTGTTAGGGCGCGAGCTTGAGCATGTTCATGTGGTCAGCGGTCGATTTGCGCGTTTGCACCAAGAACTCGGAATACGTCATGTCTGTGATCGAGAGGAGGCCCTCCTGCATGTTGTCGTGGTCGAGTTTTGCGGTGACGGGGAAATCTTCCCATCGATACCAGTGCGCTCCCACCAGGTTCTTCCAACTCTTTGCCTCGTTATAGAATCGACGATAGGCGTCGATCCGCGAGCTTTCTGTGACCGTGGGATACAGCGGCATTCCGACTCTTCCTCGATCGCTCGCCCCGAAGCAGAACTCGGAGATCATCACTGGGAAATCCATTCGCTTGAGGTCCGGATTCGTTCGTGAAGGGAATCCGCTGTAGATGTTGAAGCTGAGGATATCGACCGATGCCTTGGCTGCGGAAAGAACCTCGGTCGTGTATTCGAGCCTTGTGAACCTGCATCCCAGGTACAGCCCTTTGTAGCCGGTCTCGCCGATGAGGCGGTCGATGGTCTGGAAGTAGCGAAGGGCAAACCTCTTTGTGAACACACTCAGGTCTTGCTGCATCTCGGGTGTGCCCGGCGAGGGAAGGCTGATGGCACCCGCCCCCAGCGCGGCCCAGCCAGAGAAAGTGCTCTTCCAAGCCACGTTTAAGTTGCCGATCGTGCCGTACCTCAATTTCACTTGCGCCATGAACTTGCTGTTTGCCGCAGTACCCGGCGCGTTGATGGCGGCCTTCGCCAAAGCATATCGCTTGTTATTGTCCGCACTCGTGCCCACGCCCCACGGGAGCTCATTGTCGATGAACACGCCGATGCTTTGCGAATGGTTGACCGCAACCTCGGTGAGCCTGCGCGTGATGTCTGCTTTCGCGGCGGTCTCGAAGGCGGGATCGAAAACGTCCGACATCGAGCGACCTCCTGAGACATAGAGCTTAGGATGGGGCGACCAAAGATTGAACCCAAACGTGGACGGCATATCTCGCTGCGACATCAGCGCATCCCACGAGCTCACTCCCACCGTATTAAAGCCCCAGGAGCGCATACGTTTCGGAAAGATGTCGTAGGCCTGCGTTCGCCATGTGGAGCCAAATTTTCGTTGCAGATTAATCGCGTAGGGCATAAAGCCAAGCTTGCCTTCACGAGTGGTGAAGTGGGTTGGGTACTGCGCCTTGAGGTTGGCTAAGTCTGTGAACATGGCTTCGCGCCCGCTTACTGGAGTCCAAGCATGAGCGCCGACTTCGTTGATGCCGACTGAGAAGAAGCGATTGCCACTGGGTGCGATGAGATACCAGTTGTCACCATCCTTTTCGACGCGAAACCGCTCGGCGGCTCCGTAGTTTTTCCCTCCAACGACTGCGCCAAATTCGTCAGCGGCGTAGGGATATTGTCCGTCCGGCTCATGGCCGACCTTTGCCTGCATCTCCGAAACGGACTTGATTTTCTCGGTCCAAGAGACGAGTCTCTGCTGACCAAAGGTGTCAACGAAGCCGGTGAGGGGCACCGTGTGATTGGCGAGCGCGATGTACTTGAAGGTCACATCTGCCGGAAGGGTGTCCTTGCTGTAGAGGTAGAGGCCGCGGATGTCGTTTGGGAAGATGGAGCCTAGCGAGCGGGTTTGATGGGCGGCTGTATCGGTCGGCGTGGGGAGTGCTCGCAGGCCGTACTGCTCGGATTCGAAGAGCGGCATCGTCACATCCGCAGACTCGTTTGGACCGAGAACCAACAGGGAAGTCAGCCATCCCTGTCCATTGTTCGAGCTCACGTTAATTTCGATCTGCGCGGGCCTTGGCAAGTTGTTAGTGGCACGAATATCGATATGCGTCCTACCAGCGAAAGACGTGCCCGAGGGGAGCCGGATTACGAAGTAAGCATCCTTCTTAGGGTAGGCGACCTTGTAGCCCACTGAAGGAGTCCATGTATAGCTCGCCCACTTGATGTCGGGGGTCCCGGCTAGTAAGCCTTGTAGTGGAGAAAGGATGGTCTCCCCAAATGAAAATGCAGCAATTGCGGCTGCCGCGGCGACGCTCAAAGCACGGAAAATTCTCATTCTAATCTCGATCAAGGCTCGCACCTTTATGCGGTTGATGGCCTTGTTGTTCCACAGCTATTTATGCCGTGAACCTGGTGAAATTAGGGGGAGATTCCTGGTAAATATGAGGGGTTGCGATGAGTAGCGCAACGCTTGTTACTAGTAAACATACGTGCTAGTAAATAGACTAGCAATTGTGCTTGGTCTGAATAGTGCGAGAGCGGCCGCAACAACTAATAACCCCTAGCAAAATTGCTAGGGGTTGCGGTGGGGCTAGAAGAAGGAAGGCCGAATCAGAGGTGGCTACGACTCTGAAGCTCGGAAGTGATTTCTCGAACGCGCTGTGCGTGGCTCTTCGCACAAACGAGCAAGGCACCGTCCGTCGCGACTACCACGACATCCTCGAGCCCGAGCACGCCCACCTGAAGATCAGCGGAGTCGTTAACCACGATGCTGTTCCTCGTGTCGATGAGGGCGGCCGAGCCTTGGGTCACGTTGCCTTGAGCATCTGGAGTAAAGGTTCGCGCTAGCGAATCCCAGGAGCCGACGTCATCCCAAGGAAAGTCGGCCGGAATTACCCACACGTTCTCCGCCTTCTCCATGACTGCGAAATCAACCGATATGGATGGCAGATCAGCGAATCTCTGCGAGGCTTCGGAGGCGTCCCCCTTTGCCAAGGCCGACGCGATGAGGTTAACGGTCATGCGTGCTGCCGGCTGAGCGCTCTCCAGTTCCCGTAGAAACGCGGTGATCGGAAAGAAGAACATGCCGGAATTCCAAAGAAAGTTGCCTGCCTCTAAGAATGTAGCGGCTGTAAAGGCGTCTGGCTTTTCCCGAAAGCTAACCGACCGGTAGCCCTCCCGGCCGCTCGATCCGACACTGATAGCTTGATAGTCGGCTTCGATATAGCCATAGCCGATCTCGGGCCGATCGGGCGGAATGCCGATTGTGACGAGCGCGTTCTTTTCTTCCGCAAGCTCGAATGCCGCGCGAACGGTTTCCCGAAAGCGGTGCGGCTTGCCGATCTGGTGGTCTGCCGTTAAGACCGCGACCGTTGCGTCGTTGTCTCCGACGGCCAAGAGTTGGGCCGAAACCCAACACAGGCAGCCGAGGGTATTTCGCTTGGTTGGCTCCGCCCAAACATTTTCGAGGGGGACGACATTGGAGTCCTGGACAGGCTTTTGAATGGTGGTGGAAACCGCGGCATACACATTGCCTGAACCCACGAGCGGCTCGATACGAGAGACGGCCTCTTGGAGCATGGTGTCGGTCGGGCTCGTTAGCTTGAGGAGTTGCTTGGGCCGCTGGGGGGTAGAAAGGGGCCAAAACCGCTCGCCTGACCCTCCGGCCATGATTACCGCTATGCGTCGTCTGTTCGTCTCCATTCAACGTGAAAACTACCCGGCTTGCAGCCATCATTGTGACCGGCCCCGGCGAGGGTAAGTTGGCGGGGCGTCCGCTTTGAGATTTACGTGGCTCAGATGCTCAAAGGCAGCATCGAGAGCGGTTGAGCCTCCGGGGGCATTTCTTCCGTGGATTCGTACTCGATTTCGCCAATCGTCGTCATCACCGCCAACTCTCCGATCAGTGATTCCATCATCAACATCGCGCAGTGGGCCATGTGCCGGTAGTTGAAATCCTCTATTCCGGGAAGATAGAGAACCAGATCCGACGTGCCTTCACGGGTGCTTTCGACCACGAAGAACACGTTTTCGGCGGTGAGCTCTTCTTCGAAAACCGTGATCACGGGAGGTTCGGGACTCGGTTGGCGAAAAGCGACGACTTTCCATCCGCTCACCTTCAACGCTTGAGCCACGACTGCTTGCACAGCCGGAACCAGTTCAGGCGCACCGTCCGCGCTCACGATGATTTCCCAGGTTTCCCCTCGACCCATCTCATAGGTGAGCCCTCGGTCTACCGCTTTAAGCTGCGCGGTTAGCTGTCGATAGGCCTCCTGATCAGGCTCGTCCATCTCAAATCGCCTTGAGTTGCGGGCGAACCATTGCCACAGGTCATCAATGGGATCGGTGCGTTTTTGAAACGGCCACATACGAACTAGGCACCCGGGAAGCCAGGCGCGGTCCGTATTAAATAGGCCTGTCCTTGGTGATATCCGGGGTGAAATGCTAGCCGTGCCAGAGCTCCAGTTCCGTCGATAACGGGACCGAGGGCGCTCACGATTTGCTTCGCGCGGAGCTCCTGCGTATCGTTGGCGACAATCGGCTCGGCGAACCTACGGCCGGTAGCGAGTGTCGAGGCAACAAACTCCGCTGTGAGTTCCTCGGCTGTGAAAGGAAAGGGCTTGTCGTTCACCACCCCGTCCGTCGCAGCGGCCTTTAAGCGCACCTCGTACGCACCAAGCTCAAGCCCCTTTAACTGGGACGCAAACGAGACTTCGACGCCAGCGACGTGAACTGCCATCTCCGCCAGAGTCAGCGAGTCGGGATGCAAGCGCCAATTGAGCTGTTCTTGAGACAATCCGGTAAAGGTTTCGTCGAACCGCCCTCGAACTAAACGCCATGTAGCTTCAAAGTCACTCACCCCTCTATGTTGGCAGACCGTTGCGAGCGAGCGCCGCTAGGATGAGGCTACTTTAGCGCCTTCTCAAGCTGAGCCTTGCTCATCTTGCTTCTTCCGGCAATCTTTCGCTCCTTCGCGAGATTGTAGAGTTCGTCGCGGGTGTGTTGTTCGAGCGCCTTGTTCGGATTTCCGGTTCCTTGCGTCCGCTTGTTTGCGGTTCTTCCTTCGAGGCGACGGCCCTTGTTCACGTTTCGCGCGGCGATTTCTTCCGCTTTGCTTTCATCCACGCCCCGATCTTCGTAGCCGTCCTTGATGTGCTCGTACTTCTTCTCGTCCTTCTTGCTCCAAGCTTGAGGCATTCCCGTTTCTCCTCTTTGCTTGACCTTGGTGAAATACCGCAAGTTCATCCTTGCACCGCTCGTTCATACTTCTGAAGATGTCCGCTCAAAGAATCGCCGCTCTTTCCGAGAACCTGAAAGCTAACGGTATCGACTGCTTTTTGGCCCACGACCCCGTCACCATGGGCTATCTCCACGGTTTTCACGAGGGAGCGGGCGAGCGGTTCTTGACGATGGCAATCGGTATGAGCGGGGAAGTGAGGATGATCTGTCCGGCGCTCTCCGAGTCTCAAGCTCGACGCGCCGGCCTGCAAAACGTGGTCTCCTGGAAGGACGGAGAGGATCCCGGAGCACTGTTCGAGCAGTTGGCCAAGGAATGGAACTTGGAGACCGGCATCATCGCAGTGGACGCAACGATGCCTGCGAGGCTCCTGCTTCAGCTTCAGGCGATTTTGCCGGCAGCTCTCTTTCGGAACGGGGAGGCATTCACAAGCGAGCTGATGCGTCGCAAGTCTCCTCAGGAGCTGGAATTCATGCGCGTCGCCGCCCGCATGGCAGATGACGCCTACGCAGAGGTTGCCCCGAGTATCCGCGAAGGGATGACCGAGCGGCATGTGGCCAAGCTCCTCCTCGACGCGATGGCCAAATTGGGCGGACAGCCGGACTTTGCGATTGTTGCCACGGGTAAGGGCGCAGCCGAACCGCATCATATCAGCGACGACACGCCTCTCAAGCGTGGAGACATCGTGATCATGGACTTTGGCTGCAGTTTCGAGGGTTATAAGAGCGATATCACTCGAACCGCTGCGATCGGTGAGGCCAGCGCAAGAGCCCACGAAGTTTATGAAACCGTTTACCGTGCGCACATGGCAGGCCGGGCAAAAATTGGACCCGGTATTCCCGCAGAGCACGTCGACCAAGCGGCAAGAAGCGTTATCGAGGAGGCAGGCTTCGGTCGCTACTTCTTCCACCGTCTGGGGCATGGAATTGGAATTCAGATCCATGAGGCTCCGAACATCGTCGCCGGGAATTCAGATCCTCTGGAGGCCGGTAACTGCTTCAGCATTGAGCCGGGCATTTACATCGAGGGAGAGTTGGGAGTACGGATCGAGAACATCGTTGCCTGCACGCCTGACGGTCACGAGAGTTTGAACGTGGACCCCTCGCCCACGCTTGCGATTCTCGGCTGAGTAAACTCTCCGAGCCCTGCCGTCGTGGCGAAATTGGTAGACGCGCCAGATTTAGGTTCTGGTTTCGCAAGAAGTGGAGGTTCGAGTCCTCTCGACGGCATGCAATCCCCTCCCTTTATCGGTGGGAGGATATCACGAGCCCGGCATCGCCATTGGCGAGACGTATACGTAATCGGCTAGGCCATTCGATACGCGTAGCGGCTCCTTGGATGTGAGCATCACGACGCTAAGACCGTCGCCCAGCCCTCGACGATGCAGGCGATAGTTGATACCTTGGCCATACATCACATGGCCCGATCCTGCAACGACCACGTAGACGGTCGTCGGATCCTGTCTATTCGCTTGCATGTGCCTCGCGATGGTGTCGGCCATCCCCTCGTCCCAGAGCACCTGCGCGAAGTACATGTTGTCGAGAGCGGCCGCGCTCATGCCGGGATGCGCGCCGATAAGGGCTTGGAAGACGGAGCGGTGCTGAAGATTTGATAGCTCCATGTCCGCTGGCAACTGGTTCTTTGCCTCTTGCGGCAGGGAAGTGAGTCCGCCTTTTCCGGCGGTTCTTACCCAGTCGCGTGGGACGTTAAGGGCCAGCACGGGCATGGCATGCTTTTGGGCAACGTCGAAAATGGGCCGGTAAAAGGAGAAGTCGTATCCCCATTGTGTCTTCCAGTCCACCTTCTGGAGAAGATCAGGCTCGGACATGCCACCTCTACTCCACTGATCCAGCACGGCTTGCTTGGGCCGCTGCAGCATTTCGAGTCCCACAATAACTTTCCGTCCGCTGCGTGCGAGCGCATCGATGATGGAGGCCTGCATTTGCTGGTGGGGCACGGTTGCATGGCTTTCGCCAAGGAAGACGAACTTCTTTCCTCGGGCTGCTCGCGCAACGTCATCAGGAGTCGAAGGCGCATATGTGACCATATCGGTCATTCGTCCCGCCGAGACGAGCCAGGTTCCGGGTCGGCCGATCGGTAACTCGTAGGGCGAGCCGGGGGTTTGAACTAGGGCGCAGATGAGGGCGAGGCTTGGGACCATGCGTTCAGGTTACACGTTTGCGAGCGGGCTCTTCGTTGGCGGGGGGATATATTGGGAGGCTGATGAGTGCGGATCCGGACCCTCTCTCCTGCTCCTCTCCACCGGAGGGGCAGGGGTTTTGAAGGTGCGGTTCTCCCCTGCTCCTCTCCACCGGAGGGGCAGGGGGGCTCAGTGCTGGGCTCGGGCTCATAATAGAGGCTCATGAGTGAAGAGTCGATTCGAGAAGTGCGGTTGCAGAAGCTGGCGCGTATGCGCGAGCTGGGTCACGATCCTTATCAGGTCGAAAAATTCGAGCGCACGGATTCGGCTAAAGGGCTCCTCGCGAGGCTCCCGGATTCTCCTCACCCCGACCCTCTCCCGCAAGGGGAGAGGGAGAACATCTCATTTGCTGGACGTGTGGTTTCCTATCGGCTAATGGGCAAGGCTGGGTTTGCGCACATCAGTGATGGCGATGGCAAGATTCAGGGCTACTTCAAGAAGGACGAGCTCGGCGAGACCGGGTGGGAGCTTTACAACTTGCTCGACCTTGGAGACCACGTCGGCGTAACTGGCTATCTGTTCATCACCAAGACCGGCGAGAAGTCGATCCATGTCTCGACGCTCACCCCACTGAGCAAGGCGCTCCATGCGATTCCGATTGGCAAGGAGAAGGATGGGCATGTCTTCTATGGCCTGACTGACATCGAGGCGCGTTACCGACACCGCCACCTTGATCTGATCGCAAATGCAGACGCGCGAAAAATGCTCTTGGATCGAGCTCGAATCACGGCGGCTGTTCGGCGGTACTTCGACTCGCAAGGGTATTTGGAGGTCGAGACGCCAATGCTACAGATCGAGGCGGGCGGCGCAGCGGCGCGGCCGTTTTTGACTCACTACAATCACTATGAGATGGAGGTGAAGCTTCGAATTTCCTTGGAGCTCTATCTCAAGCGGCTGATCTGCGGAGACATTCCCCGGGTGTACGAGATCGGGCGGGTTTTTCGGAATGAGGGCGTCTCCAACAAGCACAGCCCTGAATTCACGATGCTGGAGTTCTATGAGGCGTACGCCGACATGGAGACGATGATGCAGCGGGTGGAGGAGTGCTTCCGCTTTGTCGCGCAAGAAGTCTTCGGATCAATGCATGTGATTCACGTCGAAGGCAACAACTCTCCGAATGCAGTAGGCACCGGGGATTTTCCTGACTCGAAGGACACGCACGAGGCTTGGGACCTTGACTTCTCGTCCCCATGGAAACGAGTCAACCTGCTCGAAGAAGTCGAACGCCATACCGGCCTCACGGCCGACGATCTTTCATCGCTGGACAAGGCGAAGCAAGCCCTCGGCCACCGCGAGATCGTCAATCCCACTAGCGGCAAGCGCATCCACCCGGACGAAGAAGACAGCCTCGGCGGCCTCATCGAAAAGCTGCTGGAAGTCTTCGTCGAACCGACGTTACAAGAGCCAACATTCGTCGTCGGCTACCCGATCGAAACCTCCCCACTCGCCAAGAAGGACCCCAACAACCCGCGTATGACCCGCCGCTTCGAAGGCTACGTCCTCGGCCGAGAAATCTGCAATGCCTTCAGCGAGATCAACGATCCCATCGACCAGCGCGAACGATTCGAGCACCAGGTCGAAGAGCGTGAAAAGGGCGACGACGAAGCGCATCCGATGGACGAGGAATTCATCTATGCACTTGAATGCGGGATGCCTCCAACGGGGGGCTGCGGCATCGGCATCGACCGCATGGCCATGCTCCTCACAGGAGCGGATGTCATTCGGGAAGTGCTCTTCTTCCCCATGATGAAGCCCATCCATGCGGCTGAGGAAGAAGAGAGTTAATCTCGCTGCTTTTCCTCGCGCAAGTGCCCGCTATGGCTTACGTTGTCGCAGACAATCCAATCTGGTCTCAGGGTTTGCGCCGACGTTGCATGTTGCATTGAGACCCTGGATGATCGTCCCGGGGGCCGGCGGTGTTTTGTCGTCCGTCCAAAATCGCGCAGGTACGCACCACGCACACCCCGGGGACGATCATCCCGGGTCTACGGGGGAACCGGAAGTAGGCCCTCAATAATGGATATGCATCGGCACTCCGAATGCATCGCACACAGCCTCCGCAGGTAACCGCGCGGCCCTCCCCGCCCGAATGCGGCGCGCCGACCAGAGCGCGGCGAAGGCGTCCAAGATGTCGTCGTCGCCGACCTGCCTCGGATGGTCCTTCCTGACTCGGAGGAAGGCCTCTTCTCCAAACTCGGCACTCACGAGCGCTAGTCTCTGGTTGAGGCCCATGAGGCTCTTCTTAGGTTCAGGTAGCGGGTGCATCCCGTTCATGGCAGCAAAGCACACCTCGGGATGAACTTCGTGAACGACTGCTCCGTTCGGGTGGGTGCGAATGGCGTCATCTACCTCGATGACCTTTGGGAGGATTGCGTGGGCTTGCTTCGAAAGTTTGCGGCCGTCCGCCTGCTGGTGCAGGTCACACGCGCTTTCGTATGACGTCGCGCTGAAAGTGGCGCGAACAGGGGCTGGGAAGACGCTGTTTCGTCGGTGTTTCAGGAGCTTGCGAGCCTCGATGTCGCAATCCCTTGAGCCTGCGTCGGGGATGCCGATAGGGATGTCAATGGCGAGTACCTGTAGGTGGGGCAAGGCGTCGAGAATCTCCGAGGCGGTCGAGTAGCACCCAGACCAAACCCGCCCCTCCACCTCCACAACCACCACCCACCCCGCCCGACAAGCATCCGCACCCGCAATCATGGTTGAAGTTTACACGGTTGTGTCGCCGCGACATCCCGTAGCCCCAGGATGATCGTCCCTGGGCCAGCAGCGTTGGGTTGTCTCACCAAACATTGCGGGACCCCACCACGCACACCCCGGGGACGATCATCCCGGGTCTACGGTTGCCAAAAGGCTTCTTCTAGGACGTCATCGAGGTTGTAGCCGATGGTGCCGGTGTAGGGCCATTGTCGCTCGCCCCCAACGAGGCCGGCTCGCCAAGGGTTTCGGGCGATGTAACGGGCCTTTGACGCCCAGCCTTCGTGCCTGCGAACGATGTGATCGTGGAAGTCGTGTTGGAAGCTCAGATCAGGTCGGTTGTAGCGGAACCAGCGGCCGGAGCTCATCTTGAACGAGTCCATGGCGTCTTTTGGGCGTGAGGTTTCGTCGGTTCCGAGCACGAGGACGTGTAGGTGGTCGGGCATGAGGGTGTAGATGGGGACGGTGCAGAGGTGTTTCGACGCCGCTCGCGCCAGGCGTTCATGCAGCGCCGCGTGGATGATGTCGTTGGCCAAGAGCGGTTTCCGGTGCGCCTCGCAGGCGGTGAACGACACGCACACCGGTCCGTGGTACGCCTCCTCGGGCAAACGGTGTGGTTTGCGCCTCGGATGCATGTTGGATTGTAGACCCCGGATGATCGTCCCGGGGCCGGCGGTGTTTTGTCGTCCGTCCAAAACCGCGCGGGCACGCGCCACCCACACCCCCGGGGACGATCATCCCGGGTTCAACGGGGAACCGGAAGTAGGCCCTCAATATGGATATGCATCGGCACTCCGAATGCATCGCACACAGCTTCCGCAGGCATCCGAGCGGCCCTCCCCGCCCGGATGCCTGCGCCGACCAGAGCGCGGCGAATGCGTCCAAGATTAGTTTCCAGATTGCCTGTATCGCATGAGAAGGTCTGGTCGAAATGGCCCAATCTCGTTAGACGGTCACTTGATCGATGAAATGGACTTCAAACCCATATCCGCGCCCCGTGATTTCTGCCCGGGCTCTAACGATCGCCAGCATGGACTTGATGTTCAAGCGAGATGACGAGTGCTTGGATGCGTCGTCGATCAGGCTTATGATGAACTTGAACTTGTCGCGGTCTCGAGAGGGATGGAATGGGTAGTTAACACCAGCTTTCTGTGCCATAGCATCCCATTCTTCAGGGTAATTCTCCATTGTTATGGAGGCATCGACTGCTTGTTGACAGACTTTTATGATAGCGTCACTGTCCGTTCCTCTCTTTACACAGTGCATGTCTCCATCTTCAAATATGTCGCAGTACTCGACTACGGCACCCCCGATCGGCAGTCTTAAAGAGGTGCGGTCGAAACAGACTCTTGGCCCCACGCTAACTCGGTCGTTGTACGCACCCTCGCTTAGACGCTTTCGACCATCGATATCAAGCGCGTGATCAAACGCCGGCAGCGGTGAATTTTGGAAGTGAACGGAAGACATCCGGTCGATTAGTCGAGAGTGGATCGTAGCGGGACATGTGAAATATTGCCCCTCAGAGATAAGGTCGCGGTATGGTCGTGGATGTTGAAGGTTGGCTGCCTTCACCTCACTCACGAAGCTCACATAGGTCTTGAGGCTTTTGGGCTGTTTCACATCCACCCACTTTCCGGCGTCCTTGTCGAATTCCTGAATTGCGACACGCACAGCCTCAAACTCTGAGTACAGCCGACAGGCCCCTTGAATAAGCTTGAGCAAGTGTTCGGCAGTCCAAGCGTCGGACACATCAAGCTCATTTCGCCCACCCAGCCAATAGCGAAACACTAGTCTCTGGCCGTCTTCCAGCGGTGGTTTTGCAAAGCTCACGTTGACCTCTGGGTTGGTCGTCAACTCTCGGTGCAATCCTGAGTTCATGGTTTCGATTTCTGCCGGTGCCCGAACTGGCGTCAGTTGATCCAGTTCCTCAAAGTCTCGATATCGAGCCTGATTGCTGAGGAACGCTTCGAGAAGCAGATCACCCAAGGGAACAAGAGATTCGAAGTCCATGCTTGTTCTCGTGCGTAAGTGATCGGCACCTTCAGCGGTTCGGTTACCAAGCCGAGCTGGACGTGCTCCAACTTTGGAGACTGAGAAAACATCGAGCACCTGAGCGAAGTCGTGCACACCGCCACTAAAATTCAACTGCTCATCGATTGACTTGCCGCGTTTACCAAGCACGTTCTTCTTCACTCTCTCCAACTCACCTACGTCGGCGAGGTTGAGAAGGAGCGAGAGTCCAAATCCCTCTTGCGTTGCGAGTGCTGCGAAGTGGCTATGTGCTGAACCGAAAGTGACCGCCATAACCCGCTTCTGCAGCACTCCAGGTGCATCGTCGGTCTGCGCTTGGATCTCAACAAGTACGACCGCCGAGTTACGCATCCCTTTCGGTGGATGAAAATCGGAATTGAAGTTCTGGCGAATGAGTGGAGCGAAAGAGGGCTCTACCTTAGTCTCTTCGGACCAGACGGTGGCGGCGCATTTTCGGCCGCTAGCCAATTCGACTGTGGGGTACGTCACAGAAGCTGACGGAATGCCCTCAAATGCAGATGCGGGATACGCATCTAAACTTGCAAATCGCTCGTCGAGCAGAAAACACGATATATATGACTCAAATTTTCTTCAAGGCCTAACTCCTCTTTTTTAGCTGATACATCAGCAGAAAAAACGATAATTTTCAGAGGGCCTTGACTACGCCGGCATTTAAGGTGTTAAATACACTCGTTAACCAGAGCTAGGCCCATCAGGTGGTAGTTCCCGGACGCCAATCCGGTACAGTTGACACAATCGCAACGGGCTAGCGCAAGCTGAGCCCGTCTGTTTCTATTATGCCCCTTCTTTGGGAGCTTTGTTTGATTATGACATGTGAAATCTTGCTGTTCTAGTCGCAACTTTAAGCATGTCTGGTTGACGGCGCTTGCCCGGCTCTGTTAATCTATCTGGCCTTCGCTGAAGGCAACAGCACGGGAGTCATGGAAAAGCGCTCTGAGCTCCTGGCTCACAGACGATCCTAGAGCTCCTGGAAGGTGCTGGCGACAGCCGCCCTCGAAGTGATCACAAGTCGCGAGCTGCAATGCTTCGACTGAGTGCTCAACCCCTCCCTGACAAGAACATGCGGGGCCGAACCCACCTTGTAGGAACCCGGACCGGATCCCCACCCCGACCCTCCCCAGACTCGCTCGGCACGATCATCCGAGCAAGTCCGGGGAGGGGGCCGGAGTTAGCTGCAGCCGCTGGTTTCTCCGCAGGTATCGCATTTGGGGCAGACTCCGTTTCTTACGAGGGCGAATTGGCCGCAGTTGGTGCAGGGGTCGCCTTCGTAGCCCCGCGTATGCGGAGGATGGCCGGCTTCGGAGGCGTAGGATGCTTTCATCTGGCTAGGCGACCTTCACCTTTCCGATTGGCAGATCGACCGTTTCCAGGCTTTGCAGGGAGACCTTGGAACTGGCGTGATCGATGTCGATTCCGACGAGTGATCCGTTTTGGGCGTAGTCGAGCACGATGCCGGGGGCGGCTTCGTTTGAGTTACTGCTGGGCAGGTCTGACAGCTCGATGTACAGGCTATCGCTCTCGTTGTAGCAGTTAAGCTTCATTAGTTTCGAGTTGCGGGTTTCGAGTTTCGAGTTTGTTTCAGATTGGTGGCTGGGAATCCGGAACCCCCACCTAGCCTCCCCCTCCCCGGCACGAACCATCCGGGCAAGGGGAGGAACCGGCGGGAGGAACCGGACCGGATCCCCACCCCGACCCTCCCCAGACCCGCTCGGCACGGACATCCGAGCAAGTCCGGGGAGGGGGCCGGAGTTTGGAGCATCCCTGCGCCAGACCCGCTCGGCACGGATATCCGAGCGTGACCGGGGAAGGGGGGCGGTGGTTAGGAGCATCCGCTGGTTTCTCCGCAGGTGTCGCATTTGAGGCAGACGCCGTTCCGCACTAGAGTGAATTGGCCGCAGTTGGTGCAGGGGTCGCCTTCGTAGCCTTTTAGTCTTGCTTGTCTTATCTTCTCTCCAACTTCATCTAGGAGGCGTGATGGGGATGATTGGGGTGAGGGGGGTGAATGGGATTTTGGGGATGACTGGGGTGAGCGGGGTGATTGGGGTGATTGGGGTGATTGGGGTGACTCGACTAGAGCCCTTCCGTTGGCTCCGTTTCCGCTTACCGTTCTTTCCTCGTATTGCGGCTGCGCGGCTTTGTTCTTTTGCTCGATGGCCCAGGTTGGGGAGCCTACGGATTGGGGGTTGTCGTCTAGGGGGAGGAGGGCCTGGGAGGTATTGGGGGAGTTGTAGCCTCTTGAGCTGTGCTCTTCGTAGGCTTGGCCGGGGACGGGGCCGGCGTGTTCTGCGGAGACTTCTTCTTCTTCGTCGAACTCGGGGGCTTCGTTTACTCGGCCTACGGTGTCGGCTCGGAGGTCGTCGGGTTTTACTTGGACTAGGTCGAAGCGGCCCAGGTAGGACATCGACAGCTCTCGGAAGACGTAGTCGATGATGCTGGTGGACATTTTGATGTTGTCGTGGCCCTGCACGCTGCCGTTCGGTTCGAATCTCGTGAAGACGAACGCTTCGGTGAACTCCTCGAGGGGGACTCCGTATTGGAGGCCGAGGGAGATGGCGATGGCGAAGCAGTTCATCAGCGAGCGGAAGGCGGCTCCTTCGCGGTGCATGTCGACGAAGATCTCGCCGAGGCTGCCGTCCTCGAATTCGCCGGTTCGCAGGTAGACCTTGTGTCCGCCGACGCGTGCCTTTTGGGTGTAGCCCTTTCGGCGCGCGGGGAGGACTCGGCGCTTGGAGATGTAGCGGTAGACGAGTTTGGTGGCGGCGGCGAGGACTTCGTCTTCGTGGGGCGTTGGGGCGTCGGAGGGATTGGGCGTTGGGCGTTGGGCGTTGGGCGTTGGGGGGGAATAGGCGGATTGGGACGGTTCGACCGGAATCCAGTCTCCCGCGGAGGGGAGAGGGGATTCTATTGATGCTTCTAGGATCGCGGCGGCTGCGTCGTCGCTGCTGGCGTTGAGGGGTTGGCTTAGTTTGCTGCCGTCTCGGTAGAGGGCGTTGGCTTTTAGGCCTAGCTGCCAGGATAGCCAGTAGGCGTCGTTGACTTCCTTGATCGTGGCGTGGGCGGGGAGGTTGATGGTTTTGCTGATGGCGCCGGAGAGGAAGGGTTGGGCGGCGGCCATTTGGCGGATGTGGCCGGTGGCGTGGATGAATCTCGTGCCCTTCTTGCCGCATTTGTTGGCGGTGTCGAAGACGGCGAGGTGCTCGTTGCGGAGGTGGGGGGCGCCTTCTACGGACATGGTTCCGCAGACGTATTCGTTGGCGGCGTCAATCTCGTTTTTGCTAAAGCCTAGTTCTGCGAGCATTGAGAAGGACCAGTCGTTTAGTTGGTCTTCGGTGAAGCCGAGGTTTTCTTTGCAGAACTCTTCGCCGAGGGACCACTTGTTGAAGGCGAAGCCGATTTCGAAGGCGTTTTGGATGGCTTCTTCGATCTTGGCGAGGGCTTCCTCGGTGAATCCGCGGGCGGTGAGGGTTTCGTGGTTGATGAAGGGTGCGCCTTTTAGGGTTTTGTGGCCCAGGGCGTAGTCGATGATTTCCGTGATCTGCTTTTCGCTGTAGCCGAGCTTTCTTAGGGCGGGGGGGCAGCTTTGGTTGATGATCTTGAAGTAGCCACCGCCGGCGAGCTTTTTGAACTTGACGAGGGCGAAGTCGGGCTCGATGCCGGTGGTGTCGCAGTCCATGATGAGGCCGATGGTGCCGGTGGGGGCGAGGACGGTTACCTGGGCGTTTCGGAAGCCGTTCTTTTCGCCGAGCTTTTCGGCTTTGGTCCAGGCATCGTGGGCTGCATCGAGCATGTCTTTGGGGGCTTTTGATTGGTCGATGCCGACGGGCTTGACGCTTAGGGTTTCGTAGTCTTCGTTGGCGGCGTTGTGGGCGGCTCGGCGGTGGTTTCGGATGACTCGGAGCATGTGCTCTCGGTTCGCTTCGTAGCGTCGGAAGGGGCCCAGTTCGCCGGCCATTTCGGCGCTTGCTGCGTAGCTGTCGCCTCCGAGAATGGCGGTGAGGGCTCCGTTGATGGCGAATCCTTCGGGGCTGTCGTAGGGGATGCCCATCTGCATGAGGAGTGCGCCGAGGTTGGCGTATCCGAGGCCGAGGGTTCGGAAATCGTAGCTGAGTCTTGCGATTTCCTTCGACGGAAACTGGGCCATGAGGACGCTAATTTCGAGCACGATGGTCCAGAGGCGGATGGCGTGGCGGTAGCCCTCGATGTCGAACTTGCCGGTTGTGGGGTCGTGGAACTTGATGAGGTTGATGCTGGCGAGGTTGCAGGCCGTGTCATCGAGGAACATGTACTCGGAGCATGGGTTGCTGGCGTTGATTCGGCCGTCTTCGGGGCAGGTGTGCCACTCGTTGATGGTGGTGTCGTATTGGAGGCCGGGGTCGGCGCTGTGCCAGGCGGCTTCGCAGATGTCGTCCCAGAGGTCTCGGGCTTGCATCGTTTTCACCGTTTTCTTGGTGATGCGCGATGTCATGTGCCAGGTGTCGTCCTTTTCGACGGCTTTAAAGAAGTCGTTGGGGACTCGGACGGAGTTGTTGCTGTTTTGTCCGGAGACGGTGAGGTAGGCCTCGGACTCGTAGCCGGTGTCGTAGGCTTCGAAGTTGATTTCGGTGAAGCCTTGTTGGGCCCACTGGATGGCTCGCTGGATGTAGTTTAGGGGGACGTGTTCTTGTTTGGCTTCGGCGATTGCCCTTCTTAGTTCTTGGTTGGTGCGGGGGTTGCAATCGGGGGCGTTGGGCGTTGGGCGTTGGGCGTTAGGGGAATGACAGGCTCCAATCACGGCGTTTAGGTGCTTTTGGCAGATCATGGAGCCGGCTACTAGGGCGGCTACTTTTTGCTCTTCTTTGACCTTCCAGTTTATGAACTCCTCGATGTCGGGGTGGTCCATGTCGAGGCAGACCATTTTGGCGGCTCTTCTGGTAGTTCCGCCGGATTTGATGGCTCCGGCGCTGCGATCGCCGACTCTTAGGAAGCTCATTAGGCCGCTGGATTTGCCGCCGCCGCTAAGTCTTTCGTTTTCGCCGCGGATCTTGCTGAAGTTGGTGCCGACGCCGGAGCCGTATTTGAAGATGCGGGCCTCTCTTGTCCAGAGGTCCATGATGCCGCCTTCGTTCACGAGGTCGTCTTTTACGCTTAGGATGAAGCAGGCGTGAGGTTGGGGGCGCTCGTAGGCGTTTGCGCTTCGCTCTAGCTCGTTAGTCTGTGGATTTACGTAGTAGTGGCCCTGGGGGACGCCTTCGATTCCGTAGGCGAAATTTAGGCCGGTGTTGAACCACTGAGGGCTGTTGGGCGCGGCGATCTGCTTGGCGAGCATGTGGCTTAGCTCGTCGTAGAAGGCTTGGGCGTCTTCGGGGGTGTCGAAGTAGTTATTGCTTTCGCCCCAGTGTCGCCAGCAGCCGGCTAGGCGATGGAAGACTTGGCGGGAGTCGGTTTCGGAGTCGGAGGACCTCTCCCCAAATTCTGCTCGCGTTCCTCCCTTCTGCTCGACGAGACCCGCCTTTCGGAAATATTTCTGAGCAAGAATGTCCGTCGCAACCTGGCTCCAGTGAGAAGGAACCATCACGTTCTCCATAAGGAAAACGGTCGATCCATCTGGATTCCGAATCTCGGAGCGGCGGCCGACGAAGTCGATGCCAATGTAAGCGTCCTGGCCGGTGGTGGTGAAGTAGCGGTTGATTTTCATGAGGGCAATTCTTGGAGGTATTGGGTATTGGGTATTGGGTATTGGGTATTGGGTATTGGGTATTGGGTGTTGGGTGTTGGGTGTTGGGGGGGAGAGGGGGAGTCCGTTTTTTTTAGGAGTCGTCCTCTCCTAGTTGCTCAGTCGGGGGAGGGATTGGGTATTCGGGTGGGGTCGAGAGAGTGCCATAAATGGCGCTTTCCTCTTCAACTTTGAACTTGCCCTTCGATCTGCGATAAGTGATTAGGGCGTTTAGAGCGCGTAGAGCTTGCTCTAGGCGCGTCAGGTAATCAGTAACTCTTGGCTCCTGAATGAGCTTTCGCCTTCGGCACCGACGCAGCCAAAAGGCAGCCTCACGAGCGGACGCCCTGGCGATAACGAAGAACTGGATGCCGTCTCCGACTCCGAACCGGCCGTCTCTTTCAACGAGATTCGCGCCCACGGAGTCGATGGCTCGGATGAGCTGGGTTCCTACTGTGTGGCGTGGGACATCTTTCCAGCCCATAACCTCGTCCCAGATTTCATCAGACAGGTCGGCAAAGGCGCTGTAAACAAAGGTTTCCTCAATGGGCATGTGCGTTCGCTCAGGCAAGAAAACTCACCTCCGGCCAAATACCCAACACCCAATACCGAATACCGCTCCCCATCACCGCACCCCCTCCACCTGCAACTGGTTCAAGGTTCTTTCAAAGTCCGCCACGGTTTCAAATTCCCGATACACACTGGCGAATCGAACATAGGCAACGGTATCGATCTGCCCGAGCTCCTTCAGAACGCGCTCGCCGATATCCGGCGCGGGGATTTCGTCTTCGAACCGGTGGTAGAGGTCTCTTTCAATTCTCTCGACTCCCTCTTTCAGATCCTCGATGGGGATTCTTCTCTTTCGGCAAGCGACGAGCATTGATCGGAGGACTTTGTCCCGGGAGAATTCTTCTCTCGATCCGCTGCGCTTGACGACGAAAAGTCGCGGCGTTTCGGGCTCTTCGAACGTCGTGAATCTTCGGCCACAGCCGATGCATTCGCGTCGACGGCGGATTGCCTCTCCATCCCTTGCGGGGCGGGAGTCTAGGACTTTTTGGTCAATGAATCCGCAGAATGGGCAACGCACGTGAGCTCTCCCTCCTACATACGAAGCACAACATGTAGAAGCTTCATGATTATCCGACCACAAGATGTAGATTGTCAAGCGGATTGTTGCGCACAAGTTGCCAACAAGTTGAGCACCGTTTTTGCACCGTTTATCCACTGTTATTCGTCACCGCGACCATAATGGCGCTGTGATCCTGGCTCTTCTACTACTGCCTCAAATGGCCAAAATTCATAAGGCCGCCGTCCCGCTCATCTCCACCAACCCCGCAGCCGCCACCCGGGACCTCGGGGCCTTTGGCAAAGCCGTCGAAAAGGCCCAGATCGTTGGCCTGGGCGAAGCGACCCACGGCTCCCGCGAGATCTTTCAACTCAAGGACCGACTCGTCCGGTACCTGGTCACCAAACAGGGCTTTCGGGTTCTCGCGTTCGAATCCAACTTTGCCCAAACTGTCGCCATGGACCGCTTCGTACGTCATGGAGTCGGTTCCGCGAAATCCGCCCTCATGAGCCAAGGCTTCTGGACGTGGCAAACGGCTGAAATCGAGCAGATGCATAACTGGCTGCGAGAACGAAATCAAGCCAGCCCAAAGGACAAAGTAAGAATCGTCGGTATCGATATGCAGGACAAAACCGTCGCTTGGATGTTTTTCGCGGCCGAACTCAAGGAAGCCGGAAATACTCACCCCAGCCTAAGCGACCCTGCCTGGCTTCCCCGCATGAGCTACGAGAAGAAGCTCGATCAGGTCCCGGCAATCGCCACGCAAATGGTAAAGGCGTCGCTTCCGCGGCTCGAAAAGAAGCACGGCCCCGATGCCAAAAATCTCTTCGATAGGTTCGTGCACGTTCTTCGCCAATCCATCGAGCACGGGGCGCTGGTGTCGGCGCGGGAGGACCATTATGAAAGGCAGAGCGCGCTGCCTCGGATGGAGCAGATCTCCAAGGATGCGGCGACCGCCCTCTCCGCCAGCAAGCCTCTTGGCGAGGATGCGCGGAAGGCGCTTGAGATCCTCAGCGGCAAGCAGAAATCTGTCGAGACTGCCGAGGTTCGGTGGCTTGCGGACAGCATCGAGCAGGAGGAGGGGATGGCGGACTTCTCCGACGCGCTTGTTGTCGTTGCCGCGCTCATCGAGCTAAAGAAGGGTACTCCGCAGGAGTTCCGCGACCGGTGCATGGCGGAGAACGTCCGGTGGAGCGTGGCCGGGAAGCAGAAGGTGGTCTTCTGGGGCCACAACTCGCACGTGGGGGTCATCGACATGCCGGGCAAATTCGTCTCCGCCGGCCACCATCTCGCCCGCCAGATGGGTTCCGCCTACTATCCCCTCGGAACGCTTTTCGACCGGGGCGGATTTCGAGCGGTCGGTGCGAATGGCCAGGTAGCGAGCTTCGAGGTGCCCGGTGCGAAAGAGGGCTCCTGGGACGCGCTCTTCAACGGCGTCGAAGAGCCACTCTTCTTCCTGGATTTCGCCTCCTTCCCGCAGCGATCGTGGCTAGAAGCCACTAAACCCACTCGAGCGATCGGTGCCGGCTACAACCCATCGATGCCCGACCTCTACTACGAACCTCTGTCTGTGGGAAAGCTATTTCGAGGGATTGTCTTCATCAATTCCCTAACCCCCGCTTCGGCTTTGCCACCTACCTAACCTCGCTTTTTCGGGTGGTTCGTGATTGACTCGGGCTGGTGAATGGGACGGGTGGGATGGGTGGGATGGGTGGGGCGGGAGGATGGAGGGGTTTATGGTTGGAGGGTGTACTTTGCCTTCTTCTTTGTGGCGAATTGGATCGTTGTTCCGTGGGCGATTTGGTTTCCGTTTTCTAGAATACGCAGGGGGGTGGCGGAGCGGATTTCGCAGGGGGTGCCGGCTTGGGAGCGTATTTCGCCTTGGGTGACTGCTCCGTTCTTCCACTCAAGGTCGAGCTCGAAGCCGCCCCTTGCTCGCAAACCCTTTACCGAACCGTTCGCCCACTGCGGGGGGAGAGCTGGGAGGAGGTGGAGGAAGTTTTGGTGGCTCTGCAGGAGCATTTCGGCGACGCCGGCGGTGAAGGCGAAGTTGCCGTCGATCTGGAATGGCGGGTGGGCGTCGAAGAGGTTGGCGTAGATGCCGCCGCCCTGGCCGTAGCTGGTGTCGGTCTGCTCAACCAACTTGATGAGGTAGTTGACCATGCCGTAGGCTCGCTGGGGTTCCTGGAGCCGCGCCCAGAGGCAGAGCCGCCAGCCCATGCCCCAGCCGGTAGCGGCGTCGCCACGAAGGTCCAGCGAACGCTTGACGGCGGCGGCCAGTCTTGGAGTCGCTTGAGGCGTAATGTTGTTGCCGGGATAGGCGGCAAAAAGGTGCGAAACGTGGCGGTGGTGCACGTCCGATTCCAGGTAGTCATCAGCCCATTCTTGTAGCTGGCCCCGCTTGCCGATCTGGGGCGGGAGGAGTCTGGACCTTGCGTCGTCCACCTTCGCGGTGAATTCGCGGTCGATGCCTAGGGCTCGGGCCGAGGCGATGACGTTGTCGAACAGTTCGCGGATGATCTCGATATCCATCGTCGCTCCGATGGCGGTGCTATGGTGGCCCCCGTCCGGTGCGATGAAAGAGATTTCGGGAGACACGGAAGGGGCGGTCAACAAGAATGGGCGGCCGAGGTGATCTTTGGGGGCATCTTTACGGGTGTCGGGAATCAGCCAGTCGAGGCAGAATTCGGCCGCGCCTTTCAGGGTGGGGTACGCCTCTTGGAGGAATGCGCGGTCTCGTGAGAACTGGTAGTGCTCGTACAAGTGGGTCGAGAGCCAAGCTCCGCCCATCGTCCAGTTTGCCCAGACCGGATCGCCGGTCCCTTCTCCCACGGGCGTCGAATGTCCCCAAATGTCGGCGTTGTGATGGGCCACCCATCCGTCGGCGCCGTAATTCACCTTCGCAGTCGTCGAGCCGGCCTGCTCCAATTTTTGGGTGAGAGCGAAAAGCGGTTCGTGGCATTCGGCCAAGTTTGCGGTCTCGGCTGCCCAGTAGTTCATCTGGGCGTTAATGTTGAGCGTGTAGTTACTGCTCCAGGGAGGCCGAACTTCGTCGTTCCAGATGCCTTGAAGGTTTGCCGCCTGAGTACCGGGCCGGGAGCTGGCGATCAATAAATAGCGTCCGAACATGAAGAGTAGGGAAGCTAGACTCGGGTCTCCGTCGGTTGGGAAGGAGCGAATCCGCTCGACCGTGGTCTTTTCTGAGGCGGTTCCTCCGAGATTCAGCGCCACTCGGCGAAACAGGCTCTGGTGGTCCTTGACGTGTGCGGCTCTGGCCTTCTCAAAGGGATCTCGACGCCTGGCCAATTCGGCAACGCACTCGCTTATCAGCTTGCGCTCGTCACGGCCGGGCGTCTGAGTTGGACCTCGAAAACTCGTCTTCGCTTTGAGCACCAGCAGCACTTCGTCGGCGTTCTGCACGGTTAGGTCGTTGTCCACAGTTTTAAGGCTTCCACCCTTCGCTCGGATGTCCAGCACGGCAACAAATCGCATTCCCTCGCCTTCGGGTCCCTCACTATAGGCGACAGCGTTGGTTCCGCCGAGATAGTTTGGCCGCACATGCTTGGGAGCTCGGCCGGAGAGCTCAAGGCGGTTGTTGTTGGCTGTGGTGGCAAATTTCAGCCGGCTGTCCAACTTCGCGGTAAAGGAAATGCTGGCTTTTCGATTGGCGGTCAAGCGGATGAAGATCGCTTGGGCGGGATGGCTGACAAACGCTTGGCGCTCGTAGCGGACTCCGTTTGCCACATACGAGACGCTTGAGATCGCCGTGTCAAGGTCGAGACTTCGACGATAGTTGCTGAAGGCGGTCTTTGGGAACTCCAGTCTTAAGTCGCCCAGAGGCATGTAGGACTCGGTATAGGGCCCCTGCATCTTACGCGCGAGTGCGTCGGTATCTTTCCACCGACCCTCGAAGAGGGCTCGCCGTATCTCCGGCAGGGCAACCAAGGCGCCGGGATTGTCGCCCCCGCTAGGTTCACCGGACCATAGGGTGTCTTCGTTCAATTGAAGTCGCTCGTGCTCCACGCCGCCAAAGTGCATAGCACCGAGGCGGCCATTTCCCAGGGGGAGCGCTTCGGTCCACTGGACTGCGGGTTTTTCGTATTGGAGGGTAAGCGGGGGAGCTTGCGCGAGCATTGTCAACAGCACGCTTCGAATTATGAGCCTAGTCGCTTATGATTCGAAACACGATTTTGATTCGGCGCTTCCACCTCCCGCGAGGGGAGAGGTATGTGAAATAGCATCTCGGGGAACCCTCTCCCCTCGCGGGAGAGGGCAGGGTGAGGGGGCTTCCGCGAAACTCAAGCATCCGTCCCCCTCACCGGGAGCACGGACATCTCCGACCTCTCCCGCGAGGGGAGAGGTATGTGAAATAGCATCTCGGGGAGCCCTCTCCCCACGCGGGAGAGGGCAGGGTGAGGGGGCTTCCGCGAACTTAAAAAGCGTCCATTCCCCCTCACCCGGAGCACGAACCATCTCCGACCTCTCCCGCGAGGGGAGAGGTATTTGAAACGCCCCTCCGGGAACCCTCTCCCCTCGCGGGAGAGGGCAGGGTGAGGGGGCTTCCGCGAACTCAAAGCATCCGTTCCCCCTGACCCGGAGCACGAACCATCTCCGACCTCTCCCGCGAGGGGAGAGGTATGTAGACGCGTCCGTGTGCGCGCATGGGTCGTCCCTAGACTTCCTGCACCTGAATGACGATACTAATCCCTCTCAAGCGGCGTGTGAGCCAGCCTATGGCGGCACCCAAGAGGTTGGCTCCCAGCAGCAAGGCCAGCCAGATGCCCAGCATAGGCCGCGCCTCTGCGAAAGCCGCTTTCAAGTTACGAGGAAACGAAGCGTTTTGGGCCGCGGAGATTGCCCCGTAACCTTCACGAGATTGCTCTCCAATGTCGGACAATTCTCGGGCGACGTAAGCACCCTTCTTCTTCCATATATCTAGGGCCTCGGACTCAGCGAAGGGACGATAAGTGATTCGCGGCGGCATCAGTTTCGAACCGATCGGGGAGAGGATCTTGTCACCTTGCGTCAAACCCCATGTTTGCGCCAGGGCGAATGGATTCTTTGCGTTTAACAGTAGGTAGCGCCGGTTGTTAAGTTGCCCGCCCATCTCTTGCGCTGGCATGTTCATTTCCATACTGCGCTGCCATTCCATAGCCTCCCATTTCGGGACAAAGCCTGATCCGCCGTATTCGTTAAGGCTATAGCTAAACATGCCACAAGCCACCCAAAACGCCAGAAAGAGCCCAACCGCTACTACGCTAAGCTTCCCGGGAATGGCCCTTCGACCCCGGAAACTCACTGCGGCCACCGCTAAGAGCAACGGAAATGGAAGCAGAAAGATATAGGAGTTCATGATAGCGATAGCGATGAACGGGGTAACAAGAGCAATCGCAGACGCATAGATTGCTACCCTCACGATGATTGCGTCCATCGACTTTCTAGTTGGCCGATGCGCATCGATTGTCTCGTTGACAAAGGAGATTGGGCTTCCGAAGGCCGTGATGGACTCTTGCTCGGCTGCTTCGGCAGAAATGCCGAGTTCGACCAGCGCATCTATCCTCTCGCGCAAGTGCGCTTCTGTCTCCTGCAGAACTGCATCCACTTGACGCGGAGACATTTCGGAGCGAATTCCTTTGCGAACTTCTTCTAAAAATGAAGTGAGCTCAGCCATGAGAGACCTCCGGCGTTGGGGAGTTCAGAAGCTGAGCAACGCCTTGGGCAAACGTCTCCCACTTTCGCTTCTTCTCCCGCAGCTCAGACTTTCCGGTATCGGTGAGGCTGTACACCTTCCGAGCCGGCTTCCCTTCGCGAGGGATCCAAATCGCCGTCACGAATCCATCTCGCTCTAGCCGATGGAGTGCGGGATAGAGCCGTCCTTCGCCCACCGAAAACGCATCGGGTGCGGCGTGCTTTATTCGCTTGGCGATCTCGTAACCGTGAAGCGCCTCCTGTTGTAGGGTTCCGAGCACGAGTGCCTCTAAGTCTCCTTTGAATGACATGTTGATTGAGTATATATCGAAATTGGATGTATCAATCTTGGACGTAAGTTTTTTTTGAATTTCACTCTGAAAAGCCGCGCCTAAGCGTCCCTTCCCGCGAGGGGAGGGGCTACCGCGAAACTCAAAAGCATCCGTTCCCCCTCACCCGGAGCACAAACGATCCGACCTCTCCCGCGAGGGGAGAGGTCGGAGATAAGCCCTTTGCCCACCCAGCTTACGTGTCTTGTCCGAAGACTACAGAGAACGTAGCGCCGGCTCCAGGAGCGCTCTTTGTCCACATTTTGCCGCCGTGTCGTTGGACGATACGGCGCACACTGGCGAGGCCGATGCCGGTGCCGGGGAACTCGGCTTCTCGATGCAGCCGCTGGAACGGCATAAAGATTCGTTCGGCGTATTCCATGTCGAAGCCGATGCCGTTGTCGCGAACGAAGATCGCTCCTTCGGCCATGCCGATCTCAACTCTTGGCTCTGAAGCTCGTTGTGAATACTTGCAGGCGTTGTCAATCAAGTTGCCGATGACGATGTTGGTGAGCGACGGGTCGCCCTCAATGGCCATTCCTGGTTGAACTCGAAATTCTACGCGCGGGTATTGACTGCTGGCGTCCGCAGCGGTTTCCAGGGCCACGCGACTGATATCTACACGGTCCATGACCATCTCGTCGCGAGAGATTCGCGCGTAGCCGAGCATTGCGCTCACTAGGCGATCCATTTGGGTGGCGGCGCTGGTCAATCTGCCAATACTGGCGGTCGTATTTTCTTCGCTGTCAGTCAGGGAGTCAGCAATCATGCGCGCATTGATGTTGATGCCTCGGATGTGCTGCCTCAGGTCGTGGGCGATCGAGTAGCACAGCGCTTCGATCTCAGCAGTACGGTCCAAAACGCGCTCTTCGAGAGACCGGTTGGCTTCTTGAAGGCTCTTTTCCCATTTCTTGCGCTCACTGACGTCTACGAGCAAGTTGAGGGCACCGATCATGCGACCGGCTTTGTCGTACAGGGGAGTGGGGAAGGGCTGGACCCATGCCTTAGTGCCGTCGGGGCGCTCAATAAGAATTTCCTCGCCTCGAACCGGGCGCTTCTCTCTTAGAGCGACCGCCATCGGGCACTCGTCGAGAGCCATTTCTGAACCGTTCTGGGAGTTGAAAATCTTCCAGGAGCCGCACCAGAGGTCCTTACCGATTTCTGGACGGCGACCCCAGAGGGCGGCAGCTTCATCGTTGAAAAGTGTGATGACGCCGTTACAGTCGGTGGTGTAGAGGGCGGCGGGCACGGAGAGGATAAGGTTGTGATATCGCTCATCGTTGTCAAGCAAGACCTGCTCGACCTGCATCGTGAGTGTTCCAATTTCTCGTTCTTGGTCCATCAGAGTTCCGCGGGTTATAGATTATACGTCCGTAAAACGTGCAGTTTCGGCTCGTCAATTTAGGACTTAGAGAACTTCCGCGCGATCCCGTTCGCTTTCGACTACGCTTCCGAGTTCCATGATCGCTTTGAAGCGAAGCAAGTCCTTTTCGATTTGCGTCTGCGGATCGCTTTGAAGCAGCTTGGCGAACCAGGCTCCGAAGAGGTCTGCGGGCGGATCATAGCGGAGGACGACGCGGACGCGGGTGCCGCCTTCGATCTCGTCGAAGTGAACCGACCCCGCATTGTCTACTCCTGAGCCTTCGAGCGTTTGCCAGGCGATGAGCTCGTTCTCACGATCATTCACGATTTCGGCGTCCCATTTGACGACCATTCCAATCGGTGCCCTTGCTACCCATAGTGAGCGTTTGTCATCGATCTCGTGCACGGATAGCAGATGCTCCATGAAGACGGGCAAGTTTTCCAGGTTTCGCCAGATTCTATAAAGTTCCTCTCGGGGGCGGGCGACATCGATTTCGGCATCGACCCGGACATTCTTTTTGCCCACTCCGGTGGGGCTGGAGGGCATTTGTACGCCGATGGCGTCGTAGAGCTTGCGGTACCCCTGTTGCCCACGGTAGACGAGTGCGAGGCCGCCGAGCTTCATGGCAATGCCTTTCAGGCCACCGCTTCTCACTCCGAGCAACATCATCGCAACACCGGATGCAAGGGCAGCGACGTGCTCGACGTCGGCCGCGTTAATTTCTTTCGTCTTTCTTCTTACAGGAACCATGGCTTGGAGTTTGACCGACTCCGGGCCCCGGCTGTTCACCGGAGGCGAACATTCAGGGTCCGAGAGACATCATCGCGAAGATCCAGAGTCAATTGGTAGTTACCTGCCCGTAAGCCCTTCGTTTTCCAGGAGATCTCATAGAGGCCAGAGGTCGGGTCGTAAGTCAAGTTGCCGATCTCCTTGTTGCTCACCGCAAGCTTTGCGACAGCATCTTTCACCGGGGCGCTCTGACCCGTCAGGCGGAATCGCACTTTGACGGCACTCCCCGCTTTTAGGCCCTTGTTCTCGTTGCCGGTGGTGACCAGGTTGGATGCCGAAAATCGAGTCCAAACCTTGAAGCTGCTCTGCGATTGATTGCCGGCGGCGTCGGTTGCCGTGAAGGTGACGGTCGTCTGCCCAAGACTGAAAACCGACCCGCTCGCGATATTGGCAGTCACCACCACAGCTCCATCTACGGCATCGACGGCGGAAGGCAGAGCGTAGGTGAACGATGCACCGGAGGCGCTTGAGGCGATGACAACCTGGTTTGCAGGTGTTCCGGAGATAACTGGAGGAGTCACATCGACTACCGAGACCTTGAAGCTCGTCTGCGTGGTGTTGCCTGCGGCATCGGTTGCGGTGAATGTGACCACCGTCTCACCCAGGGGGAGTACCGCATGGGTGGGGTGGCTGGCAGCAATGGAGAGAGTGCCGTCTACGGCGTCGAAGGCGGTGGGCGAGATGTATGAGAACGGGGCACCGGAAGGGCCAGTGGCGCTTACGATGGTGTCGTTTGGCGTGTCGTTGATCTCGGGAGCCGTGGTGTCAACGACCGTGAGGGTGACGCTCACCAGGTTGCTTGCCGTATGGCCATCGGTTACACGATAGGTAAACGTGTCGGTACCGGTAAAGCTTGGCGCGGGAGCATAGGTAAACGATCCGTCGCTTGACAGCGAAAGGGTGCCGTTGCTGGGGCCGGAAACGGGCTGAGTATCAGGCTCAACTAAACTCGAGTCTTCGACGGTGACAGGATCGCCGTCTGGATCACTGTCATTCTCGAGCAGGCCGGGGGCGGGCACGCTCAGCGACGTGCCGGCCTCGAGGGTGAAAGCTTCGCCGAGGGCTATGGGCGCACTGTTTCGGTTGCCTGCGGAAAATTTGAGAGCATTGGCCATTAGCTTGGCTCCATCCGTGGTGGTGACCCAGTTGCCGGAATTCACGGCTCCCGAGGGAGGGAAGAAGTTGAGGCCGACCACATAGCTGGTTCCGACCTGCTTGAATGCCACGAGAGGAACTCCGTTGTCGTAATCGGCAATGCGTACGGCGGCAGGGGACATCGAAACCTGGTTGTGAAGGCTCGCGCTGCCGCCGTGGAAGTTGGTGACGTCAGTCAGGAGTGGGTGCTGGTCGTCGTGAAGCGTTCCGAGTCGGCGGGTGATGTACTGCTTGATCGCGCCACCTACGAAGGGTGAGTAGGAGGAGGTCGCGAATCGTCCGCCGATGACGAAAGGTCCCGAAGCGGAACTCGTGAGCGGGGCGACTACGACTCCTCCTCCCCCGTCCGCGTAGGTTGCCAGGTTGTTTCCTAGCAAAATGCCGTTTTGAAATCCGTTCGAAGCAAAGACCAGCACGGCGTCATAGGATTGTAGGAGAGAAACGGATGGTGTACTGGAACTGCCGAGCCGGATATCGACGTTGCCCGAAACTAATCCCGTGCCGAGAATCTGCGCGCGCACGTCCGCTGCGGACGCGCTGTCGACGCTGTGAAGAATCAAGTAGTTTTCGCCAAACGAAAGGCAGCTCGCACTGGTAAGCAGTGCGAGGGCCAAGCCTCTAAACCTGCGTGTCTTCACTTGTGGATGTCTCCTGGCGGGGCGCCGATTCTTTAGGAAGGGACGCCCCGACCGGCTGCGCTCTCACTTCTTCCATTCCGTTCTGGCGATACCAATCAACTGTTAATAGTGCTAGGTTGCACTCGAGCCCGAACTAGCTGTTCCCACTCGATGCTTAAGGGGAGATTCTTCAGTTGCGTCCACTTGCTGATCCAGAAAATTGATATAAAAAGCTATTGCAGTCCTCAAAGTTTCGCACTCTCGATAGGTATCGTTCCCAAGAATTTCCCAAAGTGATTGTTCCTTGTGGGTTCTTGCCACGCGCAGCATCTGAGCGTTGATCCCCATCTTTACTAGCTGCTTAGCCAGCTCTCCTGAGGGCACTGGAAGCTTTGCGAGGCAGAAAAAGAATGGGCGCTTTCCAGCGTGAACGTCCAAGGCAAATCCTAGAACCGTGACATCTGATTTTTTCGACTGCTCGCAATACTGAGCGAGGGCCCTAGCGACCGCATTTTTTGCAGCATCTTCAAGCATGAGTTTACCATCTTCGTTGGCTTTAACAACTGCAAAGTCGTCTATTATGGTGACCGCATCGATGGGGGGCCGCCAAGACGCTCTTCCGTTTATGTTGTTGGCATTTTTCAGGACAACGACTAAGTGGGCGTCACTAGTTTCAATCAAAGACACTACACCGATTGCGTTTGGACACTCGTGCGAAGTCGGCAAGAGGAACTTGCTGCCCCTCGAGATATGCTTCATCCCCGAATAAAGTTTGTCTCCATTCTTGTTGAACATTGTTAAGGCCGTGGAGTAATGTGTCACCAATACGCTTAGGAAAGAGGCTTCAGAAATACGTGCGTGACAGTTCTGCATGCTCGGTGCAATATCCATCGCTGCAATTGTTGACTCGAATACGGTCCTCTCGCCGCTGAACAGGCGCCAGAGTAGAGTCGGTACGATGTGTGAAAATCTCTTCGGAATTTTGAACTTCGGTTCATTTTCATCAGCCAGTTCAAAAGTGACTGAGCTGAGATAGGCTAAGCAGTCTGGGTCACAATAGAAGGCGTGGGTTAAGCCGCGATGCATGAACTCCCTGTGCAAGGGGCTGAGCGGCCGGAGTGAACCTGAGAAAATTTTCTGGAAGGGCTCATCCTTTGCCGTTTCTGGATCATTGGTGGACGAGGTGTCACGGTGTCTTATGAAGTGTTCAACGTAGTTCCACGGATGGCCGTATGGGTCGGGCCAACTTAGGGACTCGAATTGCGATCTCAGCATCATTGTCAAAGCGGAGTTGGTTTTAAGATCGTCATGCCATTCTTCTAAGGCAGCTGTTGAATCCCCTTGCTCCTGTAAATCGGCTCCATGGAGGCGTGGCACCAGGCTTTCACCTGCGCCTTCTTCAACTAGTTCTAGTGTGTACTCACGAATTAAAATCGCTCGCTCTGACTTGGTGAGGTCTTGTAGGCACTCCCTTAATTCCATAAACCAACGGTCTTTCGACAGCTTCTCGGAACTTGTTAAAGCTCCGTGCCAATGGGCCGCCAATAGGCGATAAGCGGCTAAGGTGCCACCACCTTCGTCAGGAGCCACTTTGCGCAATCGCCAGCTAGCATCGCAGGCTTCATTCAAGGAAGGGGCGGAGACCGGTGCGCTAACTTGCTTAGCGACTCTGGACTTGAAAATGATTTCGAGTTGCGCGATTCGCGTCTCAAACGAAGCTCTTTGAGGCTCGGGTAGCTTAAGCTCCCTTAAGGCATTGAGGATTGCCTCGTGCCTGTTTGCAGTGACCTTCTCTCTCCCGTTTCCGTCCTGAAGGTGTGCAACGCGCGATATTGTCGCGCCAGAGCAGCCAACTCGGCTCGCGAGGTTTGAAAACTTCAAACCTGTGTCCCTCTTCATGTCTCGGAGCAATTCCGAGAGAGCGTCTCTGAAATCAGCCATCCATCGGTGAAGTCCTGCTGCATCCAACGCGCTCACATAGCTACTATAGCGGATTCGTGAAAGGTTTTCACAAGAAATCAGTTTGCCTTACATGGAACTGAATCAGACATGAATGGGCTCAGAGCACCCGCATTCCACGATACAGTCTAGCTGTAGAGTCGATTTACACAAGTTGAGGTTAAGCAAATGCAATTCGAAAGATTCAGATGTATCGTGAGTTCACGGTTGGCCGTTTCCCGCCGGGACTGGAAGTCCGCTCGACATTTCCGAGCCTTTGGCCGGATGTACTCGGGGCAAGCACCGGCAGTCGTCGGACCAGCCAGATCCGAGACGGGAACCATGATTCGGCTAAAACCCGCGCTCCTGCTCTTCACGTCGATGCTGGTCTCGCTGGCGAGCAGTCAAACTGTTATCGTCGATGATCGTGATGAGAGGTTTGTAAAGCACGGGCCCTCTCAATACTGGTTCCAAGATTCCGTTGGCTTCAACAACAATATGAGCTGGACCTACACATCCGACGCCGCACATGGGGTCACAAATTGGGGAGAGTGGCGGCCACCGTTGCCTCAGGCTGGCGTCTGGCGGGTCAGTGTCTACGTTCCGCCGAGGCATGCAACAACTTCTAATGCAGTTTATAAGATTTCAACTCTGGGTGGCGTTCAGACGGCTCGAGTCGACCAGAAGCCAATCTTTTCGCAGTGGGTAACTCTGGGAGATTATGCCCTGGGGAAAGATGTCGACAGCAATAGAGTCCTGCTCGAAGATCAGACCGGCGAAGGATGGGGAGCTCGTTACATGGGCTTTGATGCTGTCCGTTGGGTCTTTGTCAGGAGCTTAACGGGCCCGCCTCCAACGGCAGAAGTCTTCGACGTCGAGATGACTTCGGCATCCAAGGCCAGAGTATCCGTTAAACTCAAAACTTCAAGCTTTACTTCAGCAAAGTACTCCTACTCTTTGACCCTGCCCAGCGGGGATGTGATTACAAAGAATGGCGACATGAGCGGGTCCATAGGCTTGGGTGACTGGATCTATATCTATCCGACAATCGACTTTGCCGCCTATGGAGTGCCAAAATTTGATAAGAATGTTGTGCTTCACGTTAGCCTGAAAATATCTGACAAAAATGGCACGGCGGCCGTGAACTCCAGTCTAGAACTGCTTACACCCATTATTCTGATCAGTGGAATCCGTCCGTTCGACCTTGGGCGGGGTGGTAGCAACGCTTTCACCTATCTTCAGGAAATGCTGAAGCATCATTCTTATAGCCAAAGTCGGGCAAGTTACACTTCTGCCTATAGATCGCTAGCGGAGAACAGTGCCTATCCGACATTACACTATCTTGTCTACAAAACCAACGGTGATAACTTTAGGTCTCAAGCAGCACCGCTTTTATCCAGCCTCGTTGACTACGCTTTGTCAAAGAGCTGGTCTTCTCGAGTAGACTTAGTGGGCCATAGTAAGGGTGGTCTCGTCGCAAGGGCATACTGCCAGACCACGTCTAATCCCCAAAAAGTACGCTACCTTATCACAGCCAACACACCACACCTCGGAACCGCCGTTGCAGTGCATGGTTTAGGCCTATTCTATCCCGATTTGCGCCCCGGATATCCATATATAGCAAAGAAAACCGGGTACGAATATGTCAGTGCTAATGCAGACATTGACGCTATAAACTCTGTTCCAATTCCTTCTTCGATAAAGGCGAAGTTTCTTTATACGAATGGGACTTCGACACTTGGCACTTTTAAGGATATTTTAAATCACTACGGGCAGAACCTTTCGGAGGAATGGGCCGGTGACGGCTGGGTGCCGGAGTGGTCGCAGAGATGCCGCACATTGACAAGTGCAGGACCCAAGGGGAGCTGGCCTAAGGCAGGGCGTGTGTGGGACAACAACAATGTGCAGGAGATTTACATGGGTACACATGGTCACTCAGGTTCTCTGGAATCCGATCCTTACATTGAGAAGGTGTTTAGCTTCGTGCATTCTGCCGGCTACTAACCCGCCTTGAGCGTGAGAGGATTTCCCGTGCCAAAAGCGGGAAATCCCTCTTGGTCCATACTGTGTTGCCACTAAATTGGCGCTCCAAGGATGTGTCTAAGTCCGGCACGAATCTCGAGCAGCAGGATTATGGATGCGGACCTGTTCTGAATGGAACTGGCAAGAAGTTGCAGATTCCTGCGAAAAGGATTTGGTAGCAGACCTTGCCTTCTTTAGGTGCCCGGGGCGAGAGTCGAACTCGCACGCTCTTGCGAGCAAAGGATTTTAAGTCCTCTGTGTCTACCATTCCACCACCCGGGCTCTGGGGGGAGATTACCGCTTGGGAATCCGGTTTATCTCGCGCGTGGGGTATCGTTTGCTCACCGTGGCAAGCACTCGTCGACGCGTTCGTATTTAGGGGAGTCGGGTCCCCTGTAAAAGCGACGTCGCTGCCCACTCCCCAGTTGTTTCACTCCGCGCAAAGATGCGCCTTCCTTTAGGCTTCCCCAACCAGGCGGAAAGCGACCGAGGTTCCTCCCCGACATGCTCAAATATGATGTAATCAAATCCGCTGACGACGAGTTCGTCATGCAAACCTATCAGCGGCTTCCCGCGCTTTTTGTTCAAGGCTCCGGCTGCACGCTCTGGGACAACCGTGGCAACGAATATTTAGACCTGCTGGCGGGTATCGCGGTGTGCCAGCTCGGACACTGCCATCCCGCTGTTGTGGCGGCAGTGACTCGGCAGGCGCAGCAGCTTATTCACACCTCCAACCTGCTTTTGACGTCCCCGCAGGCTCAATTGGCCAAAAGGCTTAGCGAACTGAGCGGGATGGAGCGCGTCTTCTTTTGCACGGACGGCACCACTGCGAACGAGACCGCGCTGAAGATTGCCAAGAAGCACGGTTTGTCAAAACGCCCGGACGGGGATTACGAGATCATTACTTTGCAGCGTTCGTTCCATGGTCGGTCGTTGGGATCCTTGTCTGCGACGGGACAGCGCAAGTATCAGCGGCCCTTTGAGCCACTTGTACCTGGCTTTGTCCATATCGAAGCGAACCAACTGAACGAGCTGCGGGAGGCGTTCTCGCACAAGACGGCCGCAATCCACCTGGAGCCGATCATGGGTGAAAGCGGTGTCTATCCGCTGACGACGGAGTTCCTTGTTGAAGCGGAGCGGCTTTGTAAAGAGCACGATGCCTTGTTAATGCTCGATGAAGTCCAGACGGGGATCGGGCGCACGGGTAGGTGGTTCAACTTTCAGCATCACGGCATCAAACCGGACGTGATGCCTCTGGCGAAGGGATTGGGAGGCGGAGTTCCGATCGGTGCCTGCTTGGCAAGCGGAAAGGCCGCGGAATTATTGGTCGCGGGGGATCATGGGGCTACCTTCGGAGGCAACCCGTTGGCATGCGCGGCGGCGCTTGCGGTGCTCGACACTATCGAGCATCAGGATTTGCTTGAGCACACCGAGCGAGTGGGGGCGTCCCTCTCTGGCGCGCTAAGAGCCTTTGGATCGCCCATTGTCGAGGTTCGCGGGCAAGGCTTGATGGTCGGCGTGGTGCTCGATAAGCCGATCGCTCGGGATATCGTCCGGCAGGCTTTCGAGAGAAAGCTGATCATTAACGCGACGGACGAATTCACGCTGCGATTCGTGCCACCGTTGACGATTACGGAGAGCCAACTTGGTAAGGCGCTTGAAGTCCTGGCCGACCTGATGGGTGCGAAAATGCCAGCGCTGGTGCATGTGGCACCAAGGGCAGAGCCAGCGGGGCTCCACGACTTCTTGAGCATTGACGACCTGTCGATAGACCAGGCGCGAGAGATCTTGAGCATTGCTGCTTTCGACAAGCTGCGGCGCAAGCTTGCGCCTTCGGTCATTCAGCCCGTCGAGAGCCGAACGGTGGCTATGGTGTTCGAGAAGCCGTCGCTTCGGACCAGGGTGTCGTTTGAAGCCGCCATACGCGAGCTTGGAGGCCAGCCGATCCACTTGGGGAAGAGCGATATTGGCATGGGCAGCCGTGAATCGCTCAAGGATGTGGCCAGCAACCTGTCGAGCTGGTGCAGCATGATTGTTGCGCGGCTTTACTGGCATCGGCATCTGCTGGAGCTTGCGGAGTATGCGAACGTGCCGGTTGTCAATGCCTTGACGGAGATGGAGCATCCCTGTCAGGCGCTCGCGGATATGCAGACGATTCGCGAGGAGTTTGGCGACGAGAAGGTCAAAATCACGTATGTCGGCGACGGCAACAATGTCGCTCGTTCTTTGGCCAAGTTGGCCACGAAGCTGGACTATCCGTTCACCATCTGCGGTCCCGAGAACTTTAGGCTCGAACCGATCCCAGGGATCACCCAAACTAGCGATATCGAGGAGGGCCTTGAGGGGGCATCGGTGGTCTACACGGATGTGTGGATTTCGATGGGCGATGAGCACGAGCAGGAGCATCGCTTAAAGGTGTTCGAGCGCTACCAGGTCGATTCGCGGGTGATGTCCCTCGCGCAAAGCGAGGCCATCTTCTTGCACTGCCTGCCCGCTAGGCGAGGGTTTGAGGTGACAGATGAGGTGATCGACGGCCCGAAGAGCCGCGTCGTGGATCAGGCAGAGAACCGGTTGCACGCTCAGAAGGCACTTCTGCGGAAGATCCTGTCATGAACGTTCTCATCGCGCTAGCTGATCGAAGAGCGCGAAGACGAACATGCCCATGCTGACGAAGCCGTTCAGGGTGAAAAAGGCCATGTTCACTTTGGATAGATTGTTGGGTTTCACCAAGCTCTGCTCATAGGTGAGCAGGGCGGCCGCGAACAATACTCCCAGCCACCAGAAGACTCCTGCGCCCACAAGCCATCCGCCCAGAGATAAGAAGAGCACGGCAAAGACGTGCGAAACGCGGCTGACGATGAGTGCCTTCTTTATGCCGAGCGTCTCTGGCAAGGACCGCAAGCCGTGTTCTCGATCAAACGACTCATCCTGGAGTGCATAGATGATGTCGAATGCTGCCGTCCACAAAAGCACGGCTAACGTGATTGGAATGATCGCGAGATCGAGGCGGCCGGTCGAGCCGATCCACGCGGCTGCCGGCGCGATTCCTAGGGAGAGGCCGAGCACGAAATGGCAGAGGGGTGTAAACCGTTTTGTTCGCGAATAGAAGAGCGTGACGCCAAGTGCCACGGGTGAGAGTGCGAGTGCCAACGGGTTGAGCATTGCGGCCGCGAGGAAAAAGACGATACAGCTTGCGAAGAAGAAGAAGTTCACCTGTCGAAGCTGTAAGAGGCCCGCAGGGATCGCTCGCGTTTTCGTGCGGGGATTGAGAAGGTCGATATCGCGATCGGCGATGCGGTTGTAGGCCATCGCCGCGCTTCGGCAAGTGACCATTGCCACTACGATCCAGAAGAAGATGCTCCAGCCGGGCCACGGTGACTCTCTGACTGCCCGGGAGCCCCACATCATGCCGATCATTGCAAAGGGCAGAGCGAAAATCGAGTGCTCGAATTTGATCATTTCGAGGTACACGCGAAATGCCGGCATAGACCGAACTGCGGTGGACATCTGCCAGTGATTGTGGCGCAAACAGTGTTCTGGAATAGGGCGGGGCCTGTTGGTGGGAAGGCGTTGGGCGTTGGGCGTTTGGGCGTTGGGGGTGGAGGTATTGGGTATTGGGTATTGGGTATCGGTGGGAAGGGCGTTGGGCGTTGGGCGTTGGGGAAAGGTGGGGTGGGACGGTGGGGTGAGCGAGTTGGGGGTTGCTTGCCGGACCCTCTCCCCTGCCCCTCTCCTTCGGGAAGGAGAGGGGTTCTGAGGTGGATGGGTCCTTTAAATGAGCAGTAGGGTTACTGAACTCGCTTTTTGCGACGATCGAGTCGCATGTCGCCGCTGCGGGCGAGTCGGCCGCCGGTGGTGGTCCAGTAGGTGCTGTCTCCTACCGAAGTCGTCAGGCGTAGGGCGGTCCGGTTCACGTTAATGCCGCTCGTGCCCGTTCTCCAGATACCGCTCTGGGTGGAGTTTATGTCGATGGCAACGAAGGAAACAGTCGTTCCGTCGGTGTTGAACGAGCCTCCCAGCTCGTCAGCTTCAGGCGTGTTTGTCAATCTTGCGAAAGAGCCGCCCCCGGCAGACATCGTCCACAGATCGTAGGTTTGCGTCCCCAGTCTCGAGAAAACGATGCGAGTGCCGTTCTTGCTGAACTGAGGCCAGTCGGCGTCGAAACCTTCCGACCCTTCGAACTCTGTGAGTTGTACGGGCACCTCTCCTTGGGCAACCCCACGGACAAACAGTGCCGCACGGTTGTTGGCTTGGATCTGACTAAAGACAAGCTGATTACCGGCTTGATTCAGATGAGCACCCAAGACGCCGTTGGGAACGAGGGTGATGGGAGTTCCGCCGTTGATGGAGAGCTTGTAGAGTGCGTCCACGTTGCCTTGCGATCCAATGTAATACAGGAACATGCCATCGCTTGAAATCTGCAGTGACGACACGAAATCGTACCTGGGAGCAACCAGCGTAGTTGCTCCGGCCATGCTGATCGTCGCATTGCGATAGATGCCGAACTGAGAATCGCTATCTGCTTGAGCGGCGAAGACGAGCCGGTTGGCGACTTCTGCATTTAGACCGACTGCGACCACTTCTGAAGGAATGGTGGCGAACAAGGTGTCGGCCGAGCCATCAGGCTTGATGTGCCGGAATTCGGTATCCGTCAAACCAGGGATCGTATAGAAGATGACGTCTCTAGGCAACGTTCCGGCTGTCGATGATGTCGTCGCCGTGGTTGATGTTGTTGATGTGGTCGACGTCGTCGACGTCGTAGAGGTGGTTGCCGTTGTCGAGGTCGTCGAAGTCGTGGCTGTCGTTGACGTTGTGGAGGTCAGGCCCGTACTTCCGGCGTCTCCCCCGCCACCGCATCCGGTGCCGACCAGCGCGATTGCAAGCACCGCTACGGTTGCGAAGCCGTAAAGGCCGCGCTTCCTATTCTTTAGAATGGCTCGTTTTTTATCCATAAAATCAGGTCTCCGGGGGCTATGAACCCGCTTAGAACAGCAGGTTACCGTCGCGGGCATGTGCGACGGGTCCTACTCTGGGACGACTTGGTGCCCGTCCTTTGTTCAAAGACGCTCATCGGTGAGTATCTGATACAAGCCGGGATGGCGAGAGCCAAAGATGTCCATCTCGTACTTGCCCGGGATTCCGACGATTCGTTTTTGTCTTGCTTGCGCGAGATCGATGTCCGCGATGAGCGTTTCTTCCTGATCGCCCGCCGAGGCCAAAACGGTGCCGATTGGGCTAATGATCTTGCTCTTGCCGATGAATTTAAAGCCGTTTTCCTCGCCTACGCGATCACAAGTCGCGAGAAAAACTCGGTTTTCGACCGCACGAGTGATCGCGATGAGGTCGGCGGAGATTTCTGCGCCCACCGGCCAGTTTGTGGGGAGCACGATCAGCTCCGCCCCTTTTAGCGCGAGAACTCGGGCAGCTTCGGGAAGACGCAAATCGTAACAGATGATTATCCCGATTTTGCCAAGCGCCGTTTCGAAGACGTTTAGGTGATCGCCGCGCTCGACGAATTTGTCGTAGCCAAGCTCTGGAAGGTGAGTTTTGCTGTAGGTTTCTGGCGGCTGGTTGGGCTGGAGCAAGGCGACGGTGTTGCGCAGCTTCGTGGGCGAAAACGACTCTGCATAGCCCACGATGCAGAGGATGCCGGTCTCGTCGCAAACATTCTGGAGCAAGACGAGCGCCTCGTGGGTTGCTGGCAGGGCAATTCGGGTGGCGTCGTCCAAGCACTCGACGCAATAGCCGGTGAGATAGGCTTCGGGAAACACCGCGAGGTTTACGCCTTGAGCGTGAAGCTCGCGGAGAGTCGCTGCCGCTCTCCTAGCGTTTGCCATGGGCTCTCCAAAGGCAACATTGCACTGCACACAAGCAATTCGCATTGAGGCAGTTGTACCGGTTGTTGAGGCAGCAGAGGGTGAGCCTCTTGTTCAAAATTTGTTATAGTTGAGCACTGAGAATGAAACGCTTACTGGCTGTTTGCCTTGCAGTGCTAAGCGCGGCGGCTTATTGTCAACAGCCGTTCGGTTGGGGATATGACGTCTATGCCCAATGTCAAGTGCCGACCGGCTTGGCTGCTGTAGCGATCGATGGGGGCAACTATCATTCGTTGGCCCTGCTTCAGGACGGAAGAGTGGCGGCGTGGGGCAATGATGATTACGGCCAATCCACAGTGCCGCCCGCCCTCCTTGATGTCATAGCGGTGTCAGCCGGCGGTTACCACTCGCTTGCCCTTAAATCTGACGGCACCATAACCGGGTGGGGGAGGAACGAAAATGGCCAATGTGAAGCGCCTGCCTTTGACGATTACATTGCGGTTTCCGCAGGCGAGTACCACTCCCTGGCGCTCAGAGCAAACGGTTCAGTGGTCGCTTGGGGCCTAAATAACATCGGTCAGGCAGCCGTGCCGGAAGGACTCGGGAAAGCCAAGGCGATCTCCAGTGGCTACTATCATTCAGTCGTGCTCTTGGAGAATGGAGGAATCGTTGCTTGGGGGGATAACGAGTTCGACCAACTGGCAATTCCAAGTGGGGTGGGAGAAATCGCGTCCATAAGCGCTGGCGGCAACCATACGCTCGCGATCCTGAAGGCCGGTGGGATGGTTGCTTGGGGCTACAACGATTACGAACAATGCGATATTCCTGCGGGCCTTGCGGGAGTTAAAGCGGTAGCTGGAGGGGGTTTCCATTCGTTGGCTCTTCTCGAAGACGGGTCGCTGGTCGGGTGGGGACGAAGCGCCCAGGGCCAGGTGACGGCGCAGAGTCGCAAAGCCTTGGCCGTCGCGGGCGGCGGTTTCCACTCGCTTGGTATCGAGCTCGTGGGGCCGCATATGAGTCTCTCGCTCAGCGAAGTGGTTGGCGGCTCATCTCAGAGGCTGATTGGAACGCTCACCCTCTCCCCTCCGCCGACGAAGAGCTTGGTTATTCAGTTGACAAGTTCATCCGACAAGGTCGAGCCGCCGGCAGGCGTGTTCGTCCGTGCGGGCTCGTCTCAGGTGTCCTTTCGGATGGGCCATCTTCGGACTGTTGACGAAATGACCTATACGCTGACGGCCAATGGCGGGAGTTATCAATGCGAGGCGGCGGCGCAGCTTCTGCCTTTTTCCGTAAAAGCCTCCTTTTCGGCTAACGTCATCGAAGGCGGGCAGCCTACGGTGCTAACGGTGCGACTCAACGCGAGGCCCTCGGTAGATGTGCCGGTACAGATTGCCTCAGATGATGCAGAGGCGCTTGGGCTTGCCGGCGGGATCACCATAGTCGTTCCGGCGGGCTCCGTGTCCGCATCTCGATCGCTCAGTACGTCTGAGGTCGCGGAGCGGCGGATCGTCACGGTCGGAGCCAGTGTCGATGGCCAAGTGTCGACAGCCGACTTGACACTGCTTCCGAAGCCGCGTGTCGCTTGGCTGAAGGTGGCCAATTTTATCTTTGGCCTGCAGCGACACACTGTCACGGTCGCTCTCCACGAGCGCGCAAGAGCCCATGGCGCGACGCTCACCATTTTCTTGAACGGGCCCGGCCTGACGGCGCCTAGGACCGTGATCATTCCTGCGGGAGAAAAGACTGGAACCTTTCAAATCGAATCGAAGGATGTGCAATACCTCACCACTTGCAACGTGACGATCAGCAGCGGCTACAGCGTCGTGGGTGGATTTGTAAGGATTCATCCCATCCAGATATCAGACATTCTTCTCTCTCCATCGACCGTTAAAGGCGGCGAAGAATCAATCTGTACGGTGAACCTTAATGCGGCCGTCGCGATTGACACGCTCGTCGAACTCTCCAGCACGCGACCGATGACGGCCCCGGTACCGGCATCGATCCTCATTCGAGCGGGTTCAAGAAGCGCCTCTTTCACGATTCCCACTTACTCGGTGGAGCAGGAGAAGGTGATAGGGATAAGAGCTATCAAGAACCGTTCGATCCGCCCGATCGCTTTGACGGTGACTCCCCGATAAAAAGAAGAGTCTGCCGGCACGTGCATGCCCCGCAGACTCGGAGTTACGCGAGCAGTTCTTTTAAGGGAGTTGCTCTCGACGGGTGCTTTAGCTTCTTGAGTGCTTTCTGTTCGATTTGGCGAATCCGCTCTCGTGTGACCTGGAACGATCGCGCGACCTCTTCAAGCGTATGCGGGTGCCCGGTCGTCAATCCGTATCGGAGTGCAATGACGTCGCGTTCTCGCTCGGTGAGCGTTGCTAGAATATCTTCGATTCGATGCCGAAGCATCGTGCGAAGCGCAGCATCAGCCGGGGTTTCGCGGGCTTTGTCAACGATGAACTCTCCCAAAACCGCATCTTCGCTCTCGCCCACGGGCGTATCGAGTGAAAGGGGTTCTGCTAGCGCTCTATGGTAGTCATCGATTCTTTCGGGTGCCAAGTTCATCTGTCGGCCCACCTCACTCGAGGTGGCCTCGCGGCCAAGCTGTTGCTGCAGGTGGCTGGTTGCCTTTACCATGCGATTGACAGCTTCGAGTGTATGCACGGGGATGCGAATCGTTCTTCCGTGATCGCATATCGCTCGCGAAATGGCCTGTCGAACCCACCAGGTGGCATAGGTGCTGAACCGGAAGCCGCGATCCGGGTCGAACTTCTCGACGGCACGAATCAGGCCCATGTTGCCTTCTTGAATCAGGTCCTGCATGGAAAGCCCTCGGCCCACGAAGCGCTTTGCGATGCTGACGACTAGGCGCAAGTTGGCTTCGATGAGCATGCGCTTGCAATCTGAGCAGCCGATCCGGGCATGATTCGCCAGCGCGACCTCCTGGTCGGCGGCAAGTAGAGGTATGCGGCCGATTCTTTTCAGCCACGAACGCACGGAGTCTTCTAGGTGAAAACCATCCGCTTCAATAACTTCGGTACCGCCGATTTCTGGGTCATCTTCTTCGTGGCCCTTGAGTAACGGCTTGGCAACTCTGCCATGGCTTCTTGACGAGTGCTGTCGAGCAGGACATGGCGTCAACAACGCCTTCGGAATTTCCCCATCCCGAACGTCCTGCATCAACACATAACTTTGTTGATGCGATCCCACAACCATTGTGTTTTTGCTGGGTCCCTCAACCCAGGTAAGGCAAAATTCAATATAACGCAGCTTTGGGCAAACCCCAAGGAAAGTTCACTCTTTGCGGAAATTTAGCTGGATTAGGCGGTACTGATGCTTTTGAACGCCCTGATTCGTCAACCTGTGGAGCCGAGCGGGGCCCTATTTGTCGCTGAAACTCGCAGAAACACGAGCCTCAATATGGAGGTATAATTTGAGCTTCATCAAGCTATGGCGAATACGAAGTCGGCAAAGAAAGATATTAAGAGAAGCGAGAAGAAGCGCATTCAGAACCAGTCGGTGCGCACTTCCCTGAAGACCTACGTGAAAAAGGCCCGCGCCTCCATCACGACGGGCGATGCTGCGAACATGGTCGAAAGCCTACGGATGGCCGAGAAGGCTCTAGACAAGGCTGTACAGAACGGTGTCATCCACAAGAACCAGGCTGCGCGTCGAAAGTCACGCATCGCCAAGCAGATTGCTGCCGCTCAAGTCAAGAGTGAGTAGTCTCTGAAGAACTTTAACGAACTGTCCGGTCCGTGGACCGGGCTCTCAGTTCAAGATGGTCTTCGCATTAGCGAGGCCATCCAGCTCTCCATTCGAACCGGCAGCATCAGCGGTTCGGGCTTGGACAAAGACGGTGATTTCGAGCTCACCGGCAGCTATCACGAACGCACTCAACGCGTTCAACTCACCCGCCGCTACACTCACACCACGGAGCCTTCGCAAGAGGGCGTGGGCATTCCGTACGACTACGACGGCCTTTGGGACGGGGCCATGGTTTCGGGACGCTGGCACATGCGCACGTATCCTCTCATGGGCGGGTCGTTTGAGATGTGGCCGAGCAGGGAAGAGGACCAGCAGGAACTCCGTATCGAGCTCAAGGAAGATACGCTCGTTCACTCGTAGGAAGTGGCGTTCCCGGCTAAGGCTGAGTGTCCTTGTGCGCCACTGAACTGCCAAGTTGAATGGTCACGCGAGTGACTCTGCGCCGGGCCATGTTTTCTACGCGCAGTATGCCGAGCTCCGTTTGGACGGAGTCGCCTGGCCGGGGAACGCGTTCGAGCGAGTCGACGATGATCTGAGCCAAGGTTCGCGTGTCGTTGGCGGCATCATAATCAAGCTTCAGGCGAGTGACTAGCTCGTCGATTCGAACTTCAGCGCGGGCCGAGATGCGGCCGCCGCGGAACTCCTCGATGACAGGTCTTTCGCTTTCTAGTCGATCTTCGAGCTCGCCGAAGACTTCTTCGACAACGTCCTCAAGCGTTACAAGTCCGCTGGTGCCGCCGTACTCGTCCATAACGATGAGCATTTGTGTCTTGTCCGATCGCATTGTCTCGACGATTCGGTCAAGTGAAAGATTCTCGGGAACCAACACGGCGGGGCGCACGATCTGTTCGATCGTGAAGTTCGGATCGTCCCAGTGCTTGACGACATCGTGAACGTAGATGATGCCGATGAGTTCGTCAATATCGCCTCGACAGACGGGCAGGCGGTTGAAGGGGATCTCCTTGAGCTTCGCGTGGAGTTCGGCCCTGCTTACGGAAGCATCAATCCACTTCATATCGAGCCGGTGGATCATGATGTCGCGGGCATGCAGCACATCCAGCTTAAGTGCGCGTGAAAGCAGCTCCGCGTGGTTGCGCTCGAGCAGACCTTCCTCGCTGCCGGCTCGAACAAGGAGGAAAAGCTCATCTTTGGGCACGGCTTCCGAGTCGGACTTTCGGGTGTCGATCCCGAAGGGTCTTAACAGGTAGCCGGCGGTAGATTGAGCGAGCCAGGCGATCGGATAGAGGATCGTGGTGACGATCTTCATGATCGGGAACGTTAGCAGGGCGACACGTTCGGAATGCCGAATGGTGTAGTACTTGGGGCAAAGCTCTCCGATCACGACCAACACGAAGGTGACGAGGATGAAGCTGATTGCATGTCCCAACGTTTTGGTAAATGCAGGCGTGAGACCAAGCGGGCCGCCAAAGGAAGCAAACGCTCCTTTGAGAATCCCTGTAATGTAGGGCTCGGTAATAGAGCCGACGCCAATTCCGATCATCGTGATCGCCACTTGGCTTGTCGCGACGTAGGTGGAGAGGTTTTCTAGAGCTTGGGCGACCTTCTTGGCGCTTGTGTTACCCTGCTTGCCCAGAGTCTCAAGTCGGCTCTTTCGAGCGCCGACGAGCGAGTATTCTGCGGCCACGAAAAAGACGCTCGCTAAAACTAGAAGGAGGCTGGGGAACCACATCAAAAGGGCCCCGAATTCGATGCCTGATCAGGATGGTAGGGGTCCATTAGGCTGGAGCGTCTGCAACGAGCTCATCGAGCATCTCGAATCCGTACCGCAGGTGCGGAATCACGATCGAACCGCCAATCACCAAAGCGATGTGCATCGATTCGATAATCTCTTGCTTGGAGCAGCCTTCGGTGACGCAGCGATCTAAGTGATAAAAAATGCAGTCGTTGCACCTGAGCACCATCGACCCGACGAGGCCCATTAGTTCTTTGTTCTTGACGGTGACCGCGCCTTCCTGGTAGGCATTTGCGTCCAGGGCGAAGAATTTGTTGAACTCTTTGTAGCCAGAATTCAGGATTCGGTCGTTCATCTCGGTGCGGTAGAGGCGCGTCTCGGAAGCCTTTTTCCTCATCTTTACCTTGGGAGCGCTGGGTAGATGTCACGGCTCATGCCTTTGACATCTACCTTCCATTTGTCTCCGACCTTTACCAGTGGGAGTTCCGATTTCTCTGGGTACGCGCTGGGATTGATCGCGTCTTTGATGAGTTGCATCGTGACCTGGGCCGTATCTTCAGAGATTTGCCTGGCTGCCGTGATTTCATAGCGGAACTTATAGTATTTGCCCGCGGTGTTGACCGCGAATTCCCACTTTTCGCGCATCTGCGCTTCGGTGTCTTTGTCGAGGTAGCTCATCTGCGTGAGTGTGTCGACATCTCCCGCGTCCAGGGCATCCATGAATCGAGCTCCAACGGATGAAACCGATTCTTTGGAGAAGAAGAGAAGTCCGCCTACCAATAGAATCGCGGCGAGAGCCAGGATGGTCAAGAGGCTTGCACGGCCAGACTGCTTCATTAATTTGATATTTTAGCCTTAAAACGAGGGAGCCGGTTGAGGATTGAGACTTCGTAGGAGCAGAGCCGTGTCCTTGGCGTTGATCTTCCAACTTTGATCCGGCTTGTCGATCACAAAAACGGCGGCATCTTCACGACCGTTTGGAAGACGATAAACCACGACCACGAGCGTGTTTCTGCTTGTTTTGTAATCGGTCCGAGGGTATGTACGCGTTTTTTTCAAATAGATGGATGGCCTGATAATGCCATCGATGAGAGCCGCGAGTTCTGGCGAGCCCTGCGCACCGCCGGTCAACTGAGCGATTTCCAAAAGATCCTGTTGCTTGAGCAGCCTCGGGTGGTATGGCTGGGACGAAGGGACGTAGCTGCAGATCCTGGCAACGACCGTGTGAAATCGTCGCACCGTGCTCTCGGGTCCATAATTCTGAAGAGCCCAAAAGACGAAGAGGACGAGGAAAGCCAGCACAGTGGAAGAAAAATAGGACCAGGCACTCGTCTTATCTTTCAGCACTCGGCCGAGGTTACCATCCAGGTGAACTCAAGCTTGCTGCTGTCGTCATGCCTGCTACAGCAACGTTCGGATAGGATTTGCAATGAACGATCTACTTTCGCGCAGAGACGTAATTAGGAGTGGAGGCATGATTGCCGTGGGGCTTGTGGCTCCGCGATGGCTTTCGTCGATTGCCGCCGCCGATGTGCTCCGGCAGGCAAGCGGAGGGAAGGCAGCTTCGGACACCGTGTTGGTGGTATGCCAACTTTCCGGAGGCAATGATGGTTTGAATACCGTCATCCCCTACGCGAATCAGCTCTACTACAAATATCGGCCCAATCTTGGAATTCCGGATTCAAAGGTGCTGCGGCTGGATGAGAGTTTGGGTCTCCATCCTGCTCTGTCAGGGCTGCATGAACTGTTCAAGCAAGGCAAAGTGGCGGTTGTGCAGAACGTCGGGTATCCGAAATCAAGCCGGTCCCACTTCCAGAGCATGGACGTTTGGCAGACTGGCTCGATGGAAGGGCGCAGTAAGGGAGGATGGATCGGCCGTCACTTCGATATCGAGGCCGCGAAGAATCCTCTTAACCCTGTGGTGGCGTTAGGGTTGTCGACCGAAAAGCCACTTTCGCTGGTGGGGAAGCGTGCAAGCATTCCTTGCTTTGCCAGCCTCGCCGACGTCAAGAACATGATTGGCGATGCAGATTCTGAGAAGATGCTGCGCGACATTCAGGGCATGGACGCGATGTCGGGATCCTCCACGCGGGTTGTCCAAGATGCCAGCAAGACCGCACTTGACGCGATCAGTGTGCTGCAGAAGCAACTCGGGACCTACACGTCCACCGGCTCGTACGGCAATGACTCCTTCGGTAACGGCTTCAAGCAAATCGCGCAACTCGTTGCGACCTCCCCCGCCACGCGTGTCATCTATTTCTCCGCCGGAGGATTCGATACCCATGCTAGGCAGTCAGAGACGCACGAGAAGCTGCTCACGGGCTTTAATAATGCAATCACTGCCTTTCAGAAAGAGCTCGAACAGATGGGCAAGGCCGATAAGGTCGTCACGCTGGTTTTCTCCGAGTTCGGCAGGCGCGTGGGTGAGAATGGCAGCGCAGGCACGGATCACGGGTCCGCAGCGCCGATGTTCCTGATCGGGTCGCGAGTCAAAGGTGGACTGCATGGCCCAGTGCCCGATCTCGCAGACCTTCAGAATGGCGACGTAAAGTTCACGCAAGACTTCCGCGGCGTTTATGCGGCGGCGCTGGATGAATGGATGGGCAGTGATTCTGAGGTCGTTTTGGGCCAGTCGTTCGCCAAACCATCCGTTTTCGGTAAAAAGTAGACGTGGATCGAATACCCGTGCTGCTCGACACCGATATCGGTAGCGACATCGACGATGCGGTGGCGCTCGCGTATTTACTGTGTCAGCCGAGGTGCGAACTTGTCGGGATCACGACGGTGACAGGCGACGTGCAGAAGCGGGCGGCGCTTGCGGAAGTGACTTGCCTCGCAGCGGGACGGACGGATATTCCGATCCACTGTGGCAGAAGGGACGTGCTACTTGACGGCCCTGGCCAGCCGAACGTGCCTCAGTACGACAGCATCGCGCACCTGCCTCATCGTCTCGATCGGCCTGAAAACACCGCCGTGCAATTCCTCCGCGAAACCATCCGCGCACGTCCGGGCGAGATTGTCTTGCTCTCGGTTGGGCCGTTCCCAAACGTAGCGCTTCTTTTCGCTCTTGACCCGGAGATTCCTTCGCTGCTGCGCGGCCTCGTGTCGATGGCGGGAAGCTATTTCGATCCGATCGCAGAGTGGAACTGCCGAGTCGACCCGGTGGCGACGGCGATGATGTTCGCGACTTCGCGTCCGGATCACCATCTTTTGGGGCTGGACGTTACCCAGCAGGTCAAGCTGAGTAAGTCGGAGGTAAAGGAGCGATTCGTCGGGCCGCTGCTGAGTAACGTGTTTCTCCAGGCAGAGCGATGGTTCGACCATACGGAATACATCACGTTTCACGATCCGTTGGCGGCGGTGGCCGTCTTTCGACCCGAGATTTGCAGTTATGAGCGGGGAAGCGTGACGGCTGATTCGGTGTCTGGGCGAACCGATTTCGTCCCCTCATCGGGCTCTGATCTGGTGGCCGCAAATGTGAATGTCGGTCACTTCTTCGATGAGTTTTTCGCGGTCACAGCGGCAGGACCTAACCGCTAGGCCGTTGCACCTGCTGCAGGAACGAAGCACGGGTGCGCTGGGTCTAAGGTGTTAATAACCTGCTGCGAGACTGAAGAGGTACGCTAGGCTATCCGAATACAAGGAGGGAGCTGGCAAAGCGGCTGGTTCAAGGAAGAACAAAGATGTTTCGTAGATTGTATTGGGTGACGGAGCACGTCTACCCCACTGGAAGTTCCAAAGTTATTGGCGTTTACACGTCGATCCCCGACCTGATTAGGCATGGATTACAGGCTCCGCCTGCCGATGGCCAATTGAGGTTAACCCTCACCAAACTCGATTCAGCTCAGGAGCCCATCGGCTGCTGGTGCGAGCCGCGGTTTGATGGCTTGTCAGACTGCTTGGAGCAGTTTGTTTGCACAGACGAGTTTAGCCGTGATCATTGCAACGCGCTCGTCCAGGCTTTGGGACGGGTCAACCACGCTGCCGCGGCCTGACCCGTCACCTTCATTATTAGCCGGCGCTTGGTGCATTCGTCGGCTGGTTGCTTGCCGCTCTGGCCCGCTCGACGGCCTTGTCCCAAGGTCCCTTTAGGTAAGGAACAGACACGTTGATTTTGCCCTGGGTGAGCATGTCGTTTAACCGCTTGCCAAGATCGTTTGCCCTTTGCCCCTGCTGCATAGCCAGTTGGCGGCGGACGAACTCCTTCTTTGTATCGTCCATCGGAATGGGCTTTTCGCCCTGCTTTTTCTGGACGAAGAATTTGACCCAGTTCTTACCGTCTTGCTGCCAACTCGTCATCTTCAGCTCCGGTGTGGCTTGAACAATTGCCTGTAGCTTTTTGGGCATCGAGGTGATACGCGTCTCAGGAAACATTCCGCCCGTCTCCCGAGCCTGCGGCGCCTCGCTGTAGCGAGTGGCAAGAACTTGGAAGTTCTGGCCGCTGGACAGTTCCTTTTCTACCTGAGCGCGCTTTGCGGGGCTGCTCACTACTATGTAAAGAAGTTGAGCCTGAGCCGGCTCCATAAACTCCTTTGGATTTTCCTTGATGTACAGTTCTACATCGGCAGCCGTCACGCTGACGCCCTTGGTCAGAAGGCGCTCTCTGGCGATATCGAACTTTAGGTCCTCTCGGATCATGTCGATGGTGAGACCCTTGTCGGTCAAGTAGCTTACAAAGTCAGGTCTTCGCTTGGTCTGGTAGGCAAGCTCCTTGTCGATGTCCACTTTTTGGGGCATGACATTCTCCTGCGCGGCCATCTGGAGCAGGAGCCTCCGATTGATCAGATCTTGCATAGCTTGCAGGCCGAGCGATCCCACTACCTGAGCGTCCGCAGGACCCCGAGGCGTTTGCACCTGCACAACCTGCTTTCTTTCGAGATGGTCGAAATAGGCTTTTCTGGCAATGGATTCACCATTGACGGAAGCGATTGCTTCCCCTTCGCCCTTCTTTCCGCAGCCGACGATCGTGAGCAAGGCGCACGCGCAAGCCCACCCAAATAAACAATTTTGAGTTTTCATTCTCCCTATTCGCACCCAGGCCGCACCGACGCGGCTCATAGATTACAACTTCTTGAAGTAAGAGAATGTTTCCGAAGTTTACGCTTTGACGCTGGTTTGTTCCTTCATAAACATTCTGAGCCGAGTCATTGCCTGCGTGTGAAGCTGATAAACCCGAGACTCGCTGACGTTCATAACCTTTCCGATTTCCTTGAAGGTGAGCCCCTCGTGATAGTAGAGGGAGATGACCAACCGCTCTCGTTCGGGCAGGCGATCGATGCCGTCACAGAGCAAGCGGCGGATTTCCTTTCCTTCGATTTCGCCGCCGGTATTCGCGTTTTCATCAACAAGCAGCTCGACGAAGTGGATGTTGTCGTCGCCGTCTCCGCCTCCAAGGATGTCGTCCAGACTGTAAATGTTGGTCCTACTCATTCGGACCATCAGCTCGTTGACTTCCTTAGTCGAGACGCCCAAGGTTTCTGCCAATTCGTGGTCGCTCGCGGCCCGTCCTAGCTGCGTTTCCAGGGCCATGCCGGCTCGGTCGAGAGCCTTCAGCTTTTCGCGAATAGAACGAGGAACCCAGTCCTCCTCGCGAAGCATTTCCAGAATTGCCCCGCGAATGAGAGCGATGGCATAAGTCTCGAACTTGACGTCTCGGGAGGGATCAAATTGATCGACGCTCTTGATGAGACCGATTGCACCGGCACTGATCAGGTCTTCGCGCTCGATTCCTCCGGGGAGGCTCGTCACGAGGCGGCCCGCGGTGATCTTCACCAAATAAGCGTAATGGTTGATGATCTCCACCCTGGAGTGAGGGTCGCGATAGACTTTAAAGTCTGTCCACGATCTATGAAGGTGATCCGGGGTCAAAGGCATTCTTTGTCTTCCAATCCTTGCGATCAAAAGCGTAATCCTTGTCGGCAGGCCGATCCTTCAACATCTCTTTTAATGTTGCTGAATCTTGTGCATGAAAAAGGTCTATTGATCAATCTACAGCTAATTTAAATATTCCACGATGGAATGCGTCTGTCCAACACTGGTAATTGTGCTGTTTTTGATCAGATTTCCCACCGTGGCGCTAAACATTCAAAAAGGGATTCTGAGCCGATCATACGCAAGCTCGACTCCCGCTGGGAGTTCTAAGTTGGTCTTGTCATGGTCGTAATCGTGGCCCAGATGCGTCAAATACGCCTTCCTTGGAGATAGACGCTCGATGACTTCCAACGCTTTTGCGTAGTGAAAGTGGTTGACATGGGGCTTATAGCGGACGGCATCGAGCACGAGGACGTCGAGACCCGCCAAATGCTGCTCGGCCTGGGGCGGAATTTCACTGACATCTGTGATGTAGGCGAAGGCTCCGACGCGCACGGCAACCACCGGAACGGAGCCGTGGTGGACCAAAAAGGTCTGAATGCGCATCCCGCCCACCTCGAGAATCTCTGGCACATCGAGCAGATCGAACCTGGGGACCTCGACGCCGGCAGGAAAATCCTTGAAGGCGTACGAGTAGATGCGTTTGATGTCTTCCTGGTAGCGGGGGAGCGTGTAGATCGGCATGTGACGCCGGGTGCGGATGCAGATGGAGCGAAGATCGTCCATTCCCATGACATGATCCGCGTGAGCATGGGTAATCAGGACGGCTTCGATTTCGGTGATGCCTTCGCGGGTCACCTGCAGCCGCATCTCGGGGGTGCAGTCGACCAGCAGGTTTCCTGTGGGCCCACACAACATCACCGAGGATCGGGTGCGATGATTCTTTGAGTTAGCAAGATACTCTGGCGGATAGCTGACGCCCAGCATCGGAACGCCGTTGCTTGTGCCTGAGCCAAGGATGATGGCCTCACCCAAGGCTATAGCTCTTCGGAGCGCTTGAGAATAGCGTGCGCTACCAGCGTACTGGGGATCTCGACGTACTGGGCTAGGCGCTCCAGGCAGCGGGCAAAGTTACGCTCTCCCAGATCGTCGAAGGTCGTTTGATCTTTGCGAGCATTCGCGATGAGTTCGACGGCTTCCTCGAAAAATCTGGCTCTATTTTGGGGCAGCGACTTGTTGGTCACTGCTGCAAACCGACGGCTGAGTTGCTCGTAAATTCCGTCCCAGCTCGTTTTCGCGCTGAGCTCGGCCCGCATCTTGGCCATCTCGAGGTCTTCGAGGCGGCGGCGCTCTCCGTCGCGTCGCTTGACGATATCGAGATCGGCTTGGGTTGTGCCGTCGATGATTCGGACCACGACGGTTGAACCAGCCACCTCCGTGAGCATCAGTTCCATGATGCGCTTGGTGGAGGGGATACGGAGGTGTCCGCTAAGTTCAGAGTCCTCGTGGGGGACCCCGAGGACAAGCACTCCTTCTTCGAAGGCAATCGGCCGGGCCGCGTTCAGGGCTGCCCAAACGCCTCGTCCCGTGACGCTGTTTTGTATCTTTGGCAGCGCTTCCTTCCAAGTCCCGTGCATGTCCGTCATGGATGAAGGATTATAGACGGTTCGAGTTCCTGCTTCGCGGACTGATGGGGGCTTTGCGCCCTCAGTCGACTACCTGAACATCGACTGGCTGCACGATGCCGGCTTCGGCACCCATCTTCAGGAACAGCCGAATCGCCTCAATACCCTCGTCGCCCATATCCCGGGTTCGCTCGTTCACATACATTCCCACGAATTCGTCGCTGGTGGGGGTGTCCATGCCGCGGGCAAATGTTAGGGCGTACTCCAATGCTTTTTCACGATTTTGGAGGCCCGCCTCGATGCTCTCGCGCATGCATCGGCTTATCTCCCGAACGGCTGGCTCTCCCAGGTCTTTGCGAACGACATTCACGCCAAGGGGCAAGGGAAGACCTGTCTTGTCCTTCCACCACGCGCCCATATCTGCGATCAAAGTGAGTCCTTCGCGCGCATAAGTGAGCTGACCCTCGTGGATGATGAGACCGGCATCGAAGTTGCCGGCGAGCACCTGCGGGATGATCTCGTCGAAGGCCACCACCTCGTACTGAGGCTTCACGTCGCCATATTTTTCCAAGAAGTAGAGCTGCAGGGCGAGGAAGGCTGAGGTCATCAAACCCGGAATAGCAATCCGCATCTCGCGCAGCTCTTCCGCCGAGATGGGGCGCTTTGCGACGATCATCGGGCCATAGCCATCGCCGAACGAACCCCCATGCCGAAGGAGCGCATACTTTTCGGCCACATGGGAAAAGGCGTGTACGGAAACGGCGGTGGACTCGAGTTTTCCTTCCATCGCCCACTCGTTCAGCGTCTGGATGTCCCGGAGAATGTGCTCAAACTTGTACTGAGATTCGACCGCTCCACTTGCCAATCCCCAGAACATAAAAGCGTCGTCCGAATCGGGAGAGTGGCCTAGCTGAATCGTTTGCATCACCCGCAGATTACCAGCTTTCAAGAATTAGTGAAAGCACAGGCGCCCCTTTTCACCCCAATCCTTCCGCATCCCCCCTGGTAACCTGCCACACACATGCTGACCCCAGCTACTGTCAAAAACGTGTGCGTCATTGGCGCAGGCACTATGGGCAGCGGAATTGCCGCTCACCTTGCGAATCTCGGATTCAATGTTGCTCTACTGGACCTTACGAGGGAGCTGGTTGTGGACGCTTTTGAGAGAGCCACGCACGCTCGGCCTCCACACTTCTATAACCCCGACAGAGCGCATGACATCCGCTTGGGAAGCATCTCTGAAAACCTTGACTGGATCTCCGATGCCGACTGGGTCTGTGAGGCGATTGTTGAGCGAGAGGCCGAAAAGAAGGCGCTTTACGCCCTCATCGACCCGCTTCTTAGGCCGGATGCACTGATCAGCACGAACACGAGCGGACTTCAGATTGGCCGTTTGGCGGAGGGTAGAAGTGAGAGTTTTCGCCGTCGATTTCTGGGCACTCACTTCTTCAATCCCCCCCGCTATCTGAAGCTCCTCGAACTGATCCCGACGCCCGAAACAGACCCGGACGTGCTCCTGTACATGACCGAATTCCTGGAGACCTTCGCGGCGAGAAGAGTCGTGCTGGCGAAGGATACGCCTGGTTTTATTGCGAACCGGTATGGCATGTGGTGCATGTTTCGAGCCACCCACATGGCCGAGCGGCTGCATTTAAGCGTTGAGCAGGTAGACGCCATTACGGGGCCATTCTTGGGACGCCCGAAGAGCGGCAGCTTCCGCCTTAACGACATCGTTGGCCTGGATGTCATGTGCGACATCGCAGCGAACCTCATCGCCCGGTGCCCGGAAGATGCGCACATCAAGACCCTCGAACAACCGGTGTCCATGCATTCGCTGCTGGCCCGCGGTTGGATCGGCGACAAGGTTGGGCAAGGCTACTATCGAAAGGAGGGAAGGGAACTGCTGGCGCTCGATCTCCAAACCTTCGCCTATCGACAGCGGCAAGAATTGATCATTCCGTCCATTGTGGAACTCGAAAATCTGCCACTCGGACAGCGCATTCGGAAAGCCTTAGACTTGAGAGACGAGGTGGGTGAGTTCCTGCGGGGATACCTGCTTCCCGCCCTCGATTACGCGAAATACCTTAAGGAAGAAGTCAGCCACAGCATCCTCGACTTTGACCGAGTCATGGAGTGGGGCTTCAATTGGCAGAAGGGGCCGTTTGCATTGATGGACGAGATGGGGTTATCGGAGCCCAAGTTCTACACGCCGGGTTCTCAACTTGGCTTCGCAGGAGAGTATCTTCCAATCGCAGCCGAGCCGGATTACAGGCCGCTCACCGACTACCCGGTGGTCCGAGAAGACGAGACGTATAAAATCCGCGACCTCGACGATGGAGTTGTCGCTCTGTGCATCTCCACTAAGATGGGCGTCATCACTCCTCTGTTGGTGAATCAGCTCATCTCTCTGTTGGAAGAGGGATCGCTGACCCGGTTCGTGCTCACTGGCGAAGCCAAGTCGTTCTCGGTGGGATACGATCTTAATTTCTTCTTAAGCGCAATCGAGCGCGAAGCTTGGCCGGAAATCGAGGCGGCTCTCCTACAACTGCATCATTTGGGAGAGCTACTAGAACAGACCCAGGCCGTAGCCGCAGTGTACGGATATACGTTAGGGGCAGGCTTTGAACTGGCCCTGTCATGCTCACACATTGCCGCCGCCGCTGAATCTCAGATCGGTCTTCCCGAGTGCCGCGTGGGCCTCATTCCGGGAGGGCGAGGAACGGTGCTGATGCGAGCCTACAATCAGGCATCTCCGCGTCGGCTAATGGAAATCGCCCTGAATCTCACCCGGGCCACGGTTGCCGCTAGTGCAGACCATGCGCGATATTTGGGTTACATGCGCCCTGCAGACATCACGGTCTACCATCCCGACCGGCTACTTGTCGAGGCCAAGCGGCTAGCGTTAAGCGCTCTGCCAGTGCAACGTCCCGTGTGGTCCACGGGACCCATGCCTCTCATTGGCATGATTGACCGCGAGCTCGATCAGGCGCTTTCAAGAGATGAGTTGAGCGACTTCGATGTCACCTTGGGCCACAAAATCAAGCAAGTCTTTGTTAAGGCGACGAGTTACGAAGACGCGGTCTTGCGAGAAAGAATCGAGTTCCTCGACCTTTGCACCAAGTCGTTCACGCATGCGCGAGTCAAGCATATGCTGGAGAGCGGAAAGCCTCTTCGCAACTGAGCTTGGTCGTAAGCATGTCTCTCTCTTTCGTCGAGCGAAATCATGTGGTGTCCATTTCGAGTTTCCGCCGGACGATTCCTCTGTCGGGCTCGTCACGCGTAGCGGCTTTCATGAGGTGGCATTGCAACCTGCGAAGGAAGGGGGGTGCCGAACTTGCGCGGCCTTTAACATGCTAGAGTTCAGCGATGGCGTTTTTCCCTGAGGTGTCTGAGAGAGTTCGGTTTGAAGGGCGGGAGAGCAAGAACCCGCTGGCGTTCAAGTATTACGATCCCGAAAAGAGGGTGGGTGACCGGAGTATGCGCGATCATTTTCGATTCGCAGTTTCCTATTGGCACACCTTCAAAGGAACTGGCGCCGACCCATTCGGCGCGCCTACCATGGACCGCTCGTGGGAGACGGCCTCCGATCCTTTGCAGCGAGCGCATGACACGATGGACGCTGCCTTCGAATTCTTTACGAAGCTCGGTGTGGATTTTTGGTGCTTTCACGACCGTGATATCGCTCCGGAAGGTGCCGATTTCGACGAGTCATGCCGTAATTTGGAGGCCATCGTCAGTCACGCCAAAGCGAAGCAGGACGAAACGGGAGTCAAGTTGCTTTGGGGGACGGCCAACCTTTTTAGCCACCCTCGCTATCAAGCGGGAGCGTCGACAAACCCCGATCCCCACGTCTTCGCGTATGCCGCTGCCCAAGTCAGGCATGCAATCGATGCCACGCAGACCCTTGGTGGGCAAGGCTATACCTTTTGGGGAGGGCGCGAGGGATATGACACGCTGCTGAACACTCGCATCGGGCAAGAGCGCGAGCAATTTGCGCGTCTCCTGCACATGGCGGTGGATTACAAACAGCGCATCGGCTTCGAGTGCCAGTTCTACATCGAACCCAAACCGATGGAGCCGACCAAGCACCAGTACGACAGTGACGCAGAAGCCTGCCTTAATTTTCTTCGCGAATTCGGCCTCATGGATCACCTCAAGCTGAATCTCGAGACGAACCATGCGACCTTGGCCGGGCACGAGATGCTGCACGAGATGCGCGTTGCTCGGGAAGCGGGCATTCTGGGAAGCGTCGATGCCAACACCGGGGACACCCTGCTCGGCTGGGATACCGACCAGTTCCCGACCAACATCTATCTAACCGCCCAAATCATGGCGGAGATTCTAGAAATGGGAGGCTTTACCACCGGCGGCTTAAATTTTGACGCCAAAGTTCGACGTCAGTCGCACGATACGGAAGACCTATTCTATGCTCACATCGGGGGCATGGACGCATTTGCAAGGGGTCTGGAAATCGCCTACGCCATTCAGCAAGATGGTCGGCTCGATGCCCTGGTGAGCGAGCGCTACGCTGGCTGGGAAGGCGGGTTTGGTCAGTCGGTGCGGAACGGATCCGCAACTCTTGAGGATTGCGAGCAGGTTGTGCGTCAACAGGGCGAGCCTTCGCGAAAGTCGGGACGGCAAGAACGGTTGGAGAATCTGATCAACGAGTTCATCTAGGGCCCGGTGGACATCTCATCGGAGCCCATGCCGGTACCCTAGGGGTATGCGCTCCGATGGCCGCCAACCCGACCAACTTCGCCCCTACACGCTCGAACGCGGCTTCTCGAAATTTGCCGAAGGATCTTGTCTGATCAAGATTGGGGAGACCCACATGCTTTGCAATGCGACGGTCGAGGACCGCGTACCGCCCTTCATGAAAGGCAAAGGCTCAGGTTGGGTGACCGCCGAATACTCGATGCTGCCGCGCTCGGGCCGTCAGCGTAATCAGCGCGACCTGATGAAGCCGAATGGGCGGACCATGGAGATTCAGCGACTCATTGGTCGAGCCTTGCGGACCGTATTCGATCTTGAAAAGATGGGTGAGCGAACGATCACCATTGACTGCGATGCTCTTCAAGCTGACGGTGGCACTCGATGTGCGGCGATTACGGGAGCGTATGTCGCCGCCTATGACGCGGTGCAGTGGATGATGAGCCAGCGGATGTTGCGACAGAACATCCTGATCGAGCCTCTTGCGGCCATTTCGGTGGGCATTGTCCGGAACCAGGAAGTCTTGGATCTCGACTACCACGAGGACAGCACTGCGGGCACCGACATGAACGTCGTGATGACCGAAAGTGGGAAGTTCATCGAGATTCAGGGGACGGCCGAGCGTGATCCCTTCGGTGTTGACACGCTGGGGCGGATGCTGAAGCTGGCCAAGAAGGGCTGCGACGAGCTGATGGTTGCTCAGAAGCAGACGCTAGGCTTGTAGCTGCGATATGGAGTGCGGCGACCCGGCACCGCTTTTTACCTGAGCCTTACCTCGAAGCTTGGCTGCTAAAGCGGTGCCGGGTCGCCGCCCTCCATATGTCTTGGTTAGATGACTTCGGCTCGATTGACCGGGCGATCATTCAGTGCGCCTGCGTGAGACCAGGCTGCATGAATGGCGTCCTTGAATCGATCCCACGTGCCAGGATTCGATTGCTCCCAGATTGTTCGGGCGTTGGCTTCGGCGGTGGGCCAGTCCATGCCTCGATACTCCTGCTTCGTTGCGAACTCGAAGCCATAGTTGTATGCGGGGCGGAACGTCTCGTAATCGCCCGCGACGGTGGGGTAGGTGGTGATGAAGTGGTTGCGGAAGAAGGTCTCGTCCTCCATATTGGGCGTCACCATTCCGGCTCCAACTGCAGGCGTTGAGAGAGGGACGGGATCAGTGGACATGGTGGTGACCGGGGCGGTTATTCCAAAACGCTCCCGCTCTGCAAGCATTTCATCCTCCGAATAGACGGGCGCGTTGGGGTCGTATTGTGCCCAACCACCCGTTCGCAGAATGGCCGCACGCTCTTCAATGTTGACCGCACCGGCATTGAGCAGAATCGCTTCTGAGCGCTGCACTTCGGTTGCCGGAACGTCGATCGAGACGATAATGCTGCCCCGACGAACGCTCTCCGCGTAGACGTGGGCCGTTTCTTCAGGAATACCGAGTCCTACGAGAGCACCCAGGAGTCCCCCTGACACCATGCCGAGCCCAGCGCCCGTGACCAGGCCCGCAATGGGGCCGGCAGCGATCAAGCCTACGGGACCGCCTACGAGCGTCGTTGCGCCGACGAGCAAGCCGATAAGGCCGCCGACGACCAATCCCGAAGCTCCGCCGGTCACTGCGCCCTGACTCGCCAAGTTGCCTGACTCATCGACGGTTTCCTTCCGATATTTTCCGCCTGGGTCGGCGGTCACGAGACCGATCTGACTGCTGTCAAAACCGGCGCTGATCAAATCTTGAACGGCGCGGTGCGCCTGAGTCTCCGTGTCGAAAAGTCCAACAACATGAGTAGCCATATCTTCAAATTCTCCTTGATTGCCCTTGGGTGCTCAAACGAGCTATGTGTCAACAAGGGCAGTTTCTATGACAAGGCACTTGTACAGACATGTTCCTAAGGTGGGCCTATTTGAAACGGTTAAGTGGAGACTTGACGAAGTGATGCCGGCCATGACGTAACCTGTCACAGAATCCTCTGAACGAAACTCGCCTCCCAGGTAGTCTCCCCCTCGTGCGGAGGACTCTCATTGCTCTTCTGGTCTCCTGCCTCGTCGCCTCCTCCTTCGCTCAAAAGCGCGAAGGCACGTACGGAACGACCGGCTGGACCATCAACGAACATCACACTTTGGTGTGGGGCGGCCAGCCCTATATTCCGGTCGGCATCCGGGTCGATGGCACTCCGGCGGCGGTGCTCGCCGCGAAGCAGAGCGGAATCGAAGACATTTTGCTCGATCTTTCCGCTTCAGGCATGGGATGGAAGGACACGCTCGCCGCTGTCGAAGCCGAGAAGATGCGCTACCTCCTTCGGATCAGCTCTTTGGCTCCGATGGCCCAGGGATTTGCCGTCGAGCCACAAGGCTATCGCGTCACGGGAATTGAGAAGAAGACGACCGTCAAAGTTGATCTGCCGGGGGCAAGCTCCGCTTACGTCATTCTTGCCGCGAAGCGTGATGGAAGTGTCCAGAGTAAGGAGCGGGTGCCGGTCATCAATGGCAAGCTCACCTATGAGGCCAATCCGGGACCAGCCTACGAACATGTGCTGCTCATCTATCCAGAGATGACTTCGATCGAGCAACCCGATTTTTGGGAAGATTTGGACTCGCATCGGGACACGCTGCTCGCGTCACTTAAGAAGAATGCGCTTGGCAGCGGCCTGCGGGGAATCGTTAATCCGCTCGGCACCGTCGCGGAATTGCCGGGCAAAGAAGTACGATTTGTTCCTACCAGCCTCTATTTCCGGATCGAGCTTAGAAACTACTTGGAACAGCGCTATCGCAACATCGAGACCGCGATGCGAAGCTGGTCCATGGGCAGTGGCGGCGTTGAATCTTTCGATGAGATGGCCCGCATGGTGCCGCTGTGGTCCGGCGATAGGGGAGTGAACATGCTTCTCGACCCGGTGACGAACAAGCTCTACTCGTCGGATCGGCGCTACAGCACGGCTTGGGCAGACATCACTCAGGTGGTGAGTCTGGCTGCTGCTCGTCGATTCGATCGCCTGGTGCGAGCCATCCGCACCGTAGCTGATGTCCCTGTCGTGCAGGAATGGGCCGGATGGTCGGCAGCTTATGAAAACGAGACGCCTGCAGTCGACGGAGTTGGCATGAAGGCATCAGGCACCACTCCAAGCGTGATCGTGGAGAGCGCCAGTAGGGCCACCAGCAGCGTCCTGCGTTGGAAGACAAACGGATGGCTTCTTGCCACTGATATCGATTTGGGCTCAGGGGACGTGGGCGCACAGGTGCCCTTGGTGCTCGACGACCTTGCGGGACTGGGCGCACGAGCATTCTTTTTGCGGGGTGACAACCCCAAGGTGCTCGCCACCGTAAAGGACGAAGCCTCACGGAAGGCAGCCGAAACGACCTTGGCATCGACCTCTCCCACCGGCATTTTCTATCCGGAGAACGCCACGAATCCGGCAAATCCCCAGAGGATCGGTGGCTCGCGATGGTGGCTGCCTACTCCAGCAGATGGCAACCGCATCGACTTAGGCTCCCAGTTCTCTGGGTATCGCTTGGCGGATCAAATCGCCATTTGGGCAAAGACTCCCGGCCGCTACAAGCTGCGAATGATCGAGCCCAAGAAGGCGACGTTCTCGACGTTCGATGGATCTGATCCAGATCCGCGCTATGTGAAAGGGGGCGTGGAAGTGGCACTCACGCAGTTCCCTCTGCTCATCAGGGGCACCTCGGAGATCCCCATCCCTGAGGCGGCGTTTCTGGAGACGGTGGCTCAGTTCGACAAGATGATGGGTTCCGCGCAAGAAGATCACCGGGACATCATCGAGGAAAGGGTGCTCTTTCGCGATCATCTGAATGGCTTCGAGCTGAATCCCGGTGGAAATTTCCAGCAGCTTAGGCAGACCGTTTACAAGCTGGCTTACAAGGTCAGTAACTACACCTGGATCGAGGCTGAACGTTCACCCGACACGAACTTTAGCGAGTCGGCACCGTACGCGGGTGCAAGCTCTGCTCAGGCGCTCATTCTTCGAACGGCCATTCAACCAGGAGCTAGCGGTTACTATGCCGAGTATCTGCTCCCTGTTCGGACGGTGGAAGAGCAGGAGGTCTGGATCGCGGCTCGCGTTCCAACCGAGCGTCGGGCAAGCGTTTCCGTGTTTGTCGCCGGTCAGCTCATGCGGTTGCCGGAGAGCCCGGTGACCCTTTATGGAGATGGGATTGGATGGTATCGCCTCGGAACGACCAAGCTCGCGGGCGGGAGCAGCAAACTACGGATTGTCGTTGATTCCCCCGGTGCTCCGATCGCTATCGATACGATTCTGCTGACCCCCGGCACCTTTCAGCCGTCCGCGGTGACCCCTCCCCTCCCGGTTATTCCCGGCAAGACAAACTAATTCGGAACTTTTAGAGTCTAGAATAGTGGTGCAAATGTGGAATGGTTTGCTTAGGTTCGAAAGACTAGCAGCAGGCCGGTAAATTTGCTAGTTTGTTAATGGAAATGGGTGGTTCGGCTCGGTCTGCTATTCGGTAGACTTGTCAGGTCCGTCCAGACCTTGTACATTGACAATGTTTGAACCAACCAGGGACGGAAGGTTTTTAAGATGGAAATGTACAACATTACCGGCGGCAGGAAGCTAGTCGGCCAAGTAGACGTTGCGGGCAGCAAAAACACCGCACTTGCCATTTTGTCAGCGGTGGTCCTCGCAGAGGGCACGACCGTGCTGCACAATGTTCCCGACGTATCTGACACGCGCACGAAGGCCAGACTGCTGGCGACATTCGGCGCGAAAGTCGAGTGGAACGGCAGTTCGCTGAGCGTGGACTGCACGGAGCTCGATAACGCGGTTGCAGACGAGGAGCTGGTTCGCTCGATTCGCACCTCTTTCTATCTGCTGGGACCGCTTGTCGCCCGGATTGGGAGAGTAGATTTGCCCGCCCCCGGAGGATGCAAGATCGGTGCCCGGCCCGTGAATTTCCATTTGAAGGGGCTCGAGTCGCTCGGCGCACGAGTTGAACTCGAAAATGGCATCTACACGATTACCGCTGACGAGTTGATCGGTGGCGAAATCTACTTTGACTTCCCCTCGGCAGGCGCAACGCAGCATTTGATGTCAGCGGCGACGTTGGCCAAGGGCGTGACGGTGCTTCAAAACGTCGCGATGGAGCCTGAAGTTGTCGCCCTTGCCGATTTTCTGAACCGAATGGGTGCCCGCATCGAAGGCGCTGGCACGAGCACCATCACGATTCAGGGAGTGAAGAGCCTCCATCCTTGCGAATTTCGAATTCCATCGGACCGACTTCAGGCGGGCACCTACATGCTTGCGGGCGCGATCACCTATGGGGATGTTCAAGTGAACGGGATTGTCCCCGAGCACCAGATCGCCGTCGTGAGCAAGCTGCGCGAGATGGGATGCGATGTCACTGAAGGGCATGACTGGGTTCGTGTACGAGGCGACCAGCAGCTCCGGGCCGCGCGTATCAAGACGATGCCGTACCCCGGCTTTCCGACCGACATGCAGCAGCCTATGGCTGCGCTGATGGCTCTTTCAGAAGGAACGAGCGTTGTCGATGAGACGATTTACGAGAGCCGAATAGGTCATGTTCAAGAGCTGAATCGAATGGGAGCCCAGATCATCCAAAAGGGGCAGACCTCGATTATTGATGGAGTCGAGAAACTAAGCGGTGCGCATGTGGCCGCGAGCGATCTTCGTGCAGGGGCCGCACTCGTGCTCGCCGCCCTGGCAACCGAGGGTGACACCACCGTACGAAATATCCACTTTATCGACCGCGGATATGAGAGCCTCGAACAGACGCTCAGAATGTTGGGCGGACGCATCGAACGAGTCGACGTCGGTGATAAACTCACAGTAAGGACAGGCGACTCCACTCATTGAGACTCGTACCCGAAATCGGGATTGATTTAGGCACCGCAAACATCCTCGTCTACCGGCGCGGCAAGGGCATCGTGCTTGCTGAGCCCACTGTCGTAGCGATGAACCAGAACGGCAAGGTATTGGCCGTTGGCAACGAAGCGCGTGACATGTTGGGGCGGACCCCAAGCAATATCACCGCGGTTAGACCCCTCAAAGATGGCGTGATTGCCGACTACTCCACCACGCTTAAGATGCTGGAGTACATCATCGAAAAGACTTGCGGAGGTCGCTTCCGGCTTCCGCTCAAGCCAACGACTTTGATTTGCGTTCCGAGCGGAGTCACAAACGTCGAACGGCGGGCCGTGATCCAAGCAGCCAAGGAAGCCGGCGCGGGCCTCTCCATGACGATCGAGGAGCCGATGGCGGCCGCAATTGGCGCGGGATTGCCGATCGCAGAACCAGGTGGCAACATGGTCGTCGACATCGGCGGAGGAACCACCGATATCGCGGTGATCTCGCTGGGCGGCATCGTGGTCTCGCACAGCCTTCGAGTGGGCGGCAATAAGCTCGATGAAGCGATCATTCGCCACATCCGAAACACCTATAATTTGATGATCGGCGAACCCACGGCCGAAGAGATTAAGATCAAGATTGGATCTGCATTCGCTATGGGGCAAGAGGTCCGCATGGAGATCCGGGGCCGAGACCTCGTGGCCGGACTTCCCAAGAGTGTGGAAGTGACAAGCGACGAAGTACGGGAAGCGTTGGCAGAGCCCGTGAGACAGGTCGCCGAGCGTGTTTGCATGGTCCTTGAAGAAACCCCTCCCGAACTCGCAAGTGACGTGATCGAGCGAGGGATCACGTTGACGGGCGGAGGAGCGTTGCTCCGGGGGCTCGATCGTATGCTCTACAGCGTCACCGATATTCCTGTGCGCGTCGCTGAAAACGCGCTTAACTGCGTCGCAATCGGAACCGGAAGGGCGCTCGAGCAGTTTGATGCAATACGTCAAAGTGGCGCGGTCAGTACGATATGAAGCTCTTAGCCTGCTGCCTTCTCAGTCTCGTCGCTTTGGCTGGCGTAGCGCAAGGCCCGGCTAAAAAACCTGCCGCGAATGCCCCTGCATCCGTGACCGAGAGTGAGGCAAAGGCGACCTTTGCACGGGCCGAGAAGATTCTGCGTAAGCTCACAAAGTCCACCAGACAGGTTCAACCCATTTCGCTTGCCGGATCGAATTCGGTCTCAAGGGAGAAAGTGGTCTTACAACTTGATCGGCTGTACGAGATCGTTCGGCCGACGACCAAACTGACGCCCCGCCCCATAATCGTGAATGTCCGGGTTCTGAAGATGTCCGGTGGCTCCAAGGACAAATTGGTGCGCCTGGTCAAGTTGGGGGCGGTAGGCAATTACGGGACGCTAGCCGCGGGCCCTGATAATAAGCTCAGCGTTCGAGAGTTTGGCGACACGCTAGGCTTCTTTATGGCGCGAATGGCCGAGATGACTCACATGCCGAACCCGAAGTGGAGCCCTCCCCTGATGGACGGAGATTAGGAGTTTCGTCACCCGACGGAGAAAACCCGTTTGATCACGCCCTCCATTGCTTCATAGCAAAGTGGACACCCGACCAGTCCGCTGGCTTCGATGCTCTCGCCGGTGGCACCGCAGAACGGACAAGCCCGGTTCGAGCGTCGCCGCTCCGTCAACGCCGAGACAAGCTCTTGCAGGCCAAAGTAGCCGGCACGCACTGAGGCGCAGGGCGCACAAAGATAACTTTGCACGCCATCTTGCACGCAACTGAAGAAGGCCGCTCGGCCGCAGTCTGTGCAGCTATGCGTCAAACGGCACGCCCGTTGCCGTGTGAGCCCGGAAGAGCGCGATCAGGTGGCGAGTCATCTCGCCAGGCGTTCCACATCCAATCTTCTTTCCGTCGAGAGTGACCATCGGAATGACCTCGGCGGCTGTGCCTGTCAGGAACACTTCGTCCGAAGTAAAAACGTCGTACGGTGAGATGAAGGTGTCCTTTACGACGATCCCCTCAGCCGCGGCCAGCTTCATGACGGTGTCGCGCGTGATGCCTTTTAGGATTCCGCAAGAAGGATGGGGGGTCCAAAGCTCACCGCGATGAACGAGGAAGATATTGTCTCCGGTGCACTCCGCCACCAGGCCCTGATGGTTGAGCATCAAGCCTTCGCCAGCTCCCATTCGGTTGGCCTCTTGCTTTGCCATGATGTTCGCCGCGTAGCGGCCGATGCACTTGAGGCGAGGATCCAAGGCATCTGCTGGAATTACCTTGATCGAGGTGGTGACCACGTCCAGTCCCAGCTCATAGGAAGCTTCGGGATACAGATTCAGAGTCGATACCATGACCATAATGTTCGGCCGGCGATCGATGTTCCTTGGGTCCAATCCCAGGCCCGTGCCCCGAGAGACGTTTAGCCGGATATAGCCGTTGGAGAGATCGGCCTGACGGCAAACATCCAGCACCAACGCCTTGAGATCATCGAACGTCATGTGCATCTCAAAACCCATGAACGCAGCGCCGTGCAGGAGTCTGTAGAGGTGCTCGTCTAGTTTGAAAACCTTGCGGTCGTAGATGCGAATGCCCTCGAAAATTCCATCTCCATAAAGATGCGCATGATCAGCGACGGGTGCAGTCGCTGTTTCCAAAGGCATCACATTGCCGTTCAACCAGACAAGCTTGGGCATGCGGAGATGATACCGGAGGGGGCGAGGAGCGATGGTTTGCATGCCCTTTGATGGCGATGCACTGCTACGCGTGGCTACCCCCGCCGCGCACGGCCACGCAAGCATTGAAAGGCTACGCCAGGCTCTCCCCAGTATCTTCTACCGCGATCTTCTCCAAGGGCAAAAAGGCTGGGCCGTGCAGCACTTGGCCCTCTACATCAAATCGGGAGCCGTGGCACGGGCAATCCCAACTGTGCTCGGCATTGTTGAACGCAAGAATACAGCCCAAGTGGGTGCAAACGGGGGAGACCGCATGCAGGCTTCCGTCCGCGCCTCGGAAGCAGCCGACCTTTCCCTCGTCGGTGTCGAACACATTGCCTTCCCCAGGCCGGAGCGCTGACATGGAGTAATCCGCTCCGCTCGACAGCCGCTCCGCGACAAGTCCACGCACGCTGTCCTTTACGATCTTTCCAATCGTTGGCGCACTTGTCAAAGGCTTGAACCGCAGTGGATCGTAGAGATCGACGATCGCCGGATTCTGACCGGAGATCAATGAGGTAAGCAATTGCGAAGCGACCACCCCTTGGGTCATGCCCCATCCGCCGAAGCCGCACGCGACGTAAACCTTCTTGGCATTGGCGCTGATTCGTCCGATGTACGGCACTTTGTCTATGGCGTGATTGTCTTGCGAAGACCACATGTGGGTCACGGCCCGAACAGGGAAGTGCTCTCTCACGAAGAGCTCCATCGCGGCATACTGCGAGACCGTATTGTCGTGTTTGCCCACCTTATGGGAGCCGCCGCTAACGATCAAAAGTTCGCCTTCTGGCGAAGGCTGGCAGCGGTAGGTATAGCCTTCCTTCGATCCGACATACATGCTTTCGGGGCAAGCCCCTTCAAGGGAAAACGCGATCGCATAGTCGCGAAAGGGCTCTAAGCGTGCATAGTAGAACCCCGGATCGAAGAATGGAAAGTGGCTTGCGACAATAACGTGCTCCGCTCGTACGGAGTGTCCGCTCGCCGTTTGGACCGCTGTCGTCGAATCCTCGTCCACGTCGTTTGCCATTGTGCTTTCAAAGACTTGGCAGCCCTTCGCGACGGCTCCCTCGAGCAAGGCAACCAAAAATTTCAGGGGATGGAATTCGGCCTGGCCGGGAAAACGCAAGGCACCCGAATTCGGGAAGGCCGTTTCCAGGCCCTCGAGGAGTCGGCAGTCCAACCCTACTGTCTGAGCCGCCGCGGCTTCCTTTTGCAGGTCCTCGACCGCAGAGTCGTCTTCAGCGTAGAGGTAGAGGTCTCGCCGTCGGAAGTCGCAACTGATGCCGCGCTCGAGTGAGGTGCTCTCGATCCAATCGATGGCAGACCGATTTGCTTCGGCATACATTTGGGTCTTTGCATCGCCGAAGTGGGATGCGAGATGATGGTAGAGCGAACCGTGGCAGGCGCTAATTTTGGCCGTCGTGTTTCCGGTAACGCCGTGCAGAACTCGGCGGGCTTCCAGGAGGGCGACCGAATGGCCTGCTTCGGTGAGAGCGTGTGCGCAGAGAACTCCGACAATACCCCCTCCGACGACGATCACATCGACATCTAAATCTCGATCGAGAGCGGGAAAGCTCGGGACGGGACAGGTGTCGATCCAGAGAGAGGGGGTACGAGAGTCGGAGGTCGGCGTCATGCAACTACGACTCCTGCAACGTTGCAAAGTTCGCGCCACTCACGCCGAGTCTCTAGCCGCCTTCGATGAGCCGCTTCCGTTCGGCGGCAGACATCTCTTCAAACTTCTTCGGTTTGTTGTTGGCTTCGATCAGGCGCTTCCGTTCTTGTTCGGATAAGTCGTCAAAGCCCTTTTTTGGCTTCTTGCGCCGGGGCTCTTGGGACACTCCAATCTGAGTGTCGCCAGGGGCATCCTCTTCCCGAATAGGTTGCACTCTCTTGCGCTTTCGCCGCGGCTTAGACTGCTCCACAGGTTTTGTATTCCTCACAGGCGGAGCGACGTCGATGACCGGCGGTGCGGTTGGAGGTGCCGTGAAGGTCGGCTCCGGCGTGATCCGCTGAGCGCGGCTCTCAAGCGCGGGCGCAGACCCCTTGATTGGTGCGACAGAGACCTCGACGGTAGGACCTGAAGCCTTCCGGGCGACCGTGACCGTCGTGGAGGGGCGATTACCGCACCCTACGAGGGCGACCGCAGCCATTGCTAACCAAAGACACCGCATATCCATTGGACGACCAACTCTGCGTTCAAGTTTGCTAGCCCAGCACTTCGATGACGAAACCGCCGGGAGCAGTGAAGTAGAACGTCCACGATCCGTGTTGACGGGAGGGCTGATCGACATCAAAGCCGTCATCCCGCAACTGCTTGTTCATCTCGCCAACTCTTTCCGGGGTTGGTTGAATAAAGCCGATGTGGAAGCTCGAAGGATACGTGACAACTTCTCCTTCCAGAGCCTGGATCAGCAACAGCAACATGCCTTGATCGTCGAAGACGACCGTGAACTTCGGGCTCAACTTCATGCTGTCGCGAGTCTTTAGCCCGAAACACTATTCGAGAAAGAGACCGCTTCTTTAGCGTCGGTGACGGTGAGGTTAAGGTGATTGAGGACCATGCGAAGGTTCCTAGTTTAACGGCGCGTGCCTTCTGAACGATGCGCCCGTGGCGAGTCGTATACTCCGGTCGTGCCAGACCTAAGCAAGGTTGACCGCAATGCCAAGGTCATTGCGTTGTTACTCGTGGTTGAAGCTCTTCTTCCTGCATTCAGCGGGCGATACACCAGTCTTCTCGTCAACTTGGTTATCATTGGCCTCCCGGCGATCGGAGTCTGGAAGGGAATACGGCTGGCGTTTGTTGTGCAGGTGGCCCTGGCCGTGCTTTCGTTCTTTAGCTTGCTGGTCATTGCAATCTCCTACGGTGCCCGAGCCCCGGTGACGCTCCCTTTCACGATGGTGCTCGTTGCCGTTACGGGAGGCTATTGCGCCTTGAGGCTCCGCAACTGGCAAGTCGATCCACATGCGCCTCCGCATCGGTTTCAGTCGGTACGCCCGACGACCATCATCTTGGCGCTGTTGTTGATTGGGATGGTTGTGACCCTCTTCAGGCAGCCTAGTGCGCCCGGCCCGATTGAGAGCCGAAAGCCACTGGAGTCGATTAGGAAGTAACGCGGATGTATAAAGCGTCGTCGACATTTCAGTCATTTCAAGTTATAATGAAACCATGCCCCGCGAATCAGGTGTCGAGACAGCAGCGAGTTTTAGCGAGATCCTTCTTTCTTCGTGCGCGTCGGTTCTGGCCTGTCTCTGCTTGACGTTGCTGGGCACGTTGTTTGGACCGTCTTACGGCAATTTCCTCTTCATGGGAGTGCCGCTCTTTCTTGGAGGATTTGGGTCAGCCTTTCTCGAACGATCTGAACCTCGGCCCATGAAGTCCCACTGGAGCACCATGTTTTTGAGCGTATTCCTCGCTTGTGCTGCGCCACTCGCCTTCGCCTATGAAGGACTCATTTGCATAGCCATGGCGTTGCCGCTGATCGTTCCCATGTCCATTGCGGGAATGTTCTCGGCTCGAGCCCTCATGGCTAGCCGGTGGCGTAATCAGGGCCTCATGTTCTCGCTTGCCGCCATCATCCCCATTGGGCTGGCATGGGAGGGCAAGCGCGTTCAGGAGCCGGAACTCCGCACTGTCACCACACAAGTGGTGATCACAGCTCCACCCGAGGAAGTTTGGCCCCTGTTGTTTAACCTCAAGGTAGAGCCCGCCAAAGACTGGCTCCTCAGATCAGGGATTGCGCACCCGACCGAAGTGCGTTCGGGGAAAGCAGAACTGGGCAGTTGGCGTGACTGCGTTCTGAGCACAGGCACCATGCGCGAGACGATCGTAGCCTGTGAACTCAATCGACGAATGACCTTCGAAGTGCACAACACACCTCCCAGCATGACTGAGCTGAACCCGTTCGGCGAAGTGAAAGCGGCACATCTGAACGACTGGTGCGAGGCTGTGCGTGGCGAGTTCCGCCTCAGAGAGCTTCCCGGAGGAAGAACGCTCATTGAGGGTCAAAGCTGGTATCGGCATCGCTATGCTCCGGGCTTCTACTGGTCCCTCTGGACCGACTCGATCGTTTCCCGAGTCCATCATCTCGTGTTCGATACGATTACCGGTGACGTCGCAACGAAAAAGGCTCGAACGATGAGGTCCGAGCCTTAAGGCACGCGCTTCCTAGTTAGACGGTCGTGCGAGTCTTCTGCACAACGCTGTCGAGGAACGAGCGGTTGTTCGGCGTCCTCTTAAGGAGCTTGATCAAGCCCTCCGTTGCGTCGATGCTGTTTTGCTCTTTGGCCATAAGCCTTCGGAGTTGGACTACGCCTTCGTAGTCGTCCTTGCCGAACAAGAACTCTTCGTGCCGTGTAGAGCTTCGGCGAACGTCGATCGCGGGCCAGATTCGGCGGTCGGCCAAATCGCGGTCCAAGATGATCTCCATGTTGCCCGTGCCCTTGAACTCCTCGAAAATCGCATCATCCATCTTGGAGCCAGTGTCGACCAACGCGGAAGCGATGATCGTGAGAGAGCCACCCTCTTCGATGTTCCGCGCAGCACCAAAGAAGCGTCGCGGACGATACAGCGCAGAAGGATCCAAACCGCCCGAAAGCGTTCGTCCAGAAGCGGATGTCGTGATGTTCGAAGCACGCGAATAGCGTGTGATCGAGTCCAGAAGGATGACGACGTCTCGGCCCGCTTCGACCAGGCGCTTGGCTTGCTCGAGGCAGAGGTCGGCGACGCGCATGTGGTTCTCAGGCGGCTCATCGAAAGTCGAGCTGATCACCTGGCCGCGCACGGATCGGCGGATGTCGGTGACTTCTTCGGGGCGCTCATCAACCAGCAGCACCATGAGATAGACCTCTGGGTTGTTGGTGGTGACGGCGTTGGCGATGCTTTTGATGATCGTGGTCTTACCGGCTTTGGGCGGGGACACGATGAGGCCACGCTGGCCTTTGCCGATGGGGGCGATAAGGTCGATGATGCGGCCGGGGATGTTGTCGGGAACGGTCTCGGCGGTGAGTCTCTCCTTTGGATAGAGAGGAGTCAGCTCGTCGAAAATCTTGCGGCGCTGCATTTCGGGCGCTTGGGTGCCGAAGTCGTTGACACTCTCCACGCGCAGCAGAGCCTGATACTTTTCGCCCTCTTTGGGCACGCGAACTTGTCCGTAGACCGAGTCTCCGGCGCGGAGGTTGAAGCGCTTGACCTGCGACTGCGACACGTAGACGTCCGTTGGTGCGGGTTGATAGTTGTCGCGGCGGAGAAAGCCCCAACCGTCCGGCATGAGATCGAGCACGCCTCGGGCGTAGATCGCTTCGAACTCCTTATTGGTCTCTTCCAGCAGGCGCTGGATGACTTCGTGGCGGAGGAGGGATTTGGGGTCGAGCTTGACCTTTTTGGCTGACTTTAGGAGGTCAGCGGGGGTCATACGGTCAAAGTGGTTGTAATCGATTTCGGGCAGTTGTTCGAGGTCGGCCTGTATGTCGGGCCTTGGCATGCCTTCTCGGCCTCTGCCGCGTCGGCGACCGCCTCCTCCCTGACCTTGTCCCTGACCTTGTCCTTGTCCACCACCACCGTCTTTACGGGGTCGGAATTGATGCGTCATTTATGTTCCTAGCGGGATATTCCCTTGCGGGGTAGTCCTTGCGTGATTGAGGTGTCGAAGACAGCCTTGGGAGAGAGTTACCCTTCGCGCAGGATGGCGATATACGGGAGGTTGCGATAGCGCTCCGCGTAATCTAGACCATATCCTACCACGAATTCGTTCGGTATCTCGAAACCCACATATTCAACGGGCGGGTGCACCTTTCGTGCCTCTGGTTTTGAAAGGAGCGCCACAACCTGCAGCGATTTGGGTTTTCGAGTGGCAAGAAGCTCTCTCAAGTGGCTGAGGGTAATCCCCGTGTCCACAATGTCTTCCACTACTATGACGTTGAGACCTTCAATATTGATGTCCAAATCTTTGCGTATTTGCACGACGCCGCTCGATGATCTTTGATCTTGATACGAGCTGGTCTGCATGAAGTCGATGCTCGAATCGGTTTTGATCTGTCGGGCGAGGTCGCTGAGGAAGTGCAGCGAGCCCTTTAGGATGCCCACGAGCAAAAAATGATCGACGGGATTTTCTTCCTCGATCTGCCTGGCGAGTTGAACCACTCTGTCGCGAAGCGCCTGCTCAGGTATGAGCACGTCGAGGTGATCCGGCATCGGTTACAAAGTATATACCGGGGGATGCTGCGTAGGCTTAATCCGCAACAAGGGTGCGAATAGCCGCGCACACCCCTAAATATAGAGTGCGGTGACCCGGCACCGCTTTCGGAGGACTCGCTGAGCCGCGAGCCTCCGTCTGGAGGGCGTGCACTCGTCACGGTTGAAGACTTGGCGTGAAGCTCATGACGGATCCTTCTTTCCGCCTGAACGCAGAGATGGCGGATTACAAGCGCACACCCCAAAATATAGAGTGCGGTGACCCGGCACCGCTTTTGGAGAACTCGCTGAGCCGTTAGCCTCCGTCTGGAGGGTGGGCACTCGTCACGGATTACAAGCGCACACCCCTAAATATAGAGTGCGGTGACCCGGCACCGCTTTCGGAGGACTCGCTGAGCCGTGAGCGTCCGTCTGGAGGATGTGCACTCGTCACGGATTACAAGCGCACACCCATAAATTTGGAGTGCGGCGACTCGGCGCCGCACTCCACAGCGTTCGATCTCCACCCAGCAACATCTGGATACACTCGGCTCATGCCTGGTGCCAAGCTATCTTCTACGCGGGAGTCGGCGCTGCACTATGGCGGAGCGATCCTAGCTGCGGCTGCGGTGCTCTACTCTCATTGGGACTCGCGGCGTCATTTCTTTCCAGGCCAATGGCCAGGGGATCAAGGGATGTTCTTTCCCGTAGCTCTTTCGGGCGCTGCCATGGCGGGAGCTTTTCTCTTGGCCGCGGTGATCGCTTTGTCCCTGCGCCGAAGATTCGGTTTGCTGACCATGCTCCTTGCGCTTAGTATTCTCCCGTGCTTCACCCGTTGGCCGATGACGGATCCGTCCTTTCGCCTCAACGCGGAGATGGCGGACTACAAGCGTGCGATAGCGAGCGACAGGAGCTTCGGTGACCAGCATGAGGAGGAGATAAACGGGCGCAAGCTGACCTACTGGCGCTGGATGAGCTGGGGCATCGATAATGCCGTGGGTGTCGTGTTTGACCCGAGCGACAAGCTGTCAATTGATGAAGACTTGAAGGCATTCAGAGAACTTACCGGCGGCGTTATAGCGAGAATTGAGCGGCTAGAGCCCAACTGGTTCTTCGTCACACACACCTAAATATGGAGTGCGGCGACCCGGCGCCGCCCTTTGGGCCGTGTCAGGCCCAACTGCACACCCCAAAGCACTCGACCTCCTGCCAAACGATCGGGATACCCTTGCCGCCACCTAGAGCCCGAAGTCGTGCTGCCCGGCGTCGACCTTCTTCGCCTTCTGCGCCACCTTGAAGTTCTCGAACCCCGCCGGATTCGGTCGGATTTCGATGCGGCTTACGATCGGCTGGCGTCGGCGTTCGAGACGAGTTATGGCACGACGGGCAATGTGAGCGTTCCTTCGCCGGTGCTGCTTCGCGCCTGGCCGGCAACGCGGAGGTGAGCGCTGCTCTCGAACTTGCCGAGGAGCACATGAAGCAAGCTCAGACGCTGGTGGGAGATCGCGGCTATGACGACCAAAGGTTCGTTTCGGGGCTTCGGGGTCAGGGGATCCATGCCCATCCCCGAGCGAAGAAGAAGCATTCGGCGCTCGATGGCCGAACGACTGGCAAAGAGAGCTATCAGCAGAGTTTGAGGCGTCGC
>JBBQWO010000009.1:0-113432 GCA_038210535.1 Fimbriimonadales bacterium | reverse complement strand
TGCACGAAAAGCCCCTTGATGCCTACAAGCACAAAAAGGACAGCAGCATCATGGTCGGCGCCAAGTTGGTGAAGGAAGGGGAGGCCAAAGCGTTTGTCTCAGCGGGAAACACGGGGGCAGTATCCGCGACCGCGCTGCTTGTTTGGAGACAACTCCCCGGCCTGCACCGCCCCGCTATCGCGAGCCCTATGCCAAACAAACAAGGAGGGTTCGTGTTGCTCGACGCGGGTGCAAGTCCGGATGTCGATCCCGAGCACCTGGTTGAATTTGCCCTAATGGGTCGCGCCTACGCCCAGCAAATCATGGGCCGCAAGAACCCTACCGTCCATCTCCTAAACATCGGGGAGGAGGAAGGGAAGGGCAACGCCTTTGCGAAAGAGTGCTATAAGCTGCTCAAGCAGCATTCCTGGTTCGCGGGCAACATCGAGGGCAAGGACGCCTATCTGAAGCCCTGCGACGTGGTAGTTTGTGACGCCTTCGTGGGCAACGTCTTCTTGAAGACGAGCGAGGGCTTGGCCGAGCTTATCGTTCAGATAATCAAGGAGGGGATGCGCCCCGAGCCGTGGCTCAAGTGGATGTACCTCCCGATGAAGCCGCTCATGGCACCCCTCAAGAAGCAGATGGACTACGCTGAAACCGGAGGCTCCCCCCTGCTGGGCCTCAACGGCCTCTGCTTGATTTCACATGGGCGCAGCAATGCGCGAGCGATCAAGAATGCGCTCCTGATGGCACAACAATGTTTAGAAAACCGACTGGTAGATACGATTCGAGAGAGCGTGGTGGTGGAAATGGGGTGCACAAAATAAAACGCGCAGTGGTTCAGTCCATCGGGCACGGCGTGCCTGACAAGGTACTGACGAACGAAGACCTTGAGCGCTTGGTGGAGACCAGCGACGACTGGATCATGCAACGCACCGGCATCAAGGAGCGGCGCATCTGCACCGAAGACGAAACCGCCAGCACTTTGGGCACCGCCGCCGCGAAGGAAGCCCTGGAACAAGCCGGCATGCTCCCGGAAGAACTCGAAATGGTCATCTGCGCCACCGTCACTGGCGACATGATGTTCCCCGCGACCTCTTGCTTAATTCAGGACCGCATTGGCGCGCGCAATGCTGGTGCCTTCGATCTCGGAGCTGCCTGTGCCGGCTTTATTTATGCCACCTCGGTCGGTGCATCGCTGATCGAGTCCGGCAACCTAAAAAACGCCCTGATCATCGGCGTGGATGTCTTAAGTAAATTCGTCGACTGGACCGATCGCTCCACCTGCATCCTCTTTGGCGACGGCGCTGGCGCGGTCGTGTTGAGAGCCGAAACAGACACCGACCGCGGAGTGCTCGGAACAGTGCTGTTGGCGGACGGGCGCGGGGCACCGCACATCAACATGGAAGCCGGCGGATCGCTCAATCCCCTATGCAATCCGCGCCACTTGGACGTGCGCAATACGGTCTTTATGGCCGGCAAAGAGGTCTACCGATTTGCCATCAACTCTATGGGAGACGCCTGTCAGAAAGTGATGGATCAGGTGGGGATGACCTCGGACGATATCGACCTCTTTGTCCCGCATCAGGCCAACATGCGAATCATCGAGAGCGCCGCAAAGCGCCTGGGCCTGCCCGACGAAAAGGTCTTCGCCAACGTGCATAAATACGGAAACACCAGCGGCGGCAGCATCCCCCTCGGACTTTACGAAGCTGAGAAGGAGGGCCGACTGGAGAAGGGCATGATCGTCATGACCGTGGGCTTTGGTGCCGGAGTGGTGTGGGGCGCGAACATCATTCGCTGGTAAAGGGACGCTACGACCGCACGAGCCGATTTAGTGTGGCTTCCATGATTGGACTCGTCTGCGCCGAAACGGTGTAGACGAGGGCTTCACGGTACACCCTTTGGGCGGGGTGATCGAGCGAATTCGCTGCTCCGCTCGATGAGGTGATGGCCGCGTGCGCGCACCGCACGGCCAAATCAATCGCCCATGCCCGGGCCACTAGGCGCTCCTGCGACGTCTCTTCCGAGACGTCTTGCCCTCCTGCCAATGCTTCCCGGCAATCCCGCAATTCCCCTGCCAGACGTTCAAGTGCTTCACGGATGAACGGCAGCGGCTTGGTTAATGCGTTTCGCTCCAGGATGTCTAATCCGGCCTGAGCACACCCGAGCGCGAAATGGCCCTGGAGAGCAATATTGATCAGATCGGAATTCTGGATCCAACCCGCAGGCTTCAGAAAGGCCACCCGGTCGTGGCGCACCAAGAATCGAGTGAACTCGAGTGAGACGGTAAGGGCCGTCTCCATCGCTGCCAGCTTCATTGGAGGAGAGACGGTTATGCCCTCGCAGCGGCTCATAGGCAAAGGAGTGAGAGCAAAGACGGACTGGCCATCTGGCAAGGCGGCACCGATGAGCACCTCAGGAAAGAAGCTCCAGCCGGTCACCCACGGCACGTGGCCATCCAGAATGAATCCCTCATCGACGCGCTCGGCACGCATGACTGGCGGCCCGGGGCGGCGTAACTGGCTGAAACCGATCCCCACCAACTTGCCCCCATCCGCCATCTGCGGTAGGTATTCCTCGGCCAGCTTTTGATTTTCCCCGCGAGCAATGAGGGAGACCGCACTCTGATGCTGAGTCTGTAAGAACGACAGAGACCCCGAGGTTCTGGCGCATTCTTCTTGGAATTGTCGAAATAGGGGCTCCGAAAGGGCCGGCCCACCAAACTTCTCGGGCCTCTTGAGAGCCATGAGGCCCCGGTCGCAAAGGCCCTTGAGAGCCCAGCGAACCGTCTCAGGGTCCCGATCGATCTCCTGCGCCCGAGGCGCAACCTCTTCGCGCAAGTATGCCAGCGCCCGATCCATCAAGACCATGAAGGGGATTTTACGAGATGAGCCTACGAGGGCGCACGACTCATGTTAGCGAGATGAGTTCAAAACGATGATGACGCCAACGATGGCTCCAAGCGCTACCGGCACCGCCGGCATTCGGTTATTGATTCACGTCGAACCCACGCATCGCATCAGCCAGTGATAGCCATATCCGCAAAGCCCCCCTACCGCCAGCCCCATGAGCACCTTTAGGATCATGAGAACAGTCTATCTGGACCGCTTCGGTCAAACTCAAGGCGTGATCTCTTGCGTCGTCCTTTTGGCCCTCGCCGTTCCCTCAGTGCTGCTTGATAATGGGATTGTTGTCGATGGCACGGGCCGAGCGGCTTTTATGGGCGATGTGCGGATCGTCGGGGACAAGATCACGGCGGTGGGCAACCTTCAGCCGCTACCAAACGAAGAAGTGATCGACGCTGCCGGACTCACAATCGCGCCAGGCTTTATCGACGCGCACAGCCATGCCGACGGCACCCTGGACAAGCTCGAGTCTCAGCTGCGTCAGGGAATCACGACCGGCATTTGTGGCCAAGACGGCGGCCGCCCTGACACAGTTAAGAATCAGAAGGAGAAGACTCGGTTCGCCGACATGCGGTTCGAATTCTTCTCAGGGCATGGAGGGCTGCGCCAGACAGTCATGAGAAACGCGATGCGAAAGGCAGCCCCTTTCGAGGTTCGCGCGATGGCCCGACTGCTAGAGGAGGACATGCAAGCGGGGGCACTCGGGCTCTCGACAGGCCTAGAATATGAGCCAGGACATTTCGCCTCTACCGAGGAGCTGATCACTCTGGCGCGAGTTGCGGGCAAGGATCGCGGCATGTACATCAGCCACATGCGAGACGAAAGCCACCAGGTTCGGGAGTCCATCGACGAGCTCATTCGCATCAGCACGGAAGGAAGGCTCCCGGGGCATGTCTCGCACATGAAATTGGGCGTGGCAGCCGTCTGGGGAAAGGCCCCGGAGGTCATTGCCTTGATCAATCTCGCCCGCGTAAGGGGTCACCGGATTACGGCTGACGTCTACCCCTATCTGTTCTGGCAATCGACCATTCGGGTGCTCACGGCGAGCAAAGATTATGCAAGCGCCGAAGTTTGGAAGGCGGCCCTCAGCGACGTAGGGGGCCCTCGCAATGTCCGCCTTGCCGAATATTCGCCCGAGCCTTCATGGGTTGGGAAGACGCTTGAGCAGATTGCAATAGACACAGGTAGGGACGCGCCGAGCCTGATCATCGAAATAGTGGCGCGCACTAGCGGAGGCAAAGGCAAAGAGATGGTGCTTGTCACGGCGATGACCGAGCGAGACCTGACAACCTTTATGAAGCAGCCCTGGGTGATGTTTAGCACCGATGGCTGGGGTGGCGGAGCCCACCCTCGAAGTGCCGGCAGCTTTCCAAGAATTCTCGCACGCTATGTCCGCGACCAGAAGCTTCTCTCGCTGGAGGAGGCGATACGCAAAATGACTTCACTTCCCGCCGAAACCTTCAATCTTCGCGACCGGGGCCTGGTCAAGCCGGGATTATCCGCCGATCTGGTGCTCTTCGACTCAAAGACCATCCAAGACACTGCCACTCCTGAAAACCCGACAAGCATGGCAAAGGGCGTCAAGCACGTGTTTGTAAGAGGCAAGCGAACTTCGTTTTGAGACGCCTCGCAACTTGTGCCATAATGATTGTCCTTGCCGGAGGCATCGAAGCAATTTGATCTACGTAACCGTCCAGTCCAACGAATCTATCGACAGCGCTCTCAAGCGTTTCAACATGAAGCTGCAGCAGAGCGGCGTTTTGCGAGAGCTGAAAGAGCACTCGCACTATGAGAAGCCCAGCGAAAAGCGGCGACGCCTCAGTCGACGCCGGGCAAGCAGGCAGTAGAATCCCCCACATGGCTCTTTTGCTGTCTCAATCAGGTCGATGAACCTTCGGACGTTCTTCAGCGGACCGCTATCCGGGCACCCAGAGAGTGCCCAACCCTTAAGCGCACGCCGCCTCTCAATGTTGCGAGGCGTTGCCCCTGCCACCCCGTATGGAACCTCCTAGTACCGGGAACGTTACCGTCCTTAATCAATCTCACCGCAGGGTCCGAGTCGCTCAGATTCGGCAAGCCGCGGAAATCGCACTCGCCCGCCACGGGCATGCCGGTTCGGCCGCATGCCTGCTCCTGACGAGCGACCAGCACATTCGAGATTTGAATTTGCAGTTCCGAAAAGTCGACGAAGCCACCGACGTTTTAACCTTTCCCGCTCCGCCTGGATCAAGTTCTCTGGGAGATGTGGCCATCAGCGTCGAATACGCTGAGCGACAAGCTTTGGCGCGCAAGGTTTCTCTCTCGCAGGAGCTCGGCTACCTTGCCATCCACGGTGCCCTTCATCTCGTGGGGCTCGATGACGATGAAGAAGCGGATCGCGCGGCAATGGTGCGCGAAATGAACGAAGTCGCCCGCGAAGCTGGACTCAAACCGGACGACGCCTGGTGGTCGATTCTTCATGGAGAAGCAGCATGAGACGATCCCCGATGCACCTCGTCGAGCCATTTAAGGTGGCCATGAACGGAATGGTGTACACCTTCCGAACGCAACGCCATATGAGGATGCACCTCTATGTCGTCCTTGTTGTAGTCCTTATTGGCATTTGGCTGAACATTGGCCTTCGCGAGCTGCTCGCGTTCCTGCTCACGATTTCCCTCGTGCTTGTGGCAGAAATGTTCAATTCGGCCATTGAAGCAACGGTTGACCTAATTTCTCCGAACTATCACCCGCTTGCTAAGTTTGCAAAGGACATTGCGGCCGGGGCCGTGCTCATCACGACGATCATTGCTTTGGTAGTCGGGGCGCTCATCATCCTTGGAGAGAGCAGGTGGGAAGCGCTGAAAATTTCCGTGACGAGCGAGGGTTTTGGACCCTCGGCGGCCTGGCGTCTCGTGCTGGGCATGCTGATGCTGTTCGTCATCGTCATCATCGGCAAGGGCCTTGGGCAGCGCGGAACCGTGTTGCAGGGAGGGCTGGTTAGTGGACACGCCGCTTACGGCTTCTTTTTCGCTACCAGCACGATCTTCCTCACCGACAGCGCGCTCGCCGCAGGGATCGCGCTCGTATTGGCGGCGATCATCGCGCAGAGCCGATTCGAGGCCAAGTTTCACTCCGTGTTCGAACTCAGCCTGGGTGCCATCGTCGGGGTCACGCTCGCCTTGCTGATCTTTAACTTGGTGCCTAGGTGAAGCGGTTACCGTTGCCTAAGCACCTGATTGGAAAGCTGGAGCGCCGGGTGGTGTTTGTCATCGCGGGCCTTCTCACTCTCCTTTGGCTCCTGGGTGAAAAGGCGACATCGGAATCGATCGGAAACTCGAGTGATGCGATGCCATTCCCGCTTACCGGCGGCTGGGCGTTTGTTGCCCTCGTTCTGATCATCATTTCCCTCAATGCGCTTTTCATTGCCGCGGAGACGGCAATCGAGCTGCTTACAAATCTACACGTGAAGCACGCCTCAGACGAGCGGATGACGCTCCGTCTGCAGAAACTTCTCGATCGTCAGCAGAAGTATGTCGCCGCATGTAGTATCGGAAGCCAGGCTGCCCGATTGGCGCTGGTTTTCGCAGCATTGCTGATGGCTCAAGACGTGGCTCGGCTGCTCTTCGTCGGCCCGGAAGGTCCCGCGCTTGCACCAGAGTTGCTAGAACGAGCGAGCAGGAGCGGTGATCCGATCCTGCTGGATCAAGTCAAGGCGATCCTTGCCCAGTCCTCTACGGTGTCGTACAGCCAAGTGCTGCTAGCCGCCGTGCTCATCGCGATCCCGCTTGGGGTCGTGAATTTGATCTTGGGCGAGCTCGTACCGAAGAGCTATGCCAGCATGCACGTCTCAGGGGTCGGTAGCCGTCTGTACGGATTTGTTCGAGGCACCTCCCTCATCTTTTCCGTTCCCTCCGGCTTGGTAGTGGCGGTGGCAAATCTTTTGACGGCTAGGTTCGGTGGCCGTGCCACGTTCTCGATGGCGGACGCTGCCGAAGAGCAGATCAAGAACCTCGTCGAGGAGGCGCAGGAGAGTGGCGAGATTGAAGGCGACGAGCGCGAACTCCTGCACTCCGTCTTTGAATTCACCGACACCGTCGTTCGAGAAGTCATGACGCCCCGCGTCGATCTGGAAGGCATGCCGGTGGAAAGCGAGCCTTCCGAAGTTGCACGGGTTATTCAGTCGAGCGGCCATTCGAGGATTCCGCTTTTTGAGGAAACGGACGACCAGATCGTGGGCATCATTCATGCCAAAGATCTGCTTCTCGCGATGGTGGATGGCAAGCAGATCGACCTGCGCCAACTCATGAGGCCTGCTCTCTATGTGCCTGAGAACATGAACCTGCACGAGGCGATGACCGAGATGCGGCTTCACCGCGCCCAGATGGCAATCGTGCAAGACGAGTTTGGTGGCACCGCAGGCATTGTCACGATCGAAGACATTGTCGAAGAATTGGTGGGCGACATCGTCGACGAATACGACACTGAAGAGCCGGCGTTGGTGAAGACGGAAGAGGGCTATCTCGTCGACGGCAAAACTCACGTGGATGATGTGAATGAGGCTATGAGCACCAGCTTCGCGAGCGACGAATTCGATACGATCGGAGGGTTCGTCTTTGGGCTCTTCGGAAAGCAGCCCAAAGAAGGCGAGTCGATCACGAGCAACGAGCATACGTTTACGGTTGCTGAGACAGACGGCCGACGCATCCTGCGACTCGCGATCTGCCCAATCGAGAAAGATTAGGTGGTTGGCAGTCTCTGTCGTCGGATGAGTTCCTGCCAAGGTTTGGCCTGACGTAGACAAGCCCGCACGGGTGCTCCAATAGGAGCCCGTGCGGGATTGTGTCTCGTTTTGTTGACGCCCGAGGAAGCGAATAGAAGATGTGCCTTATCGAATATCCACGAGGATGCACACCTTGTTATTGGGAGGAGGATATCCGTCTGGAAGATTCCAAAACACACCCCTCTCCAGAGTTATCTTTACGGTTTTGCCATTTAAGTTGTGGAAGGTTGCTTTGTTCAAGGACTTTGCTTTCTTCCCACTGTTATGCTTCGAGTTCAGACGGACCCGCTTTTCTTTGAAGTCCACTCGCTCATTGCCTTCCAATGGGCGAGTTCGAGTGGGCTCAACCACCTCTACGCTTGCCTCAACATCAATGTAGTAGCTACCGGTGAAGACATCATTAACGGCCGTCCAGAACTCTAAAGACGATTTGGTAAGGATAATCTTATGGCAATCGTTATCAGCCTTTTTCGGCTGCTTATTCTCGCTTGCGGCAGTGACGACAGTTGTCGGGACTAGGCCCGTGCTAGCCGAAGAGCCAGTCGTGGTCACCGGCATAGTCGTCAGCGGCTGATAGCCATTGAACTGCTTTGGTAACGGCTGGCTGCCCGCAATGGTGAGAGCTAGCGCTGCCGCGGCTAGAAGTCCGACACGTAAAACCTGCATTGAAAACAATATAACATGAACGGGCCAGAAAAGCCAGTCAAGCGGAACAAAGTTCTATCGCAAGAGCAATAGAGCTACCGAGCGGCAGCATGGCCCCTGCAGATATACGTTCCGAGCAATGGAGTTCTCCTAGGTGCTCAGCAGCACCTAGCTTTGCTGCTTCCAGGAGTTTGGACTGGGGCGTTGTGAACTTCATCCCGCTTTCCTCCTGGATGGCAGAGGCGCCACCCAGTATCGTCATGGCTTCAGCATAGCGTTGCTGAGAAGCTAAAACGGAGGAGAGCAGGGCCATGGCCGTGCAGCAAGCACTCGTATGAGGACGGACTTGCCATTCCACAAAGGATCGCTTCATCAGCTGCAGTGCCTTCCCGGATGAGCCCAAGGCGTGGTAAGCGTGCGCTAGGTTGCTAGAAGAAACGGCAGCGTTGCTGGCATCTCTTTGCCACAGCGAGCCCAGGCATTGCTCTAGCACTTCGCGTGCTGCGTCATAATCGCCCTCGTCCAGGAGAAGACGGCCCAAGTTGGCCTGAACCTTGGCTAAGGCATCTGGCTCATTCAGGCCCTCGTGCAAGGTCTTGCTGGATTCGAGCATTTCGCGAGCGGAGGCAAACTTTCCTTGCGAGGCCAACAACAAGCCGAGATTGTGCGTCAGCTTTCCTTCCTCGCGAGGATTCTCCAGTTGCTTCCAAATCCCGAGGCTTTGGCGGTAGGATGCCTCGGCAGCCCCGAAATCACCCAGCCACCAACAGAAGATGCCGTGAACGTTAGCCAGCGCTGCCATCGTCGGCTGGCGCAGTTCGCCAACAGCTAACTTCTGAACGTCGCACAGCTCGGCTCCCAAGCGCAAGTGGCCATGGGTTAGGAAGTAATCCTTTACCTTTAAGAACAAATTCGCAGCGGCTTCGGAATCCCGATGCTGAAGATTGAGTAACGCCGTGCGCACGTTCTCGAGATCATCTGCAACATCGACCTCGCCCGTAAGAGCTGTTGGTAGCCAGCCGCAGAAAAACTCGCTATGGCGCACCGCTAGCTCTTCGATGGAAGAAGCGCGGGATTTCGCAAACTCCTGATTGACTCGAAGAAATCGGAAGCGGCGAAGAGATTCCGGATTTTCCGTGATGGAAACTAATGACTTGTCAATGAGCGCCTGCAGCAAGCCACCGATCTGCTCGCCAACCACTTGTTCGTCGCAGCAAACGCTTTCGGCCGCTTCCAAGCTCCAGCCTCCGCTGAAGATGGCGCACCGCTGAAAGACGAGCTTCTCCTCTTCCGAGAGCATGTTGTAGCTCCATTCGATCGTGGCCTGAATCGTGCGATGCCGGGGCACGATGCCTCGATCGTCGGATCGTAAGTCCTTGAGGTGAGTCTGGAATCGGGTGAGCATCTGCTGGGGCGTAAGCAGATTCGTGTGTGAGGCGGCTTGCTCGATTGCCAGCGGAATACCGTCTAAAAGCCTGCACAGGTCGGCAACTGCCTGCGCGTTACGCTGGTTCAGTTTGAAGTCGCTTGAGCGCAAGGACGCTCGTTCACAAAAGAGCTTAACTGCATCGCATTGCTCGACGGCCTTCAGGTTCGCTCCCTTCGCCGGAGTGGACAGGGATGGCACCCTCGACCGGACTTCTCCGGGAATTCGGAGGGCTTCTCGGCTCGTCGCGAGAATGACAATGTTGGGGCAGGCTTCTAACAATCCGGCAACGAGGTCGGCGGCGTCATCGATCACGTGCTCGCAGTTGTCAAAGATCAGCAGTGCGCGCTTGTCGGCGAAAGCACCCACAAGGATCTCGAGTCCGGACGCGCCGGCGCGCTCGGAGAGGTGAAGCGTCTTTGCCGCCAGGGAAGCGCAATCCTGGTTCAAGCCTAACCGTGTGAAGTCGACAAACCAAACTCCGTCGCGAAAGTCTTCCGCTGATTCCGCCCCAATTTGAAGCGCCAGTCGGGTTTTTCCGCATCCCCCCGAACCCGTCAGGGTGACCAGGTGCTTCGCCTGAAGCATCGCGCGAACCCGAAATACCTCATCGAGCCGCCCCACAAAGCTCGTGAGCTGCACCGGCAGGTTATGTTGAACTCGGTTCAGAGAGTCGAGCGATTCAGAAGAAGCTGGGAGGCTTGGGTGAACGATCTCGAAAATGCTCTCCGGCTTCAGCAGATCTTTAAGACGATGGGTTCCGAGATCTTTGAACTCGACGCCTGCCGGTGGATAGCCGATCAATTGTCGGGAGGCTTGCGACACGAGAATTTGCCCGGTATGAGCGATGCTCCGCAATCGAGCACAGCGGATCACCTCGGGCCCATAGTAATCAGCGTTGCGGAGGGTCGAAGCCCCCGTGTGGATCGCCGCGCGCACTCGCAGTTCGAAGCCCTGCGGCCACTTTTCTTCCAAGAGGCCGGTGCAAAAGGCTACTGCAGCGGCTACAGCATCACGAGGATCCGCAAAGACCATAAATAGGCTGTCGCCTTCGCCTCGTTCCTTGAGCACGTGCCCTGCACACGTGTTGCACGCTTTGTCGGCGAGCGCATCATGCGTCTGAAGTGCCGCGAACATGACTTCAGGGTTGGCTTGCCACAGCCTTGTGCTACTGACGATGTCAGTCATAAGGTAGGTAACCGTGCCTGTGGGCAGCGTGGCCATCGACCTTATTGTACGGCAGGTGATTGCAAGTTGAAGGGGTTGGTTCCGAGTTTAAATCGGAACCAACCTTCTGACATCAGCCGCGCGACTTGGGCCGTTGCCGATACTTGTCGTAGAGGCGAGTCTGTCGGTTGGTCAAGTCGACTTCTCGTCCCTGAATCCAGGCTCGCAAAACCTTCGTCTTCGTCTCAATGATCTCCCCGTCGGTAAGAATTACCGTGCCGTCGAGACCCTGCTTAATCGCCCCGATCCGATCCGCAATTCCAAGCACCTCGGCCGCCCGCAACGTGATCAGTCGGGCAGCTTCCTCGCGGTCCACTCCGTAGGCAGCGGCCCAACCTGCTTGATCGCGCACCTGGCGAACGTCCTTGTCATCGTTCATCGTCAAGCAATACTTGACGCCCGCCTTTGAAAGTCGGGCCGGGAGGCTGTAGAAGTAGTCCACGGGCTGCTCGCCTGAGGGAATGCGGTACACCGCCTGGAGGATGATTGGCACCTCTTTCTCAGCGAGCCAATCCGCAATTTCGCCAGCTCCGCTGCACCCGTAAAGCACCACCCGTACCCGCTCCTTCTCGGCCCAAGCGACTGCATTTCTGATTTCCATTGCGGAATTTACGCTCAGGAGCACTGGCATTCTTCCATCTGAGACCAGGGCGAGGGCTTCCTGTCGCTGGTCGCGAGCGACCGGTTTTTCAGGTGTCGCACCTCTGCGTGCCATGCCATAGTCGCGCGCCTTAGCGAGCTGCTGAGACAGGGTAGCGTACGAATCAGAAGTTTCAGATTGACCGGAAGGCCTGCCTTGGCCGGCTGTCATGTCGAGACTGTCGTCCACGCGGCCGTGTCCGTGTCCATCATCGTCTTCGCCAAAGGACACCTCGCCGCTGCTGCTTGAGTAAGTCATCGCTACTCCTCCTTGCACGGTCAAGTCTTCCCACGTGAAGCCCTCGGTATTGATCAGTGCAGCTTGTCCGGAAATTCCGGGTCCCGTCGGTTTGACCAGTACGGTGAGAACGCCCTGCTGGCGGGCCACCCCAAGCGTCTCCCACTCGGGATTGATCGCTCGCTCCACTCGGTAATCCGGGTGGAAGTTCCCGCGCTCGGAGGAGTCGTCGCTGGTCGCCACTTGCCCGATCTCGTTCAGTCCGATACCGGTAGTGGGATCGATCAATCCTGGATACAAGTGCCGCCCCCGCGCATTCACCACCTGTGCGCCGCTGGAGGAGAGCCCGTTTCCGACCGCCTGAATTTTTCCGTTAGCGCTAATCAAGACGTCGCCGACGAATGGCTGGCCCACCATCGGGTGTACGGTGGCTCCCTTGATGAGCACTGCCGGCCGCGCATATCTTAACGTTCCCGGCTCACTTTTCACTGGACCAATTCCGAAGCTAGCCGTCGATTTGCCTTTAGGCTCGATCACCGCGGGTCCGCGCTTGGCTGAATCGTCTGCGGCATCAAACGGGTTGTCTCCACCGGCTTGGGCCGTGGAAGTGGTCGTCAGAACCTTCTTCGCCTCGAGCAACTCCGTCTCCCGCTCGCTCCGCTGCCGGAGATCGTCGGCCCGATCAAAGCGCTTGACGCCGTCGACGTACGTTTCCAGGCAGATCGCAAAGATGCTGGTCGGGTCCGTATTCCAGACCGCCACATCTGCATCCTTGCCCACTTCCAGCGAACCGGTGTGAGAAGAGATGCCCATCTGTTTCGCAGGCTCGATCGTTACAAAGCTCAGCGCTTTTTGGGGATCCACGCCGCCGTAGCGAATGGATTTTGCCGCCTCATGGTTCAGGCGCCGCGCCTGATTGTCGCTGTCGCTGTTGATGCTTACCGAAACACCGCGATCGGCCATCAGGGCTGCATTGTAGGGGATCGCATCGTAAGCTTCGAGTTTGTAGCCCCACCAGTCGGCGAATGTAGAGCCGCCGATTCCCGCAGCCGCCATCTCGTCTGCGAGCTTGTACCCTTCCAGGACGTGCTGTAACGTGGCAATCTTGCCTCCATGCTCTTTCACCAAGCGAACCAGCATCAGGAGCTCGTCTGATCGATAGCCATGGCTGTGGATGAGACGCTTGCCCGAGACGATCTCGCCCATGCCTTCTAGCTGGAGGTCGCGCCGGGGCTCAACCTTCGTCTTGCCAGAGCGGAAATCCTCCCACTGCTGGTTATATTCCTTGCCGAGAACAAACGCCCGCCGGATCGATTCCTCGACCCCCATGCGAGTACGTGGACGCCAGGTGAGAAGTGTCTCTCCCACCGGGGGACGAGGGCCAGAGCTGCCGGTCGGTTCCTCCCGAATTGGGTTCTGGCCCAGCGCAAACTTGACGCCCTCTGGCGCTCCTGCCACTCGATAATCGTTAGGTCCTACACCCCAGCGCCACTTGACCGCACTCGACTGGCCGCCGATCGCGTTCGCGGAGCCATGAAGCTGTAACGCCCCGACGGTTCCGCCCGAAAGCTGCTGATAGATATTCGGGGCCTGATGATTCATCACGTCCGCGATGCGGCACTCGACCGTGACCATGTTGGTGCCTTCGTTGACGCCACCGACTATGCCCGCATGGCTGTGGCAATCCCAGATGCCAGGACTGATGTGCTTGCCCGAAGCGTCGATGACCTGGGTGTCCGCCGAAGCCTTCAGGTTCCGCCCGACCTGTACGATCTTTCCTGCTCTGATGAGCAGGTCCGAATTTCGGAGGATGCCGTGGGGGCCTTGGGTCCAGATCGTCGCATTTCGATAGAGCCGATTGGCAGCCTGGGTCTCGGCCGGCCGAGGAAACAGCGTGTAGTTCGGCTTCATCAAACCCAATGTGCCGTCGGCAGTGATCTCTTCGGGCTTCTTCCGCTCCGGCATCTTGAAATCGGCTCGCTTGCCCCCCGCGAAGGTCGCCATGACTTGCGACTTGCTGTCGAACAGATCGCCCTGTACGAGAACCACGTTCCCAAGCTTCCCGGCCTCTAAGGTGCCCGCCTGTCCCGATAGGCCCAGCAGCTCGGCAGGGCGCACCGTCATTGCCGCCAGGGCAGAGTCTCGGCTGAGTCCGGCTCGAACGTACTGCCGAATTCCTTCCAGCGGAGTCGTGGCGTCGCTTGGGGCGTAGGCGAAAGCAATGCCTGCGCGCTCCAACTCCACGGCAACCTGTAGCTCGTTGTAGTAGCTACGCACCGACCGCAGGGAAGCAGCGTCCAAATTCGTGCCAATGCTCGGCTTCGTGGGCACATATCCCTTGAGTAAGACCGATCCACCCGAGCTTTTAAGTACGTCGCCGACTGCGCCGGCGTCGGTTCTAAATCCGAAGACTGGCCTCAAATCGAACTCCCGAGCAAGGTTCAGTGCTTGAAAGAAACTGACCTCGTTCAGATCGTCGAACACCGCTCGCGTTCGACCCGAGGTCACTTCGTCCAGAACGTCGAGAGCAGGATCGTCCATTTTCCCCATTCGCTCATGTCGCTGCGCGTCTACCAGTGACTGCCGAATAAAGGCGATTGCCCCCATGGTCGAAGAAGGATAAATGCCTCCAAACCCTCTCGACGAGAAATTGATCGGGACAAAATCAGGCGAAGACAACACCGCATTGGGGTCCAGATCCTTCCCCGCTAAACCATACACCGCTCCCGCGGGTCCTACCAGTCCGCCGCTGGCGCTTAGCTGAGCCATTCCATATCCGCTCTTTGCCAGCGAAGCCATCGCCATCACGTCGGCCTGCTTCAAATCTTTGGTTCGCGTCTTGGTGAGGAGATTGGCCTCACGTCCGAAGGGATCCGCATCTCGCTTCTTTTGCGCGACAGCAGCCTCTGCTGGAGTCTGCGGAGCCCGCTGACCCCGCGCGCCACCTGCGGGTGCCGCGGTGGTCACTCCGGTTACGGTGACTCGATAGAAGGGATGGATCAGTCCCGGATAAGCAGTAAGGCCGGTGCAGTCCACGATTTCCGCGCCTGACGGGGCAGTGAGGTCTTTGCCAATCGCGGATATCTTTCCATTTTCGATTAAGATGCTGGCGCTATCCAGCACCTGCCCAGGTCGAACAATGACCCGAGCGTCTTTTAGAAACCAAGTTTTCGGCGCGTCCTGAGGCGGCACGGCAGCAGTGAGCGCCAAAAGAGCGAGCAGCGGAGTGGGCATTGCTGCCAGTTTAACACTCTGCTAAGTTTCTGACCAGGTCGGGGACTTGAATGACGCCAAGCGCGTTAAGGCTCGAGCAATCGCTTCAACTCGTAGTTGTAACGATAGAGGAACTCCAGCACTTGATCCTGCCGACGGCCGATGTGCACTTTGTTAATGCTTTCGAGGAGGAGCATCGAGCAACCGTCCGGCTCGCCATTGCTTCCGATCCTATCCATGATCACGTAATCTTCCCCGACCTCGTGCAAGAACCCGCTGGGGCCGAAGTCGTTCTCGTCCACCATATGAACGAGCGCGTGGTTTTTGTGCGCATGGGCGAGCTGAGCCTTCAAATCAGTTTTTCCCGTCGGTCCACTCCGGAAATCTTTGTCAAAAACGGATTCTCGGTATTGGTAGAGGAGCTCTAGCTTGCGAATGTAGGCGTTCTCGGTGTCCACCCGAGTGATATCGTCGGTGCGCAGCGCACGCCTGCCATCCGGCTCCCCCTTTGGTGTGAGACATTGAATCACGAGCTCGGAGTTGTCGGCATACTCCACGAAGCCGACTTCATACGATTGATAGTCCTCTGAATCGGCATACACTGCCACAGCCGCGCCGGTGTCCATCGCCGTATGTAAGGTTCTCAGAAACTGAGCTTTCCCGTGCGTGCCCGCCATATGCAGATGGTGGCACTGCGAAGGCCCACATGAGGCGCGAAGCAACTCAAATGCGCAATTCTCCTCACGTGCTTCAGAGCCAAACGCCGACGCCGCGCAGTCAAACAAGGAACCGCAGGGTGTAATCTGCCTTGAGCACCCGCAATCAAAAGGACCTATCAAATTTTGGCGAAATACCTCCTCCTATCCAGCGCAGCCATCATTGCAGGAATCTCCTGTATCACCGATTCAAAGCCAGGAGCAGAACCGGAGCCCGGTCGTCCTGCCCCTAACTCTCAGCAACAGGTGAGTGTCACCCAGTTCTATTTGGACACTTGCGCCAAATGTCATGGCGCAGCCGGAGAGGGCGGCGGCGGCGGCACTCAGTCGTTGATCGTTCAAGACAAGTACGATCAAAAGCACGATCGTCCGTTCTTCGATGCCATCAAAAATGGAGTTCCACATGCGGGAATGGAAGGTTATGGCGCGACCATGACCGACCCTCAAATTTGGGGTCAGGTGGTGCACATCCGAGAACTGCAAGCCAAGGGCCTCCGGGCAAAGAACGGCTCACCGAGGCCCGTTAATGGCGTTTTCCCTGGGAAGCAGCACAATTATCGAATCGAGGATGTCGTGAACAGCGGCCTGCAAACGCCCTGGGCTATCGACTGGCTACCCGATGGAAGGATGCTTGTAACCAATCTTCCCGGCACGGTTCAGGTTGTGTCGAAAAACAACACCACCCATCAAGTTCAGGGTCTTCCTGAAAGCCGTCGGCAGGGTCAAGGCGGACTCATGGATGTCGCGGTGCATCCCACCAACGGCTTCATCTATCTTTCCTTCACCGCTCCCGGGATGGAGCGCGGCACGATGACCAAGGTTGTGCGGGGCAAACTCGTTTTCGCAGGTGACACACCCACATGGACAGATCAGCAGACGGTGCTTGAGTTTCCTCAAGAGTTTTACACCCAGGCTGGCGTGCACTTTGGCAGCCGTATCGTGTTCGACAAAACCCACGTTTTTGTAGCGGTCGGCGAGCGAGGAACGAACATGCAGGTGCAGGAGCTAACAAATCCGTACGGCAAAGTCTTCCGGGTGAATCAGGACGGCACGATCCCTACCGACAACCCCTACTTCAACACCGAAGGAGCGCTCAAAGGCATCTGGTCCTACGGCCATCGAAACCAGCAAGGAATGGCCTTCGATCTGCAGGGCAATCTTTGGGTAACCGAGCATGGCCCACGCGGCGGCGACGAGGTCAACAAGATCGATAAGGGCGCAAACTATGGCTGGCCCGTGGTGGCATTCGCGATCAACTACAACGACACGCCGTTCCAAACGCCCTGGCCAGCCCCCAATCAGAAAATCACCCTGCCTGTCTTCCGGTGGATGCCATCCATCGGTGCGAGCGGGCTGGATGTTGCCAAAGGCAAAGCCTTCCCCAAATGGAACGGAGACTTGCTCGCGGGCGGTCTCTCGGGAGCCAACCTCGATCGGCTTCGCATTCGCAATGGAAAGCTATTGGAGCGAGAGGAGCTTATTCACGGCATGGGACGGATACGAGAAGTCGCGGTGGGCCCCGATGGTTACGTCTATGTGGCTATCAACCAGCCGGACAAGATCATTCGACTCATGCCGGCACCCTAAATAATGCTCTGCCTCCTCTTGGGAATCCCCTTGACTCCGGTCTCCGAGCTGGTTTCGTTCGCAGCAGGCGAATGGCGAAAGCAGCCGGAGACGCGCATCGCAGATGCGTACAAGTGGATCTTTCACGCAACGAGAGGGGGCGAGCACGCGATTGCGGATGAGAGCGGCCCTCGAAAGTGGATGGACCGCGAGTGGGGAAGCCTGGACCGCCCCCAGCCGAATGAGCCAGAGATGCAGCGCCTCTCTCCCACCGGCAAAATCGTTCGAATCAACATGCGCCCGTACCGGCAGCGAGGCGGCGACCGCGAAATGCTTTTGGCCGTTTTCGTCGCCTCGGCCTCACGCTTTCGAAGCGATAAGAGCGACTTTGTACGAGAATGGAAGTCACTCGGAAGTGTCTTGAACAATCACCCCATCGGGAAAGTAGCTCTACGAGAATGGCGTGATCTGGACGCAAAGATGAAGCCGCTAGGATATCCGGCGATCCATCACAGCCCCGAGTATGAGCGGGCCTATAAGCCCGCCTATCGAGTAGTGGTTAAGGACCTGTGGTCGGAGTAGGATCTGGAGCCGGTCTACCAAACCCGATCCAAAACGCCCCCCAAGCCACCAGGCTGACGAGCGCCACTCCTGCCTTAAGCTCCTGCGGAAATCTTGGATTGAAGCTAAAGAATCCCTCGATCGGAGCCGCGATAAACATCAGTACGACGCTGGTGAGAATCAGCACCATCACATCGTGTGAAACTGCCTTCAGCGCATCGCCCCTTCTACGCCTACCGGGATTGACCACCGCCCATCCCAGCAACAACCCCGCAGCCCCGGCGATAATCGCTCCGGAGAGCTCGGGAACTCCGTGAGGCGCGATCGATGAGATCAGAAACGGCAACTTGCCGACACTCGACATCTCGCTTGCCAACGCCCCGATCATCGCGCCGTTTTGAAAGAGTAAGTAGATCGATGCCGTGCCCAAGGTTGCGGCCCCGACGGCACCCACGATAATCGCCACTTTTGGGTTGTTGGAGGCATACATAGCTCCCATCATCATCGACTCACTCCCGGTGCGCACCTCAAAGTCGGCCTTCTTCCATTGCTCGAAGAGCTGACTTGATTCCGCGCCAACGATGGCATCTTTTGCTTCGGGAATGGTCGAGTAAGTGCCATAAACCAAAAAGCTGGAGCCAAAGAAGATGGTCGCGGCGATGAGCACGAAGATCGCCCTTGCTCTCACGGTTTGGGCCGAGGCGACGGCAGCGCTCCGGAGGGATGCCCAGAAAGGCTTCCGCGGGGCTCTATACAAGACGCCGTACGCCCTCAGAGCGATGTTGTTCAGGTGCTCCGCCAGCAACGTGTTCCGTGACTTGGTCCGTGCAAGCGATAAGTCGGTGGAGGTACGGCGATAGAGAGTGACAAACTCCCGCAGTTCTTCTCCGGTGAGGCTCTCCAACCGCTTGCCCGACGCCTTGTTGGTCAGCTCAGTCAGTCGCTTCCAATCTCTTTCACGGCGGTCGACAAAGGACTGTTCATTCATAGCGCTCTTCTAGATTATAGTAGTTGCGTGAGATTCGCCCTCGTTGCTTTGCTTGTGCTGGCCGCTCATCTGTGTGGCGCCGAGACGCTGGTGACGAAAGCGCGAATCTTGGAAATCACTGAAAAAGGTTTCGTTCTATCTCTTGGCACCCAGTCCGTTGTAGCCGACGCTGACGTGAAAACCAAATTTTGGAAGAGCAACAAACCTGGCAAGCTGTCTGACTTCGGAGTAGGCGATGCCGTTTCAATTAGGCTTAAAACGGACGCGAATCCCCAGCAAATTAGGGAGATGGCCGATGAGCGCACGTCGATTTGGCTGGATCGTATAAGAATGGAGACGCTGGGCGGTCTGGTCGAGAGAGTCGACGCTAAGACTCTGACGCTCCTTCTGGAGGATGGAAGCCAGTTCATCTACCGGCACAGCGAAAAGTCAAAGCTCGTTCTGGCTGGCGCGTCCCCCGCAATGATGAGTTTGAAGAAGGGCCAGCGAATCTACGTGAAGGGGCGGCTGTTACCTACCCTTGACACCTGGATCGTCACCGCCACCGACGTGAAGCCGTCCCCGGCACGCCTTCCCGCCGCGCCACCCGCGGAGATTCTCTCGTCCGGTCGACTTAAAGGATTCGTTGACCTTCACCAACCCCAACACTCGATGGTCGACCTCTACGTGGGAGAACGGCTTATCCATGTGGTGTACACGTCCAAGACGAAGGTCAAGCTCGAGGGTGCCAAGGCACAACTCTCGGACATTCAGAGGGGTCTTTGGATGGAGGTGCTGTATCGTCGAGACACTTATGGCCGGCCGATCGCCAGCCAAATTGAGCTTTTTCACGGACGCCGAGAAAAACTTACAAAACTTCCTCGCTAAAGATTCACATTCGAGTGCCCGATCTGATACACTGCGGCACTCAAAACTCGAACTCTTCCACCGCAGCAGGTCTTTTTGACCAATTAACTGAATAAACGGGCAATAGGAATGCGTTCTTATCATGAGGCGGCGTAGGAAGACTTATAGTTTCCTGCGATAGTTTGTTTTGGCAAAACTTGCCCATTTTGGCAGGTTGTCGTCAAAGTTAAATAAGGCCGGTTTGATGAGCGCACATCCGCATGCTTCCGATATGGAAGACGGCATTCCGAGTTATCTGAGCCGTCTCACTCAGTCTCCCCTGCTCACCGCAGAAGAAGAGGTCTTCCTCATGCGTTGCATCCAAAAGGGGGACGAGGCCGCGCGCCGCCGTCTCATCGAGTCTAATATGCGGCTCGTCATCAACATCGCCAAGACGTACCGCAATCGTGCGATCCCGCTCGAAGATCTCATTCAAGAAGGTGCGATCGGCTTGATGCAGGCCGCCGAACGATTTGATCCGGACAAGGGCTTCCGGTTTTCAACGTATGCAACGCATTGGATCAGACAGGCTATTGGACGGGCCATCGACAATAAGTCCAAGGCCATTCGAATCCCCGCTCATGTTTCGCAGTCCCTTCGAAAGGTCGAGAGAGAGCGTCTGCGATTCTCAAGAGAGAACGGGTGCGACCCAACGCCGGAACAGCTTGCCACCGCGATTGGAATTAGCGCAAAGAAACTTGCGACCCTCATGCAGTCCTCGCAGGAGCTTCTTTCCTTGGATATGACCATCGGCGATGCGGGCGGGATGACCCTCGGCGGTCTCTTGAAAGACACCACCAATGAAGATCCCGAGCGGATGATTCTGAGCGAAGAGGTGATGATGGAGTTAAAACGCATCCTCTTGGAGCTGAACGACCGCGAGCAGCGGGTCATGCGACTGAGATTTCATCTCGATGAGTCGGAACCGCCCCAAGACGACATTGCAAAGGACCTCAAACTCTCGCGAGAACGGGTTCGCCAAATCGAAGTGCAGGCCATCAAAAAGCTCCGCCATTTGGCTCAGAAGCGACGCTTGCGCGACATTTTGATCTGAGAGGAGCCTGGAGCCTGGCGTTTCGATGAGTATGATTCAGCGATGGGCTATTGGCTAATGAAGTCCGAGCCGGACTGCTACTCGATCGACGACCTGCGCGAAGCCGGAGGACCCGCGATGTGGGAAGGTTGCCGCAACTTCACGGTTCGCAACTATTTCAAGAATGAAATGCAGATCGGAGACAAGGCCTTCTTCTACCACTCGAATATCCCGCCGATTGGCATCGTCGGCTCGATGGAAATTGTCAGCGAGCCGTATCCAGATCCCACTCAGTTTGACCCGGAGAGCGATTACTACGATCCCAAAAGCTCAAAAGAGAAGCCTCGCTGGGTTCTTCGAGACGTCACATTCATCGAGAAATACAAGCGCACCGTGACGCTTGCCGAGCTGAAGGAAACCCCTGGACTCGAAGCGATGCTGGTGTGCCGAAAAGGCCAGCGGCTGAGCGTCATGCCGGTTGCCGAAGCCGAATGGAACCTGATCGAGGGCTTGCCGGATGTACGGTGAGGCCCAGCCGACCCTTCCTGAAACTCGATCAAGATTGAACGAGTTTAGGTGCTAAAATTTGCCCAGCACTATGAGGCGGGTTCGAGTCATTGACAGCCATACCGAAGGCGAACCGACGCGAGTCGTCATCTCAGGGGCGCCTGAACTTCAGGGCTCCACCCTAGGGGAACAAGCGCAAGTATTCCGAGAGATGCATAACGGATTCCGCTCCGGAGTCGTGTGCGAACCTCGGGGGGCCGATGCCGTCGTCGGAGCCCTCCTGCTTCCAGCCACCGACCCCAGTCATGCCGCAGGGGTGATCTTTTTTAACAATGTGGGCGTGCTTGGCATGTGTGGGCATGGCACCATCGGGATCGTGCGCACACTGCAATACTTGGGCCGCATTGAAGCGGGCAAGGTCACTCTCGACACCCCGGTCGGACCCGTCGGTGCCACCCTCCACCAGGACGGCCGCGTCACCGTCGAAAACGTTCCCAGCTATCGTTACCGCCAAGGAGTATCCATTCAAGTTCCGGGATTCGGCGAGGTCATAGGCGACATTGCGTACGGAGGCAACTGGTTCTTCGCAGCCAAAGCTCATGGGCTCGATCTCACCTTAGCGAACCTGGAGCAACTCACGCGCTTCACCTCCAGCATCCGAGAATCGCTGGAAAGGGAAGGAATTACGGGTGAGAACAACGGCCACATCGACCACATCGAGCTTTTTGGTGCGGCTGAGGCCCCGCAGAACAATAGCCGCAACTTCGTTCTTTGTCCGGGCCTCTCGTACGACCGCTCTCCTTGCGGCACCGGCACCTCTGCCAAACTTGCCTGCCTGGCTGCCGATGGCTCTCTCCAGCCTGGTGAGATTTGGCGGCAAGAAAGCGTGATCGGGTCTGTCTTTGAGGGTTCTTATCAGCCGGGAGGAAACGGCAAAGTGCTCCCCTCCATCACCGGCCGAGCCTACGTAACTGCCGACTCCGAATTGCTCTTCGATGCAGAGGACCCCTTTGCGGAAGGCATTCGTCAGTGAGTCCTGATGGCATCATCATTGGGGGCGGAATCGTAGGCTGTGCTTGCGCCTACTACCTGGCTCAAGAAGGCATCACCACAACCATTATCGAGCCAGGAGCGATCGGGGGCGGCGCGACGGCTGCGGGCATGGGGCATGTCGTCGTCATGGATGACTCAGAAGCTCAGTTCGCCCTCACCCGCTATTCTCAAGACCTTTGGGATGCGGTTTATCCAAGCCTTCCAGCCGCTTGTGAAGTACGCAAGACGGGCACCCTGTGGGTAGCGGCAGATGAAGAAGAGTACAGTCATGTGGCTCTAAAAAGCGCCTTCTATGCCGAGCGAGGAGTGCCTACGGAATCCCTCGACGAGCAAAACCTCGCTGAAGCTGAACCTAATCTCAGCGAAGGGCTGAGGGGAGCGCTTCTGGTCCCAAACGACAGCGTGATCTATCCCATGGCGGCCGCACGATGGCTCCTGGACCAAGCTTTGCAAAGCGGATCGACTCTCCGGCAAGGTGAAGCAGCAACCCGAATCGATGGACAGACAGTCTCCCTTCGAAGCGGCGAAAGCATACAGGCGCAGTTCGTCATCAACGCCGCCGGAGGGCACGCCCCGGCCCTCACCGCCGGATGTCCGATCGAGCCGAGAAAGGGCCACCTGATTATCACCGACCGCCACCCCGGGTTCGTCAACCGCCAAATCATCGAACTCGGTTATCTCAAGAGTGCACACGGCATGAGCACAGAATCCGTCGCGTTCAACGTCCAGCCTCGAGCAACGGGTCAACTCCTCATTGGCTCCTCAAGGCAGTTTGTAGGCTGGAACCCCGAGATCGACCGAAATCTAGTTGCCAAAATGGTCGCGAGAGCCCTTGAGTACATGCCCACGCTCGACAATCTCTCCGCAATTCGAACCTGGGTTGGATACCGCGCTGCCACGGCCAGCAAGCTCCCGATCATCGAACAGTGGCAAGACGGAACTTACGTCGCTGCGGGCCACGAGGGGCTGGGCATCACGACCTGCATGGCCACCGGACGCCTTATCGCCGATATGATTACGGGCAAACCAAGCGCCATCGATCGCTCAGCGTTCGGGGCCGCGCAGGGGGCACATGCCTAAGCTCCTGATCAACGGGCAACCCTGCGAGTTCAAAGAAGGCACCACCGTAGCGGCCGCCATCCTCAATGCGGGCATCACCCACTTCCGAACCTCCGCAGCAGGTCAACCCCGTGGCCCTATTTGCGGAATGGGAATCTGCTACGAGTGCCGGGTCACCATCGACGAAGTCCCCCATCTGCGCGCTTGCATGTTCCTCTGCGCCGACGGAATGATTGTCAAGGCGGATGGCTAAAAGTGTCAGTGGACCAGCAGACAAAGTGCGATGTCCTCGTGGTAGGCGCCGGTCATGCGGGTTTAGCCGCTGCCTTGGCAGCCGCGAAGCAGGGCGCAAGGGTCACTGTGGTCGATGACAACCCTGCCCCGGGAGGACAGATCTCTCGGGCAAAGCTAGGCAAGCCAGAACGTTCGATTCAAGATGTCGCGAACCAGCTCGTAAATTTCGGTGTTGAGATTCGCCTAGGTGACACGGTCGTCGACCTTCCTGCTCAGGGTCAAGCGATTACCGCCAAGAGCTGTATCGTGTACCGCAGCCTCATTCTTGCCACCGGCTCGCGCGAGCTCTTCCTCCCATTTCCCGGCTGCTCGTTGCCTGGTGTGATGGGAGCGGGGGGCCTTCAGGCCCTCGTGAAGTCAGGCTTGGAAATTGCAAAAAAACAGATCGTCGTAGCCGGCTCCGGCCCCCTCTTGCTTCCCGTTGCTCATTTTTTGGCACAATGCGGAGCGCAGGTGCACGGGCCCTACGAGCAAATTGGCTACAAGCGTCTCAGCCGGTTCGCGTTGACGGTTGCCTTAAAGGGTCAGGTGGGCGAGCTGATCAAATACTCGCGCACCTTTCCCAAGTACAAGCCCAAAACTTGGGTCGCGCAGGCACGCGGCACGACCAAGCTCCACTCGGTCGAGCTAAGCAACGGCAAGGTGATCGACTGCGACTACCTCGCCTCATCCTATGGCCTCGTGCCCAATAACGAGCTTGCGAGACTCCTCGGCTGCGAGCTTCGCGGTGCCTTCGTCCAAGTAGACGAATTCCAAAGAACGAGCGTCGCCAATGTCTTCTGCGTGGGCGAGCCTACAGGTATCGGCGGATACGAAAAGGGGCGAGCGGAGGGCGCGATAGCAGGGAAGGTAGCGGCAGGTTCTAAGGCTGACTTGCGACCCCTCGTCAAATCGGTTACCAGTCATCAGCTTTTCGCGACCGGCATGGAGCGAACCTTTGAGATTCGGGCAGAAGTTTTGGCTCTCGCGCAGGACGACACCATCGTTTGCCGCTGCGAAGATGTGACGTACGGCCGGCTCAAACAGCAACCGACCTTGAGGGATGCAAAGCTCCAGACCCGATGCGGTATGGGTCCCTGTCAAGGTCGTGTCTGCGGGCCCGCTATGCAAATGTGTTTTGGATGGCCGCTCGACACGGTCCGACCCCCGATCGTCCCCGTTGCTCTATCGAGATTAGGAGCATGCGCTTCACAGCAACCTGACGTCACCGAAATTTAATAAGAGAAGGAATACAACTATGAAAATGGAATGGAGCGGCGTAATCCCCGCAATCACAACGAAGTTCAACGACGATCTCACCATCGACTACGCCTATCTCGCCGAGCATTGCAAGTGGATGGTCGACAGCGGCTGCACGGGCATTATGGCTCTCGGCTCTCTAGGTGAGGGAGCAACGCTCGAGCACGATGAGAAGATCAAGATCCTCGAAACTTGCGCCGAAGCCGTCGGCGACCAAGTCCCGATCGTTGCGGGCGTGTCCGCCCTCTCCACCGCCCAAGCTGTCACGGTCGCTCAGGATGCTCAAAGAGCAGGTTGCAGCGGTCTTATGGTGCTTCCTGCCTACGTTTATAAAGGCGATTGGCGCGAGCAGCGTAATCACTTCGAGACCGTGTTCCAGGCAACCGACCTCTCCTGCATGCTCTATAACAATCCGATCGCGTATGTTGTGGACACCCTGCCGGAGCAGCTCGCGGAATTAGTTGATCGCAACTCCAACGTTCACGCGGTCAAAGAGTCTGCTGCTGACATCCGTCGGGTCACCGCCATTCGGCATTTGCTAGGGGACCGAGTCAAGATCTTCGTGGGGGTCGACGACCTAATTGTCGAAGGCATTGCAGCCGGTGCCACTGGCTGGATTGCGGGGCTGGTCAATGCATTTCCAAAGGAATCGGTCGACATCTTCAACCTCGCCCGAGCGGGCCGATGGGAAGAGGCAGACCGTCTCTATCAGTGGTTCCTTCCACTTCTCAAATTAGATGTGGTTCCCTCCTTCGTTCAACTCATCAAGTTAACCCAGCAAGAAGTTGGCATGGGCACGGAGCGAGTTCGCCCGCCGCGACTAGAGCTTGTCGGTTCCGAGCGAGAGGGAGCCCTGGCCATCATCCGCAAAGGCATAGAGGCGAGGCCCGCCTAGCTGTGCGCCATCCAGAATAATCGCAGGATTCGGCTATCGCTAGCTCAGATTCACGTATGCAATTCTTTTATGGCTGATACCAAAGAAAAGGGGAAGATTGCCACGGTTGCCGTTGCAGTCGTCGCCATCATCGGGGTGAAGGGTGGCGCCATGTTAGCAAAAGGCGGTGCCAGCCTCGCTGACGATGCCGCCAAAGGCGCCGCTCAGTTGGCTCCTATGGCGGACGATGCAGCGAAGGTTGCCTCCCATGGTGCTGCAGATGCAGCACAACTAGCTGACGACGCCTGCAAAGCCGCTGTGTCTTTCGGAGAGCATGGTTCCGGTTTGGTTGACGACAGCGGCAAGTATCTCAAGCGACCCAGTTCATCCGGGATGTCAGATGCCGAACGCATTGCGAGGGCCGCCACTGACGTTGCCCGCACGGAGTCGCGAAGGCGACGAGCGAGTGCAGAAAGCGAAGAGGACAAGAAGAAGAAGGCACCGCAAGGCAGGTAGCGAGGCATCGAAGGCCGATCCAATCCTGCACCGGCAAAAAATAGCCCCCTCCAGTTCAACCGGAGGGGGCTATTTGGTCTGCGGCTTAGCCGTTGACGACTGCTTTCATTTCAACCGTATACGGCTTCTTGAGGCCGAAATAGTCTGAGATGGTGCAGGTGATGATATAGGTTCCGGGCTTGCGGAACTTCCGATTGACGGCTTGCCCTTCTGCATCGACCTGGATACCATCCCCCTTGTCGAAGTCCCACGTGTACTTGAGAATGCTCGAACCGCCCATTCCTCTGGCCGAAAGGCGGACTTCCTGGTTCGCTCCCAAGTTTAGAGACGCGGGTGAGATTTCTCCTCGGATCGGCGTGGTGTCGCTCACGATGCTCAACTCGCCAATGTAGAAGGTCGACGTATCGTCGGGAGCAAAGGCGATGCTCTTGACGATCTTATTGGTGCGGTCCAGACCAAGAATTGCGGCGAGGGGGACCGAGACGGTGCTCCACCCTCTTAAGCCGGTGCTGCCGGTCTTCAGGGGGATGTATGCCTCGCTCTTCTTTCCATCGGTCGTGGTGACGATGACTCGCATCATATCTAGACTGGCTATCGCCTGCGACATCTGTCCTCCACCCGGTCCACCGGGGGCTCCAGGGCCTGATCCACCGGGACCACCCCCGGGAGGGCCGCCGCGCTGGCCTCCTCCAGGAGGACCACCGAAGCCGCCTCCTCCAGGAGGACCCCCGAAGCCGCCGCCGCCGCCGGGAGGACCTCCGCGCTGGCCGCCGCCGCCGGGAGGCCCACCAGCACCGGGAGGGCCTCCTGGGGCACCACCGAGCCCGGGGCCACCGCCGCCCATAACGGCTCCTGACTCAACAGGCTTAAACACGATCTTCAACAAGTTCGACTTCTCTTGATAATCCTCTGCCAGATTGACCGGCTTGGCGAACATCATGATGCCGCCCTGGAAGAAGTTTCGGCTAGAGATTCGGATCGAGTGTGTGCCCTCGTACGCCGTCTCGTCGGTTTCCGAGATGGTGCCGCTGCCCCATCCTATGACGGAGATGTTTTGATCCTTGATTGCTTTCACCGGAGCGTAAATCAGGGTGCCTTGGGCCGCCGCCGCTCCGGCGATGGATGCCGCTAAAATTGCCGTGGTTACTCTTTTCAATGTTTCCTCCGCGCTACGCTTCTTCACCGAAGCGAATGCGCTCGATACTTGTCGCTCTACCTGTACTTCTTTCGACGCTGATAACTACCCCAGAGATTACACCAGGCTCGTCTGCAACCTCAAATCTTATAGGCATTGTTGTTCGAAAGCGCTTGAGGACCATCTCGCGGTCCATCCCGATGACACTTCTTACCGGGCCGCACATCCCCGCATCCGTAATATAGGCGGTTCCTTGCGGCAGCACCTGATTATCGGCGGTTTGAACGTGGGTATGGGTGCCGATCACAGCCGTAGCGCGACCATCGCAGTGCCAGCCGAACGCCACCTTTTCGCTCGTGGCTTCACAATGGAAGTCCACGAAGCGATGGGGTGTGGGCAGGTCTCGGGTCAGCCGATCAAATCCCTCGAACGGATCATTATAAGAATCCATGAACACCCTGCCACACAGGTTCATGATCGCAAGCTCAACATTATCCTTCTGAATCGTGACAAGGCCCTTGCCTGGCACGCCTTCGGGCATATTAAATGGACGCACGATAGGCTTCCCCGTTTCTAAGTAGGGTGCAATTTCCCGTTTATTGAAGGCATGATTGCCGAGCGTGATGGCATCGGCACCCGCGCGAAAGAACTCCTCGGCATGATTCGGGGTGATTCCGATTCCTCCCGCAGCGTTCTCACCGTTGACGATAGTGAAAAGCGGTTGGTGAGTCTCTTTGAGGCTCGGAAGACCTTGTGCTACTGCCGTTCGGCCCGGTTTGCCGACAATGTCGCCTAGAAAGAGGATGCGGTACGAGTTCTCTGGCATTCAATGTGAGCATAGCCCCAGCCGGGAAAGAACGCCCGGGCTTCTCGAAACTTGGGGCTATTCATCGATCTCGCTGGCAGGCTCGAATACAAAGTTTCCGTCTCCGTAGTCCACGCCCACGCTCTGGCCATCCTTGATCTCCCCGCGCAGAATCGCTTGGGCTAAGGGGTTGAGGATGTCTCTTTGAATCGCTCGCTTGAGTGGTCGGGCTCCGTAAATTGGGTCGAACCCAGCAGTGGCGATCTGCATCGAGGCGCGTTCGCTCAGGGACAAGGTAATTCTGCGCTCAGCTAACCTCGCCGCCAGTTGAACTAGCTGAATCTGCACGATCTTCTTGATCTCATTGATGCCCAATGAGTGGAAGACGATGATGTCGTCCAGGCGGTTTATAAACTCAGGGCGGAAATGAAGGCGGATTTCGTCGAGGACGTTCGCCTTCGTCCGATCCCAGTCATGGTCATTTGAGAGAGGATCGCCCGCAAAGTGGTGCGAACCGATGTTGGAAGTCAGGATGATGACGGTATTGCGAAAATCGACGGTTCGCCCTTGCCCGTCCGTCAGTCGACCGTCGTCGAGCACTTGCAGGAGCACGTTGAAGATTTCTGGGTGAGCCTTTTCGATCTCGTCCAGCAAGATGACTGCGTAGGGCCTTCTTCGGATCGCCTCGGTTAGCTGACCGCCCTTCTCGTAGCCGACATAGCCCGGGGGCGCACCGATGAGGCGGGCCACGGAATGTTTTTCACCGTACTCGCTCATGTCGATGCGGATCATTGCCTTGCTTTCATCGAACAAGAATTCGGCCACAGCCTTTGCCGTTTCAGTTTTCCCCACGCCCGTTGGCCCGAGGAAGAGGAACGATCCGATGGGACGGTTGGGGTCGCTCAGGCCCGATCTCGAGCGCCTGACCGCATCCGCCACGACTTCAAGCGCCTCGTCCTGACCCACGACTCGCGTTCGGAGACGGTCCTCCATTTTCAGGAGCTTTTCCATCTCGCCGGTCATGAGTCGGCTGACCGGGATGCCGGTTGACTTGCTGACGACCTCGGCAATATCGTCGGCGTCCACTTGCTCTTTGAGCATTTTCCCGCCGCTTTGCACACGCTCGAGTTCCTGCGATGCTTCTTCAATTTGCCGTTCGATTTGGGGCATTTGGCCGTGCTGGATTTCAGCGGCTTGAGCCCAGTCCGCATCACGCTGCGACGTCTCAAGCTGGCTGCGAAGTTGGTCGAGCTGCTCCTTCAGCGAGCTGATGAATTCAATCTCTTCCTTTTCCTTCTGCCAGACTGCACGCATGCTGCTGGCCTTTTCCTGAAGTTCCGCAAGTTTGCGCGCTGTTAGCTCCAATCGCTCCTTGCTTGCTTTGTCTTCCTCTTTTTCTAGCGCAGCTCGATCGATTTCGAGTTGCACAATTTGGCGCTCCACTTCGTCGATTTCCGCAGGAACGCTGTCGATCTCGATCTTGAGGCGACTCGCGGCCTCATCCATGAGATCAATGGCCTTGTCGGGCAGGAATCGGTCGGTGATGTAGCGGTTACTGAGAGTTGCGGCGGCGACCAGCGCGGAATCCAAAATGCGCACGCCATGGTGCACTTCATATCGCTCTTTCAACCCTCGCAAGATCGAAATGGTCTCTTCGACCGAGGGTTCACCTACGAAGACGTTTTGGAACCTTCTCTCAAGTGCCTTGTCTTTCTCGATGTACTGGCGGTATTCGTTAAGGGTGGTAGCCCCAATGCAGCGTAGCTCGCCTCGGGCAAGCATCGGCTTGAGCATGTTGGCCGCGTCCATCGCACCTTCGGCTTTGCCGGCTCCTACCAATGTGTGAAGCTCGTCGATGAAGAGGATGATTTGGCCCTCGGCTTTCTGGATTTCCTGAAGCACGGCCTTTAGGCGTTCTTCAAATTCACCTCGATACTTTGCGCCCGCTACGAGCGCGGCGAGATCGAGAGAGAGGAGTGACTTGCCTCGGAGGCTCTCGGGTATGTCTCCGCTCACGATCCGTTGGGCCAAACCTTCAACGACGGCGGTCTTGCCGACGCCAGGTTCACCGATGAGCACCGGATTGTTCTTCGTCCGGCGGCTAAGCACCTGGATCGTTCGCCGAATCTCTTCGTCGCGGCCGATAACAGGATCGAGCTTTCCTTGACGCGCCCGCGCCGTGAGGTCGATGCTGTACTTCTCCAGAGATTGGTAGGTGTCCTCTGCGCCGGGATCGGTGACTTTGCGGCCACCCCGAATATCTTCGATCGCCGTTTCGAGAGATGCCCGTGTGACACCGAAGCTCTTCAGAATCCGTCCTGACGGACCTGTATCCTCGGATAGAGCCAGCAGAAAATGTTCGGTTGAGACGTATTCGTCGCCCATCTTCTCGGCGAGGCTAAAGGCTTCATTGAAAACCTTTGTTAAGCGACTGCCAATAGAGCCACCGTAAGTCGCGCCTGCGCCGGTCACTTTTGGGAGAGTGGCGAGTTCCGCATCGACATCCCTTGTAACGAGGTTGGGCTGGGCACCAATCTTTTCCAGAATGGGACGAGCGAGCCCCTCGGGCTGCTCTAAAAGTGCGAGCAGGAGGGTCTCGGCATCCAGCGTCGTGTGTTGAAATCGGGTTGCAATGGCCTGCGCGACTTGAATCGCATCCTGCGCTTTGATCGTAAGTTTATCGAATCTCATTTTAGATCTGAGGCCTGACGTTCTGTATTTGTGCGAGATGGGAACACTTCACGGGTTAGTTGGCAGTCCGGCGACTCTTCTCCTTAGGTCTCTTTCGTATCTCGACCCAGTATTCCTCTCGAGCGTCCTCATCGATTTCAACGGGCAGTGCGCCCCCATACAGCCTATCGATGCCGTCGCGCCGACATCCCGATATCCAGTACTCCTCGCGGGTCTCAATGTCGAAATAGTTCGCCTTGTAACCGCCCTTGAGGCTCTGGAACGTCTTTCCGCCGTAATACAGCGACTTGCCAGTCTTGGAATAACTAACCCGTCCGATTCGCGCGGGCCCGTTGAGGGACTCGGCCTTGCATTCGATGTACATGATGCGCGGCTTCATTGACTTAGTGGCTGCAACTCCTCAGGAGGCTCGCTAGGCTGAGCAAGGCGCAGCCTTGAAAGCTTTTCTTCAAAGGTGGCGAGGGCTCTCCCCTCGAGGTGGACCGGCTTGTTGTCCAGCAAAGCCGCGATGGCTTGAGCTTCTCCCTTGGAGAACGATATGGCCCCAAGCGCGTACTCTTCAAATGCCTCATAAGCGAGAGGGGCGACTGCCTTGGCGCATTGCCCGAGTGCTTCGCCGAACACGCGAATTTCGTATTGTGCATGCGGATCCATTCGGAGTCGAAGAAAGTGAAAGAGATTGTGCAGATCGATTTGCCAATACCACTCGGTGTAGAGTGAAAGGGGCAGGTTTGAACGAGCAAGTTCTCTTGCAACCCCCTTGTCGAGCTTGTCCTGATACTGCGAGTAGAGCTCCTTTTGTTCGGCTTCCATTTGCTGGATGACAGCCATTGCTTCGTCAAAAGGCAAGCATTCGGCGCGGCCCTGTTTGTTCGATTCGCTTTGAAAGCAGACGTGCTCGGGCTCAGGAAGATAGAACTCATCCTTCATCACAGAATAGCGGCCCGAGATTTCGTTGAGTCTGGCGGTTCGGTGCCGCACCCACTGGCGGGCGACGAAGATGGGCATTTTCGTGTGAAAAGTGAGTTGGACCTGCTCGAAGGGGCTGGTGTGCCAGTTGCGGAGCAGATAGTGGATGAGCCCGCGATCCTGCCGGTAGCTTTTCGTGCCCGCTCCATAGCTGACTCGGGCGGCTTGCACGATTCTTTGATCGCCGCCCATATAGTCGACAAGGCGGACGAAGCCTTTGTCCAGGACCTTGATCTCCTTATCGAGAAGCTCTTCTGCGGTGTCGACGACGAGGCGGGGCATAGTTGAAATTATAGTGTTTGGAGGGTGAAGAGGTGAGGGTGATGGCCCTTAGTTGATTGGACCGAAGCAAGCGGAACCGACTAAGTCAGCGCCTGAAAGACCTTCAACTCAGTCTTGCCTTCCTGACAAATCCATAGAGGGAATTCGCCTTGGGTCGTCGCCGCGCCGTAATCGCCTTGCGGCGACATGGCGATCACGACGCAGGGCATGTCGGTGGACCGGGGCTGACGGCGAATCATCTGGCGGATCGTTTCGTCACACGCCTCCTGAGCACTCATGCCTGCGCGGATGTTCTGCACGGCTCGAAAGGAGGCCACGGCCTTCCACAGCTCTTCGCCCAACCCAGTAGCTCCGGCGGCACCACATTCGTTGTCCGCGTAAACGCCAGCCCCGACGATCGGAGAATCGCCTACCCGCCCGGGAAGCTTCCAGGCGAGCCCGCTCGTGGCACTGGCAGAAATGAGGTGACCGTTGTTCAGGCCGATCATCGTAACCGTGTCGCCGTGAGTGTTGCCGTCGAATTGCCTAACTCCAGAGTTGGCGTGATACTCCTCGCTGATCGCGTGGACGTATTCGTCATCATCCTCGCCCCGCTTCCACTTGTCGAAGCGGGCAATGCACTCGGCGGTCAGAAGATTCTGAACCGTGAAGCCCTTTTCCAACGCGAATCGCCTCGCCTGGTCGCCCGCGAGCATGACGTGGGGGGTGTCTTCGAGGACTTTTCTGGCGACCGAAATTGCGGGGACAATGCCTCGGAGGGCGCAGACGGCGCCGGCGGAGAGGTCCTTACCGTCCATCATCGCCGCATCCAATTCGAGCTCGCCATCGGCGTTGGGCAGGGCGCCGAGACCGATTGCGAGAAATGCAGGGTCGAGTTCGCACGCGGCAAGGCCGAGCTCAAGGCAGGTGCGAAGGTCGGAGCCTTTCTGGTGCTCAATCCAAGCCGTTTCAACGGCCGTCTGTCCGGGTTCTCGCCACGTCGCGAGGAAGGTGGTCACGGAGAAGAGGATACCGGTTGGGGCGCTTGGCTTTGCATGGCTTTGCATTGCAGGGATTTTTAAGCCAAAGTCTGCCTCGGTCGAAACAGCTCCACACCAGCAAAGCAAAGCCATCGCAAAGCAATGCAAGGCCATGCAGCGCAAAGCCACCGCAGAGTTCGGATCACCCATAATGAACCATGACCACCGTGCGCGTGTTTGTCACGCTTAAGCCTGCTCTTCTCGACTCTGCGGGCAGAACGGTTGCGGGTTCTCTGCAGAAGCTGGGGTTCAGCGAAGTTGAGGACGTGCGCATCGGGAAGATGATCGAACTGAACGTTGACAGCTTCGATGAAACGCGGGTGCGGGAAATGTGCGAGAAGCTGCTGGCCAACCCAGTCATCGAGGAGTACCGAATCGAGGTCGCAAGATGAGGGTTGCGGTCATCCGCTATCCAGGTTCGAATTGCGATCAGGACGCGCTGCATGCCATTCGAGACGACATGCATTTGCAGGCGGACTATGTCTGGCACGAAGATCGTTCTCTTAGCGGATTTGACGCCGTTTTTATTCCTGGCGGGTTCACGTACGGCGATTATCTGCGTTGTGGTGCGATTGCTGCCAGGGCGCCAATCATGGCCGAAGTTCAGCGTTTCGCCGATGAGGGACGGCCCGTGATTGGGGCTTGTAACGGCTTTCAGATCCTGTGCGAGGCCGGCATTCTGCCGGGAGCCCTGATGCGCAACGAGAGGCAGAAGTTCCTCTGTAAAGATGTCTATCTGAAAGCCGACAATCGTACGTCGATCTGGACGGAGGGCGTGGATCGAGTCGTGCGGATCCCTATCGCCCACGGCGAAGGTCGCTACATTGCCGACGACGAGACGATCGAGAAGATGGAAGATCGTGAACAAATTGCCTTCCGCTACGTCGATCCTTCAGGTAATCGGGTGGATGAATCTAATTCAAATGGATCGATCCATGCGATTGCGGGCGTAGTCAATGAGAAGGGGAACGTGCTGGGTTTGATGCCGCATCCGGAGAGGGCAACCCATTCGAAAGTGGGCGGCACAGACGGACTCCTTATCTTAAATGCTCTTAATCTCGTAGGATCGAACCTATAGGGGAGAGTAGAGCGACCTATAATTAAGTTTTGCAGCCGATGAAAACTCGATCAATCCTCAGCATCTGTTGCGCCGCGCTGGCGCTCGCACCCCTCTACGCCATGGCCGAGAAGCCTCGGAACGTTGTCGGGCAAACCGGCAAGGTTCTCCAAGCGTCGAAGGTGTACACCAAAGCGAGCACCCGCTCCAGAGCCTATTTCAAGGTCGATCCCAATGTCGCCCTTGTCGTTCAGCCGAATGCTCCCAAGGGTTGGCTCAAGGTCTTTTTGAACACCGGCGGCTACGGATACATTCAGGCGGACAAAGTGGCCCTGATGGATCAGCAATGGACAGCCGAGGTGCAAGCAGCAACGCGTCGCAGCACTCCGATTAGCGCGTCCCGCGGTGCAGCTCCACGGGGAACTGCCGAAGCACGTGCGTGGGCAGCAGAGAAAGGCACCGAATTCGCCGGAACTCCGTACGTCTGGGGCGGCAATGATATTCAGAACGGCATCGACTGTTCCGGCTTTGTTCAAAAGCTGTACGGCGCAATTGGAGAGAATCTCCCCCGGACGGCGGCTGAGCAGGCGATGGTTGGGAGACCGATTACTCGCTACGAAGATTTGCTGAAGGGCGACCGGCTGTATTTCTGGGATGCCAAGCGCGGAAAAATCGGCCACACGGGCATTTATCTTGGCGACTGGAAGTTCGTTCACTCCTCGAGCGGCCGCAAAGGTGTCGCGACGGATGACATCCGCGAGAAGAAGTGGTTGAACATCTTGATGTCGGCTCGGCGCTAGAAGTGGTGGGTCGCCGCACTCCAGATAATTTTGGCTACTCTCTTTACTCGGATTCTTAACCGGGAAATTCCGGGAGATATCGTCTACGAAGACGCGTATGTATTTGCGTTTCGAGATATCGATCCCCAGGCTCCGGTCCACGTCATTATCGTCCCCCGAGCAGAAATCACCGGCCTTGCGGACTTGCCTGATACGGGCGACCACCAATATTTGTTGAATGCGGCAAAGACGATCGCTGAGCAGGAAGGGCTAACCGACGGCTACAGACTGGTGATTAATCAAGGGATTCAGGCGGGGCAGTCGGTAGAGCACCTCCATGCGCATCTCCTTGGGGGGCGCACGTTGGATTGGCCCCCCGGCTAACTCAAGCTGGCCCGAAGCCGCCGCGCGGTGCTGTCACAATTCTTAGAGATGCACGCTCTTCGCGTCCTCGAGTTCGATTCAGTTCGCCTTCGGCTGCGGTTCCATTGCGAAACGCCGCTGGCGGCTGCTTGGGCCGAGGCGTTGATGCCGAGTTTCGAAGAGGCCGAGGTATGGAGGCTACTCGATGCGACGACGCAAGGACACGACGCGCTGGCCCGATATCAGGTGCCTTCTCTCGGCCTGATTCGCGATTGGCGGTCGGCGCTGAAGCGAGCGAGTAAGGGTGCCGTCCTCGGCGGAGCTGAACTGTTTGGCATTGGCGAAGCGCTTGGGGCGATGCGCCAAATGCGGGCGTTCCTGATGCAGCGGCGGACGGATTATCCGCTGCTTGCACCCTACGGAGATTCGCTCCCAGATCAGCAACGGGTGGAATCTCAGCTCTTCGAGAGCTTGGAAGGCGATGGGTCGGTAAAGGATTCGGCAAGCGTGGCTCTTGCGGGCATTCGGCAACGAAAGAAGAGCACCCTGACACGCATTCAGGAGCGAATTCAAAGTTACACGACCGGCCGCACGCGCGATCTCCTAAGCGATCCCATCTATACCGTTCGCGATGGCCGTTATGTGATTCCGGTGAAATCCGAGAATCGCGGGAAGATCCGAGGGATCGTGCACGACACAAGCGCTTCGGGCCAAACCGTTTACGTGGAGCCTGAAGACGTGTTGCAGCTTGGAAACACCCTAAGAGAGCTCGAATCCAATGAGCGGATCGAGGAGCTCAAAGTGTTGACCGCCCTTAGCGGCAAGGTGGGCGCGGTTGCGGATGAAGCAACCGGAGGAACCGAGGCTGCCTCGCAACTGGACTTGATTCTCGCTCGCGGACGGCTGGGTTTCGAGATGAAAGGCACCGCCCCCTTGCGGCAAGGCACCCATTGGATCGATATTCGCTCAGGCCGACACCCGATGCTGGATCGCGAATCGGCGATCCCTCTCAATCTGGCTCTCGGCAAGGGAAGCAACGTGTTGATCACTGGACCGAACACCGGGGGCAAAACCGTGGCGATCAAGACGCTCGGGCTCTTCGTGTTGATGGCTCAGTCGGGGCTCATGCTTCCTGCGCTGGAAGTCAAGCTTGGAGTGTTCACGCAGGTATGGGCGGATATTGGAGACGAGCAGTCCCTGGAGCAATCCCTTTCGACTTTTAGCGGCCACATCAAGAACATCGGCGAGGCCCTGAAATTCTTGAAAGACGGAGCCTTAGTGCTACTGGACGAGATCGGCGCTGGTACGGATCCCGCGGAAGGCGCGGCACTTGCCAAAGCGATCTTGCTGCGGATGCAGGCGAAAGGAGCGACCGTGCTGGCGAGCACCCACTATGGAGAACTGAAGGCGTTCGCCTATCAGACCCCAGGGTTCTCGAATGCTGCTATGGAGTTTGATTCCAAGACCTTTAAGCCGACTTACCGGCTGCTTATGGGTGCGCCTGGGGCGAGTCATGCTTTGCGAATTGCCGAGCGGTACGGCATCGCAAAGGAAGTCGTGGATGAGGCGCGCGTGAATCTGGGTCAGCAGGCGCAAGAACTATCGGAAATGTTCGAGAAGCTGGAGCTTTCTCAGCGGCAGGCTCGCATCGCGCAGAGTGAGGCGGATCGGCGAACTTCGGAACTGAAGAAGGCGGAGGAGAAGGCGGCGAGAAAATTGGCAGAAGCCGATGAGATTCGTCGCACCGCCAGTTCTCGGGCCACCGAGGCGATCGAGGCGGCGCTGCGAGAAATACGACTTGAGGCGGCGAGACTGTTTGAGGAGCTAAAGAAGGCACCCCACGATACGAAGGCGATGGATCAGGCGCGAAAGGGTCTTAAGGAACTGCAAGAAGTGGGCGGAGAGTTTGCGAAGGACCTCGCTCCAAAGCCCGCCAGGCGGACGGTAGTGGGCCCCAAACTTGAGAAGGGAATGACCGTACGGATCGCTCACTACACCCAAAACGGGACGCTCTTGGAGTTCAGTGGGAAAAATGCGACCGTTCAAGTCGGCTCGCTTAAGATGACGGTCCCGGTCAGCGACTTGGAACCCGCCGCGAAGGCCACGCCCAAGGCGCGTCCCAGCATTCAACTCGCCAAGGCCATGACCGCCTCTACGGAAATCCACCTCCGGCATCTTCGAGCCGAGGATGCGATTCGCGATCTAGACCGGTTCATCGACGATTCGGTCCTGGCAGGGCTCCATAGCGTGCGAATCGTGCATGGAAAGGGCGAGGGGGTCTTGCGAAAAATAACGCAGGAAATTCTTCGGAAGCACCCCCACGTGGCCAATTTCCGAAGCGGCGATCCGGGAGAAGGTGGCGACGGCGTCACCGTCGCCACCTTCCGCTAACTGGTGCCTGCAAGATGCATTACGGGCGGATGATGGTGCCGTTGCGATAGCTCGCGCGAACAACCCACTCGGGCACGGCGTTCAGTCCGTAAAAGTCAAACGGTGCCACCGCGCGGTCGCCATGGGCATCTAGCCGACAAGATCCAGTCGCTCCCACGTAGGTACTCGCTTCGGCAATCACAGCCGCCTTGAATGCGCCTACCCCTTGACCAGCCGTTGCAATGACTCGCTTCGCGATCACTGCGGAGTCATAGGCTGCGAGAGCAAAGGCGTCTGGGTCGTCGCCCGTTTGGCTCTTGATCTGCGTGGTGAGCGGTCCCCAGATACTCTGCTGAGCAGGGTCCAACCCGAACGTTGGCGCGACCAGTTGGTTCCGCGCCGCAAAGGCTCGGGCGGCGGTAGCCCCCGGAGCAAGGAAGGACTGGGCCTTGGCCATCCCATCGCCGCCAATCGCGATCTGGCCGGGGACGTCGCTGGTGGGAAACGCCGCGGCAAGGTCGGCGGCTTCATCGAAGCTGCCAAAGTAGAGCGCGACGGTGTTGCCAAGGGTTCCTCTCAAAGTGGTCGCCTGATCGGTAGCAGCGGCAACGGCAGCGCTGAAATCGGTGGTGGCCGGCTCATACATGAAGCCTGCGGTTGCGGTGCCTCCCGCAGCTGGGAACTGCGTCTTTAGCTGCGACACGAGTCCTTGGTTGCCCACATCGTTTCGCCAGACCGGCACAATGCCCGTCTTGCCTTCAGATTCAAGGTAGGCCACTACGGCTTCGATCTCTTTGGTGTCTGGGGGGCAGAATCGCAGAGCGTTGTCATCCGCGAGCGAGAGAGAAGAGGCGGTGCTGCCCATGCTGATCAGCAGAATGCCGTTGGCATCGGCGTAGCCCTTAATGGCCGCCAACTCGCTGCTGGACTGAGGGCCAAAAACGACCTTCACTCCCTTGGCTTTGAGCCTCTGAAGGGCCGCCAGGGCGTTTGCGGGGACTAGGCCGGTATCCTCGACCGCCATCGGATCGCCAGCCAGCGCGAGATCGAGGGCGGCTCGGCTCGTGATTCCGAGCGTTTTGCCGGGACCGCTAAGGTCGAGAAGGGCACCGTACTGAATATCGAGGGGAGCGTTGACGTTGTCACCGGCACATCCGGCGACGACTACTGCAATAGCGAGACAAAGGAGAGACCTCTTGAACACGGGTGTCAGCATAGCGGAAATTACATCTGGCCGTAACCGGGAGTTTTAGCGAGCTAGACTTACCGCATGGAACGCTTGGTTCGGGTCGCCCGGGAGGCCCGCGTGAATGCTTATGCGCCTTACTCGGGCTACTTGGTGGGTGCCGCGCTGGAAGACGAAGAGGGTCGAATTTTCGCGGGCGTGAATGTCGAGAACGTGTCGTACGGCGCATGCATCTGCGCGGAGCGATCGGCGGTGACTCGGATGGTGACAGAAGGAGGAAGAAGCGCGCGAGCGTTAGCCCTCGTGACCGTCGACGGGGGCGTACCCTGCGGCATCTGCCTTCAAGTGTTGACCGAACTTTGTGAGGACGCGGCGTCCTTCAGAATCATAATCGCTGACGAAGAGGAAACGATACGAGAGCACAAACTCAGTGAATTACTGCCTTATGCGTTCGAATCTCAGAAGGTTCAACGAACGTAACTGGGGGTGAGTTGAGTCTTCTTTAAGGTGGTCAATGTATAGTTGACTAATTGAGACGAGGAGACCTAGTGAAAAAGCCCTTTTTGTGGATTGTATTCTTAGCCGCGCTCGTGGTCATCGGTTGCGGCGGCGGTGGCGGCGATTCGACGACGTCGTCAACTGACGGCACGACCGCGACAACAGACGGTACGACGACCGGTATTCAGACGGGCGTGTATGGAACGTTGCGCGATGCGGCGAATCAGCCTCTTGGTGGAGCGATCGTGAAGTTCTACTCAGCGAACGGCACCTTTATTAGCCAGACCACCACGCGGGCGAATGGGGCCTTCGAGTCGGAACTGCCGGTGAGCGCACGGAAGTTTACGGTGGATATTTCGGGCATTCCGAATGCGTCCAACTACTTCAATCAGTTCGGGTATCGCGACGATGAGTATTTGGCGAACGAGACAAGGTGTCTTGCGCCGCTCCCTGCTTTTAGTCAGGGTCAAGCGTCGCCCTTTGTGACCGCGATCGTCTTTACCCCCAGGTGGTTTGGTCCACCGCCTCCCCCCACAGGCTGCCTTCCGGACCAATAGTCATTTGAGGCCCTAGGGCCTCCATTTTTTGTTATTTGTCGGGTGGAGCACGGCTTTCTTCGCCGCCACCGAGAGGAATCTTCACAATCATTGCCCTCACTGGCATAATAGGAGCGAAATGAAGCAAGTCCAGTTGTTTGCGGCCGTCTTGATGGCCCTAGCCTTATTGATCGGGTGCGGCGGGTCTGACAGCACCCCCTCAACCACGGGAAGCGTTCTGACTGGCGAGCCCAGGATCGAAGCTGTCGTTAAGATTGGCCAGAACAATCTCAAAAATCCGGGCCAGTACACGGAAGAAGAATTGAGAGACCCTACTCGGGTGAACCCCGACGATCTCATCAATCCCACTCTCTACGGCGTGCAGGATCCGAGAAACATCCAAGCCGGGGAAGAATACTGGTTTCAACTCGTGCGCTACAGTCAAAGCGGCCAGCGAGAAATCATCAACGACAACGTCACTTGGAGCGTTTCCGATGGCCGCTTCGCGGACATCGGCGGCAACTCCGGACAGTTCTTGTCTGGCAACAATGCGACGCAGACTCCACAGTTTGTGTTCGCGATGTACAACGGACTTCGCTATGAAGCTCCTTACGCGGTGAAGCCTCGTCAGGTGCGACTGATCGGAATCGTTCTGCAAGAGGGAACCGACCAGCCCATACCAGGCGTCGAGATCTTCCTCTACGATAACTTCGGAACGCTTGTGGGGCAAGTTACGTCGGCCTACGATGGCGTGTTCCGAGCATCCGTGCCTACTAACACCGAGCGCTTCGAGCCGACTGTCGGGTCCATTCCAACCACGTTCTTCCAGTCGTTCGTTCACGAAGGGCTCCGCTATTCCGTTGGCTTTCCTCAGTGCAAGGCTCCGCTTCCTCAACTAGAGATCGGGACTGAGGTTCTTCAGGATCCGATTTACCTGACGCCCCGCGTTGCAGGTCAACCGACTCCCTCGCCGACCGGTTGCAGAGTCGACAACTAAGCCTTGCCGCTTGGACACTTAGAAGGCTCCTTTCCTGTGGAAAGGGGCCTTTGTCTCGGATCGGGGACATCGCACGTAGAAATGTTCGTCACAATTCAAGTGAGGCTGCATGCAAGACGACTTCACGGATGCGCTGAAAAAGGCGCTGAACAAGCTCCAGGCTTCCGAGCGTTTTGAATCGGAGGTTCGGGCCTGCCTTACTGTCTATGAAACTGACGTGGTGGAAGAGGTGCTCACGTACCTAGAGAAGCATCGCCTGCTCAGCGATGAGAGAGCTGCCGAACAGACGCTTCGAAACCGATCGGGCTCAAAGACGGTCGGGCGCGAAAGGTTGGTAGGCGAACTGGAGAAGAGAGGGGCACCCAGCGACATCATCGATAGCATTCTTCCAGACGCCGAAACAGAGCGAGAGCGTTTACGCGCATTGCTGCAAAGCAAATTTCAGCCTACTGCGGACCGTGGCAAGGCGGGTCGATTCCTCTTCTCGCGCGGCTTTTCGGAAGACGACATCGGTTCAGAACTTGATGCGTATCTCAAGGATGCCGATTAGATGGAAAACATCCAATCGCTGCTTTGGGGCCTCGCCGGTTCGCTAAGCGCGGCCATTGGCGCCTACTTCGTGCTGATCGCGCCGATGTATCAAAGGGCGCTTCGACGCCGCGACCAGGCGGAGGCAATAGAGCATCGCTTGAAGCACGAGGGACAAATCAAGGCGAACGAGTTTCTCATCGCGGCAAAGGAAGAGGCGCTAAAAATTCGTGAGCGGGCCAGCCAGGAGACGAGCGAGAAGATGGTCACGCTGCAGCGAACGGAAGACCGTCTCTGTGCCAAAGAAGAATCCCTCGAGCAGAGGCGAGACCAACTCGAGCAGCGCGAACAAAGCCTGAAAACAGAGGCTCGGGAGGTCGCCGCCAGAGGGGAGGAGGCGGAGCGTCACTTCAAAAAAATCGACGACGAGTTGCAACGAGTCGCCGCGCTCACCAAGACTCAGGCACGAGACCAGTTCGTCAAGAAAGTTGAAACAGAGTTTCGGGAGATCGGGCTCCGCAAGGCAAAGGAAGTCGAAGCACAGATCATCTCCGACGCCGAGAGAAAGGCGAAGCGGCTGCTTCTTGACGTCATGCAGCGTTCAGCAGTCGAGTATGTCACCGAGGCAACGCTGGCGGTCGTCGACCTCCCGAGCGAAGATATGAAGGGCCGCATCATCGGCCGGGAAGGTCGCAACATCCGCTCCTTCGAGCAGGTAACCGGCGTGGATTTGATCGTGGACGAGACGCCCGAAGCGGTGGTGATCTCCTGCTTCGATCCCATCCGAAGAGAGACCGCGCGCCTCGCGCTTATGAACCTGATGGTCGATGGCCGCATCCATCCCGGTAGGATCGAAGAGCTTTACGAGAAGGCTCAGGCGGAAGTCGCTCGGACCATTGTCGACGCTGGCGAGCGAGCCGCTGAGAGGGCGAATGTCTCGGGCCTCGATCAGAAAGTCATCGAGACCATGGGCAAGCTACGCTTTCGCACGAGCTACGCGCAGAACGTGTTAGACCACTCGGTGGAGGTTGCGCGGCTCTGCGAGAACCTTGCGTCGGAGCTTTCGCTGAACGTGGAAGTCGCCAAGCGCGCTGGATTCCTCCACGACATCGGCAAAGCGTTGGGCCCCGAGTTCGAGGGACCGCACGCCATCACCGGCATGGAGTTCCTACGCGGCCACGGCGAAAGGGAAGGGGTGTTGCACGCCGTCGGGGCGCACCACTACGAAATCGAACCCACGTCCCCCGAAGCCGTTATGGTGATCATCGCCGACACTCTAAGCGCCGCCAGACCGGGAGCTCGGCGGGAGAACCTTGAGAACTACATTAAGCGCTTGACCGCCTTGGAAACGCTCGCGAATTCCTTCGACGGCGTGGAAAGGTCATACGCTGTGCAGGCGGGCCGTGAAGTGCGCCTCATCGTCAAACCCGAGTTGATCGACGACATCGGTGCAGAGCGCCTCGCGCACGATGTGGCGAAGAAGATCGAGCGAGAGATGGAGTACCCGGGCCAGATTCGCGTGACCGTCATCCGAGAAACCCGCACCCAGGGCATAGCGAAGTAAAGCTCCGCGGGATTCAAGCTGATCAGAGGCCCTAAAGTTTTGGCTCTTTTAAAATGTGCAAGCTGAGCAGCCAGCCGAACGTCAGGCAGGCAGCACAACCCACGAATGGAGAGTAGCGGCCGAAACTCTCGCCAAGACCAAGCTGCACGCCGACAGGCACGAGCTTCTCGTACATCGCTGCGCCTATGGGAGCACCGATGATGGCTCCGAGTCCCTGGGCCGTCATCACTGCGCCGATATTCGTCCCGCGCCTCAGCGGGTCGATGTCGCTCACATTCGCCATCCAAGCGGGGATCGCCATGAGAAATCCGACGCCAAGCGGGATACCGCCCACGGCCAGAAGCCAGGGCTGCCGCAAGATCGGAATGATCGCCCCGGAAGCGATCACGATCATGCCCGCGGCGCATAGGCCCATGCCGAAGTGGACGGCCCGAATCCGACCAATTCTCTCACCGAACCTAGACATCGGCACGCTCGCCGCCGCCATGATCAGCGCGGCGGGAAGAATCAACAATCCAATTTGGGTTTCGCTATATCCAAACTGATCCACCGGGAACAGCTTAAAGATAGCCATCGGAAAGCCAACGCCCGCGAAAGTGACGACGGAGAGGAGGAGATACGTCGGGATTTGCTTAATGGAGCGAAAGAAATCCTGAATCCCATGATCAACCTGATCGAGCGCGTTGTGGTCGTGGATTTTCAGCCGAGGAATGAACTTCCAAACTCCTAGCGAAACAGAAAGGAAGAGCACCCCGGCAAGCACCAGGCCCGCCCACTTAACCCCACTCAAGTCATTTGCGATGCCGCCAAGCGGGAATGCCAGGGCAATTCCGAGCATGTAACAGAGGTTCATCCAAGACATCGCCTGCTGACGCTCATCGTCAGGCACAACCTCGTTGATGGCCGAAAACGCTGCTGGCCATAGCATGGCGGCACCGATCCCATCTAACGCGCGGAGCAACACGAAAATCAGAACCTCGAACGGAGTCGCACCCAGATTTGGTAACAGCAACGTCACAATTGTCGTGAAGAGGCTGATTGCCGGGCCCACCATCATCAACGTTTTTGGCCCAAACTTGTCCGCCAAGTGCCCCATCGGGCTCTTGAACACTGCCTCCGCGAGCAGAAAGGCGACAAGGACCAGGCCAATAACCGACGGACCGAAACCCCGCCCATTCGGAATGAGATGGGTGCCTTCGGGTGGAACCGCTGCCAAATAGATCGGCATGGTCGAGATGTTGAGCACCGCGTAGCCGATTTCCGCCAGGAGCGCGAGGATCAGCAGCCTGAGAACCTGCGGCCGCCTGTAAACGGGCGGCAGCTTTGGTGATTCAAAAACGGTCTCGCTGATGGCCATGCCCAATTCTTACTGCGGTGGCAAGCACCAACCGGTTGCGTCAGTTTACTGGCCGTGAGCCTGCTGGCTCTCCAGACCTACAAAATTCAGACGATAGGAAACAGCAGTTGATCGAGCGAGTCTTACTTCCATGGACGAGAGAGATAGCGACGTTCGACAGCAAGACACAACAGAAGGCGCATCCTATGTGGACACTAGCGGTCCTGCGACCGCAGACGGTGGTACAGCCGGCGACGGCGTGACGGAAGGCGAGGACGGGATCGGGCTCTTGAACTCGGCCACCACTGACGATGGAGGAATCGCCGTCGCGGGTGGAAAACTCGCCGGACACAAAGATGACTTCGAGGGCGAACTCAATGATCGGAGGCTTCGTAACGTGCCTGGAGCAGATCCAAACAATCAGGTCGTTCCCCCGAATGACCGTGATCTAAGACAGTGAGCAAGGAGCGGACGAGCGCCCCTCGTCCGCTACTATAGAGCGTGGTTCGCGTCACTTGCTACATCAAGCCCCATCGCTTGGAAGCAGTAAAATCTGCCATCGCTGCCGTCGGTGTGTCCGGGATGAGCGTTTCGGACGTTCGCGGAACGGGCAATTCTCCCGAGACGAGCGATTGGTTCGGAGGGGATGAGAGCCTTGTGGCTCTGCCTATTCGCTCGCGACTCATGGTTGTCGCTCCAGACGATCTTCGCGAAGAAATCGTGCAGGCAATTTTGCAAAGTGCGAGAACGGGAGAGGATGGGGACGGCAAAGTTTTCGTAGAACATGTAGAAGATGCCGTGCGGATTCGTACGCATGAACGCGGCGATGCTGCGATCTAGCGAATTCCTGGCGTTTGGCATCCGTCATACTTCAACGTGATAGGATTGTGTATCCCATGAATGCTCTACTGCTTGCTCCGGTTTTCTTGACCCTCTTCGCGCCGCAGAAAGGCGTCCAGGTCAACGCAAACGTTAAGAACGGCGAAACCCTCTTCGGAGAACGAAAAGTCCGCGTGACCGTGGTTGCCAATAACCCGGTGACCCAGGTCGAATTCTATGTTGGGAAAGACCTTCGGGACAAAGACACCAGCACCCCCTACGAGTTCGTGATCGACAGCCTTGCGGAGACGGACGGCAAACTGCCGCTTCGTTTCAGTGCGCGCACAACGGAAGCCGAAGTTGGAGAGTTGACGGTCACCGTCAGCATCGACAACGGCGTCGCGAAAGGTGCGGCTTTCCACGTGGCCAAGGGGCTGGAAGCTCTGCAAGATAGTAAGTGGGATGTGGCGGTAAATGCCGGTAGGATCGCGCTTAAGGCCGACAGCAAGTCTGACGAAGCCCGCATGATCCTCGCCCGCGCCTATTTGGCCAAGGGCGAGACGGCTAAGGCCCAAAAGAACGCGGAAGACGTCTTGGAGAACAAACCAGGTGATGTCGCTGCGCTCGATTTGCTTTCCGCAATCAATCTCCGCTCCGCTTTTGGCATGTACATCACGGAAGGCGGCAACCGGAAGGAAGCGCTTGCTGCGATGCGCGATTCCTTCAAGAGCGGGGTCGAGAGCCGGCGCCGGCTCCTTGATGCCAATGTTGAGTCAGCGGGTCAGCCGACCGGCGCAAACCTCCTGCCCTACGTTGATGCGGCCCTCCGTGCCGGTCGATACAACTTGGTTGTCCCCGTGCTAAAGCAAGCCTTCGAAGCGGACAATCGCAGCGTCCCCGTGGCAAACCGACTGGCCTACGCGTTCCTTCGCCAAGGACGGTCAACCGACGCGCTTTACTATCTGAATGCAATCCAGAAGAACGGCGTCCCGGATGCCTACAGCTTCGCAGCGATGGCCGTTGCGAAGGCTGAACTAGGCGACGTAACGGGCTCGGATGAAGCGATGCGAGAAGCGATCGTGTCAGATCCCGAAGACCTATCGGTGACCTCCGCTCAAGCCTACATCGCGCTGAAATTTGTTCGAAACCGTTTGGGCAACACGTTCAACTTGAACTACGACGATCTTAGTGGAGGCGACGCTGCTGCGAAGCTCGAGTCACGGGAGACTTTGCGCAAGCTGGTTAACCAGCTAGAACAGGCTGCCGGGGCTCGCACGGAAACGCTCTACTACAAGGAAGCCCTCTATAACAAGCTCTCCGAGTACGCCAAAGCCCAAACGGCCTTCCAGGCCGCGGCACTTGCGGAGCCATCGAACTACGATGCGTTCATCGAAGCGGGCAATCGACTACTGGCTTCGACACAGCTTCAGGATATGAAGCCTGAGCCTAAGGAGCAGGCACTCTCGACTGCGGCGATTATGTTCGAAACGGCGCTCGTCGGTCGACCCGACTCCGCGCAAGCCCTCACCGGTCTTGCGTTGATTGCAACCATCGAGGGCAAGCTGGACCAAGCGATCAAGTTCGGCGACGCGGCGGTTCGTGCCAATCCAGAATACGCAGCGGGCCACTTGGCGCTGGGCACGGCTTACAATTTGGGGTCAACGGCCATCCGAAAGCAGGCCGATGCAGTCCGAATGAAGAGCAGGGCGGGAGGAACGTCACCGGCTGAGCGGCAGGAACTTGAGTTGCAGGCGCGTAAGCTGGAAGATCAGGCAACAACCTACGTCCGCAACTCGCGCGACGAAGGTCTCGCTGCCGCCAAGATCGATCGGCGCGTCGAAGGCCACGAGCTTTCGAAGCCCTATCCGGCCTGGCGCTACTACAGCGCCGGCGGTAGAACTCCGGTTCTCCCGCAGCCAAAGTAGACACGAAAAATCCCCGGCTAATGAGCCGGGGATTTTTGCGTCTTAGGGATTGATCTGCACGGTCCGAACTTCCGTATAGAAATCTTTTGCCGCCGGACCTTGTTCGCGAGAGTGAGAACTCGAGCCCTTTACGCCTCCGAACGGCGCGTGGGGATCCACTCCGGTCGTGTCCGAATTGACGCGAACCATACCAGCCTCGATACGATGCACATAGCTCAGCGCCGAGGCAATGTCCTTCGTAAACAAGGAAGCGCTCAGACCATAGGGAGAGTTGTTCGCAATCCGAATCGCCTGATCGAGATCATCGGCATCGATCAGCGACAACACGGGTCCAAAGAGCTCTCTCTGTGCGAGTTCTGAGTTCTCCGCAGATGCGTACACGGAAGGAGCTACAAAGTAGCCTTCGCTAGGGGCGGTTGAGGTGTAGATCACTTCCTCGCCCCCCCCGATCAGAGCATCCGCAAGTCGCTGCTGCGATTCTTCGGTGATGACCGGCCCGATAGCCGTCCCGACATCGCCCGGATCGCCGACCGGCAGGGTGGCAAGCGATTTGCGCAACTCGTCGATGAATGCGCCCCGAACGCTACGCTCGACAATGACACGGCTGGTGGCCGTGCATTTCTGCCCCGCAAAGCGCATGGCTCCGCTAGCCACCAGGTTCGCAGCTTGAGCCAAGTTGGCATCGCTCAGCACGATAGCTGGGTTCTTGCCTCCCATTTCCGTTTGGTACTTCACGTTGCGCCGCGCACAAGTCTCCGCGACAATCGCACCAACGGTAGCCGAACCAGTGAAGCTCACGCAGCGCACCAGCTCACTTTCGATCACGGCCTTCCCGGTAGACCCCGCCCCTAGAAGCACATTGAAAACCCCGCTAGGCAATCCTGCAGCCACTGCCGTTTCAGCGAGTAAGGCTGCGCACCATGCTGCTTCTTCGGCCGGCTTGAGCACGACGGTGTTACCCACAGCCAACGCCGGAGCCGCTTTCCAAAGTGGAATTGCAAGCGGGAAGTTCCAGGGAGTTATGAGTCCCACGACTCCAAGCGGTTGCCGAATGGAAAATTGAAGCGCTCCCGCCGCAAGGGCGGGGATGACATCGCCCACTTCTCTAACGGCTTCGCCTGCATAGTATCGAAGGATTGCCACGCAGCGCCCCACCTCTCCGCGGGCTTCTCCTAGCGGCTTGCCAACTTCGCGCACGATGGCTTGCGCCAGCTCCTCCGCTCGGGCATTGATGGCGTCGCCCCACTTATAGAGTGCGTCACCACGAGCGGGCCCAGGTAGGCGGGACCACTTGTCAAAAGCGTCCGTGGCGGTCTGGGCCGCTCTCGCAACATCCGCTTCGGAAGCCGCGCCAAACTCCGCAATCACGTCCGACGGACGGGTGGGGTTGAGAGACTGGATCAAATCACCGGTCGATGCAAGCGGCTCTCCGCCGACGCTTGAGGAAAGAGTCATGGAAGTAAGTGTAGCTTGCCCAAACCCGCATCAGGTTCGGGGCCTAGGAGCCCTTCTCGACGGACGCGATCCATTCCTTCATGATGCGGATAATCTCGGGGTTGAACTCTGTGCCTGGCTTGCCCCACTTTGCAAGTGAATCAGCCATTGAGCTGGTCTTGGCGAACCCGTGGTCGCTTTCCTTAACGACAACATAGCTGGCCGCACGCACCTTCTTCCGGTTCACAAAACCAGGAATCTGCGACTGATCCCCCTCTTGAGCCACAAAATCGTTCTCTCCAAACAGCGCCAGCACGCGAGCGTCACCCACGATTTGCCAGAAGTGGCCGAAGTTGACTTCGTTCACCTCTCGCATGTACTTGACGCTACGGGTCGAGAGCATGTCGTCGGAGGGCGCACTTTGTTTGATGTATTCCGCCAAGTCTGGATAGAGTTCGCGAATCTGCGGTATGGATTTCTTCTCCGTATACAGCGCGTTATAGAATTTCACGGTCTGCCGTACGTGCTTGTCGACCACAGCAGGATCTTCCCCGCCAAGGAGCGACTGGGTTCGAGCGGCCTTGATGTGCCATTCCAGCCAGGAATCGGACACCGTGCCATAGCTGATGATCCCCTTCACAGGAAACTCGGATGCAACGATCGGGGCATGGCACCCGCCCATGCTATGGCCAAAAATGTAAACCCGAGAGCGGTCAATGAATGGATACTTGTCCAGCGTCTTCAAGGTCTGGCGGTAGATGTCCACCTCTTCATCGAAGCCCACTTGCATAGCCGGCCCACCCTCGCTATCGCCCGTGCCTGTCTTCTCAACCCGGACCGTGACCCAGCCATCGTCGGAGAACGATTTCAAGATTTGTGAAACCACGGACTGAGACGTCAAAGGGGTGTCGGTGCTCGAAGCGCCAATGCCCTGAATCCAGAACATGACGGGGCGCTTGCCTTCGGCCTTTGGCTTCGAAACAAACGTGCGGATCCGGTTGCCGCTGCTGACCACGTGATCGTAGATCATGCCGTAGTTGGGTCCGATGTCCCGTGGCTTTTCAATGAACTTCACTTGCCGCTGCTCACGTTGGCCGTTAGCAAGCACGGTGAGGTTAAGGAGGGTGCCCGCGGGTACCTGCCGGAGCATCTCGTTCATCTCGGCGAACGAAGCAAACGGCTTTCCGGCGATCTCTATTAGAATGTCCCCGCTCTTGATGTCGCCGGGCATCTTGCCGGCTGCCGGAAGGACGAACTCGGCTGCGCTCTGAGGCTTTAGGGAGTGTTTGGTCGCGGTGTCCGCAGGTACAGCTCGTAGGCCGGCTCCCAAAGTTCCTCGGCGCGGAAGCTCTTGCGCCAAACCAGACAATGCACAAACGACAAGCAACAGACAGCTAACTAACCGCATCGAATCCTCTACGGAATGTAGCGTCTAATGGTTCCGAACTTACGGGTAGGCCCTGACGCCCTCGACATAAGTTGCCTTTGGGAGGACCTTGCTGAGGTCGGTCGCCTTCTTCCTTGGATCGGTGTTCAGGATCACGAAGTCTGCTCGATAGCCATTGGCGATGCTGCCGATCTCATTTTCCCAAAACATTGCGTAGGCTCCGTTCTTCGTGTAACAAAGCAAGGCTTGGTCCAGAGTGATGTTCTCCTGCGGCATCCAGACCTTGCCGGTCAGAATCTTCCCCGTCACGGCCGTATGAATACCCGCGAACGGATTGATGGTGACAACATCCCAGTCCGACCCGAACGATAAGCGTGCGCCCGAACGCAAGAGTGATCGAAAGGTGTAGCTGCTCTTACTGCGCTCAAGCCCGATGACTTCGTCGCAATAGCGTCCATCGTCCGCCTTATGAAACGGCTGCATTGAGGGAATGACGCCGAGCGAACCAAAGCGTGAAACGTCCTCCGGCAACAGGTGCTGTGCGTGCTCGATCCTAAAGCGTTTGGATCGCAAATCCGGAATGGAGGCGTACATGTTCAGCAGGTCGTGATTGGCTCTGTCACCAATCGCGTGCACGATGACTTGTAAACCGAGTGAAGCCGCCTCCGCGAAGCCTTTCTGGTACGTGCCATCAAGAGCGCCTTCTCTGGGAGCCCCGCGCCAATCCTTGTCCTTTCCGGGCGGCTGTGAGAGATACGGCGCGTCCATGAAGGCCGTACGCGAACCCAGTGAGCCATCCATGTACGCCTTCAGCCCGCGAGTCTCGGCCCAGCCAGGCACCCCATCGAAGGACTTTGCGAGACGTGAAGCGGTGGACCAGCTTTCTTCAACTTTTCCATAGAGAGCAAATCTCAGTCGTGGATTGGCCTCTTCGGTCGCGTAGCGGCGGTACATCGCATATCTCGAAAGGGGCCCGACCTCGCCCACTGTGGTGACACCATAGCGATTAGCTTCCCGCACCGCAGCTTTCAATCCGTCATAAAAGTCTTCGTCGGAAGCGGCTGGGATCCGAACCAATCCCATAGCGGTGTCGCGCAGGATGCCCGTAGGTTCCCCCGAAACCGGATCGCGGTCTATCACGCCTCCCACTGGATTGGCGGGTCCCGATTTGGTGATGCCCGAAGCGGTTAAGGCAGCCGAGTTCACGAGCATCGAGTGCCCATCCATACGATTGAGCGCCGCCGGCCGATCTCCTGTTACCGAATCGATCCATTCCTTCGTAGGCTGAGTCTTCTCGGGCCAGCTCTCAGCCGACCAACCGGAACCAAGCAACCACTTGCCTGGCGCAAGTTTTTCATTCCACGCTTTGACGCGCCGAATGAAATCGCTCTTGCTAGTGGCTGGCCTGAGCTGCAGGGAGGTGAGATCTTTGCCGCTTTCCAAGAGGTGAGCATGCGAATCGATCATCCCCGGCGTAACCATCTGATTTCCGGCGTCGATCTTGTGGGTTCCGGGTCCGATCAGGTCCGGACGAAACGAACCGACGTGAACGAAACGCCCGCTCTGAACGGCCAGAAAATTCCCCTCTCGCACCTTTCCATCCGTCCAGATCACTGCATTCAGAACAACAAGGTCGGCGGGTTGAACACTTATCAGCGCAAGGGCGAGAATCATAGATGGATGTTAACGCATATGCGATCATCCCAACAAACGAGAGGGCCGGCGAGTTCTACTCGCCAGCCCTCAGTTGATGGTTCTCTCTCTTATCGGCGGATGGTGCTCGAGTAGACGCTGTCGCCTACTTTTGCATTGGCTTCAAGAGCGCGGACGACGACGTCTCTCTCTCGCTCCGTAGCCTTGTTCCACCACCAGTCTCGAAGCTGGGTGGCTTCGGCGGTTGTCACGTTGGAAGTAATAATGCCGAGCGCTTGATCATATTCCAGCTCTCGCATCGACCTGTTTTCCATGACCATGCGCATGGGGCGCATATTAACGGCATAAGCGGTGTCGTATGCGTTCGTCGTGGTGGTCGTCGTGGTGACGCTTCCATCAGGGTTCGTGACGGTCGTCGTATACGAAGTCCGATCCATCGGATAACGTGCGAGGGCAATCTCATCAGCGATCATCCGAGCCTGCCAATGGTTGTGGGCAAGGGCGAACGCGAGGGGTGTGCTCACATTTGTCGGGGCACGATCGAGGATGTTTGACAGCACATAGGCATCACCGGCATTGATGCTCATATGGGTGCGCATCTTAACAGCATGCCGAGCCTCGCTGTAGGTCATCGTGTTGGGGTCCTGCCAACTCTTCATCTCCATAGATGACTGAGCGAAGCCGGAAACTGAAACAGCCGCAAGGGCTAACAAGGCGAATTTCTTGAACATTGATTTGCTCTCCTTTAAATCATAGTGCTGGCCACACGCCGCACCTTACGTATTGTTTGAAGGAGACCTACCCAGTAATGTTTCCAGGTCCCGACCTGGTAAAGGGACTTTCTACGGAATGGGCCTAGCGAATAGAATAGAAGGATGAGCGAAAAGCTGGAGCGCACAGATGAGGAATGGAAGGGCATTCTCACACCCGAGGAATATCGGGTCTTACGTCAAAAGGGCACCGAGCGAGCCTTCACTGGTGAATTCTGGAACCACAAGGAATCAGGCACTTATCGATGCGCCGCCTGCGGCACTTCCCTTTTCACGTCTGAAGCGAAATTCGATTCCGGTTGCGGTTGGCCAAGCTTTTATGAGGGCCTCGACAAGGACAAGATCGAAGAGCACGAAGACATAAGCCACGGAATGCGCCGCGTAGAGGTCACGTGCAAAAATTGTGGCGGCCATCTCGGTCACATCTTCCCCGATGCCCCGCAAACCCCCACCGGACTGCGCTACTGCATCAACTCCGTCTCCATCAAATTCGAACCTTCTACACGGCCTTAGGCTTCACTGCTATAACTCAGCTATGCACCACGGCAACGAGGAGAAGGGGAAAAGGAAGCCGGGGCTGAGTTTCTTGCTCTGCTTGACCACCGCCTACGTGTTCAACTTCCTTATCTTGCGAGCCGAGAACGTGGGACTGGAATTCTGGTTTCAAACGCTACAAAAGCCCGGCTGGACCCTCCCAACCGTGCTGTTCGCCCCCGTTTGGACGCTTGTCAGCGGAATGATCGGACTCGCCGGTTGGCAAGTATACGAGGCGGACGCCAGCGAGGCAGGGGGGCGCAAAGTGCGCGCCCTTCTCCTGAGCGCGGCGTTTCTGATGCTTGTGACGGTGTGGGCGTGGTTGTTCTTCTACTGGCACGTGGTCACTGCCGCCGGAGTAGTCTCCGGCTTCGCAACCTTGCTGGCGGTGGGCGCAACCTGGGCAGCTTTCAAAGCAAGGCGCTCAGCCGGATGGCTCATGGTTGCGCCCCTGATTTGGACGGTGTATCTAACTGCACTTAATTTGGCGTTGAAACCTTAGTTGACTGCTCCGCCGTCTCGGACTGGCGGCTTTGCCTTCACAAATTTCAAAACCTCCGAATTCATGCAAAACCGCAGACCGGTAGGTTTGGGACCATCGTTGAACACATGTCCGAGATGTCCATCGCAGCGAGCGCAAAGCACTTCGTCCCGCACCATTCCGTGGCTGCGATCAGACTTGACCCAAATCGCATCTTTGGTCGCAGGCTGGAAGAAAGACGGCCAGCCGGTGCCGGACGTAAACTTGGCCTCAGACGTGAACAGCGGAAGATCACAGCCGATGCAATGGTAGGTGCCCTTCTCCTTGTTATCTAGGAGCAGTCCACAAAATGCGGGCTCGGTGCCCTTAGCACGGAGCACCTCATACTGTTTCTTGGTCAGGCGCTTCTGCCACTCGGCATCGCTGAGGACGAGCTTGTCCTTTCGCTTCGGAGCGTCTTGCGAAGCTTCAGTGGCGTTACCCGGTTCGGCCGCCAAGGGCGCAAACCCCGTGCACGCAACAATCGTTCCCAGGGTGGCACCGAATCCAATCAACAGCTTTAAGTTCAACATCTTCACTTCAATCTTCCTAAGTAAGTCTACGATCAAATGGTTCCGCCTGGTTCGCTTAGAAACCGTTTAGTTCTGCAGCATCCACCTGCTCAAAAGCGAGAAAGTCCTCAGGGGGAGGCGCAAAGAAGGCCACATCTTCGCCCGTCCCAGGGTGCTTGAACCCTAGATAGGCGGCGTGCAGTTGCAAGGGCACGCCTTCTCGTTGCTCCTTTGGAGCGTACAGATCGTCGCCCAGAACCGGCAACCCCACGGCACTCAAATGAACGCGAATCTGGTGCGTTCTTCCCGTTTCCAGCTTTGCGGCCACGAGGGTTCCGCGGTCGAGCCGTTTGATCAGCTTGATGTGGGTCACCGCGTTTTTGCCATAAGGATCGATCGCCATTTTGAGCTTGTTTCGTTTGTCTCTGGCTAGAGCCGCATTGACCGTAAATCGTTCCTGCTCGACTTTGCCGCCCACGACGGCCAGATACTTTCGCTCGGCGGTCTTCAGTTCGATCTGTTTCGCGAGATTTGCATGAACTGTGTCGGTCTTCGCGATGACCAAGAGCCCGGTCGTCTCTTTATCTAGCCGGTGCACGATGCCCGGGCGGAAGGACTCGGAGTCGCTCAGCTCACCCCCACGGCCCAGCAATGCATTGACCAGAGATGGCTCTTTGAGAGAGGATGCAGGGTGCGTGGCAAGGCCCCGAGGTTTGTTCACGAGCAGCAGAAACTCATCCTCAAACACCACATCCAGCTCGATATGAGAAGGAGTCAGGTCGTGTGCAGGGGTCGCTACGAGTTCTTCAAGCTCGATCACCATGCCCGGTTCCAACTTCAAAGACGGCTTTGCGCGAACTCCGTCCACCAGTACGCCGCCATCGCTAATCAAGCGCGCGAGCTTGGACCGACTATGCTCAGGCAGAGAATTAGCCAGAAACTTGTCGAGCCGATCCGGACCTTCCGCTACGAATCGCATCAGGCGCTTACCCCAACCTCAGTTGGCGCACCCACCAGACTGAGGACCAGACCCCACTCCGGGCTTTGGTCGGGATCGTGGCAAATTCGCTCGCCCACTACTTGCGCTCCAAGTTTTTGATACAGCCTATGCGCGTCCGCAAATCGTTTGTCGCTCCACATTTCCATTGTCGTCCTTCCGCGGTCTCGCGCTTCATCCATCACTCGCATGAGCAGACTTCTTCCTACTCCGCCCCGCCTTCCATCCGGGTGCACGTAGAGCCGCTCCAAGGAGCAGTCTGCGCCGCCGACCCTCACTACACCTTGAACCAGTGAACAAGAACCCACTTCTCCGGTTACCCCATCAAACAGGGCCAGCGCGGCGGTTCCCACCATCTTGCCATCCACTTCGGCAACGAAGAATGGTTGGCCCGCAGCGTCATAGTGCGCCTCGAGGTCATATAGGTCGGCATGGTAATCCGCCTCATCCCAGCTAAAGGCGTACTCGTCGTAAACGGCCCGTATCACGCGCACCACCTCCGGCACATCGGCATTCGTTGCAAGCCGAATCTGCAGATTCATGCATGGAGTCTACTGGACAACGAGACGAAAATCCCTTTACTATGCGTTTTATGAAACGACTCCACCTCGCGCTCTCTATGCTTCCCGCCCTCGCCATTCCTGCCTACCTCAACCTCCAAACCGATCACGCCAAGGATGAGAAGGAGATTAGGATGGGTGTCGAGAGCATGGCGCTTGGTTGGAACTCGGGTAGCGGAGCCAAGTTTGCTGCTCCCTTTGCCGACCATGCCGATTATGTCGTCGTCAATGGCATGTGGATCAGAGGGAAGGCTGAGATCGACAAGGGGCACCAAATGCTATTCGACGGCATGTACAAGGGCACGACCAACGGCGGAACCGTGAAACGAATCCGCTTCATCCGGCCAGACGTCGCCATTGTTCATGTCGAATGGAGCTTGAAGTTCAACGGCATGGACAACAAGGCGATGAACACCCAGACGTGGGCGAAAAACAACGGCAAGTGGGTGATCGAGGCGTTCCAAAACACGCCCGTCGCGGTACGTGGCGGAGGTTAGGGCAGGCGCATCTGTTGATGCGGGAGCGGATTGGCTTTAGGGGCGTAGAGTAAGGTTAATGCATCCCATGCCCTTCCGCAGAGCCTTTACGTTGATCGAACTGCTTGTTGTGATTGCCATCATCGCGATCTTGGCGGCTATTCTGTTCCCCGTGTTCGCCCAGGCGAAGGGTGCGGCAAAGGCGACTGCTTGTGCTTCAAATGAGCGAAATCTCGCCTTGGCCATGGTGATGTATCAGGGCGATTACGACGATCAGTTTGCGCTGGCGGCATATGGGACGGAAGCGGGCTTCGTGCTTTGGCATGACATCCTGGACCCTTATGTGAAGAACAAGGATGTCTGGCTCTGCCCTGGCAGTTCGATTAGCGACAAAGATACGACCGGGGCGCGCACGTCGCAGTTTGGTTACAACGTCGGCTACCTGACCACGTTCGCGCAAGACTTTTCGAATGCGAATGATCATACGGCGTTCGGCCTTAGCGCGATTGCGGAACCTTCGAGCACGGTGATGTTCACGAGCGCTCGCTCAAGCGTGGAAGGTAGTTGGTGCGGCGACGATGGCAAGCTCTTGCTTCCGCCAAGCTGGCCCACCGCGGACTGCTGGGGCCGCCCCGATCCGACGCACGCCAAGCAGGCCACTATCTCGTGGATCGACACCCATGTGACGCGAAAGCCGATGAGTGCTTTTTACAGCGGGCTTGATCCGGCGGATAAGTTCTTCGACAGAGAGTAGACTTTTCAAACTTGGACAAGCGCCCTAAGCCATCGAAGCTGAACTATCTGACCGTTCAGGACATCCTCTGGATCAACCTTCAGGTCACGAAGAAGACCAACCGCTTTAATTACGCCACCCTCGAAGAGGCGACTTATTACCAATATGCGTACGGGGACAGCGACGAGTTAGCCTCGCAGGCTTCGCGCTTCCTTCGCGGTTTTTTGAAGCTGGCACCCCTGGCGGAAGGGAATGAGGCGACAGCTTTTGTCGGCTTTGCGGCCTTCTTGATGTTGAACGGACATCAACTGGACGTGACAGACGATTCAGCCGGCGAGTGGTTCCGGGCAGGCTCTTTCGATGCGGCGATAAAGAGGTTGGAGCACGGGCACAGCCGTGCCGACGCGGTCAGAGATGTGGTCGTGCAAGTCCTTCAAACCTATCCTGCATCTGTGAGCGCGTTAGCGGGCCGCCCGGTGGCGGTGGTGATGGATGGAGCGATTCACTAGCCTCAGTGAGAGTCGAACGGTTTGATCAGACGGATTTGGTGGACGGTGAAGTACATCACCTCAGATTCGCCCTTGCGCAACCGAAGCCAGACCGAGTCGGCAGCTTCGAGCATGCCAACATCCTGACGCTCAGATCCACCGCCTTGTAGAGAGAACACGGTCACCTTGCGGCCTACCAACTCACGCAACAAATCCATGCCAAGAGCTTAGCTTATGGGGGAGGCACTGCGTGTGACGGTTGCCTCGGAACTGCGAGGGGCCTATCCAGGTTCAATAGTCCGTGGCATTTCTCGCCAAGGCGATTGCGTTCGGTTTTGGACTTGGAGTCGCGGGCGTTGTCCTATTTCTATTCGCCTTCGAATTTGCTCATGCATGGATGCCGCTCATCTTGGCAGCTTTCATGTCGATTCTCGTCGGCAACGTGGGCTGGACTCCGAAGGGTGCATTCTCCATCGCGTACCAGATGACTTGGATTGTTGGTGCGCTTGAGCTGTACGTGTGGTCCTCCGGGATTCGGTTGCCGCCGGATCATGTGTGGGCGCACCGGTCGCTTCTTGTCTTTTCAGGGCTCGCCGTGCTGGCGTCGATTCTGTTAGCCCTTCAGCTTCCGCTCAGTGGGCGGCGAGTTGCCTTGTGGCTGGTCGCCGTGCTGCTGATCGGCCTGGGCGTTGCGTACTTCAGCGGCCCTCCTGGCCAACTCGGTCTGATCGGCGAATTCTTTGGCAAGGGAAGTTCCGCTCCGCTCATTATTCGCAAAGTGGGGCACTTCGTGCTCTATGGAACGCTCGCCTATTGCGCTGCCCGTGCCTCGATCGAGGGGGGCAATCGGAAAGCTAATGCGGTGGTTTTTGCTCTCGCGGTCGTGCTAGCCGTGGCCGGATTTGACGAGCTGCGGCAGTCGACGCATCCGCAACGTGTAGGTTCTCCGATGGATTTGCTTATCGACTTATCGGGTGCGGCGGTATTTCTTTGCTTCATAAAGGCAACCAAAGGTGTACGCTCAAAGTAGGAGCATATAGATGAATCTTTTGGCCTTAGCATTGCTGGCGGCACCTGCCCTTATCCAGGACACGTTGCAGAAGCCTATCACTTTTGAAATTCGAGCTTCACGGCTCTCCGTCCTGGTGCCCCAACTGGCGGCCAAGACCGGCTTGGCGCTCGAAATCTCGCCGCTCGTTGCAAACGAGGTGTTGGTGGTTTCGGCGAAGGAGGTTCCACTCAAAACCCTGCTGGACAAGATTGCCACCACGGCTAGCGCGGAGTGGAGGCAGGAAGGAGATGTGTTGAAGCTTCATCCGGCTGCGGCAGCCCGCAACCGAGAGGCAAATGAAGAAGTTGCGCGGAGGCTGGCGGAGGTCAAGAAGTCCATCGCCGATCGTGTAAAGGCACTCCAACCGAGCAAGCCCGCTCAAGGCGGAGACGATGAAATGGAGATGGGAGACGGACCTAGCGATAAGTCCATTACGCTCCTTCTCCGAGGCATCGACCCCGCTCCGATTGCGCAGCTAAACGGCTCGGACCGCGTGGTCTATTCGACGGCACCGAATGCGATGCAGCGCCGGATGGGCGCAGATGCGGGTGCGATCATTCAGGCCATGGTATCTGAGCACAATGCGACCGTCGGCAATGTTCCGCAGGTCGATCCGACCGGCGAACTCGACAAGATGCCCGACTTCGTCAAAAAGATGATCGCCCGTCAGACGCGCAAGATCACCGATGCCCACAAGGCTCTGTTGATCGTGTCCAAGACTGGCATCGGCATGTTCGACATGACTCAGGTAGAACTGCGCATCTATGATCAGCTTGGCAAAGTGGCCTTCAGCGTTAACTCGAGTTTAGGATCGATGTTTGCCGGATTTAACATCCCGATGCCCGGTAAACCCGCCAAGCCTGCACCGGCTAAGCAGACGCCCATCGTTTACAGCGAGGACTCCACAACACTTTTAGAAGGGTTCCAGGGATTGATCACGGGCGGCGGCTCCAAGCTGCCCACGCCGCTCATGGAAAAGCTGAGCAGGCCCGATCTCACCGATCCTCTCTCCTACATGGCCACCGACGAACTGCTGGCGCTAACAAAGACGAAGGGGAAGGCGCTAGTCGCTAATGTGCCGGACGAGATGATGGGCTCGATGAACATGATCGTGCCCGGCGCAAAGCAGACGGTGGAGACCTTTGAAGCAGATTTGAAGAGTGGAAGCGATGTTCTGATGGCCGAGACCGAAGGCTGGCTGATTATCAAGCCGTCCAGACCCACTCAGTCCAGGTCGAACCGAACGGATCGAGTGGCTCTGACCACCCTCATAAAGGCTGCGAAGGCCAAGAACATGCCGTCCTTGGACGACGTGGCTGCCTATGCGCTCACTTCGCCATCGCCAATGAAAGACGGCGTGGGGATGCTGTTTGCGATGGCTCTCGTTCCGGGCATGTTTCAACAGGGAATTTCTGGCATGACCAACTGGGATGCATTGCGGTTCTATGGCACGCTCTCCCCGACCCAGAGGCAGGGAGCCAGTCTCCCGGTCAACGTCATGACGCCGGTACAGCAATCGCTCTGGCGCAAGATCGCCTTCGGCGGAAGCACTCCAATCCGAACGGGTGCGAACAAAGGTGACGATCCCTTTATGATGGCCATGGCGATGGGCATCGGGGGCGGTGGCGAAGACTATCGGGAAGAGCCGACCGAGCTGATGCCCAACGGGCTCCCTCCCTCCGCCGTGCTCCAGTTCGGTCGAACCTCGCAGCCGATGGCTAGTCCGGCTCCTGGCAGTGTTGCTGGCGGGATGGGTTTGAACATGGGCGTCCTGGGAGTCGACGAGATCGCGATGCTCAAGATGTTCAAGGAAGATCCCAATATGGCGGCAATGGCGGGTTATATGCCAACCCTGGATAAACTCAGAATTGGCGAGAGGGGCGTGATTACGATGACGCTTCAGCTTCCGCAGGAGGCTTATATCGCTGAGACGCTCTATGACAACAAGCTTCCGGAAAATGCACCGGTAGCGGCGTACAGCGACTTGCCACCTGCCTTTCAGAAGCTGGTCGCGGAAAGGCTAGAGGTTCTGAAGAAGTCGCCCTTCGGCTCCTTGGGATTGATGATGGGAGGCATGGGCAGAGGTCCGATTAAGCCTTGATGGGCCGAAAGGACCTGCATGCTGCATCCTCAGACACCGCTACGTCGTTAATCAATCAATGCGGAGGGGCAAAGCCCGCCCGGAGAAGAGAACATGTCATCGACAACTAAAAACATTCTGATTCTGCTCGCGTGCATCGTGGCAGGCTTCTTTATTCTAAAAATCGTGGTTGGCGCCGCGGTTTGGGCACTCGGACTGGCAGTTCCCGTGCTGGTGGTTGGCGGCATCTTATACGTGCTCTACCTCACCGTGGGCCGCAAGGCTTTGGGTGGCGGCGGACGGCGAACGCTGCCGTAGGAACACCCGGGTACCCTCTTCCCGTGCGCGAGAACCATGTCATCGATGTAGGATTCGTTCAGGCGAACTTCCGAGACTTGGTTCTTCCGATGGGGTTGCGCGTAGACACCGTCAAGATCACGGGGGAGGGTCTGCACTTCGAGACCGAGCCCTTTCAGGCGAGCGTAAAGCAACCGGGAACGTTCGAGGTCTTTGTGGGCGAGGCTGCACTCGCGGAGTTTCTGAATAAGAAGGCACCCGGCAATGTTCGCAAGTTTAGGGTCACGTCCGCTAACGGAAAGCTGGATGTCCAGGCTAGCGTCGTCATGTTGATCGAGCTGCCCGCGACGGCCGTTTGCACCCTCAAAATCGTGGACAAGCGTTATCTCTATGTGGAATTAGAGAGCGTGAACGTGATGGGTGCGGGCGCGACAAGCCTTGTTCAGAGCCAGCTTGAGAAAATCAATCCGGTTCTGGATGTCGAAGAATTTCCCGTGCGCGCTTCGCTCGACCAAGTCGAAATCGTCGAAGGCGGCGTTAGGTTGCTCGGTACCGTTGCCCCTCCTCATTGAGGCTCCTCAAATCGTTTGCGGAGCCTCAATCTGTCCTGGAGTTAGCGGCGCACGTACGACGAACTGGCAATGATGCCTGTCACTACGGCCATGAAGCCCATCTGGGATAGAGCCTGGGAGGGAGAAGTGATTCGGTTTCCGTTCGGCAGCCACTCGAAAGATGATCCATAGCCGCCCTCGTAGCCGCTGTAGTCTCGCCCGTACGCAGACTTCATCATCTCTTCTTCCGGCGATAGAGAGGCTCGGACAGCCAACGGGAAGAGCGAGTCTTTGATGGGGAGCAGTTTAGGTAATGCGGCTTCAATCGCTTTCCAACGGGCTCGGTAATCGACGCCCGCCTGGCCCATGCCGGTATTGTGTCGGCCAAGGGGGTCGAGGCGGATGAATGCGGCTTCTGCGCCCTTTCGATCGGCATCGGTCAGCGATATCTTTGTGCCTAGGCTGATGAGACTGCTCCAAGCATTGAGATAATCGGGATCCATCTTGACGGCTAAACGATAAGCGGCCAACGCCTCGGCCGTTCGACCCTGCGCTTCCCTCAAATAGCCCAGGAGATAGGGCACCTGGGGCTTGGTCGATTGCTCCTTCGTCAGCTTGGTGAGGACGCTGTTGGCGATCGACTGAGCGAGTTCGCCTTCAAACGCACCTTCACAGCCGAAGCAATGGCTCTCGACCCTTCCAAAGCTGGAGGGCATCAGCTCGAAAGCCTTGCGGTAGTGGCTCTCAGCCTCTTCCATGCGGCCCGCCTGAGCCAGTTGGATAGCTAGGCGAGATTGAATGCAGTAGGCGTCGGCAAAGATCGTCAACGACTCCTCGTAAAGAGCAAGCGCGCGCTTAGTAAGGTGTGCGGCCATGAAGTCGTCGGCACGTTCGCTCATGCGGATAGCCTTCACAACGTTGCGATACGTCTCTTCCCCTTCTGCATCACCTTTGGCTTTCAAAACATCCGCCAGAACGGTGTACGCGAACATGCGGTGTCCATAAGTCTGCTCGCCATCGGAGGGGTCGACCGCGATAGCCTGCCGGATCGTCGTTCCCGCCTGATCGACCTGACCGGCTTTAAGTTGGAGCACAGCTTTCCAGATCATGGGCCGCTCTTCAAAGCGATCCACCGCGAACATATTGTCCAGGTCTGGTATGGCCGCCTGCCCCTTTAGATCAGTGAAGACCTGAAACGTCGGGTCGTGGGCTGGGAATGCGGCCAACGCGGCCGTGGCGATTGGCAAAGCCTCTTGCGTCCGTCCAAGATCTGCGAGTGCCTTTGCGGCCATGGTGAGCACGGGCATCTGCTGGTATCCGGTCTCCCTAAGCAGATCGCGCAAGTCGCTTCCGGGCCAGCCTTGCCCCCGCTCCAACAGCATGACGACATCTTGCGAGCGGCCTACCAGATGATAAACGCTCATCAGGCGGGTTAAGCCCACCGAACGCATGGAATCTCCATAGCCGGAAAAGCCGCCGGGGATCTGAGGCCGGGACATGGAGGCAATTGCTGCAGCTTCTGCTTCTGGCCCGCGACCAAGATACAAGAGCAGGTCGACCGTCAGCATTTCAAAATTGGATTCTGGCTGGGCTCTTAAGCTCTTTAGGCCTTCTTCCACGAGGTCGCGACGTCCGATGAGGTGGCCGACGCGGGCAAGTGTGGTGCCCATTTCCGGGCGGGTGTTCTGACCATTCGCGCCCCCTGCTAGAAGGACACGCAACTCCTTGACTCCGGCATCGATCTTATCGGCACCAAGCAGCACCTCGACAAGCACCGGTTTGAGAGCCTGTTTGTAATTGGCGGGAACCTTCGGATTCGCCAGAGTGGCTCGAAGTTCGGTTACTACGGGATCGAGGTTGCCAAGCCGAGAGGCAACCATCGCATAGGTTGGCCACCACGGCGCAGTAGGCTTCTTGCTAAGGGTCTGCTGCAAGACGTCTCGCAGCACGGGAAATTTACCGGCTCGTTGAACGCGGCTCAGCCATTCGGGAGGCCCCTTCGCCGAAAGAGGCGAAATGTTCAGAGCCATTGTCACCGCCGCCGCTTTCTTGCCATCGACGATGAGCGTCGCGAACCTGTCGAGCTGATCCTGCGCATTGGTTGGAGCGACCGTCTTGAAACGGGTTTGAAGCGCCTTAAGCAGAGCCTCTCCACCCGTTCCAGTTGCGAGGGACCATTTCGGCGTCTTCAGCTTGGCCATGTTCTCGATTGCAACCTGGCGGGCCAAAAGGAGAGTGGCTCCTTGGGGGGCAGTGACTTCGCCGAAGCTCAAGACCATCACCTTACGGATCTGCTCGCGAGCAGCCGGCGCACCCAAGAGCGTGACCAGGTCAGGCAGGGGAATGACGCTTGGCCTGCCCTTCGTCTGCTTTGCCGTGATCATGTTGAGGGCCGTAACGATACGCTTTGGATCTCGCGTACGCTCCGCCATTGTGAGAACGTATGCATCCAGGTAGCCGCCCATGTATCCCATGTCGCCGACGGGGAGTTTTTGGAGAGCCACAAGATCGTCGAACTGTGCCGTCGGGTTGTTGACCAGCAGACTCGACATGAGTCGAAGACTTGCGTCGACCGCGGTCTTGGGGGCGCCCGCGTGCGTAGCCGAGAAGATAGCAGGCCATGCCTCCGGGCGAGGAAGCGCACCCATCACGTCGTTGAAGGGGCTGCCGAGCATTGAGTAATCGTTTGTCGATGCCGTGGCGGCCGCAGCGCGGGCAAGCTTTAGCCACTCAGAAGCAGCTTGCGCATCGGAGAGGGAACCCGATCTTGCCCTGAATGCCTCGATTGCTGGAGTCATCGAGCCAGCAGAAGCCACGCTTTTCCCTCTGGATTCTTCAACTTTACGAAGAGCTGCTTCGGCACCGAGGTAAGTCTGCGCCGGTGCGAGGGCGGCCGCGAGGGCGAGCAATGCAAAAAAGGGAGAGGCTAACTTCATAAAAGAACACCGCAATGGCAATGCTCCCATTATGGTGGGAAAGCGGCAATTATCCTAGAGCTTGGACCAGCACGCCGTCGGCGAGGCGCACGATTCGGTCAGCCGCTCCCAACATGCTCTCGTCGTGGGTAACCATAACCAGCGATCCGTTGCCTCTCAACGTATTCAGGAGCTCGACGACTGCGGCTCCGTTTACGTGATCGAGGGCAGCGGTCGGTTCGTCGGCAAAGATCACCTTGGGCGAGCCCAAAAGGGCTCTTGCGACACAGACACGCTGCCGCTCACCTCCACTCAACTCATGCGGCTGGCGATGCGCTTTCTCGGCCATTCCAAGGCGCGCCAGCATTTGAGACGCTTCTGCCTTTGGATTGCTCCCGTGTGGATCGGCGATCACGATGTTCTCTAAGGCGCTCAGGTAGCCGAGCAGGTACGGCTGCTGGAACACAAAGCCAAACTCGCTTAGTCGCAATCTACTCCGCTCTTCGTCCGACATCGACGCGAGACTTCTGTCGCCGAGCGTGATGTCACCGGATGTAGGCGTTTTCAGACCGCTTAACAGGTAGAGGAGCGAGGACTTACCCGAGCCGGAGGGACCGAGTATTCCTAAGAATTCATTCTCGCGAACCTCCAAGTCGATGTCTCGGCAGGCGAACACATCGCGCCCGTGGTCCTGATAGACGAGCGAAGCGGATCGGGCTCGAATCACACGAGCCTCCGCTCGACGATGCCGACCGGATCGAAGGATCGGAAGCGAAGCACGACCGTCGCGATCGCAACGACGAGGATGGCGAACGGAATGGGAATGGTATAGGCGAAGGCCGTGGGATCAGCGGGGTTGAGGGCAAACGACTTCGGTTCCATCATCAGCTTCTGAGCGAGGATCAGGAGCCCGTATCCCACCACCATGCCGATGATCCAGCCCGCAATCACGACCACAACCGACTCGATCAGCACCCTTCGCAGCAATTGCTTTTTCGTGTATCCGATTGCTTGGAGCAAGCCGAACTCCACTAGGCGCTGTGACTGGTAAATGTTCATCAGCATCCCCATCATGATCGTGATCACGAGCGCGAGGGTTCCGATGACGACATTCAGAATCTGATACAGCGTGGCGAACATCTCTTGCGTGTTCTTTTCGATTTGGTGATAGGCCCAAAGCTGGGCCCGTTGCCCCTTAAAGTGAGCCTCGGCCCAGAGATCCAGCTTTGCCTGCTGTTGAACGTCCTTTGCAAAGATCATTGCCAAATCGATAGGAGGCGAGTGGTTCTCCTGCTGATATTCGATGGACGTAAACATCAGCCACCGGTCCGTATCCGCGATCCCCACCACTTTCACCGGCATCGGAGAATAACTTTCATTCGAGTCGGGACTGAGCAGCACGGACCCGATTCCGAGGCTGAGGTTTCGGGCCACGGGTTTGCTCACGAGCGCTTCCGGTGCTCCCGGAGTGGGCATCCGACCCTCCAAGCCTTTGGAAAGCTGGCGTCGAAGGTACCAGATCATATCCTCCTGTCCCAGCCCCACGACGACGAATGGCCATTTGCCAACGATGCTTTTCACCTGGTTCGTTGTCGCCCGACAAATGATCGCGCGTTCAACGGGAATCGGCGAGTTCTTCTTGATATCCGCCACGATCCGAGGCGTTTGAGTCGGATCGCCACGTGGGCTGACGCCGAGGAACTCCTTGTTGTAGGAATAGATAACACGAATGGACAGCGGGATCGAGTTGATGAGCGAGATGATTCCGCAAACGAGGAGCACCGCGAGCACGATGACGCCGATCAACGGGATCGTTTTGCCTGCGTTTCGAACGAGGTAAGTGAGAGGTGCAAGGGGACGCACTAGTTGCGGGTCCGCCTGTATCGAAGGAAAATTTCGTCGCCTATCACGTGATGCTCTATCAAAGTGTATCTCTGAAGTTCATTACGTGCGAATGCGTCGGCTTCTGCAATGGTTGGCAAATCGTGGCCCAGTTTAATTTTGGGAGCGATCGTTAGGAAGATTTCGTCGATGAGGTCTTGCTGAAGCAACTGGCCGTTCAGCTTGCTGCCGCCGAGTACGAGGCAACGTTTGATGTGTTGTTCTTCTCGAAGGTTTTTTAGGAGGGCCCTTAGGTCTACGTCGTGTTGGCCGAAGGATAAGGTGGCTGGTCCGGACCTTCTCCCCTGCCGAGAGGTTCCGAGTCCCCCTCCCCCCTCCAGGGGGGCGGGGTTAGGGGAGAGGGTCCGGAATCCGGGCATCGCAACAAACGATTCTCCGCCCGTCAGGAAGCAGGAACTCAGTGGGACATCGCCAGATCGTGTCACGACGACTCGTTTCCTGGCCTGGGGATTCCAGGTTGGCGGGGTGACTCGCAGCGTATGGGCACCCAGCATCACGGCATCGACTTGCTTTTCGATGCGCCTCATCAGCAGGTGGTCGGTCTTGGAGCCGAGGTCGTGCACACTCTCGTGCCGTTCTCCGCTGACGATGCGTCCGTCGATTGTTGCGACCATGTTAATTACCGTGTAGGGTCGATCATCCGGACTGCTTTCGAACTCCAAAAAGGCGTAGGCTGAAACCCCTCCGTTCTGCATCTCCTGCTCGACGGCTTTTTTCAGGACAGGCATTTTTTGTTCGGCGTACCGCTCTCCGCCGATGAAGAATGTGGGGACTTGTCGGACGCCTTGCTCATAGGCCGCGTCGTCGAACTGAATAATTTTGTCGGCAAAGCGGTTTGACGTGATCGCTTGCTCCATCGCGTCGAGGTCGTCGAGGATGCCGCTTGCGATTTCTCTAAGCGACTGGAGGTCGTTGATGTCCTTGCCTTGTTCCCAGTAGGCGCGGTAGATGGCTTCCACGAGCGGGTCTTCGAGGCCAAGGGTTCGCGCGTACGCGACGGCTTGGTGTGCCATGTCAGTGCGCATCTTCGTCGTGCGCCCGACTTTGGGCATCTCAATTTGCTCTGACCAGGCGTGTAAGTCGAAGCGGCTTGGGACGCCGGGTGGCTGGGGAGGATTGTCGGGCCAAGGATCCGACTCCGGGTGTATTTCGAAGCTTCGCCAGTCGATGACGATGCCGAATTCTTTCTGCAGGCGGCGAGCCTGATGGAAACCGACCCAGCACCACGGGCAATTGAAATCGTGAGCCAGTGGTATCGTCAGCGCCATGCATCGATTGTGCCCTACGGTTCTGTTGGCATGCCTGTGTCTGGGATGTTCTGGACAGAATGTTGTAGGCCGCTGGAAAGGGTCTTGGCCCTATCCCGGTGCCGAGGATTGCCGCACTCAGATCGCATCCGGGAGCGGGTTTGAACTGGTGTGTGCAAAGGACACCTGGGTGGGGGTGGGCCGCTATAGCAAGGAAGGCGATCGGCTGCGGTTTACTTTTCAGGCGCTGGCAAGCAAGGGTGAAGTGATCAAGCAGCCTGAGCCCGTCGAGTTCATTTTTTCTGGGCGCGGAAACGAGATGACGGTTCGCCTGCCGGACAGCCCCCGGGAGTGGGTGTGGAAGAGGATATTGCCGGGCGAAGACGCGGATCGCTGACGGCTCGCGAATTTAGCAACGACTTCGATTAGGCCGACGACAACTCGTCAAACTCTCGGGCAGGAACCCACTGTTCCTGACGTCTTGAGGCAAATGACCATCTATAATGGTCATTATGTTCAAGCCTACGACGATGAAGTCTGTACCTATTACCGAGTTTAAGACCCACTGCCTTCGGTTGGTGGACGAAGTCGCCAAAACCGGAGTCGGATTCGTGATTACGAAGCGCGGAAAGGCTCAGGCGCAAATCTGCCCTGCACCGCCCCTACATGATCCAAATGACTACGCTCCCGGCAAAGGCGCTCACGCTGCTTGGATTGTGGGAGACATTCTTGCGCCGTTAGATGTTGAGTGGGAAGCAATGAAGTGATGTTGCTGGACACTCAGATGTGGATTTGGCTGAACTTGAACGATCCCAAACTGCCAGTTGAGGTCTCTCACGCTGTTAGCCGACTACAGTCACGGGTGATGCTGAGCTCCATATCCGTCTGGGAGGCGATGCTCCTAATAGAAAAGGAACGGGTGAAGAGCATAATGTCCCCGGAGGGCACGGTTCGATTTTGGCTGGAGAATTATCCGTTTGAGATCGTAGCACCCTCGACAGAAATTGTCATACTTTCCCGCACTCTTGACTTCACGCATCAAGACCCTGCTGACAGGTTTATTGCAGCAACGGCCATTTATCACAAGGTGCCACTAGCAACCGCTGACCACAGCTTGCGCAAACTGCAGTGGCTGGACGTGCTGCCCGCACGTAGTGAAACACCAAAAAAAACCAAGGCGTAGAAAGCCATGTCCCCAGCAACCGGGGACAAACTTCATCCGACCCTCCAACACCACACACCGGATGAGTGCTACGGCCGAAAGGCACGAGCGGAAAACGAAAAAGCCGCGGCACCCAGAAAGGTCCGCGGCCGTTTTCTTTGTGAAGGTTTCTTACGCTGCGACAGCTTCGGCGGCAACCACTTCGGTCTGCACCTGATACGGGTAGACCGAGATTCGGCGCTTGGCTTTGGGGCCTTCGAATTTGACTTGGCCGTCAATCTTGCTGTAGATCGTGAAGTCGTTGCCGAGGCCAACGTTCACGCCGGGGTGGAACTTCGTGCCACACTGGCGGACGATGATGCTGCCTGGTTTGACGACCTGACCGCCCGCTGCTTTGACGCCTCGGTACTTAGGCTTAGAGTCGCGGCCGTTTCTGGATGAACCTTGTCCTTTCTTATGTGCCATATCTCTGTTTAGCTCCCAGCTACGACTTCGGTGATGCGCACGTGCGTCTCCGGTTGTCGGTGGCCCCAGCGCTTGCGCTCGTTCTTTTTGGCCTTGTAATTGAAGGCGTTGATCTTCTTGCTCTTGCACTGGCGGATGATCTCACCGCGAACCAATGCGCCCTTGATGAAAGGGGATCCGACAACGGTATTCCCGCCATCGACGGTCATCACGATCTCGCCGAGCTCGACTGTGCTGCCAGTGTCGCCTTCCAGCTTCTCAATGATGATGATGTCATTCTGTGCGGCCTTGTATTGCTTGCCGCCGGTCTTCACTATCGCGTACATAAAAATGCTCCGCGCCCTGAGACGCGCAAGGAGTTATTATGGCACATTTTGGAGGATCATCAGCGCCTCAGAAACTCTCGACCAGCGATTCAAGCAAAGCAACGCCCGCTGGGTTCCGGTTGAGTGCCGTGGGTTGGCTACCCTGGCCTCCGTAAGGGCGAAGAGTGGTGATGAGCACGTTCTCATACCGCACTACCACCGGGTGCTCTTTGTAAGAGCGAACATCGATGCGATTCATCAGCACTTCTGGTTTGCCCAACCCCAACTTCTCTAGCCACTCTGGATCGAGGGCGCGATCCGAGCACACGGCCATGAGACGTTCCCAGCGATCGGCAAACGGAACTTGCGCCCAAAACTCTTCATTCTTAAACTCGTACGCGGCTTCTCTCCAGAAGGGGCACGTGAAGGTCCCGGGCCCTCGGAGGAAGAGCATGACTTTGCCTCCTGCCTCCAGCACTTCCTTGAAATCTTGCGGCATGGTTGTGCCGATTAGGTTTCTGCCAGAGCTGGGAAAACCTGGGAAGACTTGTGGAGGATCAAAGATTCGCCAGCCGTCCAGTTTGGTAACGTCAGGCTTTGCCGTGACCCAGATCTTCCATTGATTGCTGAAGCCGCCGAATTCGACCTCGAGCACGTACGCACCCGGTTCGTCGCATTGATGGCTGATCTGGCCTATCTCGGTGGACTTCAGGACTTCGACATCTCGTGGCTGCTCCGTGCCGTACGCGATGAATTCACCCGATTCGCGCCGCAGTCGCCAAACCAGTCCCGAGTGCAGACGCTCTTGCGAATGGATGCCGATCTTCCAGAAGAGCTGGCCCTGGAAAAAGTTGCACGAGTCCAGCCACCCCGCTCGGTTTCCTCCGTTAACCCATGGCGGTCGGCGGGTTGGAATCATGAACAGAACGGCTTCGCCGTTCCACGGCGCGCACTCTTCGGGAGAGAAACGTTGACGATCCCAATCATCGAAGAAGCCTGCCGAGGAAATGGGCGTATCTCGCCATCCTGTAATGACATAGCCCGAGATCTCGTGTCGCGCTCTCACCATCTCGTGAACGGTTTTACGCATGAACAGCGCCTTCTTGCGCGAACTCTCCATGAGCTGGGCATGTCGCTCGCGTACGGGGTGAAGGGCAAAGCGGTTGTCCGCAAGCACATTGGGCAGATCGTATTGCCAACGGACGCCCTGGTGGTTCAGTTCGGGCAGAGTGGACGACCAGTAGGGGAGCTCGTTGCCCAGGTCCGCCATCTCGCGGTGCACGTCGATGTCGTTGAACTCGCCTAACAGGACGGGCTGCTCTAGCCTCGGGCCGGGAAGCAATGAATCCAGCACCTGAGCATAGAAGTGAGTGTCGCAATAGGGGTGGAAGTCGTAGAAGTCGCCAAACTCGCGAAGGTCGCCTCCGTACATTTCCGCACCGCCGGAATTGTCCTTCACGAGCTCCGAGCCGGTGAGGTTGCGCACGAGCTGGGTCAGATATTGTCGGTATTCCGCCGAAGTCGAGGCGCTGAGCTCGCAGCCGACGGTCCAAATCAGAATGTTTTCATGGTGCCGGTACTGGCGCACGATCCTTTCTAATTCGGAAGCGATGCCCTGTTGCTTCGCAGAGTCATCGGTAGGATCCCAGAGCGGGAGCTCGAGCCAAGCTTCCATGCCCTCCTCACGCATGATCGTCAGATAGCGATGGGGAGGCACCCAGAGACAGAACTTTACGAGGTTGAAGCCAAGCTCCTTTGCCTGACGCACCTCTTTGCGAATCAGCACTTCCGGAGGGTTTGTGTGGCCGAGCTGCGGATACCATCCCCAATGCAATAGGCCCTTCGTGTAGTAAGGTTTTCCGTCGACGAAGATGCGCGGACCCTCTACTTTAAATCGTGAGCGAGGATCGAACGGCTTCCCGTCGGAGGGCACACGTCCTTCGACCAATTCGACCTCGCCGTGAATGCCTCCGAAAGTGTGATAGACAAACGGCAGGAAACCGCTTGCCACATCTCGAACGGGAAAACTGGGGCCACCGTTCTTCGTCACGCTCACTTCAAGCACGACGCGACGGCCCTGAAAGTCGTGGGTCGGCACGCAAAACGAGTCCCAGATTCCGCGATGCTCATGGACGATTTGCCCTTGGATCGAGACTCGAGCCTGGTAGCTCACCCCGGCGAAGTGGAGATAAGAGTAGCCACGCGGAATGTCGATGGTGGTGCGATAATTCGCCGGCCCCTCCCACGCGACAGGCACGTCTTGCTTCCAGGAGTGTGGAACGGCCGTGTCGATCGGATCGTGGCCCTCGCCGTAATCCACAGTCCACTCGTTCAACTGCATACGCTGCTGACTATCGCTCATGGGTCAGCAAGCATTCTTACATAGAAGCAAGAGTCGCAACTGAGGTTAGGGAACACCTTTGAACCCTAACGGCCCATTCGCACACTCACTTTCAGAGTGTGGAAGCACAATGAAGTTAATCCACCCAGTGAGGAAACACACGAGATGATTGAAATGATTGCAGCGGCGGTGTTTGCAACCGCACCCGTCGCGAATGAAGTGACGGTTTACAACCAGGGGTTTGGGCTCATCAAGGAGACCCGAACGATGAATTTAAGAACCGGACGGCAGACGGTCGCGGTCAGTGACGTCGCTTCGATGATCGAGCCGGCGACGGTGGCGATCCGAAGCGTTACAGAGGAAGGCTCATTCTCTGTTCTCGAGCAAAACTATCAGTACGACCTGATCAGCCCGTTGGCTGTATTGAACAAATCGGTGGGCCAGCGCGTACGGTTCGTGCGCAACGTGGGCAACCAAAAGGAAGTGCTCGAAGGAGAGTTGATCAGCTCACCGACAGCGATTATTGGCACGCCCGACGGCGGCAATCAACAAACGTACAACGGCATGGTCATCCGCACGACCGATGGGCGCATCGTGTTGAACCCGACAGGCGAAATAGAAGTGCTCACGCTACCGGCAGGGCTCATCAGCAAGCCAACGCTTCTGTGGGACATCGAATCCAAGCGGGCCGGGGAGAACACGGTCGAGCTCAGCTACCTCACCAGGGGTATGTCGTGGAAGGCTGACTACGTCCTGACCATTGATGGACGCGGAAAAGGGGATCTGAAAGGATGGGTGACGGTAGACAATCAGAGTGGAGCCTCCTTCGAAAACGCCAAGCTCAAGCTGCTCGCCGGTGACGTCAATCGCGCCCAGCCACAGAATCTTGCGCGCGACATGAGAGGGATGGGGGGAGGAATGGCCGCTGAAGCAAAAGCTGCCTTCCAAGAGGAGTCGCTCTTTGAGTATCACCTCTACACACTCCAGCGCCCCGCAACCGTGCGCAACCGCGAGACGAAACAGCTTTCGTTGTTGGAAGCCTTCAATGTTCCGGTCTCGAAGAAGTTGGTGATCGATGCAACCCGCATGTTCGGACGCTACTATCCCAATGAGGGAGAAGTTGGCACCGGCAACATCAGCCCTCAGGTCAGGCTCGAGTTCACTAACAGCACGTCCTCCAACATGGGCATGCCTCTGCCTAAAGGAGTGATTCGGGTTTACCAGCGCGATGCATCTGGCTCGGTCCAAATGCTCGGCGAAGACAACATCGAGCACACGCCCAAGGATGAAAAGCTTTCGCTAGCGGTCGGGCGCTCGTTCGACGTCGTGGCAGAAAGGAAGCGAACGGAATTTCGTCGCATTAACCCGAACACCGTGCAGGAGACTTACGAGATCGAGATCCGGAACCGCAAAGATGCTCCCGAAACCGTCCACGTTATCGAACGTTCATGGGGCGATTGGAAGCTGATCAAGCAGTCGCAAGATTTCGTTAAACTCGACTCGCACACGTTTCAGTTCCTGGTCAACCTCAAAGCTGGCGAGACCAAGAAGGTCACCTACACGATCGAAAGCAGGTGGTAGGGCGTTAGCGAAGCGTCAAACTCCGGATGCGGGCACTTCCGCTCGCATCCTCCCAAACCAACATGACCCGGCTCTTGCTGCTTGCAAGGACCGGGTCGTTCGCCTTTTCCGCCACAACGCGTGGCTCGCGGGCACCCGGCTCCAGCAGCATGAGTCGGCCGTTCTTACTTTGAATCCAAGCATAAACGGGACCCTGAGGACCCATCGCCACCCAGGGCTGCTGACCCTGGCCGAGCATGCGCTCTTCCTTCCCGGGCTCACACACGAAGATCGACCCCTCTCGCCGCCAGATGGTCGAGACTGCCCCGCTGCCGTCGATTGCGAGGGCACCTCCATCCATCGGGCAGGCATTGAGTTTCCAGCTTCCGGTGCCCAGTTTTTCTGGAAGCCCGTTTCTCAAGAGGTACATGTCGCGGTTGCCATCGAGCCAGTTGCGCCACATGAGCGCCGGCTTACCTGCGGTGTCGACGGCTACCGAAGGGCTACAACACTCGCAGATGCTCCCGCTCGGAGACCGATATGCCTCCACGTTCTTGGTCCACTTAAGCCCATCTTTCGAGGTGCTCGTGTACAGCAGTGTGCCGTCCGAACGCATGTCTAACCAAGCCGCGACGAAGGCGTTGCCGCCGTAAGCCATCGCATGAAGGCCCTCCCGAGCGGATGCCGGGACGTCGTTAAGCTGAACGGGAGCCTGCCAAGTTGCACCAGCATCCTTAGAGGTCCACGCGATTAGATTCTCGTCTTTGCCTTTCCCTTGCTCACCGGCGATCGCGGTCACTACAAGAGTCGATCCCTTAACGGCGATCTTAGGGCCTCGTCGCATGCCCAAGGCGAGGGCTTTCGGCTCCGCGATTTTGATCGGTTTGGAAAAGGAGCCTTGCCTATTGTGGGTTAGGAAGATACCGTTGCCTTGTCCGAACGCCACGTAAACGACGCCGTCTTGGTCGAGGGCCACCGAAGGAGCCTTTGCCTGCTCGAAGCCAACGGCGGGGGTCACATCCAGGACTGCACTAGACAAAACGAAAGCGGCAAGGAGGAGCATGGGCCCATTGTAGTGCCAATCGGGTTCACAATAGGTGATGCGACTCGGAGTTCTGCTCGCCTTGTTGCTCCTGATGGCTTGCAGGTCGGTGACCGGAGGCGAGGATCGGGTTGCGGAAGCCCGGAAGGCCAAGGGCGCATTGCTTAAGGCAACTTTTTCGAGGAGCGGGCTACCCTATCCCGCGGATCGAGTTCACTTGCGGGCATTTAAAAGCGAACGCCGCCTCGAGGTGTGGGTGGGACAACCGGGCAAGAGAAAACGCTTCAAAACGTATCCTATTGCGGCGATATCCGGCGGCTTGGGGCCGAAGAAAGAGCAGGGAGACCTTCAGGTGCCGGAAGGGATTTATCGCATCGATCGCTTCAACCCGCGTTCTCGTTTTCTCCTATCGCTGGGGTTGAACTATCCGAACGCAACAGACCGACAACGTTCGAAGAGTCGAAACCCGGGTGGGGATATCTTCATTCATGGCGGCAGAGCCAGCATTGGCTGCCTGGCCATGACGGACGAGGTCATTCAAGAGATCTATCTGATTGCGTTGGATGCCAAGAGCAAGCCGGTTACGATCGAGGTCTTCCCTATGCGAATGGAAGGAAAGACCTACGATGCCGCCTATCAAAAGGCTCCCCAAGAGTGGCGAACCCTCTGGAAAGTGCTAGAAAAGGCTTACCTCAACTTCAGCTAGGATACGCTTGGGGACGCGCCTCGGACCATGCACTCATCGCGTATTGCTCGATCAAGGGGAACAACTTATCGGCGGTAGCCACTTCCTCTTGCTGAATCTCTCGAGCAAGATTCGCGGTGTCGGTATCGCCTACGGCGGTGGCAAACGCGTACAACGATGCATACATTGCCATTTCCAGATGTTCGGTTGCATAGGCTTTGATCAGGTTCTGGGTATTGCGATCGTAATCATCGCGTGCAGGCTGAACGAATTCGCTGGCCTTCGCCATGATCGAGTTCAAGAATCCTTTGGTTGAACTGGGGGCGGCATCGAGAAGACGAAGCCGGTCTTCGAGCCTTCGAGCTTGACTAATAGTGAGGAGCAAGTGATCCTTATAAATATCTTGAATGTCTGGATCGTCGCAGTCGGAGGCGAACCCTTCCAGGGCGTCCGCGATCCCGGTCTCGGCAGCGTGAGCATCCTGAAGGTAGCGTATGAGGCGTTCTCGTGAGGTTTCCATTTGAGTTCACGTGTAGGACTCTCACGCCCGCCGACCCGTTCCTCGGACCTACGGTGCGGAACGCCGAGCCCACAGAGTAAGTCGCTATATCTATCAGCAGTGTCAACTGCTAAAGGAGAACAAGAAAATGCTAACTATCCTACTAATCGTCGTTGTCGTGCTGTTGCTATTCGGTGGCGGCGGCTATTACTATCGAAGTCGATAGCCTGTTCGTTAAGGTTCGCCGAGGGAAGAAAATGTTGCGCCCTTGCCGGGGTACCCTCGGCGTCTACCTTTCATCCACGCCTTCTATGACCGCAGCGTGAAGAAGAAGGTCGTACCCTTTCCTAGCTCGGACTCTGCCCAAATCTGGCCGCCGTGTCTTTGCACGATACGCTGGGCATTAGCAAGACCGATGCCGGTTCCTGGATAGTCTTGATCGCTTACGAGTCGCTCGAAGGGCTGGAAGATCTTGTCCACGTAGCGCATATCAAAACCGATGCCCTCATCGCGAACGTAGATGGTGCCGTCCTCGCCGGTCCCGATGTACACATTTCCTCCAGGAGATGAGAACTTGAGAGCGTTCTCGATCAGATTGAGAAACACAAACCGCACCAGCTTTAAATCAGCCTCAGCGGACATTCCCGGCTCGATTTGAACCTTGACATCCCCTTCTTCAGCTCGCAGTTCGCTCGCCGCGTCTGCAGCCACTTGCGAGAGATCACAGTGGGTGCAGATCAGTTCTTGTCGGCCAATGCGAGACAGCTTCAACAGCGCGTCGATCAGCACTCCGAGCCGCGTGGCGTTGTAGGACTGTCGTTCCAGCAGCGCCCGTTCCGAGGGATCGAGTCGGTCCTCCAAGTCCTGAAGCAGGATCATGCTCGTGGAAGAAATAGCCCGCAAAGGGGCCCGTAAATCGTGGGAGACCGAGTAGGTGAAGCCCTCCAGTTCCCTATTTGCGTCAAGCAGCTCCCTCGTGCGCTCCTCGACCCGCTTCTCTAGCGCCGTCTCAGCTTCCTTCTGGTCATGGATGTCCGTGCTGGTTCCGAACCACCGAATAATCGTTCCGTACTCGTCGCGCACTGGCTCGAGGCGGGAAAGGTGCCAGCGAAACTCTCCTTCCTTGCTCTTTAGCCGGAGCTTTTCTTCCCAAACGGTCCCACTCTCGATGCATCTTCCATAGTGTGCCATCGCCGTCTGTGCGTCGGTTGGATGTAGGACACTTGACCATGCCTCTGCCTGCGGGGTGCTGATATCTTGGCCAGAATAATCGAAGTAGCGGCGATTGATGAAGTCCATGTTGCCATCGGCCGTGAGCGACCAAGCAATGACGGGCATTGTTTCGGCCAAGAACCTAAATCGCCTCTCACTTTCAAAAATGGAAGCTTCAGCAGACTTGCGCGCCGTAATATCGATGCCGAATCCATCGATTCTTATGGGTGTTCCGTCCGCGTCATAAGTGGTTCGGCCCCTGCCGTCCATCCATCCGGCCGTGCCATCGGCGCGATTGAATCGAAATTCGACGCTGTACTCCTTGCGCGTTCGAATCGATTCTTGAACAGCCTCGCTCAAGATCGGCAAGTCGTCTTTGTGAACATATGAGAAGAAATTCTTTTCCGAACCCTCAAAGGATCCCGGTTCCAGGCCAAAAAGGGCTTCTAGCTCAGGTGACCATGAGACTTCGCCGGTCAACAGATCACGGTTCCAGTGGCCCATCTGACCGCTCCTCATCGCAATCTTAAGGAACTCTTGACTCGCGGCAAGCTCTTCCTCGCGTCGGCGTTGTTCCGTAACGTCGGCAATCATCACGAGCATCCCTTCTGGTTTGCCATCGTCTCCACGCAGCGGTGCCGCCCAAAGAGTGGAATCGAGCAGCTCGCCGTCTTTACGTTTGCGTTTTGAGCGAGTGACAGTTGCAGGCTTGTCGTCCAAGACCGCTTCCAGATTGGATTGGAATTCCTCCATCCGATCTTCTGGCACGGCTGGCATGCGAGCCCCCAGCGCCTCCTCCTGGGTCCATCCAAAGATGCTTTCTGCAGTAGCGTTCCAAAGCTGCACTTCACCGGCCGGATTCAGGGCTACGATTGCGAGCGGGGAGGCTTCCACGATTGCTTCGAGCTTGGATTTCAGCGTCATTAACTCTTGCAGAGCTTCCCGCGCCGCGGTGACTTCTTGCATCGAGCCGATCCACTCGATCCGGTTTCCGTCCGCATCAACAATCGGAACGGCAATCGAGACGATGTGCATGTTGCGGCCGTCTGGTGAGATGAGCCGGTATTCGGTCTCGAGCCGCTCGCCTTTGGATATCGCTGTGGCCCATTCGTTCTCGACGCGCTCTCTGTCGTCCGGATGCAGCATCGTGGTCCATGCCTGCTCCTGCTCTTCTGGTGGCTGACCGGTCGTGCGATGCCACCACCGTTGCACCTCTTCGTAATCGCCTTGATTGGTTTTGGGATTCCAACTCCAGATTCCGGAGGACGTGGCTTCGATGAGCGCCCGGTAGCGTGCCTGACTCCGGGCAGCCTTTTCTTCGGCTTGCTTTCTCTCAGTAATGTCGCTAGACATCACGGTCACTTCGCCGTGTGAGGGGTAGATGTGGTTTAGGAACCAGGTCCCCATCGGCGCGTAATAGTGCTCGCTTCGAATGACCTCGCCGGTTTCTTTCGCGCGATGCAGTTCTTCGTAATACTGGTTGCCGACTGCGTCGGGGAAGAGGTTCCAGATGGACTTTCCGATCAAGGCCTCTTTGGGCTTTCCCAGCACCGCGGCCGCCGCATCATTCAAGTAAATATAGCGCCAGCTTGAATCGTATATGGCGACGTGATCTTGAACGGGTCCGAGCGTGTCGTCGATTCGGATGAGGGCCCTTTCTAGGCGCTGGTGGAGGGAGGCGTTCTCAACTTCAAGGGCGGCTACCTGTCTTTGAAGCTCCTCATGTGACAACTCGTTCTGTCCCCTCAACCTTTCCACTCGCAACCTTCAGAATAACCTACTTGCTAAGCCAAAAGCTTCTGGGCGACAACGCCTTCTACGTCCGTGAGCCGAAAGTCTCTGCCCTGAAACTTGTAGGTAAGCCGCGTATGGTCGATCCCGAGGCAGTGGAGAATGGTTGCATGAAGGTCGTGGACATGGATGGGATTCTCCACCGAGGATAGCCCGAACTCGTCCGTTTGACCGACAATTGCGCCGGCCTTGACGCCTCCGCCAGCCATCCAGATCGTAAAGGCGGTTCGAAGGTGGTCTCGACCGGCATCCGCTTTCGTGGGCGCATTCTGCGCCATCGGTTGGCGTCCAAACTCGCCGCCCCAAACCACCAAGGTGTCCTCTAGCAGACCACGTTGTTTGAGGTCCTTTATGAGGGCGGCGGCACCTTGATCGACTTCCTTGCATCGCTGCGGCAAGTTTGTCATCAGGTTCTGGTCGCCGCCTCCATGATGGTCCCAACCGCCGTGGTCGACCTGAACGAATCGAACTCCGCGCTCAATTAGCCTTCGTGCTAGGAGGCAGTTATTGGAGAACGATGATTTCCCCGGCTCCGTCCCGTACAGCTCATGCATGGCTTTGGGTTCCTTTGAGATGTCCATGACATCGGGAACGCTCGTCTGCATTTTGTAAGCCATTTCGTAGGCTTCGATACGGGTGGCTATTTCGGGGTCGCCGAAATCTGCGAGCTGGCCCTGGTTGATGGTCTTGATCGCGTCTAGAGTTTGTCTTCGCAGGCCCGGATCAACGCCAGGGGGGGTGTTCAGATACAGCACCGGTTCGCCCGCAGAGCGGAAGGGAACTCCTTGGTACACGCTTGGAAGGAATCCGCTGCCCCAGCAAGTGGTGCCGCATCGGCCCGACTTGCCTGAGGTAAGAACGATGAACCCAGGCATGTCGGATGCTTCCGACCCCAGCCCGTAAGACACCCACGAGCCCATGGTGGGCCGCCCCATTCTTGGCGATCCGGTGCTGAATAGGAGCTGCGCGGGCACATGATTGATCTCATTCGTGTGCATGGAGCGAACGAACGTGACGTCATTCACGATGCTGGTCAGGTGAGGCATGAGCTCGCTGATCCACATTCCCTCTTGCCCATACTGCTTAAACTCCCACGGCGACTGAAACACTTTCATAGTGTCTTTGTTGGTGAAAGGACCAAGTCTGAGTCCCTTTACTGCCGACTCGGGGATCGCCTGGCCGTCGAGTTGGCGCAGTAGCGGCTTATAATCGAAGAGGTCCGGCTGGCTCGGCGCCCCCGTCATGTTCAAGAAGATGACGCGCTTTGCTTTGGGCTGGAAGTGCGGATTCTTCGGGGCAAAGGGATCGTTCCGCGCTCTGCTTTGAGCTTGGCCGTGAGCTTCCTCACTCAGAAGCATCGCGAGTCCTACCGTTCCCACCGCCGAGGCCCCTGTTCGCTGCAGGAAGTGTCTGCGGGTGATAGCTTTCAGATCGTCTAACGGCTCCAAGATGTGTCTACTATAACGCAACCCGAGAACATCCACCTGCGAAGACTGCGGGCGATACACTAACAAAGTGTCGAGCTGGCTTTACAATTCTAAAGGACGGGCAGTCGCTTTCCGAGATGGCAAACACGTGTTCTCACGAAAGGGCAAGTTTCTGGGGCTCATCGAAAATGACGATGTTTGGAACGGCCGGTATGTGGGCACCATCGTTGAGGTGGACACTCTGTTGGTCAGCGAGGAGCCGCCGGGAGAGGCCCGCAGCGCACCCACCCCTCCGGGCGCACCATTGACTCCTGGACCCCCGAGCGACCGGGCAGGACGTAGTTTGCGACGGGGTTACCGCGACCTCCATCTCTAATCAGTCGGACAAGTCCGAACCGAGAGTTCCCTTGCGCGTGTCTGTCGAAGGTCCCTTGGCACCCATTGCGCGGTCGATTCCACGGCCTAGAAAGAAGCCCGTCATGCTGAAGAGGGCAATGATCAGGAGTGCCCATTCGGACATGCTCGAGCTGCCGCTGAAAAACAGAATCACTCCGGAGATTGCGGCCGTAGCGAACGTGAGAGTCCCCACCAAAGCGTTGCGGTCGATGTTCGTTGCGCGGACGAAGAGCAGGCCCATGCCAGTCACGCCGACGAACGCTACGAAGATTGCAGTGATCGTATACCAGGTGGAGTTGGCAGCCATGATGCATTAGGCGCAGATCCCTCCCGGCTGTTCCGGGTAATAGGCAAAATGCGTGATGGGAAGCCGAGGGTTGAAGTGCGTACGCTTCCTAGGAAACGCGAAGAGCGGTCAAGAGCACAGAATCGCGCGAAGAGGCATCACCAACCTGCGAGTTTCAGCTTCCACTAGCCAGAATCCAACAAAGCAACGCCGTGGCGAGAATATTAACGCCCACGACGACCCGATAAGTCGCTCGAAACGCAGGCTTTTGCGTCTTGTGCCGGAACAGTCCTTGAGCCACCGCGGCACCTGGCCATCCGCCGAACAATGCTAGGACGTGCAAGTGTTTCTCTGGCACGCGCGAACCTCCCTTTCCAGCCATCGCCTTATCAATTGCATAAAAGAGAATCGAGAGGAGCGATAGACCGAGGCTGGCAAAGAGAATCCATGCGGCCGCAGGGAAAAGCATTGCTACCCCGAGCTGCACGAGCAGATAAACGATTCCGAGGATGATTAAAGTGTTCACTTTGCTCGCATTCTGAAGCAGCAGCTACGCGGCTAACTTACTCCGGTTGTGTTGAACTGATATGGATTTTTGCTGCCGCGTCTCGAGCCTTGGTTCGAAGAATGTCCGTCGATTCGCTGCCGCTGGCCACCGCGACGCCCATCCTCCGATACTTGCGCACACTTGGCTTATTGAAGATGCGGATGTCAATCGATGGATCAGCGAGGGCGTGCTCGATGCCGGTGTAGGCCGGTGGGTTTGGCGACTCGAAATCGGCCAGGATGACCGCACTTGCGGCGGACCTTCTGAGTTCCAAAGCAGGGATTGGAAGACCCAATATTGCCCTCGCGTGAAGCTCGAATTCATTGAGGGGGAAGCAATTGGCGAGCGTTACGAGACCTGTATCATGCGGCCTCGGAGAGAGTTCCGAGAAGACCACGCCTTGCTTCGTCAGGAAGAATTCGACGCCCCAGATGCCGGCTCCGCCGAGGGCGGCAGTGACTTTCCGCGCCATCTGCTGAGCTTCCGCCAATTGTTCGGCGGAGATGGCGGCGGGGGTCCAGCTCTCCTGATAATCGCCTCGTTCTTGACGATGGCCGATGGGCGGGCAGAATAGGGTTTCGCCGTTCTTTTGCGTCACGGTCAAAAGGGTGATCTCGCTCTCAAATTCGATAAAGCCCTCAATGATCACCTCGCCCAGATCCGCACGGCTTTTGTTCACTGCATCGTCCCAGGCATTCTGCAGATAAGGTTCTGAGCGTACGGTCGACTGGCCCTTGCCGCTCGAGGACATGAGCGGTTTGACGACACAGGGAAATCCCACTTCTACGGCGGCTTGGACCAGCTCCTCATAGCTCTTCGCATAGCGGTAAGGCGCGGTCTTGACGTTAAGATCCTTTGCCGCCAAGTCCCGAATTGCCTTGCGATTCATCGTGAAGTTGGCAGCCTTCGCGCTAGGCACGACTTGGATGCCCGAGACCTCGTAGTCATAAAACCGCTCCGTGCGGATCGCCTCGATCTCCGGAACGATGATGTCGGGGCGGTGTTTGGCGACCAGGCGGTCGAGCTCATCTCCATTAAGCATATCGACGACCTCTCGGTAGGGGGTGACTTGCTGGGCCGGAGCGTTGTCGTACGAGTCCACGGCGATGACTTTTTGGCCCAGCCGCGCCATCGCGATCGCGAACTCTTTGCCGAGTTCTCCTGAGCCGAGGAGAAGGATGGTCTTCTGCACGGCTTGGAGTATAGGCGAGAGCACGCACCTCCCTAACGACCCGCGACAACAAAAAGGGAAGCTAGAGGATGTACTTGGACAGGTCCACGTCCTTCACCAACTCGGAAAGGCGCTGGTTGACCTTCTCCGCGTCATAGACAATTTCCTTCCGTTCAATCTCTGGAGCCTCGAAGAGAACGTCTTCGAGCAGCTTCTCCATCATCGTATGAAGGCGTCGCGCTCCTATGTTCTCGGTCCGGTCATTGACCTCGGTGGCAAGCCTTGCGATCTCATCGAGAGCGTCTGGCGTGAAGGAAATTTTCACCTGCTCGGTCTCGAGGAGACGCTCGTATTGTCTTGTAAGCGCATTCTTGGGTTCATGCAGGATCCGGCGAAAGTCGGTCTCGGTGAGGCTTTCTAGCTCAACCCGGATCGGAAGGCGGCCCTGAAGCTCGGGAATAAGGTCGCTGGGCTTCGAGATATGAAAGGCGCCGGCTGCAATAAAGAGAATGTGGTCCGTTCGGACGGGCCCGAACTTCGTGGCGACCGTAGAGCCTTCGATGATCGGGAGAAGGTCGCGCTGGACTCCCTCGCGCGACACGTCCGGACCTGACCCGCCCGACTTGCTTGCGACTTTATCGATCTCGTCGAGGAAGATGATGCCCGTCTGCTCGGCTCGGTGAACGGCCTCGCGCTGAAGATTGGATCGGTCTATGAGGCGCTTGGCCTCTTCTTGGAACAGCACCTCTTTAGCATCCGCGACGGTGGTGCGACGGGAGGTCCGCCGGGCGGGAAAGGGGCTGCCCACCTGGTTTGTGTCCAATCCCATTTCCTCCATTCCTTGAGGCGTGAAGACTTGAACGAACGGGTTTTGAGGTTCCTCGATTTCTATTTCCACTTCGCGGGCGTCGAGCTTCCCGGCTTGAATATCCTTGATGAGCTTCCGGCGTCTCGCTGCCTGTGCGCGGGCGTCCCCGTGCTCGCGTTCGTCTTCATAGTCCTCGAAAGGCTCGTCTTCTACTCGCAATCCGAAGCTTTCCATCGCCTGCCTCACGATCGGGTTATCCAGAGCCGCAACGGGCGTCTGGCGTCGACGCCTGACGGGTGCCTCCGACTCCAATAATTCAGCAAGCCGAGCGTAAGCCCGGCGTTCGGCTTCGGGCCTGATCTCTTCGGTCTTTTCGCGTTCCACCAGCCGGACGGCCGCAGCAACAAGGTCGCGAATCATCGACTCGACATCGCGGCCCACATAACCGACCTCCGTAAACTTAGTCGCTTCAACTTTGATGAACGGAGCCTTTGCCAGTTGGGCGAGTCTGCGGGCGATTTCCGTTTTGCCCACGCCGGTGGGGCCGATCATGAGGATGTTCTTGGGCAAAATATCTTCACGCTCGGCAGCAGGAAGTTGCTGACGCCGGAAACGGTTTCGCAGGGCGACCGCGACCGCGCGTTTGGCCGCGTCTTGTCCAACGATGAAGCGGTCGAGCTCGGCAACAATTTGTCTAGGGGTCAGCTCCTCGATCGGAAGGGCCATGATAGGACGTTACCCACTCTTGCGAAATAGCGTAAGGGGATGCTACAGGCTGTTGAGTGCCTCACCGACCAAGTAAAAGGACCCGGTAACGACCACCACGTCGTCTGGTCCTGCCTGCTCGACGGCTGCTCTCAGGCCCTCTGCTACCGAGCGATGTTCGGTCACTGCGGGAACGAGGGACCTAAGCTGAGTAGCCGTCTCGGATACCGCTCTCGCTCGATGAAAATGAATGGGGACGACGTGAGCTGACCTCACTTGTAAGGGCCCATAGAATGCAGCCAACTCATGGCCCTCGAGCATGTTCGTAACGAGAATCAACTGCTTTCCCGGATACGCTTGGTCTAGAGAGCTGCGAAGGACTTCGGCGGCTTCTGAGTTGTGTGCGCCATCGAAGATCACCTCTTTGCCATCAATCATCTCCCGCTGGAAACGTCCCGGGGCAAAGGCTCTTTGCGCTCCGAGTCGAATCGCTTCTGAGTTGCTGGTGATGCTTGCGGCATCCAATGCCGCGATGGCAAGGGACGCGTTGATCTCTTGCTTGGCTCCAAAGATGCCGGGTTCGATGGCGGTGTACTCTCGGTGCGGAGTGACGACGGTGCCGTCCTTCCACTGAACCTCGTGCCCATAGCGCCATAAGGGAGCCCCGATGGCTCGCGCTTGCAGCTCGACCACCTGCATTGCCTCGGCCGGCAAAGGGCCGACGACGCAGGGTACGCCCCTTTTGAGGATGCCTGCCTTCTCGTAGGCGATCGCCGCCAGCGTCTCGCCCAAAAACTGCATATGGTCGAAAGCGATGCTGACGATGATGGTCGCACGGGGCGCGACCACGTTGGTGGCATCCAAGCGTCCGCCGAGCCCGACTTCCAGAGCTACCCAGTCGCACTGGCGGGTCTTCCAAAAGAGGAATCCGAGTGCGGCCTTAAATTCAAACTCGGTGATCCCCCCGAATGTCGTTTCGGACAAGCTTTCGGCGGTTGCGATCAGGCTCTGAGTAAGGTCCGCAAATTCGCCTTTGCCAATCATCTCCCGACCAAATTGGATCCGCTCCCGGGGATCGACCACATATGGGCTGAAGAAGGCCCCCGTAGCGAAGCCAGCTTCGACGAGGAGGCTCTGGAGGTAAGCCGTCGTGGAGCCTTTGCCATTGGTGCCAGCTACGTGGATGAATTGAGGGCCGCCAATAGAGCCGGTAGCGTGCTCGAGACCCGCTCGACGCATGAACTCCTGCATCCGATCGAGCCCCAGCCGCCAGCCCCGGGGCTCGAGCGAAGCAATATACGCCTCAGCGTCTTCGTAAGTCATTCAACGTTGTGCCTTGTTCTCTGCAAGCCTTCATGTCAGCATCCTCTCAATCTTCTTCGCATATTCGTCCGCCAGAGCCTTGCTCGCTCTCTCCTCGGGCGACTCGGCATAGATGTGGAAGATCGGCTCCAGCGCATCTGGCAAGACCAAGACCCAGGAGTCTTCATCATAGATCTTGATACCATCGAGCAGCTCTACCCGCGTCCCACTCTTGCTCTCTTCCGAGATACGCCTCATGACCGTGCCCTTCGATTCCCACGGCACCTTCACCTGCTCGTAAGCGAGCCGAAAGACCGGCAGCTCGGCGGCGACCTCGCTAACCGAGAGGCCAGTCTTCTTCAACATCGTGATCAGCATTCCGAAGCTGAACGCGGCGTCGAATCCGGGATGCAGGGCGGGAAAAATAAAGCCCCCACGCTCGTCACCCGCCAGACTCACCTCAGCCTCCAAGCTGGTGCTCATCAGCGACCGAACGTCGGACTTGGTGCGAATAATCTGGGCCCCATGCTTCTTGAGGGTCTCCTCCAGCATCGTCGGCGCAGTGATGCTCAACGCAATCTTGGCTCCCGGCTGAGTCTTGGCGATCAGGGTCCCAAGCGTTGCCAGGAGCGCGTTTCCGAGCAGTTGCTCTCCTCGCTCATCGATGACCGTTAGGCGCTCGCCTTCTTCTGTGAAAAGAACCCCGAGGTCGTAGCCCAATGTGCCGACGATCTGAGCAAGATTCACGACGTGCTGCTCGACTTGCTCCGCGCTTCGCGGAGCAAGCTTGGCATCATTAAAACCGTTGAGGCTGATTGCCTCGATACCAAGGCGGGCAAGCATCGCCGGGAAGATTGCCGCCAAGGACGAGTATCCATAGTCGCAAACGACCCGCAATCGCTTGCCCTCGGTTTCGTAGGGCAGCAGGCGGAAATAGTCGTCCTGATATTCCTCGACGGCTCGGGAGGCGAATTCGATTTGCCCGAGATCATCCGGATCGGCCCGCTTAAAGTCTTCTCTGAAAAAAGCGTTCTCTACCTTTCGCTCTAGAGCCTTGGGCAAGTACGCCCCACGCTCGTCCAGAAACTCAATGAGCGAGACTCTATTGTTGCCAGGAAGCTTGCGTACGCAGATCGCTCCAACCGCCCCGCTCGTGCGGATGAAATGCCGTGCGACCGGCAGCGCCGCCGAGCGGAGGTCGACCACCGTGCATCCCACGCTTAGCAACGACGAAATAACGGCTCGCTTTATCATCCGTGAACTGCGAGTCGAGTCGCGAGACGTCACAATGCGGGCTCCTGTCGGGAGGCAAGAACCATAGGCCGAGCCGAGGCGGCAGGCAAAGTCGGGCGTGATCTCAATGTTGCTCAGCCCCGCGACACCCAACTCGCGGAAGAGGGTGCCTCGCCACTTGTTGCCCCAGACCAACGACATGGTAACAGTCGAACCGCGCTCGACGATTTTGTCCGGCCAGATCTTGACCCGCGGCCGTATCGTGCATCCAACGTCGATGAGACAGCGGTCGCCGATCACGGCATCTTCCCGAAGAACAGAGTCCTTCTTCACGGTTGCGCGCGAGCAAACGATGGCCGAGTGGACCCCCACATTCGGTCCGATGTATGCGCTGTCCCAGACCACCGATCGTTCGACGTTCGCACCCTCCTCGACAAAGGCGTTATCCCCGATCACCGTGAAGGGTCCGATGCTCGCTCCGCGCTTGATCTTGCAGTTCCGACCTATGCAGACGGGTGAATGAAGCGTGGCGGTCTCATCGATGACGCAATTGGTGCCAATGTTCACGCCTTCCTTGAGGGTTTCACCTTGAATGGGCAGATTGACTCGTCCCGCAAGTAGGTCTTCCTGTGCCTCGCGATATTGAGTGAGGGAGCCCACGTCCGTCCAGTACTCGTCCATCACGTAGCCATAGAGGGGCTTGCCCGCTTCGAGCAGCATCGGAAAAATGTCGCTGCTCCAGTCATAGGCTTTGTGCTCCTCCATCAAGTCGAGAACCTCTGGTTCGAGGATGTACATTCCGGTGTTGACGGTGTCGGAGAACACCTCGGACCAGCTCGGTTTCTCCATGAAGCGAACGACCTTGCCCTCGTCGTCGGTGATCACGACGCCGAATTCAAGGGGGCTCTCCACGCGGTAGAGGATGAGCGTTGCCAGACTGCCCTTGGCCTTATGAAACTCAATCGCCCGCGTAAGATCGCAGTCGGTGAGGGCGTCCCCGGAAACGATGAGGAAGGTGTCGTCGCCCAATAGATCGGCGGCCTTCTTCACACTGCCCGCTGTCCCAAGCGGCATCGTCTCGACGCTGTAGCTCATCTCGACGCCGAAGTCGGACCCGTCGCCAAAGTAACCCTGAATTTCCTCGGCGAGATAGTAGAGAGTGGAGACCACCTGCGTCATGCCGTGACGCTTCAAAAGCGTCAGGATGTGCTCCATGATCGGCTGGTTCGCCACCGGCACCATCGGCTTCGGCCGATTCGCCGTCAACGGACGCAATCGGGAGCCTTCGCCACCTGCCATTACGACCGCCTTCATCATTTCTATTATGGGAGCAGAGATTGTGAAGTAGTCCCCAACTCCTCCCCCGCCAAAAAGATTGGCTTTCCTTGAACGAAAACTATGCTTGCGCGCACTCACTTGCAATTAGCTCTCCAGGAGAACGACGCAATGAAACTTTTACCCCTCTATATTCTCGGAACGGGATTCCTCCTTGTCGGATGCGGTCAGGGCCAGCCGGATGTCGCCGTGAGCAGCGAAACACCCGCGAGGTCCGCCGACAGCAGTAGTCAGTCGTTTAATTCCGCCAAGGCGGAAGTAAACGCTCCAGAAGGTGGGCGGGAGCGGAACCCGCAAGGAATGCAGCTCGCGGCCCAGCGCAGCGTCATTCAGAACCGTATGGTGATTCGCCGGGCCGATCTCGCCTTACGTGTCGATAATTTGGAAAAGGCCGAGCGAAGCGTCCAAAAGCTGATCGCGGGACATGGCGGATATGTGGACAGCGCTTCCAGCAGCGACCTCGATTCCGATCATCCGGTGCTCACGGTGTCGATGCGGGTCCCGGCCCAGTCGTTCGACCAAGCTATGCTCCAGATCGAAGCGCTTGGAATCCGAACCGGCAAGAGCATTAACTCCGAAGACGTAACCGAGAAGGTCGTCGATATGGATGCTCGCATCAAGTCGATGCTTGTACAGGAGGAGACCTACCGTGGGCTCCTCAAGCAGGCGCGAAGACTTGAAGACGTGATTAGCCTACAGCAGCAGCTCACGGACGTTCGGGGCCAGATCGAGAGCATCATGGGGCAACGGAAGTCCCTCGCGACGCAGGCGGCGCTCTCCACCATCTCGCTGACGCTCACGCAATCTGCAGTCGCTCATCAGGCGCCAAAAGATCCGAACTGGCTCGCACAGACGTGGGCGGAAGCTACCACCCAAATGAGCGGACTCCTGCGCGGAGTTGCATCGTTTGCGATCTGGTTCGCCGTCTTCTCCCCCCTCTGGGTCCCTCTCCTATGGCTCATCATCCGTGCGTTCAAGGCCGCTCAGCCAAAGAAACTGCCGGCGTGAGGCGGCCAGTTCTCAATTAGGTGAAGTTTCTTTGCTCGATCATGTTGACAAAAACCTTGTCTGGCAGCTTATAAGTAAGCGCAGACCGTTAGTTCGCTAAATAAGCCCCCCCCAAAGATCGTCTTGAGAATCCCAGCCCTGAGAATTGCGGCCCCCAGGGAAGGAAACGGGCAGGAAACGGGAAAGCAGTCCCCAATGATAGGCAGTAGATAACAGCCAGCAAGTCGAGTCTCAACCCCTTTGGTTGGGGCTCGACCTAGATGCCTCGCAGGACGTACCCATCCGCCAGTGCCTTCATCTCGCGCGATGCTCCTTCCACGGATGCCTCAAAGATTCTCCGCCCCTTTTCGGGAGTTGCGTACGTCGCGTAGCCCAAGGAGCCCTGTTCAGTCATTTCGTCGAAGTGATGAATGAGCCCACGAATCGGTGGCTCTGTAGCCAGCCCGTCGTCTCGCAATCGATCTGCGCGAACAAGTTCGGGATGCAGGTGCATCATTAAACTGACCTCTGCCTCGCACGAATGCTTGATCTCTTTGAAGGGGCCCTCCATCACCTGCGCCACGGCCTCGCTGGCATAGGCGAAGTACCCGCTATGTCCAAAGGTGGCGTTTGGGTGCCTCGATTTAAGGGAGCGCATCACCATGCCGTTCGGCTCGGTGTTGCCCCCGTGTCCATTGAGCAAGAAGAACTTGTGAAATCCGTGCGGGATCAATGACTCGGCGATGCTTGAAATAGCGCCCATGTAGCTTTCAAAGTCGTTGCTCAGTGATCCCGGAAATTTTAGGTGATGCCCACTCGCCCCGAGCCAGAGCGTGGGCGTCAGCAGCACCGACTCCGAAATCCGTTTCTCGACCGCTTCCGCAACCGCCGTTGCCAAGAGCGAATCTGTGAAGAGCGGCAGGTGCGGCCCATGCTGCTCCAAAGAACCCGTTGGAATCAGCACAACCACTGTGCGGGACAACTGCTCGACATCTTGCCAGGTAAGTCTCGAAAGAACCACGATGCCAGTTTAGAACTTACGGCGCTACGTAGACCTTCAGCTGCCCTTTATCTACCAATCCAAGCCAGTAATCGCTGCCGCTCGGACCCGGATAGGCTTGAATTCTCGGGATTCGGAACCTCTTCAGCTTTTCACTGGTGGGGGCTGGCGCGGGATCTGCTCCGACCAGCATCGCGGCCTTCATTTCGTACTTCTTGCCGTTATAGGTGAAAGACTCCAAAAGCGCCTTGTTCTTGGGGGAGATCCCGAACGGCAGCGCAAGCGACACCGGCGACTTTTCGCCGTACTTCTCCAAGCTGTCGATGGCCCCGGCGAGCTCCTTCTTCACCTGCTCGTCCGACAGCCGCCGGAGCTGCGGGTGGGTCACGGTATGGCTGCCCAGCTCGGAGCCCCATTCACGGAGCATGGCCACTTTTTTCTCGATCAGGGCGGGTTGAGCCCACATGACATCAGGTAGCACATAGAACGTGCCACGTACGGGGAAGTCTGGGTGCTTTTCCGCAAAGGCTTTCCAGATTCCGATTCCGGATTTCGGATCGACAGAGCCGTCGTTGAGAAGCTGGAATTGCGAAGGGTTCGAATCGTCGAACGTCATCACCACCGGCGAAGCACCCGGCGGTAGGTCCATTTTGTTCTCGAGATATTGGCTAACGGTGACCGGTCGAAAGCCCATCTTATACAACCGCTGCAGATCCGAAGCGAATAGCTCGGGAGATCGAAACATGTCGCCCTTTCCCTGGCGTATGTGGTGATACTCCAAGATCAGCACCGCGCCCTTCTCGTTCGCCGGGCGCTCCGACACCCGCTTAAGCGTAACAGGTTGCTTCGGCGGTACTTTGGCTTCCGCAGCAACCGCCGGTGGCAATGATTTTGCATCCACTGCAAGTTCTTGCGGAGCCTGTCCGCAACCCGCCGAAAAAGCGGCTATCACTAGTACAATGCCGAGAGGACCATGTCCCGTTCTTCCTTTCATAAGCTTCCAATGTTCGCCCTTTCCGCTATCGCGGTGGGCTCCCTTTATTCTTGCGCAGCCTCAGCCGAGAAGACACCGGATATCAGCGAAAAGGCGGGGAATTCTTCGCCTGAGCCGGTTGTCGAGAAAAAACCCGAGCCGCCCAAGATTCGCTATCCCAAGCCGGACAAGGTGAAAGGAATTTATGTGACCGCTTGGACTGCAGGCGGCCAGAAGCGGATGGAGCAGTTACTCAAGCTGCTCGACGACACAGAACTCAACGCGATGGTCATCGATGTTCGCGACAGCGGCGAGATGTACTTCGACACGGGCATAGCGTTGGCGAAAGAGGTCAAAGCGAACCATATCGGGGTCGTGAATCCGACAGCGCTCATGGACCGGCTCGAGAAACGAGGCGTCTATCCGATCGCCCGCATCTCCTGTTTCCGCGACGTGTTCGTTCCAAAGGCAATGCCCAGCAGGGGCGTGCAGTTGCCTGACGGGCGAATCTGGAAAGATCACTCTGGCCACGCCTGGCTCGATCCGTACAACAAGAAGAACTGGGAATATATTGCCGACACCGTTCAGTACGCGCTGGATCTAGGCTTCCCCGAAATCCAACTCGACTACGTACGCTTCCCGTCGGAAGGAAGGGCAAGCACCCAGCGATTTCCAGCCAAGAAGGACTATCCAGACAAGAACGCCAAACCAGAGGACGTGATTACGCAGTTCGCGACCTACATCGGCGAGAAGGTTCGAGCGAAGGGCGCCGTATACTCCTCCGATATCTTCGGCATCATCTCGTCCACGAAGGCCGATCAAGGCATTGGACAGTCCCTAGAAAAAATTGCCGAGCCGTTCGATCTGGTGTGCCCCATGGTCTATCCATCGCACTTCGCGCGCGGCGAGTATGGGATCGCTGACCCAAATTCCTCCCCCTACGCGATCATAAAGAAGTCGCTAGGAGACTTTAAGAAGCGCATCCCAAATAAGCCGGTGCGCCCATGGCTGCAAGACTTCTCCCTAGGCGTCCGATACGGCGCTCCCCAAGTTCAGGCCCAGATCAAGGCGTCCCGCGAACTCGGATATGAGGAGTTCCTGCTTTGGAACGCGAGCAACCGGTACACGGAAGGCGGAGTGAAGAAGGAGAAGAAGGGCACCGCAACAACGAAGCCGACCGCCGCAAAGCCCGCTGACTCGACCAAGGTTGAGAAGCCATCTGAGGCAACGACCACAACTACGGGCTGAGCTTAGAGGCCCTTCGCTAGCCTGGAGAAGTTCTCCTTGTCCACGCACCGCATCAGGCACTCTTCGTATGACGCGTTGCCGTTGCGGAAGTGGAGGGCCAGCGAACTGTCCATCGTCTGCATGCCGATCTGTGCCGACGTCTCGATGACCGAGTACATCTGGTGCGTCTTGCCTTCCCGAATGAGGTTCTTGATCGCAGGAGTTCCGAGCATCACTTCGATACTCGCCACGCGGCCGCCTCCCAGCTTCGGAAGAAGCTGCTGGGACACAATCCCCTCGATCGTGTTGCCAAGCAGCACTCGAATCTGCTCCTGCTGATCCGCGGGGAAGACGTCGACGACGCGGTCGATGGTGGCCGGGGCGTTGCGAGTATGAAGGGTGCCGAACACGAGGTGTCCGGTCTCGGCCAGGGTCAATGCGGCTTCAATCGTCTCAAGGTCGCGGAGCTCGCCAACCAGAATGATGTCGGGATCTTCTCGCAAAACCGCTCGCAAAGCGTTGTGAAACGAGTAGGTGTCGCTATGAAGCTCGCGCTGATTGACCATGCACTTCTTGTGCTGGTGCAGATACTCGATTGGGTCTTCGATGGTCAGAATATGGCCCTGACGAGTCTCGTTGATATCGTCGATCATAGAGGCGATGGTCGTAGACTTGCCTGAGCCCGTAGGCCCGGTGACAAGAATAAGCCCCGAAGAGCGCTTCGACATTTCGCGAACGATAGGGGGGAGACCAAGAGTCGAAAAGGAGGGAATTTTAGTTGGAATCGACCTCAATGCGGCGGCCACCGAACCCCGCTGCATATAGGCATTGAAGCGGAATCGAGCCAGCCCTTTTACGCTGTGTCCGAAGTCGAGCTCATGGGTGGTTTCAAACTTCTTGAGGTTCTCGTCGGTCAGCGTCTCATATACCAGGCGACGGGTGTCCTCGCCGCTGAGCGGCTTGAAGGGCAGCATCACCATCTCGCCATCTACGCGAATCATGGGAGGCAGACCGACCGTGAGATGCGTGTCGCTGGCCTTACGCTCCATCGACATGTGCAGTAACTCATCGATATGCATCTCCCCAACACTCGGCGCGTCGCCGGTTTGGGTATGGTCGTCGACCATAAACTTAGGCTCACCTAAGGAGATGTCGTGAATGCTTTGCGGATTCTCAAATGACTCCGGCACGAGTTCGCCGCTGCGGGGGTCCAAAACGAGGCCCTCATCACGGGCCGGGTTTCTGGTGGGGTCTTCCTTGAGTACGTTGCTCCAATTAAATCCGTCGGACATTCAATCTCCTAATTCGAAACCTGACTTCTGGAGATCGCGTTGATCCCTTCGTCCAATACAACGCGAAGCTGGTTGCGCGACATACCCAGAATCCCAAGCGCCCAATCTGGGCAATCGGCAATGTCTCCGCTGCCTAAATCTGGTCCTTTGCATGCTGCTGCAGCCATTCGAGTCGCCAGCGCGACGCAAGCCCGAAGAGGCACATATTCTTCCCCCGTTTGCGGCGAGCGCTGATAATCAAAAGCCTTCACTAGCTTATCGGGAAGTTGCCACCGTTGCGCAAGGGAAATCAAAAGTTCTGTGTGATCGCACCCGTACACCGCTCTTTCCGCCTCTCCGTCCCGTTCCCCGGATGCCTGGCGTTCAGTTACGAGCGTGTAGTCATGCCTGCCATACCGGTCGAGCAGCGTCTTTCCCACAAGGTGGAGCAGGCCAGCAGTGTACGCCTCCTCGGAATTTGCGGCGCGGCTTTGCTGGGCGATCCAGCGGCAAGCAAGCGCCGAATCCACGGAGTGACGCCACCAACGTCGCCGACGAAGGGAGTACTGATCATTCTTCCCCACGAACATCTCAAACGTGCCGGCGGTCATCGCGAGCGTCCGAACCGTTCGGTATCCGAGAAGCTCGATCGCATCCGATAACCCCGCGACGGTCGCGGGTTTGGCGTAAGAGCCACTATTCGCCAGCACCAGGGCTTTGGTTGCAAAGCCTGGATCGGCGGACACGATCTTGTTGAGATCGGTAGCGGAGGGTTCGGTGGGACCTACCGGTTCTAAGATAGAAAACACAACGTGCGGTAGCACGGCGATCTCGCTAACGTTCTCGCACATCGGCGCAATTCGGTCCTCTTGCAATAGGCTCATTTTCGGTCCTCTTCGTTAGGCATAGATCACTCGCAGAACCTCGTCAACCGAGGTGATTCCCATCAAAATTTTTGAAACAGCGTCCATCTGTAAAGTCTTCATTCCGTTTTGAACGGCAAGATTACGGATGATATGGCTGGGCACGCGCTCCAGAATCTTGTCGCGCACATCATCGGTCATGACCATCAGTTCGTGCACGCCCGTACGGCCCTTGTAGCCGGTGTTCTTGCACTTGTCGCACCCCGCCCCTCGAAACAGGGTCAGTTCTCCGTGGGGGTCCTGGGAAATACCTTCGGGCAGAGGAAGCCCAAGCCGAAGCAGAGTTTCTCTGGGCGTACGGTAGGTCTCTTTGCAGGCCGGGCATATCACGCGCACCAGCCGTTGCGCCAGCACTCCTATCATCGAGGAGGCGATTAGGAACGGCTCGACGTCCATATCCATCAATCTTCCGGGAGCGCTTGGAGCGTCGTTCGTGTGGAGCGTTGTTAAAACGAGGTGGCCCGTAAGTGCGGCTTCCATGGCGATGGTCGCGGTTTCCTTGTCCCGCATTTCACCGACCATGATGATGTCCGGGTCTTGACGCAGCATGGCTCGGAGACCGGCTGCAAATGTCATGCCAGCCTTTGGGTTGACGCCGCACTGGTTAATTCCTGGGAGCTCGTACTCCACAGGATCCTCGATGGTGATGATGTTGCTCAGTCCGTTGTTCAGCTTGTGCAGAATCGAATACAGCGTGGTGGACTTGCCCGAGCCGGTGGGACCCGTCACGAGAATGATGCCGTAGGTCTTGTTGCAGAGTTGCTCGATCTGGCGAAGGTTGTGCTCGAGAAATCCGAGCTTTGACAGCCCGACGCTAATGCCGCTCTTGTCGAGCACGCGCATGACGATCTTTTCGCCGTAGACCAGGGGCAGGGAACTGACGCGGAAGTCGAATTCGCGGCCGTTGACCACGGCGCTAATGCGATTGTCCTGCGGTGCCCGCTTTTCGGCGATGTCCATGTCCGCCATGATCTTCATGCGGCTAGTGAGAGGTGCGACCACCTTACGGGGCAGTCGCATGATGTCCATGAGCACGCCGTCGACTCGCAATCGAACGCGCATGCCATCTCTTGCAGGCTCAAGGTGGATATCCGAGGCCTTGTCGGTAATCGCCTGGCTGATGATGAGGTTGGCCAACCGAATGATCGGCGCGTCGTCGCCCATCTCGCGAAGTTCTGCTTCCGAAAGCTCGTCTTCTTCGCCCGAAGATATTTCGACTTCGCTCGAGAAATCTTTGATGACGCCCGCAAGGGCGTCGCTCATCGTGCCTTCGATCTTGTAGTAGGTCGCGATCGCAACCTTAAGGTCTTCTTCGACTGCGATGACGGGCTCGATCTCCATCCCCGTGGTCAGTCGCAGATCGTCGATCGCAAATACGTCGAGCGGGTTCGCCATCGCCACGATTAGCTTGCCGTCCCGAATCTCAACAGGAATCGCCTTAAACTTCTTCGCAAGCTGCGGACTAATCTTATAGAGCGCCTCGTGCTCTGGCACCATGTCGGGGATGTCGACGAAGGGAACCCCCCAAACTTTGCCTAGACAGCGGACGCGATCACGCTCGCCGATAAGTCCCATGCCCACAAGCACCTTCGCGATGGGCTCATTCCCGCCCAATTCACGCTGCTTGGCCATGGCCATTTGGAGCTGTTCACGACTGATCAGCCCTTCCTCAACAAAATGCTCGCCCGAGAGTCTCATGCGTTCAGGGATTGTTCACCCTGGCTTTCGCTATTCCACACTCACGCCACATATGTATGCCTAGCAAAGTCACGTGGGCTCTTTTTGTGGGGAAGTTGGGTTTGACACCGCATTTTTGCTAGTTTTGCTGTACGCTGCCACGTACGGGGACCCTTCATGCGTATCACGTTTGAACTTCGAGCAGATGAGTGCGGGCTCATTTGACTCGGAAGATGTGGAAACCCCAAACACGGAGGAATTTGAAAAAAATGGCACTCAATACGGTGCTCTTATTAGCAGCAGGGATGGGCATGAGCGCGGGTTTTCAAGACCCGACATTCAATATGCAATTCGCAATACCGGTCATCGATCAAAATAGCCAGCCCACAAGCAAGCTGATTGATCCTGCACCTCAAAGTGGCGGGGCATTCCAACCAGCTCAGGCGGTTCAGCCTCCTGCGTACGTTACGACTCAGGCGAGGGCTCCAGAAGCGACACAAGGCAAAAAAGTCAGCGCTCAGTTCAAGAATGCCAAGGTTTCAGAAGTCTTGGATTGGATGCAGGCGCAGGGCATTAGCTTTGTCATTGCCGAGGGAATGGTTCCTTCCGACGCACGTGTGACTCTTAACATCGTCGATCAACCCGCGGAAAACGTGATCGATGCACTCGGCGGTGCCCTTGGTGGGCACTGGGCACGAGAGAAGAGCATTCGCGTCTTCCGACAAGGACCCGGTCCGCTCATGTTTCTTCCGACACCTGGTAGGGCCCCCCTTCGAGGCTTCGCTGGTGCAGAAGGTGCCAATGCCTTCGATGAGAAAGCGTTTGCTCAAGGGTTTGGTCCTGACTTCCAAAAGAAGATGGAGTTGATGGGCAAGGACATGGCAGCCAAATATGGCCCGGAGCACGAGATGGAAATGCTGAAGCATTTCGGACCTGACTTCCAGAAGAAGATGGAGTTATCGGCTAAGGGCCATGAACTGATGGCCAAAGAACTCCAACTGGACATGCAGAAGCGCTTCGGCCCCGAGTTCCAGAAGAAGATGGAAGCTGAGGCAAAGGTCATGAGCAAGCGAAGCGTAGACATCGCTCGCCAGCACAAGCTTTCTGAGAAGGACCACAAAGTATTCATCGAGAGAGCTCGTGCGGCTGGCGCCGTCGAAGTGCGTGACGGCTACGTCTACCGCACGAAAGACGGAAAAACCGAGAAGCTCGAAATCGTCAAGGATGGGGTGACAAGGTTTAAAGATGGAACCACCGTCCGGTCGCTCTCGACGGGCAAAAATCGCTCCATCAGTGTCGAGCGCTCTGAACGAGGGCGAACGCCTCTCGCCCGAGGCGGCCAAATTGACGCGAAGAAGTTCTTGAGTACGCTCACCGCGGAGCAGAAGCATTCTATGCGAATGCGAGGCTTCGTCTACTATGTGGACTTGACTCGCGAACAGCGCGAACTCCTTGGGGCAAAGCCCGATGGTAAGTTCGAAATCAAGCTGAAGATCGACGAACAAGAAGTCGTTGTCAAAGGCGGCTAAACATAGCCAACTGAATCGAAAAGGGCTGGGCTAGACCCAGCCTTTTCTCTTTCCGCTAAATCTGCTGCTCCGTCCAAGACGGACCCATGCATCGCGGTCCTTCAGCCGTCCACTCCAGCGGATCGATACACGTGCGTCTTGCGGTTGCCCCCGCGTCCCATGCATGGTAAACGATGAAGTCGGTCACGCCATCCGGTCCCGTCACTACCGAATTGTGGCCCGGCCCAAATACCTGGCCCGGCACCGTCTTGAGCACACGCGGGCAATCGAGTTCCGCTCCAACGAAAGGCCCTAGTGGGTGCTCTGCCACGCAGAAATCCACTCCGTAGGTGTCGTTCTGCCAGTTGCCGCCACTGTAGAAGCAGTAGTAGAGCCCGCCACGTTTGACGACGGAGGGCCCTTCGAGGGTGTGCCAGTCCCATAGATCGTTGTACATCGGACGCTCAGCTTGATACCTCTGCCAATCGCGTGAGGCCCGAAGCACCGTCTTCGGCTGGCCCGCAAGAGCAGTCATGTCTATGAGGCGATCGACCGCAAGCGCAGTGCCCGGCCGCCCTTCGGTCGCGTCCGTGAAGTCGGTCGCGTAGTACAGATACCACTCGCCATCATCGTCCCGAAATGGTGAACCATCAATCGCGAAGGGACGCACATCCGAATCTGACAAGGCACCCGAATCGATGTAGGGTCCCTCGGGCCGGTTTGACGTCGCGACGCGCAAATGATGCCCTCGGTCGCCGAAACCCACTGAGTAATAAAGATAGAACTGGCCGTCCGAATAGGCGATCTCAGGAGCCCAATAGTCGGTGCCGTATGCTTCTGGTAGGCGGGCCAGGCAAGCGCCGAGAGTTTCCCAGTTCACGAGGTCCAGAGACCGCATCATGGGACAAACGCGTGAAGGAACGTCAGAGGCACCGGTGCCGACCGCGTAATAGGCATTGCCATGCCGGAAAACGAACGGATCCGCAAAATAGGCAGGGTAGACAGGGTTCGTATAGGTGAGCGGCATCACGCGAAAGTCAATTCTGACAGCCTGCGCCGGTAAACTGACGGCCTGAATGGAAACCACACTTGTATTGATCAAGCCGGGCGGCGTACAACGCAGCCTGATCGGAGAAATTACTCGCCGCATCGAGTCTCGAAACCTTAAAATCGTCGGCCTGAAGCTGATCACTGCACAACGAAGCATGGTTGAGGAGCACTACGCCGAGCACCGCGAGCGTCCTTTCTTTAACAGCGTCGTCGATTATCTCACCAGCGGCCCAGTTGTCGCCATGGCGGTAAGTGGGGAAAATGCGACCAAGGCGATCCGAGCCATGATGGGAGCGACGAACCCGCTCGACGCTGCTCCCGGCACCGTGCGAGGAGACCTCGCGGTCTCGATCGAAGACAATCTCACCCACAGCAGTAGCGATCCCGAAGCAGCTCAACGAGAGTTGGCCCTTTGGTTCTCAGAAGGCACGGTGTAAAAAGCTGGTCAGGTTTCCGGAACAGTCCTACCGCCTGACCACAGATATCCCCCATTACCATGAGCTTCTCAATCCGACTCACCCCCGACATGGCACCCGTCGAGCCAGGCGCGACGACGCCCATTTCGGTCGTCGTGGTGAATCGGACAGATGAACAGGATCGTTTCGAGATGGAGATCGAGGGCATCGATCCCGAGTGGAAAGCGGTCCCTGTGCCGGTCTTCGCAGTCGATCCTGATGAAACTCACGAAGAGAAGGTCTTCTTCAAGCCCAGGCGGACGAGCGAAAGCCTCGCCGGCAACTACCCCTTCGTCGTCCGTGTTCGCTCGCTGAATAGTGGCGATCAACGGACGATCCAAGGCGTCCTGCAGGTCAAGCAGTTCAATCACCTAACCATGGAGATAAGCCCGAAGAAAGGGTACATCTCACCAGCTCGGAAGCAAAACAATTTCGATGTAGCGCTGGTCAATCTCGGAAACACCGAACACACCCTGCACCTCGTCGGAACCGACCCCGAAGACTCCTGCACCTATGAGTTCGAGCACGATCAGTTAACGGTCGCCCCGGGCCAGCAACGCGATCTCGAGCTCGTCGTGACTCCTACGAGCCAACCTTTCATGATGGGTGGCAGGCTGATCGGCTTTACCGTGACCGGGCGAAGCATTGAGTCGCCGACGATCGTCGCCTCAGCGCAAGCGCAGCTTGAGCAACGGTCCCTTCTCAGCCCGTCGACGCTGATCGTCGGATTCTTATTGGCCCTGCTTTTCGGGGCCTGGCTTCTGATGATGCCCAAACCTCCGACAATGAGCGTAAGCGTCGATCCGCCAAGTGTCATGCGGGGAGAACCGGTGACCGTTGCTTGGCAGTCGGAAGGAGCTAACCAAATAACGATTCGGATCGGCGATGAGGTGATCTACGAAGGGCAGGAGCTGCGCGGCTCGAAAGAGCTTGTGCCGGATCGCACCGGGATTCTCACGATTCACGCCGCGGCACGCAAGGATGGCAACGTCGTCGAAAGCTCGGCGAAAGTGACGGTCGAAGAGCCTCCCACTGTACCCATGCCCGCTATCTTGAGGCTGACGGCTGACCCGGCACGGGTCCGCCTAGGCGAGTCGTTCATCCTGCGCTATCAGTTCGGAGACGCCGTCGTAAAGGGCGTTCTGAGCCCCATGGGGACCGAACTCGACCCGGCTCTCAACGAGTTGGAGGTCACGCCCTCACGAGCCGGCGAACTCGAATACACGCTCGTTGCCTACAACCAAAGCGGACAGACCGTTCGAAAGGCCATCAAAGTGAATGTGGTGGACGAAAGCGACGCTCGGATTGCCGTATTCAGAGCCGAACCCAGCACGGTGCAAGCACCCGACACGCGAACCACTCTGAGTTGGCTGGTCACCGGCGCGGTCAGAGTCGAGCTGAGTGTAAACGGGCAAGTAATGACCGTCGAGCAGTCAGGTCCGGCAACGTATGAGGTCACGGCAAAGACTCAGTTTGCCATCACGGTCTACGATGCAAAAGGGCGATCCGTAACGAGAAAGCTGGTCGTTGATTACAAGGAAGCGACACCCCCGCCTGATGAGCCGCCTGTAAGCACTGGCTCGACTGCGACAACCGGAACGGATGGGTCCACTACGGCCGGCACGACCGGTTTGGCCACCACCGGAGGGAATCGCTAAGTGGGGAAGCGTGCCCTCCTTTCTGTCACTGACAAGACGGGCGTGGTTGAATTCGCCACAGGATTGGTGGGTCTCGGTTATGAACTGATCAGCACGGGTGGAACAGCCAAAACACTGCGCGAGGCTGGCCTTAAGGTGCTCGACGTGAGTGAGGTCACCAGCTTTCCAGAAATGATGGACGGCAGACTCAAGACGCTCCACCCGCTGGTGCATGGAGGACTCTTGGGCGACGTTCGAAACGAGAGCCACGTCGCAGCCATGCAGTCGGCAGGCATTCAGCCGATAGATATCCTCTGCGTCAATCTGTATGCGTTCGAGCAGACTGTGCAGGGAGAGCACACCCTAGAAGAAGCGATTGAATCCATCGATATTGGTGGTCCGGCGATGATTCGGGCGGCCTCGAAGAACTGGGCGCACGTCACGGTAGTGGTAGATTCGGCGGACTACCCGAAAGTTCTGGAAGCGGCGGGTGAAAGCGCCTTGCAGCCTCTGAGGCTGGCCCTTTCTGCCAAGGCATTCCGCCACACCGCGTTCTACGATTCGATGATCGCTCGTTACCTGACAGAAGCGGCCGGCGAAAGCCCCTACAGCGAAACGCTCACCGTCGGCTACCGCCGGGCGAGTGCGCTTCGCTACGGTGAGAATCCACATCAACAAGGGGCGCTCTATCAAGACCCTCTGGGCCAGCAAGGGATTGCGAACGCAAAGCACCATTGGGGCTGGGAAGTCGGCTACAACAACATTAACGATGCCGATGGGGCCTGGGAACTGGTAGCGGACCTTCCCGTGCCCGCTTGCGCGATTACCAAGCACGGAAATCCCTGTGGAGCGGCTGTGGCTGCAAGTTACGGGGAAGCCTTTCGTATGGCAAAGGAAGCCGATCCGATCAGCGCCTTTGGCGGAGTGGTCGCCATCAACGGCATCCTCGATGAAGACGCTGCCGCCGCGATGATCGAGAAGGGGAACAAGCTGGATGTGGTGATTGCCACCGGCTACACGGAAGGAGCCATGCGGATGTTTCAAGATAGGAAGGGCTGGGGTCAAGAAGTTCGCCTGCTGAGCGCTCCCCTTCCGGGTGCTACTCACGGGATGACCCTCAAGACCGTGCGAGGGGGTGCTCTCGTGCAGGACTCGGACGAGGACCCAGGCAAGGGGTGGCAGGTCGTGACCCAGGTTCAACCTGCGGAGCTACAAATGGCTGCGATGAAGTTCTTGTGGCGAGTCATCCCGCATGTGAAATCAAACGCGATTGTCGTCGGCTCCGGCAACAGCCTGCTTGGCGTTGGCGCGGGTCAAATGAATCGAGTTCAGTCCGTGAGGCTGGCCCTGGAGCAGGCCGGCGGAGCGGCGATGGGTGCGTCGTTGGCAAGCGATGCTTTCTTTCCTTTTCCGGACAGCATCGAGGTAGCCGCTGCGGCGGGGATCGCGGCCATCGTGCAGCCGGGGGGCAGCAAGAAGGATCCGGACGTCATCGCCAAGGCCAACGAGCTAGGAATTGCGATGTGCTTCACGGGTATCAGGCATTTCCGTCACTAGCCGAACGCCGTCCATGCTACAATCCGTCCACCATTGAGGAAGTGACAAAGTGCGAACGTGCAACGTCAAAGTCTCCAGTAGGTTTAGCCGCCAATGAAAGTTAATCAGAACGATTTGATCGTGTCCATCGTAGCGGTGGTTCTCGGGCTGGGCTTCTCAGCAGCATTTTTCTTTATGCAGAGAAAGCCGATTGCTCCCCCCATGCCAACGGCAGTCAATGTTGCACCTCCGGCCCTTCCGGCTGGGAATGTGGTCATGGCAAATGCTTTGCCTGGCAGCTCGTCCGCCGGTGGCGGAGCTGGTGGTGGATTCGGCGGTGGTCCCGGACGTTCCGGTGGACCGATGATGTCCGGAATGAGTGGCGCTGGAAGCGCGCCTCCTGGAGGCGGGCCCATGATGTCCGGCATGGCTGGTGGCGGCGGCGGAGCTGGCACGAGCAGATAGTTAAACAAGGCAAAGGCCCAGCCCTGATCGATCAGGGCTGGGCCTTTTTCGTGGTTCCTACTCGTTCAATGCGTTTGCGAACCGTAAGCCCATGCTGCGTCTGAGATCGTCCAACGTACGCATCTGCCCCAAGGTATCTGCGACGGTCACGTACGGACACTCTCCGGCTTCGAGGAACTCTGCGACGGCGTCTGCTTCATAGCCGTACAATTCGTCGTTGGTGATGCCCATGTCATAGACCTGGGGCTCGCTGCCTTTGGGCATCACGGTCATCTTGGCTCCGGTCGAGCACTTCCAAGGGCTTTCGATCTCAATCCATCCGTTGCTCCCGTAGATGCGAGCGTCGTTCTTGAGATCCAAATGGACTCCGGTTCCAAAGTGCATCGTGAAGCCACCGGGAAAATTGAGGCACCCGCTGCCGCTCGCGTCATATCCCTTGTCGCTCAGCACTGCTGTGTAGGAAGCGACGGTGGGCTCTTCATTGGCAACCATCCGGCCAAGCGAGACGCAGTAGGTTCCGACATCCATCAGGCCCCCGCCGCCTAGCTCCGTCACGCCACGAAAATTGGTCCAATCCTCGCTCGCATGAAAGCCAAATTCGGCGTTCATCATCACCGGCTTGCCGATGACTTCCGAGTCTAGGATTTCCTTTAGCTTTCGCGTCTGCGGTGCGCAGCGGTACATGAAAGCTTCCATAAAGAAAACACCCGCTTCCTTCACCGCTGCTAGAGCCTTTTCAGCTTCTTGCAAGTTCAACGTAAATGGCTTTTCGCAAAGAATTGCCTTGCCGGCCCGAGCGCAGCGGATGGTCCATTCCATGTGCATGTGATGCGGCAATGCGATGTAAACCGCCTGGACGGTGGGATCGTTCAACACTTCGTCGTAGGAACCGTAAGGCTTGCCCCCAAACTTCTCGCAAAAGCTAGAAGCGCTCTCCAGCGTTCGAGACCCGACGGCCACTAATTTCCCTGTTTTTGAAACCTTGAGACCTGCGGCGAACTGTCGCGCAATGCCCCCCGTCGCGAGAATGCCCCAATTAAGCGAATCTGCCATAGTCCCATTTTAGAGCCAATCGCCCCCGCCCCGCTTACCGTCGGGAGCCTGCCTAAAAGCCTCGGTATAATCGGCCTTCGAGGGGATGTAGCTCAGCTGGGAGAGCGCTGCAATCGCACTGCAGAGGTCGTCGGTTCGATCCCGATCATCTCCATACTAATTTTCCGCGCACTGATTCAACTAAGGCTTCAACCGAATTGATCGCGCTTCAATTTCGATTATTCCGTCTTTGTAAAGTGAGCCGAGAATTTTTTTGAACGCGCCCTTGCTAAGTCCAAAGCGCTTCTGAATTTCGGCAGGAGAGGATCGGTCTGAGACGGGCAAAAAGCCCTGGTTCGCCTTCAGCGCAGCCAGCACCTTGGCACGTTCTCCGACGACATTTTCATAGCCCTGGGGCCGCAACGAGATCGCGACCTTGAAGTCTCCGGGCCGAATCTGCTTAACGAATGCCTCGCGCGAATCTCCAATCGCAAGGTTTACGATCCACTCGTCGCGAAAGATGGTCCCCTTGATCCCCTTGTTGATGATCACGCTCATAAACTCGGGGTTGATATCCGATACCAGGATGCGAACTTTCTGCCCCTGCTCTAATTCCTCGCCGCTCGCCTTTAAGAATCTTCCGATCCGCGAAGTGCAGACCACTCGATTCGATACCTCGTCGAGATATAGGCGCACTAGATACCGCTCCTTCTCGCGCATGGGGCGCTGCTGCTCTCGCACGGGGCAGAACACGTCTTTATCAATCCCCCAATCAAGAAATGCGCCGTCTGAGGTGACCGACACCACGTCGAGCATCGCAAAGTCTCCGACCGCCGCAAAGGGCCGCTTCGTCGTGGCAATGGGACGATCCTCGGAATCGGTGAGCACGAACACCCGCACTTTGTCGCCCGGCCGGGCGTTTTCAGGGACTTGTGCACGCGGCAAAAGCACGTCTGCCTCGCCGTCCGATAGATACACACCCTGGGGTGCCTCTCGCTCAATCCGCAATTCTTGATACTCACCAATCCGCATTCCCTTGATTATCACGCTAAACTGAGCCCGATGGCGCGAGAGATATCGAGACGTGACGTGTTGGCAGGCTCGGCAGCGATGCTAGCAGGACTTGCAGTGGGGAAGGCGGAAGCGCAGGGCAGGCCAAAACGGCTTCGACTGGGCATCATCGGCTGCGGTGGCAAAGGGTGGAGCGGCATGGAATGGGCCGCCCAGTACGGCGATGTCGTCGCACTCGCCGACGTCGATGTTCAGAACACGGCGCGAGCGCTCGTGCAGCATTCCAGCGCCTCTACCTTTGAAGACTATCGCGTGATGCTTGAGCGCATGAAGGGCGGCCTCGATGCGGTCGTCATCAGCACCCCGGACCATCATCACTCCATTGCCGCTTCGATGGCGATGCGCCAAGGTTTGCACACCTATTGCGAAAAGCCCCTGACGCGCACCATATGGGAGGCCCGCCACTTAACGAACCTTGCCCGGCAAAAGAAAGTCGCCACCCAGATGGGCAATCAAAGCACCGCCAGCACCCCCATGCGGAAGGCGGCTGCGCATATTCAAAAAGGGACCTTCGGAAAAGTGAAGGAGATTCACCTCTGGACCGACCGTGCAGGTGGCTGGTGGGCGCAAGGTATGAGCAGACCCGCGCCCGCAACCGCTCCTAAGGGGCTCGACTGGAATCTCTGGCTTGGCCCACGACCCGACCGGCCCTACGGCGCAGGGTATCACCCGTTCGCGTGGCGCGGCTTTTGGGACTTCGGCACCGGCTCGCTCGGAGACATGGGATGCCATATCTTCAACATGCCCTATATGGCGCTCGATCTCCGCGACCCGCTCTCCGTTCAGGCTGAGACGAGCGGACATAATCGAGAAAGCTTCCCCGAGTGGGCGATCGTCCACTACGAATTCGGTGCCCGCGCAGGCCGTCCCCCGTTGATGTTGCACTGGTACGACGGCGGCAAGAAACCAGCCGCGTCCCTAGCACCTGGTGTGCAATACGGCGGCAACGGGGTCCTGGTGGTATGCGAGAACGCAACCGTCTACAGCCCAGATGAGTCGAACACTCAGTTCACGCTCATTGGCGGAGCACCCATGCCCGACATCGCCGTCGACGAATCGCCGGGCCACATGGAGGAATTCTTCCGCGCCGCTCAAGGTGGGAAGCCCGCGCGATCCAACTTCGACTATGCCGGCCCTCTCACGGAGACGGTCCTTCTCGGGAATTTGGCTATCTGGGCCAACGGGCCGAAGGTGGAGTGGGACGCTCGGAAAATGCAAACGAAGGGCACCAGCGAGTTTGACGAGCTCATTCGCCCAAGATTCCGGGCAGGCTGGCTTCCTTAAAGACCGAATCAGTAATCCAGGATCATCGGCACGTTTCGCTCAGCCGCTTCAAGTGCAAGGCGGCTGAAGACGACCAGCCCGTGGAATGCTGCCTCATCCAGCGGGGTTTCAGGGGCTGGCTGTTCGGTCGCTACGCCGCGCAGGGCCAGCCGATCCTTTCCCCATAGTTCGCACATCTCATCGAGAGCAGCATTGAGCATCAGAAGCGAACTGATCCCGAGAGGCTGCCCGGCCACTGTTTGTGACTCAAAGAAGAACTCGAACTGGCCCGGGATCCAAAGTTCGCATGCGGCAAGGATATGCAGATAGCCGGGCTCATCCATGGCCTTCCGAAAGGCCGGATCGCTGCTAACCTCCGAGAAGTCGGGAACCAGAGCGGGCTCTGTCAACTCCGGCTCCAAGAGGTAGGCGAACTTAAAGAGAAGGCCCGCGAGGCCCTCCCAGCCGGGACGATCTGACACGTAATCGACCGCCGCATGGTCTTCCCAACGATTGGGCTCCACGCCATTGGCTTCGACAATGTGTCCAATCTGGTCCTGCCAAGAAGCCACGACCTCTGCGACCACCGCAGGAGGAGCCCCTTCGCCTTCACCGTCTGGACGGACGATGCGGTATTCCACCCCTTGAGCCTCAGCAGCAACTTGCGCTACCGTCTTCCAATCGCCCGCGTGATACCGCGATAGCGGACCGACGTAAACGTCTAATGCCATTTTAGTTTAAGGCAGGAACCTTGATGGGTCGAACCTTTATGTTGCGGAAAGCCACTACGCCATGATCACCCTGAATGCCGATGGTGCCTGTCTTTAACTTTCCAAAGTTCGCGTAGGAAGAGAACTTGCTCTTGGCCACCCGCGTGTTCCAGTCATCGCTCCAAAGCTTGTACTCGTAATACGGGGTGCCGTTGATCTCGGTGAGACATCCCTCAGGCGAAATGACCATCCGCAGCGTGTTCCACTGTCCGGCTGGCTTGGAGGCGTCCACCTTGGACTTATAGAGTTGATAGAGCCATCCTGACTTTTCGGCCCCCTCCACCCCCTCGTCGTCGTAAAGCTGAACCTCCGGCCCACTTTGCCAGGTGGCATCGCCATCATCCGCGACGTGGAACATCACTCCGCTGTTTTGGCCCTTGTCCAAGTTGTAGTCCAGCTTGAGCTCAAACCAGTCGTATTTTGCGGTCGTGACGATGTCCTGCGCATTGTGCGGATCGACGCACTTCAGGGTTCCATCCACAACCTTCCAGCCTTTCTGAATGGTGTCGGCCTTGAAGTTCTTCCACCCAGCAGTCGTTGTGCCATCGAAAAGCAGCTTCCAGCCGGCGTTCGACTCTTCGGGGCTTAACGTGTTGACGCCTTGGAAGATGAGTAGAGCGGTGAGCGTTGCGATCATCCTTCTATTCTTGCGCAAATTCTTTCAACGCTCGCCAAAGTTTGCCCCGTGAGACTTAGAGTTCACCTCAAGCCGCCACCCTATTCGGTACGCTGGGTCAATGCCAGCCAAGCTCCTAGGCGCCCACATGTCAGCCTCGGGAGGTCTGCCAAAGGCCATCCGGCAAGCGAGGGAGATCGGCTTCAGTGCTGTCCAGGTCTTCACTTCGAGCCCTCAGCAGTGGCGCTCGAAAGAAGTCACCGATCAGATGGCGGATGACTTTAAAGCGGCAGTAAAAGAGACCGGCATCAAGCATCTCGTTAGCCACGACAGCTATCTCATCAATCTCTGCTCTATCGATGCAGGCAAGTTGGATCAGAGTATTGGCGCGATGAGAGGGGAGGTCGAACGCTGCGCCAAATACGGCATCCCCTACGTGGTCAGTCACATGGGCGCGCATATGGGCCAAGGCGAGGAAGCAGGACTTGGTTGTGTCGCCGAATCCCTCAAGAAAGTGCTTGCGGAGACTCCGGAAAGTGTCACGATCTGCATGGAAACGACCGCGGGTCAGGGCAGTGCGCTCATGGCAAAGTTCGAGCACTTCGCCAAAATCTTAGACCTGTTGAACTGGCATGAAAGGGTGGGGGTTTGCCTGGACACGTGCCACGTGTTCGTAGCGGGTTACGATCTCCGGAGTCGGGACACTTATGAGGCTACGTGGAAGGATTTCGATAAATTGATCGGAATCCCGCGGCTCAAGGTTATTCACTGCAACGATAGCAAAAAGGGGCTTGGCAGCCGGGTAGACCGTCACGCTCACATTGGAGAAGGGGAACTGGGTTTGGAGCCGTTCCGGTTCCTGGTGAACGATCAGAGGCTCGCAAACATCCCGATCATCCTTGAGACTCCGGTAGAAAACGAGGGGCACGAGCGAGACTTGGCCACTCTCAGGTCCTTACAAAAATGAAACATCGCAGGCTCGGAAAGAACGGCCCAGAAGTCTCCCTGATCGGTCTCGGTTGCAACAATTTTGGTGGCCGCATCGACGAAGCTGCCTCCCGTCTCGTCATCGACCGAGCGATCGAGAAGGGCATCACGCTTTTTGACACCGCCGACATCTACGGAAGCAAAGGCGGCTCGGAGGCGATTCTAGGCAAGTGTCTTGGGAATCGCCGAAAAGACATCATTTTGGCCACGAAGTTCGGCGGCAACATGGATGAAGAAGAAACGCTAAAGGGAGCCTCAGCAGCGTACATCGAGCGTGCGGCGGAGGCGAGTCTGCAGAGGCTCCAAACTGACACGATCGACCTGTATCAAATTCACATGCCGGACGAATCGGTGCCTCTCGAAGAAACCCTTAAGGCTCTGGATAACCTGGTGCAAGCGGGCAAGGTGCGTTACATTGGTTGCTCGAATCATCCCGCTTGGAAAGTGGTCGATGCCGATTGGATCAGCGCTGCCCAAGGTATGACGGCCTTTGTGTCGGCTCAGGACGAATACAGCCTGCTCCAGCGCGAAGCTGAAAGCGAACTCATCCCCGTGCTGAAAGCGAAGGGCCTCGGTCTCCTGCCCTATTTTCCTCTTGCGAGCGGGATGCTGAGCGGGAAGTACGAGCGTGGGAAGGACATCCCGGGCGGCACCCGATTCGCGGCTTCGCCTGGGCTGATAGATCGCTACATGACGGAGGAGAACTGGAGTCGCGTGGAGCGCCTTACAACGTTCGCCAACGAGAGAGGGCATTTGATCCTTGAATTAGCCTTCGCCTGGCTAGCTGCCCATGAGCCGGTTGCCAGCGTCATTGCGGGAGCGACGAAGCCGGAGCAAATCGATCAGAACGTTGCGGCGGCGGACTGGCAACTTACTGAATCGGACGTGTCAGACCTCACCCAACTCGTTCGCTAGCCTCGTCGACTGGCGAATGTCTCCCGGCGAGCAGTGAATGCGTTGTCTGAACGGTCACCAAGACGATATCTGCTTTCGGCTCCGCAGGCAGTCCGGCCCAACTCCAGCGAACCTGGTACCGTAAGGCTATGAAGCGACCATCCAAGAAAGACATCCAGGCTGCCGTGGACAAGCTGAAAGAAAAGAAGGAGGGACAAGCCGAGCACGATGTGGTCGTCCCTAAAACGCAGGACAAGAAGGCACCCAACCGCATTCGCAAGAAGGGCGTCTAGAGCGGTACCCTGATGGTGCCCCATGAGTCGTCCGGTTGTCCTTGTTGTAGATCCCGATAGCGAGATCACCTGTCTGATGGCAGACGATCTTCGCGCACGTTTTCGCGGCATTCACCTGCTCACGGCCAACAGCGAGGCGAAAGGGCGTGAGATTGGGCAGCGACTGCTGAAAGATAGCCGCCGTCTGGCGCTGCTTCTTTGCGACATTGGCTACGAGCGGCTAATCGGCGAAATCTCGGAGCAGCATTCCGAAGCCAAACGAGCACTGCTGGTCCCCTACATGGACAAGCCCCGAGCCATTCAGGCGATGGCGGAGCGGCTCGCGCATTATTACATCGTCAAACCATGGCAGCCTGCTCAAGACCGGCTCTATCCGGTTGTTTCTGATCTGCTTGAAGACTGGGCTGCGCTTCATGAGCCCAAGGCTGGCGTGATCCGGATGTACGGCCTTCGATGGGATCCAGAGAGCCACGTGCTCAAGGACTTTCTTGCTCGCAATCAGGCGCCCTACGAGTGGACCGATGTGAGCGAGAATGAGCACGATCCCACGGTTGAGTCACTGCTCAAGAGCGGAGCGAAGCTGCCCTGCCTGTTCTTGGCCGACGGAACGCAGCTGGATGCCCCAACCCTCGCGGAAGTTGCCGAACAGATTGGACTAAAAGTGGAGCCCGAGTCCAGCTACTACGACCTTATCATCGTTGGGGGAGGACCGGGAGGTCTCGCGGCGGCTGTCTATGGAGCATCCGAAGGGCTCAAGACGGTTGTGGTCGAAGGCGAAGCGACGGGTGGGCAGGCCGGTTGCAGCACCATGATCGAGAACTACTTGGGTTTCCCGCAAGGGCTCTCGGGGGCAGATTTGGCGAGACGGGCAACCGATCAAGCCGAGCGTTTCAATGTAGAAATTTTGAGCCCCCAAGAAGTGACCGCCATCAGGTCAACGGACACTTACCGGCGGGTGCGGCTCGCCACAGGCAAGGAAATTGCGAGCCGAGCCGTCATTCTGGCGATGGGAGTGGCCTACCGCCGCCTCAATGTCCCTGGCGAAGACCGGCTGTTCAGCAAAGGTGTTTATTACGGTGCCTCTTACTCGGAAGCCGTCGAATGCGAGCAGGAAGTCGTAGCCGTCGTAGGAGGAGGCAACTCCTCTGGCCAGGCTGCCTTGCACTTCGCCCAATACGCAAGCAAGGTCTATCTGATCATGCGAGACCCTTCTATCGACAACGTGATGTCAAGCTACTTGATCGACCGCATTCGACAATCGGAAGCCATCACGCTGATCGAGGGCGTTTGCATCGAGGAACTACGCGGCGAAGACTCTCTGACATCCATCGTCGCAGATGGCGAAGAGATCGCTTGTAGCTCGATCTTTGTCTTTATCGGCGCCGACCCACGCACGGATTGGCTGCCTCGAGAGATCGTCAGAGACAAAACCGGATATATCCAAACCGGCAATGACATCTTGAGGGCACCGGGCGGGCGCTGGCCCCTTAAGCGGCCCCCCATGCACCTCGAGACCAGCATGCCCGGCGTCTTTGCGGTGGGCGACGTGAAGGCTGGCTCAATCAAGCGTATTGCAAGCGCCGTAGGTCAAGGTGCTGCTGCTGTTCAGTTGGTTCACGAATATCTGAGAGAGCTGCGAGCTTAGCGCCCAGTCCAATACACCGAGATACTGCTCAGGACCGGCGGGGCCAGCGCATCCGTGATCCCGATGCGAATCCTGTCAGATTTGGTTTTTGGCACTCGCACGATTCTGCGATTGCCCACCGTGGATTGCTTCGACAACTCGACCCATTTGCCATCCACTAGGCCTTCAATGGAGAACGCAGCAATGCGTTGGCCCAAGGCAATCGGCTCCCGGAGTTCTATTCTGTCAAAAACCACGTGTCTGGGCAGAACCATCTCAATCGAAGCCCTCTTCTCCGAGGAAGCCCAATAAGACGCGCCGTCGCTATCTCCCAGTGCCTGAGCGCGGTGCCCCGGCGATTCTGAACTGGCCGAAAACTGAGCGCCGAGAGCTAAGTCCTTCCCGTACGTCTCGTTTAGCAGCTTGCGCCAACCAAGCAGGGATTGAACGTCGTTCTCATGCCAAAGCCCGCGGCGGTCTGGCGGGATGTTTAGCAGAAATGAGCCATTCTGACCCACGCTTTCTTCCCACAGCTTCATCAGCGTCTCGGGCGATTTAACTTGCTTGTCTTGAGTCGCGTGATAGAACCAACCTGGTCGAATCGACACGTCACATTCTGCGGGGACCCAATTTTTGCCTCCCCGCTTGCCCTTTGTCAGCTCCTGATAAAGCGGTGTCCCGGCAACGTATCGATCTCGATCGATGGTGGACCAGCATTCGGGATCAGAGTGGCCCGCCTCATTTCCGACCCACCGAATGTCAGGACCGGCATCGCTGAAGATCACGGCTTCCGGCTGATACTTGCGAACCGTTTGCTCGAACAGGGGCCAGTCATAAATCTGTTTCTTCCCGTTGGGCCCCTCGCCGTTCGCACCATCAAACCAAACTTCGAAAATTGGTCCATAAGAAGTCAGCACTTCTCGAAGCATGTTGGCAAAGACCAGGTTGTATTCGGGCGTGCCATAAGAGAGATGATTACGATCCCACGGCGATAAGTACACGCCCATTTTCAGCCCTTCTCTTTTGCAGGCTTCGCTCAACTCTCGCAGCACATCGCCTCTGTAGAGGCTTTGAGCCACGGTGTGCTTCGAGTACTTGCTGGGCCAAAGGCAGAAGCCATCGTGATGCTTGGCGGTGATGATGATGCCAGTGAGTCCGGCAGACTTGGCAGTCCGAGCCCACTGCCCGCAATCCATCGCAGTTGGGTTAAACACCTTCGGATCCTCCTTACCCTCACCCCATTCGGCGTCCGTAAACGTGTTCGGGCCGAAGTGGACGAACGCGTACTGGGACATCTTTTGCCATGCCACCTGTCGTGGTGTGGGAATGGGAGCTAGTGGCTTGACGTCGTCCGTGGCTAAGGCCGTCATGAGCAGGAGAGAAAGCATCTTGTGAAGTATGGTGCTATCGTTCAAAGCATGCAGATTCCGACGATGCCGCTGCCTAGACAACCGATTCCGGAAATGACCCTGGTTCGGCGGCAGTTTGCATCGGACCACATTTCCGACGTTCGTGAGGAGACCAAGCAAAGGCTGCTGGCCGCCGGATTATCGGCAGCCGCAGGAGATCGCATCGGAATCACCGCCGGTAGTCGCGACATGGGCGGATTCGTTCAACTGCTTCAGGGGATCGCTGATGCCATTCGGTCGTTCCGGGCCGAGCCTGTCTTGTTGCCGTCGATGGGTAGCCATGGTAGAGCCACCGTGGAAGGACAGACTGAGGTGTTGCGGCGCTTGGGCGTCACCGAGGAGTCAATCCAGGCTTCCGTTTTGGCGACAATGTCCACAATCGAACTTGGCACGAGCGAAACCGGTGCGGTAGCTCACCTCGACGAAGCTGCTTCCCATCTTGATGGGATTATTGTTCTCGGCTGGACAAAAGCGCACCCAGAGAGCACCGAGGGGATCGCAAGCGGGCTCCTGAAAATGACGGCCGTGGGCCTAGGAAATCAGTCCGGTGCCCGGCAGATTCACAGTCACGGCCTCTGGGAATCTGTCAAGGCCGTTCCAAAGGTCACGCTGGCAAAAGCCGAAATTCTTTTTGGCATCGCAGTAGTCGAGAACGCTTATCGCAAGCCGGTGATCATCGAGGTTGTTCCTGCGACCTACGAGGCATTTCTCGAGGCCGACCAAAGGCTCCTTCGAGCTTCTCATCGATACTTCGCGACATTGCCCTTCGAGCAACTCGACGTTCTTGTCATCGACCGCTTCGGAAAGAACATCGCCGGCACCGGAATGCATCCCAGCGTGGTAGGTCGGTGGCGGTTCGGAGCAACAGGCGATCGGAAGCCGGATATTCGCCGCATCGTGCCGCTGTCCTTAACCCCAGAATCACTGGGTAATGGCATAGGGATCGGCTGCGCCGACTTCACTACCGAACGATTCGCCCGAGAGTACGACGCCTATGCAACCTACATCAACGTCGTTACGGCAAGCGAACCGAACGGCATGAACACCCGCGAAGGTCCTTTGCCCTTGGCTCTAGCCACCGATCGAGAAGCCGTCGAGGTTGCGCTTGCTTCGGCCCTGGCTGGCGAGCATCCGCGGCTTTGTCGCATCGAAAGCACCGCGCATCTTGAGCAGTTCTGGGTCTCGCCTGTCCTTCTCGAA